>NZ_JANQOI010000188.1 GCF_028289705.1 Pelagibius sp.
GCAGTTCCTCGACCTGATCCAGGAAGGCAACATCGGCCTGATGAAGGCGGTCGACAAGTTCGAGTACCGCCGCGGCTACAAGTTCTCGACCTACGCCACCTGGTGGATCCGCCAGGCGATCACCCGCTCCATCGCCGATCAGGCCCGCACCATCCGCATCCCGGTGCACATGATCGAGACCATCAACAAGCTGGTGCGCACCAGCCGCCAGATGCTCCACGAGATCGGCCGCGAGCCGACGCCGGAGGAACTGGCCGAGCGTCTGGTGATGCCGCTGGAGAAGGTGCGCAAGGTCCTCAAGATCGCCAAGGAGCCGATCTCCCTGGAGACCCCCATCGGCGACGAGGAGGACAGCCACCTCGGCGACTTCATCGAGGACAAGAACGCAGTGATCCCTCTCGACGCGGCGATCCAGGCCAACCTGCGCGAGACCACCACCCGGGTGCTGGCCAGCCTGACCCCGCGCGAGGAGCGCGTCTTGCGCATGCGCTTTGGCATCGGCATGAACACCGACCACACCCTGGAAGAGGTCGGCCAGCAGTTCTCCGTCACCCGCGAGCGCATCCGCCAGATCGAAGCCAAGGCCCTGCGCAAGCTGAAGCACCCCAGCCGCTCGCGCAAACTGCGCTCGTTCCTGGATACCTGAGGCGACATTTATCCGTTCACGGGAAGGGCCGCTCATCCGGGCGGCCCTTTGTCATTGATCGATAGCGTCTGTATCCGGGCCATACCCAAGCTGTCACCCCGGCGAAGGCCGGGGTCCATGGTGCCACCGGGCTCCGTCCCGGCCATGGATCCCGGATCGCGGTCGCTTGCGCTCGCTTGTCCGGGATGACGGGTAGAGGGTCTCGCTCGTCGTGCGAAGAGACTCTTTTTCGTTGCGCGCGGCGGCCTCGCCCATGGTGACGCGCATCTCGGCCTGAGCGCGCTCGTCCGCCGAATCCGTTGATTTGTCCCGCTGTCTCGCCAAGTTTAAGGTCAAGCTTACGAAACGGGGCGACCTCCCATGAGCATCCGGGTGCCATCGCTGGATCAATTGGACCGCGACCTGCTGGCGAAGGCGTTGGCCATCCAGACCTGGCTGATCGGCGAGGCCCGCTTCCTCACCGATCCCGACGATGTCGTCGAGGGCTTCGTCCAGCGCGTGACCGACGCGGGCGTGCCCTTGGACCGCTTCACCAGCGTCATCCCCACTCTCTATGCCGCGCGCCGCGGCCTCGGCCGTCACTGGATCCGCGGCGAGGGGATCAAGCTGCTGGAATTCGGCTGGGGCAACGAAGCGGTCTACCAGTCAAGTCCCTTTGCCGTGGCACACCGCACCCGCGACTGGGTGACCTTTCGCCTCGACGAGGTCGATGACGAGGCTTTCGGCATCGTCGAGGAACTGCGCGCCGGCGGATACAGCCATTACATCTGTGCGCCGGTGTTCTTTCGCGACGGCGGCGAAGGCGGCCTTACTTTCGCGACGCGCCGCCCCGAGGGTTTCAGCCCTTCGGACCTCGCGCTGCTGCGGGCTGTTGAGGCCGCGACCGCCGCTACGCTCGATGTCAACCGCGTGTGGATCCTGCTCAACGAGACCCTGCGCATGTACATCGGCGAGGAGCCGAAGAACCGGGTTCTCTCCGGGCAGGTGCGCCGCGGCGACGTGGTGCCCATGCGCGCGGCCATCGTCTTCGCCGACATGCGGGGCTTCACCGGGCTCTCCGCGGCCATGACTGCCGCGCAGACCGTGGAGTTGCTGAACCGCTACTTCGACTGCGTCGTGCCGCCCGTCGAGGAGGCCGGCGGCGAGGTCCTGAAGTACATCGGCGACGGCGTGCTGGCGATTTTTGGCGCCGGCGACGACGAAACGGCGGCTTGCGCCAAAGCCCTCGGCGCGGCGCAGGCCATCGTCGAGCGGGTCGCGGCGCATCGCGCCGAAGCGCCGGCAGAACAGCGCTTCGACATCAAGATCGCGCTGCATTTCGGCGAAGTGGCCTACGGCAACATCGGCTCCGGTGCGCGCCTCGACTACACCGTGGTGGGCAGCGGCGTGAACCTGGCCAGCCGTCTCGCCGATCTGGCCGGCAACCTGGGTCCCCGCATCCTAGTCTCGGCCGACTTCGCCAAGCTGCTGCCCGGTCATGCCTTCCACGACCGCGGCGAACACGAACTCCGCGGGGTGGCCGAACCGCAGACGGTCTTCGAGCCGAGCCCCTAGAGTGTTTGGTGTTTTGACGGCTGGAACCGATTCGACGTCAGTCGAAGACGCTTTAAGATCCCACCGCGGCGAGCACGTCGATGCGCACGCGAGCGAGACCGGCGTCGATGAACATCAGTTCCTGGGCCGCGGCCCGGGAAAGATCGAGCACCCGTCCCTCGATGAAAGGCCCCCGGTCGTTGACGGTCACCACGATGGAGCGCCGGTTGGTCAGGTTGGTGACCCGCAAGCGGGTGCCGAAGGGCAGGCTGCGGTGGGCGGCGGTCAGCGCCGTCATGTCGTAACGCACGCCGCTGGCGGTCAGGCGGCCGTGAAAGGGCCTGCCGTACCAGGAGGCGATGCCGGTGAAGCTGCGCACCACTTGGCCCGAGGGTAGTGCGGCACCCGGCGCCGGCAGGGACGCATGGACCGTCGGGCCGCTGCAGCCGGCGGCATACCCGAGCGCCAGAAGGCACAGCCCGAGGGCGAGGCCCCGGCAGAGCCGGCCGGTCGTCGATTGCCACGCGTTCACGCCGCCGGGCGCCGCAGGTCAGTCGTCAGATCCAAAGGGTGAGCGGGGCGGCGTCGGGCCGCTAGTCCCAGAGCGGCTTGCCGAGATCGATGTCGTCTTCGTCGGTCAGCACGCCGGTCAGGCCGCCGGCGGCCGCGCCGATCAGCGCCCCTTCGACGACGGTGAGGCCGGTCACTGCGCCGACCACGGCACCGGCGCCGGCGCCGATGCCGGCACCGCTCAGACCGCGGTCGCCGGTGGAGGATCCACAGGCTGACAGGGCAAGGCTAGTCGCAAGCATGACAACTGATAAACGAATCATCTAACTCTCCTCAATCAGCAATCTCAGAGTGCCCCGTGATGTCGCTGTAGTGAGCCCCGTGGAGGGCATATAGGGGTCCGAATCCGAGCCTTGCTATGTCAATTCTGTGCCCTTAGAACCCTTTTGGGGGACAGCGTAATCCCGCTTTGCGTAAAATTCGTCGTCCGCACGGAGAACTGCCCGGCGTCTCGGGTTTTCACTCTCGCGGGCGCCGCAAGCGTTCGCTTCCACCGGAATTCCTGTCGGAAGGGCTTGAGCAAAAAACAATAAGAGCCGTATTGGCGGCTCAGGCAATGAAGGAGGAAGTGTCCGTGCGCCCCCCCGCCGAGGTCTCCTGCCTGCTGTGCTGCCGCTTGTGGCAGCGCCCCGGCCGCTGAGCGGCCCGCGCGATGCTTGTCCGTTGCCTTCTGCTTTGCCTGCTGGCCGCGCTGGCGGCCTGTAGCGCGCCGCAATCTGCCGTCGACCCGGCAACGCCCAAGGGCTCGTCTGTGAGCCAGCCGGGTCTGAACCAGACGGTGAACGCCGTCAGAGGAACCGTCGACCCGGTCGAGCGCAGTTGGGAGCGCGGGCTTGCCATGCGGGACGCAGCGGGCGGTCCCGGTGCCCTCGGCCCGCTGCTCGAAGCCGAACCGGCCAGCCTCGCCAGCCTGCCACGACTGCCGCTGCCGAGCCGTCCGCGCCCGGCGATCCTCTCCGCCGGCCGGCATCTGGAATGCGTGCCCTACACCCGCCGCCTCTCCGGGTTTTCCATCCGCGGCGACGCCTGGACCTGGTGGGCCAAGGCGACGGGGCGCTATGAGCGCGGCCAGACGCCCCAGGCCGGCGCGGTGATGGTGCTGAGCAAGACCCGGCGCCTGCGCTACGGCCATCTGGCCTATGTGGTGGACGTTCTGAACGAGCGGGAAGTCCTGGTGCATCAGGCCAACTGGCTGAACCGCGGGCGCATCCACCGCTATACCCCGGTGCGCGATATCTCCAAGAACAACGACTGGTCCGTGGTCCAGGTCTGGTACACCCCGGGCCGGCGCTACGGCAGCGGCCGCTATCCGATCTACGGCTTCATCTACCCGAAGAGTCCCGACGAGGTGGACCTGCTGCAGGCCGCCAACTGAGGCCGCCCGGCCGTTTCCGCGTGACTACCTGCCGGAACTCCGGGGGCCGGCGTGCGCCCCGGCGGCGCCCGGCAATTCGCTTGATCTGTCGGCGCGCGGCGGCACAATGGCGCCGGGCCCGTAGTTCAGCGGTTAGAACCCACCGCTCATAACGGTGTTGTCGCAGGTTCGAATCCTGCCGGGCCCACCACTCCGACCACGATTTCCCGAAACGTCGGCGGCGAAGGCTATCTGCTCTTGCCACAAGAGCGGCAACTCATTCCGGCGGGTGAGCGCTTCTTCTGTAACGCAGGCCGGCTGCCCACCACTGCGGATCTCTTGCACGAGCCGGCGCGATCGGACAGCCGAACGCAGCAGCCGTGTGACCTTCGTCCTATCGATGCTTTCTCTTGGCAATCACGCGATCAGACGTCGGTAGCCCGCGGCGCCTTGAGCGAGCGCTGTCTGAGAAGCGCATCAATGTCAGTGCTTTGCGCGCGTTTGGCTGAGGTTCTTGAGTTCGAACGCAAATCGTGGTATCCATTTTCTGCATACGTATGCAAAAAGAGGCATTGACCGGCGATGGTGATCGTTGAAACGGCCTTTCGCGGCGATGCACGGGGAGGAAACCATGACACTGTCTAGACGAGATCTCGTCGCAGCGGTTGCCGGGGCGGCCCTTGCGGGCTGCCTGGCCGGCGCCGCAGTGGCGGAGGAACTGCCCTACAATCTCAAGGCCGGAAAGCCCTACGCCGGTACTGAGATCAACATCCTTTCGGTGGTCACGCCGCAGTTCGACGGGCTGATGCTCCGCGACCAGGAGTTCACCGAACTCACCGGCATCGAGACCAACTGGACCTTCATTCCCTTCACCGCGCTACAGGAGAAGGTTGCTTCCGTCGGTGTCGCCGCGGACGGCAGCTTCGACGTGGTGAACTATCTCGATTCCTGGGGGCCGCCCAACGCCCACTGGCTGCAGCCCATCGACGACTGGCTGCAGCGCGACGGGATCTCCATGGAGCGCTACCCCGCCGCCTTCGCCAAGTCGGCCTCCTTCGACGGCAAGGTGCTGGGCTTTCCGCTGCGCGCCCATGCCATGCTGGTGTTCTACCGCAAGGACGTCTTCGACGACCTCGGGCTGGCGGCGCCGCAAAGCTGGGACGATGTGATCGCCGCGGGCGAGAAGATCCGCGCCTCGGGCAAGGATATCGAGCCGCTGGCGCTGTACTACCACAACGACGGCAACCGCCAGAATCTCTTCATCTGGCTGAACTTCCTCTGGTCGGCCGGCGCCACCGTCTTCGACGAGAACATGAAGCCGGCCTGGGCCAGCGACGCCGGCATCAAGGCGACCGAAGACTACATCGCTCTGCACACCAAGCGGAATGTGACCAACCCGGCCTCCCTCTCCTTCGTGGAGCAGGATGCCCGCCAGTCCTTCATGCAGGGCAAGTCGGCGATGATCCCGGTCTGGTGGTGGGCCTATTCGTCGATGATCAATCCCAAGTCCTCGGTGCTCGGCAAGGAACAGGTCGCCTTCACCGGGCTGCCCAGCTACCAGGGCCGTTCGGTCAGCTATGCCATCTCCATGCCGTTTTCGATCTCCAAGTATTCGAAGAACCAGGAAGCCGCCTGGGAGTTCCTGAAGTGGCTGTCCAACCCGGAGATGGACAAGGCCAACGCGACGGTGCGCGAAGTCGGCGGCAAGACCATCATCAACAACGTGGTCACCCATATCGCCAACCTGCAGGACCCCGAGGTCAACGCGGCCAACGACAACATCCAGAAGGCGGCCTGGGAGTCGCTGAAGGAGTCCGACATCATGCCGCAGATCCCGGAGTGGCCGGAGATCGGCGACCTGCTGTCGGCCGCCATCGCCAAGGCCGCGGCCGGGGGTGACGTCAGGGAGTTGATGACGGGTGCCGCCGAGCGGACGGAGAAGATCCTGAAGCGCGCCGGCTACTACTGACCGCAGCGACCCGCCGGGGACCGCTTTTCGAAACTTGAGCTGCCGGGCCCGCTCCTGGGAGCGGGCCGCAGGCGAGGGACGGGATTTCGTGCGCGACCGCCACCTCAAATACCTGCTGGTCCTGCCGGCCGTTGTCGTGGTCTTTGCGACGGCGATCTGGCCGCTGATCCAGTCCCTGATCCTGAGCTTCCGGACCTGGAAACTCTCCAAATCTCACGTGCCCGGGCCCTTTATCGGTTGGGAGAACTATAGCTGGGCGCTGCTGGAGGAGCCGGATTTCTGGAACGCAACGGTGGTGACCACTGTCTACACGGTGCTGACCGTGGGCTGCACCACCCTGATTGCCCTCGGCATCGCATTGCTGCTGGCACCGGGCGGCCGGCTGCGGCTCACGGTGCGTACGCTCTTGATCCTGCCCTTCGCCATGAGCCCGGCCCTCGTAGGCGTGTCCTTCCGCTTCATGTTCAATCCGGAGTTCGGGCTCTTCGATGCCTTCTTCGGCCTACTGATCCCGCCGCTGGCGGAGGTCTCCTGGCTCGCCGATCCGACCCTTGCCTTTGCGGTCTGCGTGATGGCGGACATCTGGGGCTGGATCCCCTTCATCACCCTGGTGCTCATCGGCGGCATCGCGGCCCTGCCCAAAGAGACGGTGGAGGCCGCCTATGTCGACGGGGCTTCCGGCTTCGAAGCCTTCCGCGACGTCATGCTGCCGCAGCTTGCTCCGGTGCTGGCGATCGTCATCATTCTGAAGTCGATCTTCTCCATCAAGACCTTCGACCAGATCTACATGCTGACCAACGGCGGCCCGGGCACCGCGACCCAGACCCTGGCCCACTACGCCTACTTCAACGGCTTCAAGTACTACGACATGGGCTTCGCCGCCTCGGTCGCCTGGATCATGGTCCTCCCGATGATCGTGCTGACCTACTTCTACACCCGCTACGTCTTCCGCAGGGGCTGAGGAATGGCGCTCACCAACAAGCAGAGAAAGCGCCTCTATGGCGCCTTGCACGTGGCGCTGATCCTCATCACCGCGGCGGTGATGATGGTGCCGATCCTCTGGATCTCCATGGCGGCCTTCAAGACTCACGTCGATGTTTATCAGTTGAAGGTGGTCTTCACGCCGACCCTGGAAAACTTCGAGACGGTGTTCCAGTCGCCCTACGACCTGCACCACAAACTCTTCAACAGCACGATCGTGGCCTTCGTCACCGTCCTGATCGCCATTCCGCTGGCGACCATGGCGGCCTACAGCTTCTCGCGCTTCCGTCTGTTCGGGGAGCGCATCATGTTCGTGATGATCCTCGCCACCCAGTTCGTGCCGGCGGTGGTGATCGTGCTGCCGTTCTTCATCATGTTCCGCCAGCTCGGCATCCTCGACACGCGCATCGGCCTCATCATCGTGAACCTCTCCATTGTGATGCCCTTCGCGGTCTGGATGATCAAAGGCTTCATCGACGGCATTCCCATCGACACCGAGGAATCGGCGCTCGTCGACGGCTCCACGCGGTTTCAGGTGATCCGCAACATCGTGCTGCCCATGGCGGCGCCCGGAATCGTCACCGCGGCCATTTTCTGTTTCATCATCGCCTGGAACGACTTCCTCTTTGCGCTGATCCTGACCACCAACAAGGCGGTGACCCTGCCGGTGGGCCTGGCGCTCTTCAAGGCGGAGGAGGGCGACCTCTGGAACCTTCTGGCGGCGGCGGGCATCATCATCATGGTGCCGATGTTCGTTCTGGCGCTGCTCATTCAGAAACACTTCGTGCAGGGTATGACCATGGGGGCGGTGCGCTGATGGCTGGGGTGAGGCTGAAGGACGTCACCAAGCGCTGGGGCGCGGTGATCGGTGTCCACAATCAATCGCTGGAAGTTCGTGACCGTGAGTTCCTGGTGCTGCTGGGCCCCTCGGGCTGCGGCAAGACGACCACGATGCGGATGATCGCCGGTCTGGAGGAGCCCAGTGAAGGCGAGATCTGGATCGGCGACCGCATGGTCAACGACGACCTGCCGAAGGACCGTGACGTGGCCATGGTGTTCCAAAACTACGGCCTCTACCCGCACATGACGGTGCGCGAGAACATCGCCTATCCGCTGAAGGTGCGCAGGGTGCCGAAGAGCGAGTGGGAGGAGCGCATCGACCGCGCCGCCGCCCGCGTTCAGCTCGGCGATCTCCTCGAGCGCAAGCCGCGGGAGCTCTCCGGCGGTCAGCGTCAGCGCGTCGCCTTCGCCCGGGCCACCGTGCGCGAGCCCAAGGTCTTCCTGATGGACGAGCCGCTCTCCAACCTCGATGCCAAGCTGCGGGTCTCGACCCGGGCCGAGCTGAAGCACCTCCAGCACGAACTGGCCACCACCACGATCTACGTGACCCACGACCAGATCGAGGCGATGACCCTGGCGGACCGGGTGGCGGTGATGAGTGACGGCATCATCCAGCAGTTGGCGACACCGGAAGAGATCTACGACAATCCGGCCAACCTCTTCGTCGCCGGCTTCATCGGATCGCCCTCCATGAACCTCATCGCAGGCGAGACCAACAACGGCTCCTTCCTGGCCGCGGACATCGAGCTGCCGGAGGTCGGCGGCGGGTCCCGGAAGGGGGTCGTGCTCGGCATCCGTCCGGAGGACCTGACGGTGGTGGAGGCCGGCAGCGGGCATTTCGATGCGCCGGTCTATGCCACCGAGCTCACCGGGGAAGCCATTCTGGTGACGGTGGTGGTCGGCAGCCAGCACGTCTGTGCCCGCGGACCGCGGCACATGCGCAAGGATATCGGCGAACTGGTCGGCATCCACGCCGACTTCAGCCATGCCCATCTCTTCGATTCGGCGACCGAGGAGCGTATTGCGCGCAGTTCCTGACGCCGGGCAGCCCCTCGGCAGTCCCAGCTCTCCAATTGATGCATCCGGTAGCGACGATGAGTGACCCTCGCAGTATGGCCTATGGCTTTCTGAACCGCATGATCGCGGCGCCGGAGTCGGCTTTGAGCGGCCTTGCCGAGGCCCACCTCACAGCCGATAGCGTTTGGGACCTCGCCTTTCCCATCAACCGGCTGGCGGGCCGCGAGGCTGTGTTGGAAGGCTTCCTGCTGCCGCTGCGCAACGCGCTTGCGGGGGCAAGGCGGCGCGACGAGATTTTCATCGGCGGGGAGAACCGCTGCCAGCCCGGCAGCTGGGTCGCCGCGGTGACTCATTACGTCGGGAATTTCCGGGAGCCCTTGCTGGGGATTGCGCCCAGCGACCGCCTAGCCTTCCTGCGCTCCGGCGAATTCTATCGCCTGGAGGAGGGGCGGATCGCGGAAGCGAAGCTGATTCTCGACTTCCCGGATCTGATGCGCCAAGCCGGCCGCTTTCCGCTGCCGCGCATGCTGGGCACCGAGATGCTGTTTCCCGGCCCGGCCAGCCACGACGGCGTGTTGCCGGCCAACCGGCCTCAGGGCGCGGCCTCCCTCGATCTGGTGGAGGCCATGCTGGGCGACCTGCATCACTACGACCCCGAAACCTTCCAGTCGAAGGACCAGACCGGTGCCGAGGGGTATTGGCACGACGACATGCTGTGGTACGGGCCCGGCGGGATCGGTGCCAACTATACCTGGGCCGGCTTCGCGAAAGATCATCGCCTGGCTTTCCTGAAGGCCTTTCCGGACCGCAAGGGCGGTAACCACTTCTGCCACATCGGCGACGGCGACTATGCGGCGGTGAGCGGCTGGCCCTCCATGACCATGACCCACAGAGGCGACTATCTGGGGGTGCCGGCGACCAACAAGGCGCTCACGCTCCGTGTCATGGACTTCTACCGCTGCGCCGGCGGCAAGATCATGGAGAACTGGGTCCTGCTCGACTACCTCGATCTCTTCGACCAGATGGGCGTCGACCTCATCGCCCGTGCCGGCGAGATGCCATGACGAGCGACCGCCACAGCCGCAACAAGGCGGCCGTGACGCCGTTCCGCCGGGCCCTCTACGACTACGACCCGGCAGGCCTGAAGGCTGTTGTGACCGAGCTCTTCGCCCCCCACTGCCGGATCCGCATGTCTTTTCCCTTCGAGGAGGTGGCGGGACCGGAGGGGCTGCTTGCGGCGGTCTATGGGCCCCTGGCCGAGGCCATCCCCGATCTCGAGCGCCGCGACACCATGGTCATCGCCGGCTCCGACGGGGTGCACGATTGGGTGGGTTGTGGCGGCTACTACACCGGCATCTTCGCCGCGCCCTGGCTGGGCATTCCGCCGACTTGCCAGCAGGTGAGCCTGCGTTTCCACGAGTTCTTCCGGATGCGCGACGGCCGCGTGGCCGAGGTGCAGGCCCTCTGGGACATCCCCGAGGTGATGATGCAGGCCGGCGTCTGGCCGATGTCGCCCAGTCTGGGGCTGGAATGGCATGTCCCGGGTCCGGCGACCCAGGACGGCATCCTTGGCGGCCCCCGCGACGAGGCAAAGAGTAACGCCAGCGCCAAGCTTGTCGAGGACATGCTGGCGGCGCTGAAGCGCCACGCCAGCGGCGGCGTGGCGGCCATGGAACTGGACCGCTACTGGCACCCGAAGATGAACTGGTACGGTCCCGCGGGCATCGGCACCAGCCGCCAGATCGTCGGCTTTCGCAGGGCCCATCAGATCCCTTTTTTGAACGCCATGCCCGACCGCCGTCGCGCCGTCGATGTGCCCTCTCATCTCTTCGGCGACGGTGACTATGTCGGTTTCACGGCCTGGCCCGGCCTGGCAATGACGCTGAGCGGTGACGGCTGGCTGGGCATCGCCCCCGCCGGACAGGAGATCACCATGCGCAGCCTGGACTTCTGGCGCTGCGAAGCGGGCCTGATCCGCGAAAACTGGGTGCTGGTCGACCTGCTCCACGTCTATCACCAGCTTGGCGTCAACGTTTTCCAGCGCATGACCGAGCGCACGCCCGCTTATCGCGATCCCTTCCGCTAGCGCACGGAGCGGCTATGGGCTTCCAAGACGCAAAGGAGCTGGTTTGGCGCTTGTGGCAAAGTCTCGAGGGGCGCCCGCAACCCTTCGTGCCGCCGCGCGAGGCCGCCTTCGATGAGCACGTCACCTTTCACGGACCGTTGCCCATCGGCAGGCTCGTCGGACGCGATGCGCTTTTCGAGCGAGTCTACCTGCCGCTGGCCCGGAGCTTTCCCTTTGCCCAGCGACAGCCCTATCTCTTCCTCGGCGGGCGCTTCGAGGGCGAGGACTGGGTGGCGACCTCAGGCGATTTGGCGGGAGTGATGGTGACGGACTGGCTTGGCCTGCCGGCACCGCAGAGGCCGGTGCGGCTGCGCTTCGGCGAGTTCTACCGCGTGGCGGAGGGCCGCATCGTCGAGATCCGCTGCCTCTTCGACATCCTCGGCCTGGCCGCGCAGGCCGGCTATCCCTTGCTGCCGCCCTTCGAGGGTGGAGCGGTGACGCCACCAGGACCTTGCGCCGGCAACGGGCTCTGCCTCCACCTGCAAGACGCCGACGAGACAAGGCGGACCCTCAATCTTGTCGAGGCGATGATCGACGGGTGCAACCGGCTCGACCGGCGGGGCCTGGACAGCATGGGCATGGAGGCCTTCTGGCACCCGGACATGGTCTGGCACGGGCCCTGGGGCATTGGTTCCTGCTATGGCTTTCGGGAGTTTCAGAACTATGCCCAGGGCCCTTCCGTTGCCAGCTTTCCGGACCGCACCGGCGGGCATCACCGCGCGCGCATTGCCGAAGGGGTTACGGCGGCCTTCACCGGCTGGCCGAGCCTCAAGGGCAGTTTCACGGGGGCGGCATTCCATGGGCTGGCGCCGACCGGCAAACCCATCGGCATGAATCTCATGGACTTCTACGTCCGCCGTGGCGCCCGTCTGCATGAGAACTGGGTGTTGATCGATCTCATCGACTTCTGGGCGCAGTGCGGGGTCGATCTTTTGGGCCGGATTCCGCGCCTCAAAGCGGCAGAGAGAGGCGGTCTCGCGGCAAATTGAATTCGTATGCAAAATGTCGTTGCATACGAATGCAAAACACCCTATCGTGACGCAAGTGCTCTGGCACTGGGAGGATCGCCGGTTTCATCCGGCATCCCAAGAAAACACAAGAAACAAGGGGGCATGCGGCATGGCCCAGGTTTCCCTCGCGAAGGTCACGAAGCGCTGGGGCTCCTTCGTGGGCGTTCACGAATTCGATCTCGAGATTGCGGACCGCGAGTTCCTGGTGCTGCTCGGTCCCTCGGGCTGCGGCAAGACCACGACCATGCGCATGGTTGCCGGCCTGGAGGACCCGACGTCGGGTCAGATCCGCATCGGCGAGCGCGTCGTGAACGATCTCGAACCCAAGGACCGGGACGTCGCCATGGTCTTTCAGAGCTATGGCCTCTATCCCAACATGAACGTCTACGAGAACATCCGCTTCCCGCTGAAGGTCCGCAAGGTGGCGGCCTCCGAGCACGATACGCGCGTGCGGCGGGCCGCGGAAATGGTGGAACTCACCGACTTCATGGACCGCAAGCCGAAGGAGCTTTCCGGCGGCCAGCGCCAGCGCGTGGCCCTGGCCCGCGCCATCGTGCGCGAGCCCACCGTCTTTCTGATGGACGAGCCGCTGTCGAACCTCGATGCGAAGCTCAGGGTCTCCATGCGCGCGCAACTGAAGCACCTGCAGCACGAGCTGGCGGTCACCACGATCTATGTCACCCACGACCAGATCGAGGCGATGACCCTGGCCGACCGGGTGGTGGTGATGCGCCAGGGCGTCGTCCAGCAGGTCGGCACGCCCGAGGAGGTCTACAACGAGCCCGCCAACCTCTTCGTCGCCGGCTTCATCGGATCGCCGGCGATGAACCTCGTGCCCGGCTGGCTGGAGGAGGGCACCTTCATCGCCGACGGGGTCAGGGTCGGTGGCTTCGGCAATGCGACCCGTGACAACGTCGTGCTCGGCGTTCGTGCCGAAGACCTGCAGATCGTCGACGCCGAGGGCGCGCCTTTCAGTGCGCCGGTCTTTTCCATGGAGCTGCTGGGCGATGCCACGCAGGTCACCATGAAGGCCGGCAGGACCATGGTGGCTGCCCGCGGCGCCAAGGACCTTCGGGCCGAGATCAACTCCATGGTCGGCTTCACCGCCGCGCCCTCGAGTTTCTATCTGTTCGACGGCGACAGCGAAGCCCGCATCTATCTGTAAGGAAATGAAAAACGCGGCCCCTGTCCGGGGGCGCACCAGGGAGGAACCCATGAAACCACTTGCCAAAGCCGTGCTCGCCGCGGTTCTGCTGTTTGTCCCGAGTGCCGCAAGCTCCGCCTGTGAGTTCGACAACGAGGTCCCCGTCAAATCGATCAGCGCCGGCTTCGAAGCCTGGAAAGCGGTGACGGCCGCCATGGCGGAATGCGGCAACTTCGAAGCGGAGCTCGATCAGGAGTTCCGCAAGAAGCAGCCCGCCGCCTTCGCGGCAACGCCCTCGCTCTATCAGATCGGCGGGGTCGCGAATTCGACGATCGTTCCGCTGCTCAACGAGGGAACGATCCGTCCGCTGGACGACCTGGTCGCCAAGTACGGACAGAACCTCACCTCGAACCAGCTCATCAAGGTCGACGGCCAGGTGATGTCGATCGCGATGATGGTGAATGCGCAGCACCTGATGTACCGCAAGGACATCCTGGACGACCTCGGCATCGCGCCGCCGAAGAGCTATGACGAGATGCTGGCGGCGGCCGAGAAGATCAAGCAGGCCGGGGTGGTCGACTATCCCATCGGGGCGACCATGAAGACCGGTTGGAACGTCGGCATGGAGTTCGTGAACATGTTCCTCGGCATGGGCGGCGAATTCTTCACGGACGGCGTCCAGCCAAACGTGAACAACGAGACCGGCATCAAGGCGCTCAACATGATGAAGGCGCTGACCGAATACATGGACCCGGAGTTCCTGGTCTCCGACTCGACCTATGTGCAGCAGCAGTTCCAGCAGAACAAGATCGCCATGGCCAATCTCTGGGCTTCGCGTGCCGGGGCCATGGATGACGAGGCCGAGAGCCAGGTGGTGGGCAAGATCGAGATGGCCGCGGCCCCGGCCGCCGTGCCGGGCGGCAAGCCGGCGACCACCATCTGGTGGGACGGAATCGTCATCGCCAAGAACATTTCCGACGAAGAGGCGGACGCGGCGTTCCGCGTCGCCATGGAGGGGCTGGACAGCGACATGGTGCAAGCCAACAGCGATATCGCCGTTTGGCTCATCAAGGGCTACCAGCCGGGCCGCCTCGCCGTCGGTGCCATCGAGTCCCTTCAGGGCGGCGCGCCCAGCTTCCCCGCCTCGACGGCCATGGGCCTGATGCATACCGCCCTTGGCAACAACGTCGCCGATTTCCTGACCGGTGCAAAGACCGCCGAGCAGGCGCTCGCCGATGTGGAGGCGGAGTACACCACCTCTGCCAAGGAAACCGGCCTCTTCTAGGCCGCTTCTCCGGCCGGGGGCCTTTGCCCTCGGCCGACCCGGCCCGCCGGCCGTGGCCAAGGGCATGCATCGAATGACAGGAACCAGGGGAGGGGGAGCAGCATGAAAGGACGCACCTTCATCGCCTTTGTCGGGCCGTCGCTCTTCCTCATGCTGCTGTTCATCGCAGCACCTCTGGTGAGCGTCCTCTGGCAGAGCTTCGAGGTCACTCAGCAGGTCTTCGAGACGGTCGAAGTCGAGACCTGCACGCCGGGCTTCCCCGAGCAGACCTGCGTAACCGAAACCCGCTCGCGCCCCGTTCTCATGGAAAGCGGCCTGCCGCTCACCGAGACCCGCTTTGTCGGCCTTGAGAGTTATCGCAATGTGCTGGAGCCGGAGCGTGCCGCGGCGGCCCTGCGGAACGGCAACATTGGCGAGCTGCTCAACATCGATTTCTGGAAGGCCCTGCGGTTCACGCTGACCTTCACCCTGATCACCCTGCCGCTGATCCTCGGCGTCGGACTCGTCCTTGCTCTGGCGGTGAACAACGCAGTCCGCTCGATCCGCGGGCCGGTGATCTTCGTCTCCCTATTGCCCTTCATCATCACCCCGGTGATCGGCGCCCTGTCCATCCGCTGGCTCTTCGTCGGCGACGGCATCATGACGGCCTTCCTCGAATGGTGGCTCCAGCAGGACATTGCGATGTTCGCCCAGGGCTGGACCATCGAGATCCTGATGCTGTTCTACCGCGTCTGGCACGTTGCGCCCTTTGCCTTCGTGATCTTCTACGCGGCGCTGCAGACCCTGAACATGGACACCATGGAAAGCGCCATCATCGACGGCGCCTCCCGCTTCGAGCGGCTGCGCTACGTGATCGTTCCCCATCTCATGCCGCTGATCATCTTCGTCTCCCTCATCCACCTGATGGATGCCTACCGGGTGTTCGAGGAAGTCATCGGCTTCCGCAGCGAGGCCCATGTCATTTCGCTGCAGTGGCTGACCTACGACTTCCTCACCCCCGACGACAGCGGCAACCGATCGATCTCGCGAGCCTCGGCGTCTTCGATGCTGACCATGATCGGAATCGTGATCCTGCTCATCCCCTTACTGATGCGGACCTGGCGCGACCATAGGGGGAGCTCATGAGCACGCCCAACGCCCTGCGCCAGCCGCTGGCGCTGCGGCTCACCTCCGCCGGATTCCTCTGCTTCTGGTGCCTGATCGCCGCCCTGCCGCTGTTCTGGATCGCGGTGATGAGCTTCAAGAAGCCGGTCGACGCCTTCGCCAGCAATCCGCTGGACGTCATCTTCGGGCCGGCAACGCGGCTGGAGGGCAAGGGCCTCTCGGTCTTCGGCATCTTGTTCGCGATTGCGCTCCTGGTGTTTGTTTATGTGTTTGCGACCCGCCACCTGGCACCGCTTGCCCAACGGCTGACCGTCGACAGGCAGATCTGGCTTGGCTGGCTCTCAGCGGTCGCGCTGTTCGGGTGCGCCGTGATCTTCGCCTTCGTCTACGTCTATCCGGCGGTCACCGGCATACTCGATCCTCTGCTCGGGTTCCTGGGCGACCCGATCATCGGGGCGACTGTCGAGCACTATCGCGCGGTCTGGTTCGAGAACGAGTTCTACCGCAACTTCATCAATTCGCTGATCGTCACCACCGGCGTGGTCGTGGTGTCCCTGACCGTCGGCACCTTGGCCGGTTACGGCCTGGCCCGCTCCGACAGCAATCTCGCCTTTTGGCTTCTGGTGGCGGCGCTGATCTTCCGCGCGCTGCCCCATTCGGTGCTGGTGACCGGCTATCTGCCGCCTTTCATCAATTCCGCGGAGATCCTCCGGCCGGTCTTCGGCGAGGCCGCGCCGACACTCTACGGCCAGCCCTGGGCGGTGATCGCCGTGCTGGTATCGATCAATCAGCCCTTCACCATCTGGATGCTGCGCTCTTTCTTCCAGAACATCCCGCGGGAGCTGGACGAGGCGGCGCGGGTCGACGGCTGCTCGCACTTCCAGGCTTTTCGCCGGGTCATCATGCCGGTGATGTGGCCCGGTGTGATCACCACGGGGCTGTTCAGTTTCCTGCTGGCCTACAACGACTACCTGGTGACCTCCCTGTTGCTGGACGCGCAGAACCAGACCATGGTCCCGGCCATCGCCAGCTACTTCAATCGAGAGACGACGACCACGGACCAGATCGAGGCGGTGGCGGCGGCGGTTTCCATCACCGCACCGCTGTTCGTGCTGGTCATGGTGTTTCAGAGACAGATTGTTTCCGGTCTGACCCAGGGCGCGGTCAAAGGCTAGCGGGACTTACGGGAGAAAGGACGAGATGAGATGAAAGGTGCGCGGCCGGACCAGGCCCGTTTGACCCGGGACAACGACCTCTCCAAGACCGCGGAGACACAGCGCGTCATCGAGGCCATGGTCGACGGTCTCAACGACCACCGCATCGACGATATCGGCGAGTTCTTCGCCGAGGGCTTTTCCTGGATGGGCAATGCCGGCTGCGGCACCAAGCGGGGACTGCAGGAGTTCCAGGACAACTGGCAGCGGCCCTTCCAGGCGGCTTTCTCCGACAAGATCTGCACCGACGAGGCCCGCATCTTTCAAGGCCAGTGGGGTGCCTGCTTCGGCCGGCAGGAGGCGACCCACTCCGGGGAGTTCATGGGCATCCCGCCCACCGGCAAGCGGGTGGAAATCCCTTACATGGACTTCTGGAAGGTCGAGGATGGCCGCATCGTCGACAACTGGGTGATGGTCGACTTCCCGCACGTCATGCGCCAGCTCGGGGTGGACCCCTTCGATGGCCATGGCTGGGAGGCCTACGACAGCGGCCGCAAGGCGCCGCCGCGTCCGGACGGGGCAGAGAGCGTTAGCAAGGAAACAGGGACATGGTGACATACCTGAAGCAGGGCCGCGATGCCGAGGCCGTGGCGGCGGCCGACGCCGAGGTCCGGGCTATCGTCGAGGCCGCCTTGTCCGACATTGCGGCACGCGGCGACCAGGCGGTGCGCGAGATGTCGATCAAGTTCGACGGTTGGGATCGCGAGAGCTATCGGCTTTCTGAGGCGGAGGTCCAGGCCTGCCTCGACCAGCTCACCGAAAAGCAGCTTGCCGACCTCGAATTCGCACAGACTCAGGTGCGCAACTTCGCCGAGATCCAAAAGGCGGCCTTGCAGGACGTGGAGCGGGAAACCCTGCCGGGGGTCATACTTGGGCACAAGAACATCCCGATGAATTCCGTCGGTTGCTACGTGCCCGGGGGCAAGTACCCGCTGCTGGCCTCGGCCCATATGTCGGTGCTCACCGCCAAGGTGGCCGGGGTGAAACGCATCGCCACCTGCGCGCCGCCCTTCGAGGGCAAGCCGGCCCCGGCGATCGTCGCCGCGCAGCACATGGCCGGTGCCGACGAGATCTACGTGCTCGGCGGCATCCAAGCGATTGGCGCCATGGCCCTGGGGACGGAGACGATCGAGTCGGTCGATATGCTGGTCGGGCCCGGCAACGCCTTCGTTGCCGAGGCCAAGCGGCAACTCTATGGCCGGGTCGGCATCGATCTCTTCGCCGGGCCCACCGAAACCCTGGTGATCGCCGACGAGACCGTCGACGGCGAACTCTGCGCCGTCGACCTGCTGGGCCAGGCCGAGCACGGCCCGAATTCGCCGGCGGTGTTGCTCACCAACTCGGAGAAGCTGGCCCGGGATACCATGGCCGAGGTCGAACGGCTGCTGCCGCAGATGCCCACCGGAGAGGTCGCCGCCCGGGCCTGGGAGGACTACGGCCAGGTGATCGTCGCCGAGGACTATGAGGAAATGCTGCGGGTGGCCGACGAGATCGCCTCGGAGCATGTCCAGGTCATGACCGAGCGCGACGACTGGTTCCTCGAGCGGATGACCAACTACGGCGCGCTGTTCCTGGGGCCGCGGACCAACGTCAGCTACGGTGACAAGGTCATCGGCACCAACCATACCCTGCCGACCAAGAAGGCGGCGCGCTATACCGGCGGTCTCTGGGTCGGGAAGTTCCTGAAGACCTGCACCTATCAGAAGGTGCTGACCGACGAGGCCAGCACGCTGGTGGGCGAATACTGCTCGCGGCTCTGCGCGCTGGAGGGCTTTGCCGGCCACGGCGAGCAGGCGAACATCCGTGTGCGCCGCTACGGCCGGCGCAATGTAAAACCCTACAGCGCTGTAGACGCGGCCTGAGCCGAATCCAAAGGCACTGGTATCATTGAGCCGGGTATCATTCAGGAGGAATGAGCGAAGCGATGGATTTGCCCAAGACGCCGAGCTTCAGACTGGACGGGCGTAAGGCCCTGGTGACGGGAGCCGGGCGCGGCCTTGGCCTTGCCATGGCCGCCGCGTTGGCGGAGGCCGGTGCGGAGGTGCTGTTGACGGCGCGCACGGCCTCGGAGATCGAGGCGGCGGCCGAGGCGATCCGCGCTGGCGGTGGATCGGCTTTGGCTGTGGCCCTGGATGTGACCGATGTGGCTGCCGTCGAAGCGGTGGTCGGCGAGCACGGTCCTTTCCAGGTTCTGGTGAATAATGCCGGCATGAACCGCCCGGCCCATCTGGTCGACGTTACGGAGGAAAACTATGACGCTGTCGCGGGGGTCAACATCCGCGCCGCCCTCTTCGTCGCCAAGGCCGTGGCGACGAATCTCATTGCGGCCGGGCTTCCCGGTTCTATCATTCACATCGGCTCCCAGATGGGTCACGTCGGCGGCGCCAAGCGGTCGGTTTACTGTGCCACCAAGCACGCGATAGAGGGCATGTCCAAGTCCATGGCCTGGGAACTCGGGCCGCATGACATTCGCGTCAATACGATCTGTCCGACCTTCATCGAAACGGCGTTGACCAGACCCTCTCTCGATGACCCGGACTTCATGGCGGAGGTGAACTCCAAGATCGCGCTCGGACGCATCGGACGAACCGAAGACGTCATGGGGGCCGTGATCTTTCTGGCCTCGGATGCTTCGGCCCTGGTGACCGGTTCTGCCCTGATGGTCGACGGCGGCTGGACGGCGGCATGAGCGGAAAGATGGTCAAGGAAACCGTTACCTCCACCGATGTCGCGCGCCACGCGGGCGTCTCCCAGTCGGCGGTCAGCCGGGTCTTCACCCCCGGCGCCAGCGTCTCCACCACCATGCGCGAAAGGGTCATGAAATCGGCTGAAGCGCTGGGCTACCGGCCCAACGCGCTGGCCCGCTCGCTGATCAGCGGACGTTCGCGCATTATCGGCGTGGTCGTGGCCTACCTCGACAACCAGTTCTATCCCGTTGCCCTGGAGAAGCTGTCCAATGCGCTGCAGGCCCAGGGCTACCACATCCTGGTGTTCATGGCCTCACAGACCCGCGGGAACCTGGACCACGTCCTGCAAGAGATCCTCGACTACCAGGTCGACGGCCTGGTGATGGCCTCGGTGGCCATGTCCTCCGACCTCGCCGCCCAGTGTGATGCCGCCGGGGTTCCTGTTGTTCTGTTCAACCGCTCCCAGGACGACCAGCGGCTATCGGCGGTGACCTCCGACAACCTGAGAGGTGGCCGCGACGTGGCCCGCTTTCTGGTTGCCGGCGGTCATCGGCGGATCGCCTATATCGCCGGCTGGGAGGGGGCGTCGACCAACCGCGACCGCGAGGCCGGCTTCCTCAAGGGGCTCGAAGAAGCGGGGATTCCCCTGTTCGATCGGGCCGTGGGCGACTACGACTTCGAGCACGCCAAGCAGGCCACGCGCCAGCTCTTCGACCGTCCTGCAGGGGATCGCCCGGACGCTGTCTTCGTGGCCAACGACCACATGGCAATTGCCGTGCTCGACGTGCTGCGGCACGTGCTGGGCATCCGGGTGCCTGAGGACGTGTCTGTGGTCGGCTACGACGACGTGCCCGAGGCGGCCTGGTCCAGCTACGATCTCACCACCGTCCGCCAGCCCACGAACCGGATGGTCGATGCCACCGTGCGTATCCTCATGGACCGAATCGAGGAAGGTCAGGTCATGCCTCAGCGCATCGCTATTGGAGGCCCCTTGATGCTCCGCGGTTCCGCGCGACGGCCGGACGGCCAAGAGGACGCCGAGGTCTGGCCATGAGGGGGTTCGACCAGAAGTACCAGGATCTGCCGGATTACATCATCGCGGTGACCAAGGAGATCTGGGAAGACCGTGGTATCGCCACGCTGCGCAAACACTACAGCGAAACGATTCCCGTGCGTACCCCGTCCTCCATTGTGGTCGGCAACGAGGCCGTCATCGCGGCGACCATGGCGACTTTGGCGGAGTTCCCGGACCGTACGCTGCTGGGCGAGGACGTGATCTGGAGCGGGGACGAGGAGGAGGGCTATCTTTCGTCCCACCGCTTGCTG
The DNA here is from genome assembly GCF_028289705.1 of Pelagibius sp. GTDB lineage: Bacteria > Pseudomonadota > Alphaproteobacteria > Kiloniellales > Kiloniellaceae > Pelagibius. Next base: position 20,806 of record NZ_JANQOI010000188.1, read on the forward strand.
TCCACCGCCACCCATCTCGGCAATGGGGTCTATGGCGCGGCCACTGGGAAGACCCTGCGCTATCGCATCCTCGCCGATTGCGCGGCAAAAGATGGCCAGATCTACGATGAATGGATGGTTCGCGATCAGGGCGCCGTTGTGCGCCAGCTCGGCATCGAACCCAAGCGCTTTGCGGCGGACCGCATTACCAAGGAAGGTGGGCCGGATCACTGCACCCGCCCCCTGACACCCGAAACCGACGTCGCAGGCCGCTACCGGGGCAACGGCAACGGCAACGACTTCGGCCGGCGCTATGCCGATCTGCTGACCCGGATCATGGCCGCCGACATGGCGGCAATCCCGCAGGTCTACGACCGCGCCGCCGAGCTTCAGATGCCCGGCGGCATCGCCGGTCATGGCTGGGACGCCGCAGACCGCTTCTGGATGGGCCTGCGCTCGGCCTTTCCCTCGGCGGCCTTCGAAATTCAACACGCCATCGGCCGCGAGGATCCCTTGATGCCGCCGCGGGCCGCCCTGCGCTGGAGCCTGCATGGCAAGCACGACGGTTTCGGGGCCTTCGGCGAGCCCACCGGCGCCATGGTTTACGTGATGGGCATCAGCCATGCCGAGTTCGGACCCTGGGGCCTGCGCCGCGAGTGGGTGTTGTTCGATGAAACCGCGATCTGGAAACAGATCCTGATGCAAACGGGGTGAGAGCCAGAGGATGACCCTGATCGTTGAAGACATGCAGAGGCGGCTTGTCCGCTATGCCGAGCTGGTTCCCTGTACGACTGCCTTCGTCGACACCCGGACGCCGGGCTCCGACAAGAAGGAGAACTTCACCATCATCGGGCCGGGGGTTTCGGAAAGCCCGGACCAGCATGTGCACATCGCCGAGCCCCATGGCTTTAACATCGGCGGCGCACGCCAGCCGGGCGGCTGCGTCAACTCCCAGCACAGCCACGACACCGCGGAGGTCTTCGTCGTGCACAGCGGGCGCTGGCGCCTGATCTTCGGCCCGGACGGCAAAGACGGACACCTGGATGTGGCCCCGGGGGACGTCGCCTCGGTGCCGATCCACATGTTCCGCGGCTTCAAGAAGCTCGACGAGGATGTCGGCTTTCTCTGGGTGGTCCTGGGCGGCGACGATCCCGGCAAAGTGACCTGGGCACCCAACGTCTTCGACATGGCTGCCAGCTACGGCCTCAAGCTTCTCAAAGGCGGACGGCTGATCGACACAGCCGCCGGCGAGACCCTGCCGGAAGGCGCCGCACTCGAACAGCCGCCGTCCGAGGCCGAGCTGAAGGCGCTCGCGACACCGCCCGCCGAGAAGCTTGCGGACTGTGTCCTCACGTCAGCGCAGATGCGTGGAGAGCCGAATTCGCCGCTGGCGCGCGAGGGTGTCGAGGAATGCCCGGTGATCACGACGGCGCCGACCGGCGACGGCTTCCGGCCCGGACCCATCGTCGGCTGGTGGCCCCACGGTTTTGCGTTGCGCTGCCTGAAGATGCGCAGCGGCGCGCGTGTGCCCCGTCACATCCGCGACGAAGAGGAGGTCATCTTTGTCCACCGCGGCGCCCTCACAGTAGGCTGGGACGGCAGTGAGGTCGTCGTCGGCGCCGGCGACACCCTGACGGTGCCGAAGGGCCTGGCGCGGGCCTTCCAGGCCGGCATCTCCGGCGACACCGTTGCCTTCGTCGTGCGCGGCGGCGACGCGCCGGGCGCACCGCGCTTCGTCGAACCGGATGCGCCGGGGGCGGGAGCCTCTTCGGTCAGCTCCGGCGCGGCCTTACGGAGTGCTGGGTAAACCACGGAGGAGTGGCATCGATGAGCGATCGTATCCTGACGACCCACGTCGGCTCCCTGCCGCGGCCGGAGGACGTGACCGAGGTCGTCTTTGCCCGCGAGCGCGGCGAGACTGTCGAAGAGAGCAGGTTCGATGGGGTCATTGGCGCCGGCGTCGAGCGCGTCATGACCCGCCAGCGCGAGGCTGGCATCGATCTTCCCTCGGACGGCGAGATGTCGAAGATCTCCTATGCCACCTACATCAAGGACCGGCTGACCGGCTTCGAGGGCGACAGCCCGCGGCGCCCGCCCGCCGACCTGAAGGCCTATCCGAGCTTCCTGGAGAAGCTCGCCAAGGCCGGCGGCACGCCCAGCTACAAGCGCCCGAAATGCGTCGGCCCCATCGCGGTCAAGGACCTTCAGCCCCTGCACGACGACATTGCCCGCATGAAGGCGGCCATGGCGAAGACCGGCTATGCGGAAGGCTTCATGAACTCGGCGACGCCTGGGGTGATCGCGTTGTTCCAACCCTCCGAACACCACGCCAGCCACGAGGCCTACCTCGAAGAGGTCGCCGAGGCCATGCGCCAGGAGTACGAGGCCATCGTCGAGTCGGGGCTGCTGCTGCAGCTCGACAGCCCCGACCTCGGCCTCGGGCGCCATATGATGTTTCCCGATCTCTCGGACGAGGACTTCATCAAGACCGCCGAGCGCCACGTCGAAATCCTGAACCACGCGCTGCGCAACGTTCCCGGCGAGCGGGTGCGCATCCACATCTGCTGGGGCAATTACGAGGGCCCGCACCACTGCGACATCGCCCTCGCCAAGGTCCTGCCTACGGTCCTGAAAGCGAAACCGCGGGCGCTGCTGTTCGAGTCCTCCAACCCGCGCCATGCCCACGAATGGACCGTTTGGGAGGATACCAAGCTGCCGGAGGACTACCGGCTGATCCCCGGCGTCATCGACTCGACCACCAACTTCGTCGAGCACCCGGAGCTGGTGGCCCAGCGGATCGAGCGTTTCGCCGGCCTCGTCGGCCGCGACCGGGTGATCGCCGGCACCGACTGCGGCTTCGCCACCTTCGCCGGCTTCGGCGCCGTCGACGGCGAGATCGCCTGGGCCAAGCTCGCGGCTCTGGCCGAGGGCGCGGCCATCGCCACCGGCCGGCTCTGGGGCCGCGCGGCGTGAGTCGGCAGCCGCTCCTGCTGCTGCCGGGCATGATGTGCGATGCGCGGCTCTTCGCCCCGCAGATCTCGGATCTCGACGATATCGCGGAGATCCGGGTGGGCGACCTGGGCGGCGCCGAGACGATATCGGAGATCGCCCGGCAGGTGCTCGAGGCCGCGCCCTGGCCGCGTTTTGCCCTCGCCGGCCTGTCCATGGGCGGGATCGTGGCCATGGAAGTAATGCGCCAGGCACCCGAGCGGGTGGAGCGCCTCGCGCTCCTGGACACCAACCACCGTGCCGAGGCGCCGGACCGCCAGGCCCTGCGGCAGCCGCAGATCGAGCGGGCGGTGGGCGGGGCCCTGCGGCGTGTCCTGATCGAGGAGATGAAGCCGCTCTACCTCGCCCCGCAAAGCCGGGACGACGAGACGATCCTCAACACCGTGCTCGACATGGCCCTCGATCTCGGCGCCGAGGTCTTCGTGCGCCAATCCACGGCGCTGCGGGACCGGCCGGACCAGAGCGCGACCCTGCGTGCCGCCGAGGTGCCGACCCTGGTGCTCTGCGGGGCCTGCGACAATCTCTGTCCGGTCGAGCGGCACCTGGAGATCGCTGCCCTACTGCCGCGGGCCCGTCTCGAGATTATCCCTGAGGCCGGTCACCTGCCGACCTTGGAGCGCCCGGCGGAAACCTCCGCCGCCCTGCGCCGCTGGCTGAACTGACTCCGACCCCGGGACCGACCATGACAGACCTGACCGAAGCCTTCTTCGAGACCCTTCGCCGCGTCGACACGCCGACGGTCTGCAACGCCATCGAGGTGGCACAGGGCCGGCGCGGCTTCGATGCCTTCACCAGGCGCACGATGCAGGTGGCCGACCCGGCGCTGCAGCCGATTGTCGGCTATGCCAAGACCGCCAGGATCAAGGCGAGCGCCCCAGCGGCAGAGCCCCCCGAAACCATCAAGGCCCGGCGCATGGCCTACTACCGCTACATGTCCGAGCCGCCGCGCCCCGCCGTCGTGGTGATCGAAGACGTCGACGAGCCGGATTGCGTCGGCGCCTATTGGGGCGAGATCAATGCCGCGGTCCACAAGGGCTTCGGCCTCGCGGGCGCCGTGACCAACGGCGTGATGCGGGACCTCGATGCCTTGGCGCCGGGCTTTCAGATCCTGGCCGGCTCGGTCGGCCCCTCCCACGGTTTCGTCCATGTCCTGGACTTCGACCAGCCGGTCTCGGTTCTGGGGATGGACGTCGCCCCGGGTGCGCTGATCCATGCCGACCGCCACGGCGCCGTCTGCATACCGGACGATGTTGTTTCTGCCCTGCCGGCGGCCATTGAGACCCTCATGGCATCGGAAAAGTTGGTGTTGGACCCGGCGGGGCGGCCGGGGTTCGACTTCGAAGCCTTCGAGAAAGCCTGGCAAGCCTTCGAGGCGGCCAGAACGTGAAGCCTCGCACGCACCGCCCGCCGGACGCCTCTGCGCGTTTCAGCAGTCACCACAAAGCTTGAGTGACTGGTGTAGGGCCTCGAACGAATGCAACCCGGTCTTCCGATCGCCGGGAACACTTGCCGGAGCGGGCGCTTTGGTTCGATAGTCTCTCCCCGGCGAGGGGCCGCGCCCGCGCGCCGCTTGGGTCAGCATGAACCGCAGAGGAGGGGAGAGATGGCACCGGACGACAGCGCACCGCAGGCCGAGCGTGACCAGAGGGTTTTCATGGATGCGCTCTATTGGTGGGGCGTGCCCACCTTGTTTCGCGCACCCCACAACCCCGATCCCACGGCCTGCGACATCGCCCTGGTGGGGGTGCCGCACTCGACCGGCAACGGCACCACCGAGCGCGATCAGCACCTGGGGCCGCGGGCGGTGCGCGACATCTCCGCCAACGGCCGGCGGGTCCACATGCACTTCGAACTCGACCCCTGGAATGCCTGCCGCATCCACGACCTGGGCGACGTGCCGCTTCCGGAGGCCAACAACAACGAACGCTGTATCGAACGCATCACGGCCTTCTACGAGAAGGTCGACGCCGCCGGCACGCGGCCGGTCTCCGTCGGCGGCGATCACTCGATCACCGGCGGCATCCTGCAGGCCCTGGGCGGTCCCCAATCGAAACTGACCGGCGGCAAGAAGGCGGCGCTGCTCCACTTCGATGCCCACACCGATGCCTTTTCCAACATGAAGCACTTCCTGGGTGCCGAGAAGTCGGCGGCCCACTGGGCGGCCTACCTTGTGCAGGACGGCCATGTCGATGCCGAACGCAGCGTTCAGGTGGGCATCCGCGGCAACGCGCGCACCCTGGACTGGCTGAAGCCCAGCTACGACCTGGGTTACGAGGTCATCACCATGGACCGCTACAAGGAGATCGGGCTGCAGCGCGCCATCGAGATCATCCAGCAGCGCATCGGCGACCATCCGGTCTACATCACCTTCGACCTCGACTGCCTCGACCCCATGGTGGCGCCGGGCTGCGCCAACATCGAGGCCGGCTGTAACGGCTTCATGATCGACGAGGCCATGGCTCTGCTGCGCGCGGTGCGCGGCTTCAACATCGTCGGCGGCGACGTCGCCTGCCTGATGCCCACCAAGGACAGCCCCAACAAGATCACCGCCATGGTCACCATGGCGGTGATGTTCGAGATGCTGAGCCTGATCGCCGACAGCCACTTCCGGGAGTAGGTGGCGGGGCGTCAGCCGCCGCTCACCGAGCTGCCGTGCCCAGGGCCAGCAGAGAACGCAGATTGCGCTGGGGTTTGATCAGGTCGGCCAGGGTGTAGCCGTCCAGCACCTCCAGAAAGGCGGTGAGGGCCTCGTCGAGGGCGCCGGCAAGCAGACAGCTTCCCGCGATCCGGCAGCCGGAGGGCGCCGTGCCAAAGCACTCGACCACCTGAAAGTCCGGCTCGGCGCGCCGGACGATGTCGCCGATGCGGATCTCCTCCGGCGCCTTGGCCAGATGCAGGCCGCCGCTCTTGCCGCGGATGGTTTCGATCACCCCGTCGCGGCCCAGGTCCTGGACGATTTTCATCAGATGGTTTCGGGAAATGCCGTAGCAGTCCGAGATTTCCTTGATGGTGGCGCGCTCGCCGCCCTTCAGGCCCAGGTACATCAGCACCCGCAGGGTATAGTCGGTATAGACCGTCAGACGCATGCAGGCTCTCCCCGATCCCCGGGCCAGGAAAAAGTTCCGGGCCGCGGCAGATCATAACAAGCATAGTATATGCATGTTATGGATGGGTTCCAAGCCCTTCGATGTCGGGCGGTCCGGCCGTCAGCGCACCACCCCGAACTCTTTCACCGCTGTGAGAGCAGGTCATAGAGCGTCAGCGCCACCACCTCGGTGGCCTTGGTGAGGTCGCTGAGAGGCAGGCGTTCGTCGGCGCGGTGGGCGTTGGCCTCCTCGATGGAGTGGGGGCCGGCGCCGAAGAGCACGGTGGGGATGCCGGCGGCCGTGTAGTGGCGCGCGTCGGTGTAGAGCGGCACGCCCTTGGCGGCCACCGGCTCGCCCATGATCTCAGAGGCGCGGGCCGCCAGCCGCTCGGTCAGGCGCTCGCCGCCGGCAAGCGGCATCAGGGGCGCGGCCAGCAGGACGCGGCGGATGCTGACGCCGATGCCGGGGAAGGGCTTGGCGGCGCCTTCGATCAGGCCGCGCAATTCGGCCTCCACGGCTTCCGGCTGTTCCTCCGGGATCATGCGGCGGTCGAGGCGGAAGGTGACGCGGTCCGGCACCACATTGGTGTTGATGCCGCCCTCGATGAGACCCACGGTCAACTGCGGGCTGCCGATGCCCTCGATCTCCGAGACCTTGGCGGAAAGTCCCTTGCGCCAGTCGTAGAGCGCGGTGAGGACGGCGTTGGCGGCCTCCAGGGCGTCGTGGCCGGTGAACGGCATGGCCGCATGGGCCGACTTGCCGTCGATAGTCACTTCCAGGTGCAGGCAGCCATTGTGGGCGGTCACCACGTTGTAGGAAAAGCCGGCGCCGATGGAGAGATCGGGCTTGGAGATGCCCTCGGCGATCAGCCACTGCGGGCCGATCTCGCCGCCCACCTCCTCGTCGTAAGTGAAGTGCAGCTCGACGCTGCCGCCCAGGCGCGCGCCGGCCTCCGCCGCCTTCTCAAGGGCGATCAGGGCATAGGTGTAGGTGGCGAAGTCGGACTTGGAGACCGCGACGCCGCGGCCGTACATCCAGCCTTCGTCGACCTCGGCGCCGTAGGGGTCCTTGGTCCAGCCCTCGCCCGGCGGCACCACGTCGCCGTGGGCGTTGAGGGCGATCACCGGGCCACTATCTCCCTGGGCCCCGAACGTCTTCCGCACCACTAGGTTGGTGGCGCTGATCATGCCGGCGGCCTTCACGGTGGCCTCGGGCACGGGGTGGCGCTCCACCTCGAAGCCAAGCTCTTCCAGCAAGACGGCGGCGCGTTCGGCATGGGCCCGGCAGTCGCCCGGCGGGTTGTCGGAGGGCACTTTCACCAGTTCCGCCAGGAAGCGGGTCTGTGCGTCGCGCTCGCGCTCCAGAAGGCCGTGGATCAGCGTTTGTACGGTGTCTGTGGTGGTGTCGCTCATGGCTGGGTGTCTCTTGCAGAAAAAGGCGGATGTCAGTGGAGGAGAGCGCGGGCGGCGGCCTGATGCTGGTGGCGCAAGGCGTCGAGGTCGAGGCCGGGCAGGGCGCCGTCCTCGACGATCCAGCAGCCCTGCACCATCACCCGGTCGGCCTTGGCGCCGCCGCAGAGCACCAGGGCGGCCAGGGGATCGCCGGCGCCGGAATAGCGCAACTCGTCCAGCCGGCAGAGGGTGAGGTCGGCTTCGCAGCCGACTGCGATGCGGCCGATGTCCCGGCGTCCCAGGCAGGCGGCGGAGCCCGCCGTCGCCCAGCGCAGGGCATCGCGGTGGGAGACCTGTTCGGCGCCATGGGCGAGGCGCTGCAGCAGAAAGGCCTGGCGCACCTCGCCCAGCAGGTCGGAGCCGTCGTTACTGGCCGAGCCGTCGACACCGAGGCCGACCTTGAGGCCGGCCGCCTCCAGCGCCGGCACCCGGCAGGTGCCCGACGCGAGGATCATGTTGGAGGAGGGGCAGTGGCAGACGCCGACCCGGTGTTTGCCGAGGCGCGCGATCTCCGCCTCCGAAAACCAGATGCCGTGGGCCAGCCAGGCGCGGTCGTTGAGCCAGCCCACGTCTTCCAGGTAGTCCACGGGGGTGCAGCCGAATTGGTCGCGACACCAGTCCTCCTCGTCGCGGGTTTCGGCGAGGTGGGTGTGCAGCAGGATATCGTGCCTTGCGGCCAGATCGGCGGAGGCGCGCATCACCTCCCGCGTCACTGAGAAAGGCGAGCAGGGCGCCAGCGCGATCTGGATGCGCGCGCCGGGGCCGCTCTGGTGATAGCGGGCCACCAGCCGCTCGCTGTCCGCCATGATGGCGTCCTCGCGCTGGACCACCTGGCGCGGCGGCAGGCCGCCGTCGTCCTCCGAGAGCGACATGGAACCGCGAGTGAAAACGGCGCGCAGGCCCAGCGCCTCGGCCTCCTCCACCTGGATGTCGATGGCCTCTTCCAGGCCCGGCGGAAAGACGTAGTGGTGGTCGGCGACGGTGGTGGCGCCGGAGAGCGCCAGTTCCGCCAGCGCGAGGCGGGTGGCCAGGCGGTGCGCCTCCGGCGTCAGTTTCGCCCAGATGGGATAGAGCGCCTGCAGCCAGGGAAACAGCGGCTTGTCGAGGGCCGGCGGGCAGGCGCGGGTCAGGGTCTGGTAGAAGTGGTGATGGGTGTTGATGAGCCCGGGCAGCACCACGTGTTCAGAGGCGTCGAAAGTCTCTACCTCAAGCGTCTGCGGACGCGCGCCCACGGGCACCAGCTCGGCGATCCTGCCGCCGCGCACGACGAGCCCGCCGCCGGCCGCCGCTTCGCTGAAGACGGCCAGGGGGTTCCTGATCCAGAGGGCGGACCCTTCGGTCATCGCGCCAGGCTGTCCGGATCGAGGTGCTCGAGGAAGTCGAGGAACACCTGGGCGGCGGCCTCCGCATCCTCGGCGGTGATGCTTTCCAGCGGATTGTGACTGATGCCGCCGCCGCAGCGCACGAACAGCATGGCGATGGGGCAGAGGGCGCCGAGCGCCATGGCGTCGTGGCCGGCGCCGCTGGGCAGGCGCAGGGGCCGCAGGCCCTGGCGGGCGATGGCGGCGTCGAGCTGGTCCATCAGGGCCGCGTCGCAGGCGACCGCGCCTTCGTCGTAAAGCCGTTCCATCGAAAGTGTGAGGCCCCGCCGTTCGGCGATCTCCGCACAGCGCTTGTCCAGGTCGGCGATGGCGGCTTCGCGCTGACCGTCCTGTGGTGCGCGGATGTCCAGGGTGAAGCCGACACGCCCTGGGATGACGTTCACCGCGCCGGGGGCCGCCTCGATGCGTCCCACCGTGGCCACCAGGCCTTCGTCGGTGCGGCCGCGCTCCTCGATGGCCAGGATCATTTCCGCCGCACCGGCCAGCGCGTCCTTGCGCAGGCGCATGGGCACCGTGCCGGCATGACCGGCCATGCCCTCCAGCGTGAGGGCGAAGCGGCTGGCGCCATTGATGGCGGTCACCGTGCCGACCGGCAGGGCTTCGGCCTCCAGCACCGGCCCCTGCTCGATATGGACCTCGACGAAAGCCAGCACCTCGTCGGAATTGCGCGCTTCACCGGCAATGCCGTCGGGGTCGCAGCCGAAATGGCGCAGGGCCTCGGCCAGGCTGGTGCCCTCCGCGTCTTGGACGTCGAGGGCGGCCGGATCGAAGCTGCCGGCGATGCTGCGCGATCCCGACAGCGTGGTGGGAAAGCGCACGCCCTCTTCGTCGCCGAAGGCGATGATTTCGACGGCGAAGGGCAGGCGCTTGCCGCGAGCGTTCAAATCGGCGATGCAGGCGATCGGCAGGGCGACGCCCAGGTTCCCGTCATAGGCCCCGGCATCGCGCACGGTATCGATATGCGATCCGGTGATCAGGGTCTTCGCATCGGGCGTCGCGCCCTCGTAGCGGCCCACCACGTTGCCGACGGCATCGATGCGCGCCGTCATGCCGGCCGCTTCCATGGCCGCGACGACCGACTCGGTGCAGGCCTTGTGCTCCGGGCTCAGAAAGACGCGGGTCAGCTTGCCCTCGTCCTCGCTGAAGCGAGCCCAGTCGTCGACCATGCCCTTGATGTCCGGGCCGGCGCCCGCCAGGGGCTTGGCGTTCACAGCTTTCGTCGCCAGGGTCATGGCAGCATGTCCTTCAGTCTCAGGAGCGCAATGCGTTCGATCTCCGCGAGGGCGGTGGCGAACTCCTGCGCCGGGTCGTGGGTCAGGCGCGTGCGGAAGGCGGCCAGGATCTCGTCCTTGCTGCGGCCCTTCACGGCCATGATGAACGGCATGGCGAACTTCGCCTTGTAGGCATCGTTGAGTTCGGTGAAGAGGCTGCGTTCCGCGTCGGTCAGTTGGTCTAGCCCGGCGGAGGCCTGTTCCTTGGTGGAGTCCGCCGTCAGCTGTCCGGCCCGGGCGAGGCGGCCCGCCAGGTCGGGGTGGGCGTTGATCAGGGCGCGCTGCCGCTCTTCGGTTCCCGCCCTGAGGGCGGCGACGAGTTGCCCGTGCAGCCCATCCGCGGTCGCGGTTCCGGCGGCGATGCCGGCGTCGTAGGCGGCCTCGGCCACCCAGGGCGAATGCTCGAAGACGCCGCCGAAGCGTTCGACGAAGGCCTGCCGGTCCAGGGCGCTGAGATCGCTCATGGCCGGTGCCTTTCGTGCCAGTGGCGGGCGATGTCGATGCGCCGCGGCGTCCAGACCGCTTTGTGGGACTTCACGTAGTCGAGGAAGCGCCTGAGGGCCGCCGCCCGCCCGGGGCGCCCCACCAGCCGGCAATGCAGGCCCACCGACAGCATCTTGGGGGCGCCGGCCTCGCCCTCGGTGTAGAGGACGTCGAAGGAGTCCTTGAGATAGGCGAAGAACTGGTCGCCGGCGTTGAAGCCCTGGGGCGTGGCGAAGCGCATGTCGTTGCTGTCCAGGGTGTAGGGGACGATGAGATGCGGGCCCTTGGGACCGTCGACCCAATAGGGCAGGTCGTCGGCATAGGAGTCCGAGGAATAAAGAAAGCCGCCTTCTTCCATCACCAGGGCCAGGGTGTTTTCCGAGCAGCGTCCGGTGTACCAGCCCAGCGGGCGTTCGCCGGTAACCTCGGTATGAATGCGTATGGCTTCGTCGAGATGGGCCTTCTCGTCGTCTTTGGAGAAGTCCTTGTATTCGATCCACTTCAGGCCGTGGGAGGCGATCTCCCAGTCCGCGCGCCGCATGGCGGCCACCGCGGCGGGGTTGCGCTCCAGGGCCGTTGCCACGCCATAGACCGTGACCGGTATCGCCGTCTCCCGGAACATGCGGTAGAGCCGCCAGAAGCCGGCGCGGCTGCCGTATTCGTAGATGGACTCCATGTTCAGGTGCCGCTGGCCGGGCCAGGCCTGGGCGCCGACGATTTCCGAGAGGAAGGCCTCGGAGGCGGCATCGCCGTGGAGGACGCAGTTCTCGCCGCCTTCTTCGTAGTTGATGACGAACTGCACGGCGATCCTGGCATCCCCGGGCCACTGCGGGTCCGGCGGGCTTTCGCCATAGCCGATCAGATCGCGCGGATAGTCGTCGGTCATCGGTTCGTCTTCCCCCTGTCCTTGGCGGATTTCTGTCCTTGGAGCACGTCGTTCGCACGCGAGCGCCCGCATCATAGTAGTGCAGATTATCCTATGATGACTTACTGGTTTTTTTTGAAACTGCTTTCGCGGGGAAGCGTCTTCTGTTTACGGTCGTGTCCGGGGAGAATGGGCTGACTCAGCAGGTCAGCGAGAACGAAAGGACCCACGCAGGATGTGGGTCCGCTCCGGAGGGCGCAGAGGCGCCGCGCCGGGGTCAGAACAAAGGCGAGGCTGATCAGGAGGGGGATCGAGATGACTGGCACTGAGGCCAGCGGGTCAGGACGGCTGACCACCCATGTGCTCGACACTGCGAACGGACGGCCGGCATCCGGCATCCGCATCGAGCTCTTTCGCCTGGCCGACGGCCGGCGCGAGCCCCTGGTCACCACCGAAACCAATGAAGACGGCCGCTGCGATCAGCCGTTGCTGAGCGGTGAAGACTTTTCCGCCGGGTCCTACGAGCTGCTGTTCCACGTGGCGGATTATTTTCAGGCCAACGGCGCGGCGCAACCGGAACCGGCCTTTCTTAATGTCGTGCCGATCCGCTTCGGCGTGTCCCGCGCCGGCGAGCACTATCACGTGCCGCTGCTGATCTCTCCCTACGGCTACTCCACCTACCGAGGAAGCTGAGACCATGCGCGGCGAAATTCGCTTTCTGCTCGACGGGGCGCCCCGCCACCTCTCCCAGGTCGATCCGACCATGACGGTGCTGGACTACCTGCGCCAGGTCGAGGGCCTGGTGGGCACCAAGGAGGGCTGCAACGAGGGCGACTGCGGCGCCTGCACCGTGGTGGTCGCCCGTCCTCAGAACGGCGCGCTGCGCTACGAGGCCGTCAACGCCTGCATTCAGTTCGTCGGCACCCTGGACGGCTGTCAGTTGTTGACCGTCGAACATCTGGCCAAGAACGGCAGCCTGCATCCGGTGCAGCAGGCCCTGGTGGACTGCCACGCCTCCCAGTGCGGCTTCTGCACGCCGGGCTTCGTCATGTCGCTTTTCGCCATGACCCGCCACCACGAGGAGACGCCCGACGAGGCGACCATCGACGATGTGCTGGCGGGCAACCTCTGCCGCTGCACGGGCTACGCGCCCATCGTGCGCGCCGCCAAGCAGACCTACGAGATGGGTCCGCGCGACGATGGCTTTGCCCGCGGCGAAGCGGCGACCCTGCAGTCGCTGGCCGCGCTCGACGACGGCGAGACGGTTGCCGTCGACGACGCGCAGGGCGCGCGCCACTTCTACGCGCCGTCGAACGCCGACGACCTCGCCGAGCTCTATGAGCGCTATCCCGAGGCAACCCTGACCGCCGGCTCCACCGATGTCGGTCTTTGGGTCACCAAGGAGATGCGCCGGCCCGAGACGGTGATCTACCTCGGCAAGGTGGCGGAGCTCAATCGAATCGAAGAGACCGAAGACGCCGTCGAGATCGGCGCGGGGGTCAGCTACAGCGAGGCCATGGCGGTGATCGCCAAGCACTACCCGGACATGGGCGAGGTGATCCGGCGCATCGGCTCGGTGCAGATCCGCAATGCCGGGACCATCGGCGGCAATGTCGCCAACGGCTCGCCCATCGGCGACTCGCCGCCGCTGCTGATCGCCGCCGGCGCCACCCTGCATCTGCGCAAGGGTGCAGGCCGCCGCTCCCTGCCCATCGAGGAGTTCTTCCTCGCCTACGGAAAGCAGGACCGCGAAGCCGGCGAATTCGTGGAAGGCATCACGCTGCCCTTGCCGGAGGAGGCGACGCAGTTCCGCGCCTACAAGATTTCCAAGCGCTTCGACCAGGACATCTCGGCCCTGCTCGGCGCCTACAGCCTCAGGATCGAGGGCGGCCAGGTGGTCTCGGCGCGGATCGCCTACGGCGGTTTGGCGGCGATCCCGAAACGCGCGGCCAGCGCGGAAGCCGCCCTCATCGGTGCGGCCTGGAACGAGACCACGGTGGAGCGCGCCATGACGGCGCTGGAGCAGGACTTCAGCCCCATCACCGATTGGCGCGCCTCGGCCGGCTACCGCATGCAGGTGGCGAAGAACCTGCTTCAACGCTGCTTCATCGAGACCACGGATCACACGAGCGCGACGCGGCTCGTGGGCGCCGGGGCGCTCGATCTAGGAGGGGCGATCTAGGGGGGCTTGCCCAAGGCTGACCAACAAGGCCAGGCAGGCGGAGCGCAAATGGGAGACGACGGGAATGGTAGATACGACGGCGACGGGGTCTAAGCTCCAACAGGAGCTGCTGCGCGATCCGGATTACACACCGCCGCTGGCGGTGGCGGTGCCGCTGGGCATCCAGCATGTCCTGGCCATGTTCGTGTCCAACGTGACACCGGCCTTCATCATCGCCGGGGCGGCGGGGCTCGCCGGGGCCGACCTGGTCTATCTGGTGCAGATGGCCATGGTCTTCTCAGGCATCGCAACCCTCATCCAGACCGTCGGCGTCGGCCCGGTGGGCGCGCGCCTGCCGGTGGTGCAGGGTACTTCCTTCGCCTTCATTCCGGTGATGATCCCGGTGGTCAAGACCGCCGGCCTGGGCGCGCTCTTTGGCGGTATCGTCCTGGGCGGGATCTTCCACTTCCTGCTGGGCAGCATCATCGGCCGCATCCGCAACCTGCTGCCGCCGCTGATCACCGGCTTGGTGGTCATGTCCATCGGGCTGGCGCTGATCCCCGTGGGCATCAAGTACGCCGCCGGCGGCGTGCCGCTGATGGGCAAGCCGGAGTTCGGCACCTTCGTCCACTGGTTCCTCGCCCTGATCGTGATCTTCGTCACCCTGGGCATCAAGTTCTTCTTCCGCGGGTTTTTGAGCGCGGCGGCGGTCCTCATCGGCATCCTCGCCGGCTATCTCGCCGCCATGGTCATGGGTATGGTCGACTTCGGGCGCGTCGGCGCGGCGGCCTGGTTCGCCCTGCCGTCACCCCTCGCTTTCGGCTTCGAGATCAATGCCGCGGCGGTGATCGGCATGTGCCTCATGGCGGTGGTCTCGGCCATCGAAACCGTGGGCGACATCTCCGGCATCACCAAGGGCGGTGCCGGGCGCGAGGCCACGGACAAGGAGATCGCCGGCGGCACCATGGCCGACGGCGTGGGCACGGCGGTGGCCGGCCTCTTCGGCGCCTTCCCTAACACCTCCTTCAGCCAGAACGTCGGGCTGGTGGCCATGACCGGCGTGATGAGCCGCCATGTGGTGACCATCGGCGCGGTCTTCCTGATCGCCGCCGGGCTGATTCCCAAGTTCGGCGCGGTGATCGCCGCCATGCCCATCGCGGTGCTCGGCGGCGGCGTGATCGTGATGTTCGGGATGGTGGTCTCCGCCGGGCTCAACATGCTCTCCGAGGTCACCTTCAACCGGCGCAACATGATCATCATCGCCGTGGCGCTCTCGGTGGGGCTGGGCCTGCAGGCCGTCCCCTCGGCCCTGCAGCACCTGCCGGACACCCTGCAACTGCTGCTGAAGACCGGGTTGTTGCCGGTGGCCTTCCTTGCGATCCTCCTGAACGTGATTCTTCCGCAAGAGTCGGACAGCTAAGGCAAAGCGGAGGATCAGGGAGATGTCTGAAGCGATGATCACAGGCGGCGTGCACAGGCCCCAGCGTCACGACAGCGGGCACAAGCATGTCTCCGGCACGGCGGCCTATATCGACGACCTGCCGGAGCCGCAGGGCCTGCTGCACGTCTACCTCGGCATCTCCAGCGTGGCTCATGCGCGTATCCGTGACATGAATCTGGATGCGGTGCGCGCGGCGGAGGGGGTGGTGCTGGTGCTGACGGCCGAGGACATCCCCGGCGTCAACGACGTCAGCCCGACCCACCGTCACGACGAGCCGATCCTGGCCGAGGAGCTGGTGGAGTATGCCGGCCAGGCGATCTTCGCCGTTGCCGCCAAGACCCGCGATCAGGCGCGCCGCGCGGCGCAACTCGCCGAGATCGACTACGAGCCGCTGGAGCCGGTGCTGGACTTCGCCGAGGCCAGGCAGCGCGGTGTCATGGTGACCGACCCCATGACCCTCTCCCGCGGCGACGCGGCCAAGGCCCTCGCCGAGGCGCCGCGCCGCATCAAGGGGCAGATGGAAATCGGCGGCCAGGACCACTTCTATCTCGAAGGGCAGATCGCGCTTTCGATCCCCGGGGAGGACGACGAGGTCACAGTGATCTCCTCGACCCAGCATCCGACGGAAATCCAGGGCATGGTGGCCGGTGCCCTGAACGTGCCCGCCAACGCCGTCACCACCGAGGTGCGGCGCATGGGCGGGGCCTTCGGCGGCAAGGAAACCCAGGGCAACCTCTTCGCCGTGGTGACAGCCCTGGTGGCCAAGAAGACCGGCCGTGCCGCCAAGATCCGCCCGGACCGCGACGACGACATGATCATCACCGGCAAGCGCCACGACTTCCTGGTGGACTACGAGGCCGGCTTCGACGAGGAGGGGCGTATCCAGGCCGTCGAGATGACCTATGCCGGGCGCTGCGGCTGGTCGTCCGATCTCTCCGGGCCGGTGACCGACCGCGCCCTCTTCCATGCCGACAACTGCTACTACCTGCCCAACGCGCACTTGGTCTCGGAGCCTTTGAAGACCAACACCGTCTCCAACACCGCCTTCCGCGGTTTCGGCGGCCCCCAGGGCATGGTGGGCGGCGAGCGGCTGATCGAGGAGATCGCCTTCGCCACCGGCAAGGACCCGCTGGAGATCCGCAAGCTGAACCTCTACGGCGCGGGCGGCCGCGACGTGACGCCCTATCACCAGCGCGTCGAGGACAACATCGCCCCGGAGATCATCGAGAAGCTAGAGGCGAGCAGCGACTACTGGGCGCGGCGCGCGGCCATCCGCGACTTCAACGAGACCTCCCGCGTGATCAAGCGCGGATTGGCGCTGACGCCGGTGAAGTTCGGCATCTCCTTCACGCTCACCGCCTACAACCAGGCCGGCGCGCTGGTGCACATCTACCGCGACGGCTCGGTCCACCTGAACCACGGCGGCACCGAGATGGGCCAGGGCCTCTACACCAAGGTCGCCCAGGTGGTGGCCCAGGAGTTCCAGGTCGACATCGAGCGCGTGCGCATCACCGCGACCACGACAGGCAAGGTGCCCAACACCTCGGCCACCGCCGCTTCCTCCGGTTCCGACATCAACGGGATGGCCGCGCTCTCGGCCTGCCGTGCCATCAAGGCGCGGCTCACCGACTTCGCCCGAGACAAGTGGGAGGTGCCGGAAGATCAGATCGAGTTCCTGCCCGGCGAGGTGCGCGTCGGCAACCAGAAGATCGCCTTCGCCGAGTTCATCGAGGCGGCCTATCAGGCCCGTGTCTCGCTTTCCTCCACCGGCTTCTACAAGACGCCGAAGATCCACTGGGATCGCGCGGCGGGCAGGGGCCGGCCCTTCTATTACTTCGCCTACGGCGCCTCGGTCAGCGAGGTGGCGGTGGATACCCTGACCGGCGAATACCGGGTGGAGCGGGTCGACATCCTGCACGACGTCGGCGACTCCCTGAACCCGGCCATCGACCTGGGGCAGATCGAAGGCGGCTTCGTCCAGGGCATGGGCTGGCTCACCACCGAGGAACTCTGGTGGGACAAGGAGGGGCGGCTGCGCACCCATGCGCCCTCCACCTACAAGATCCCGGCCTGCGGCGACCGGCCTCGCGTCTTCAACGTCGACATCCTGCAGGGCCACCGCAACCGCGAGGAAACGATCTACCGTTCCAAGGCCGTGGGCGAGCCGCCGCTGATGCTGGCGATCTCGGTCCTGCACGCGATCTCCGATGCCATCGCCAGCCTGGCGGACCACCGCCTCTGTCCGCGTTTGGATGCGCCGGCGACGCCGGAGCGGGTTTTGGCCACCATCGAACGGCTGCGCCGCGAAGCGGCGGCAACGAAGGGACGGGCGGCATGACGCGGAATCTTGCAGCCTGGGTCTCGCGGCGGCTGGCCGCGGAGGAACCGGTGATCCTCGTCACCGTCGAACAGGCGCGCGGCTCCACCCCGCGGGAGGCCGGCACGGTGATGGCGGTGAGCGCGGGCGAGACCGCCGGCACCATCGGCGGCGGCCGCCTGGAATACGACGCCATCGCCCGGGCGCGGGAGATGATCGGCGAGGGCCGGGACTTCGACCGCCTCGACCTGCCGCTGGGGCCCGCCGTGGGCCAGTGCTGCGGCGGCCATGTGCTGCTGTCCCTGGCGCGTGCCGATGCCGCCGCCCTGGCGCGCCTCGAAGACGACGAAGCGCGCGCGGCGGCCGGCGACCCGCAGGTCATCGTTTTCGGCGCAGGCCATGTCGGCCAGTCGCTGATCGCGGCCTTGCGGCCGCTGCCGCTGCGGCTGGTCTGGTGCGACGCACGCAGCGAGCTCTTTCCCGAAGACACCGGCGTCCCCATCGAAACCGGCGACCCGCTCGCCGTGGTGGAGGCGGCGGAGCCCGGCGCGGCGGTCTTCGTCATGACCCATTCCCATGCATTGGACTATGCGATCACCGAGGCGGCCCTGAAGCGCGACGACCTGGCCTATGTCGGCCTCATCGGCTCGCGCACCAAGGCCCGGCGCTTCGAGCGCTGGTTCGTCGCCCGCGGCAACGACGCGCGCCGGCTCGACGATCTGGTCTGTCCCATCGGCGACTATGGCACGCTGGACAAGCGCCCGGCGGTCATCGCCGCCCTGGCGGTCGCCGAGGTGCTGACGGCGCTCGCAGACCATCGCAGCGAAACACAGAATGAAAGTCTGGCCGGAACCAGGGGAGGGCTTGTCCGATGACGGCTGAAGCGAACGCGGGCGTGCCGCGGCTGGAGGTGCGCGGGGTGACCAAGCGGTTCCCCGGCGTGCTGGCCAACGATCATGTCAACTTCGCCGTCGACCCCGGCGAGGTGCATGCCCTGCTCGGCGAGAACGGCGCCGGCAAGTCGACCCTGGTGAAAATGATCTACGGCGTCTTGCATCCAGACGAGGGCAGGCTGCTGTGGAACGGCGAGGCCATGGACATCACCGACCCCCACGCCGCAAGAGCGCTGGGCATCGGCATGGTGTTCCAGCACTTCTCCCTCTTCGAGGCGATGACGGTGCTGGAGAACATCGCCCTGGGCATGGACGAGCCCGGCGACATGGCGAGCCTCTCGCGGCGCGTCGTCGAGGTTTCCCAGGCCTACGGCCTGCCCCTGGACCCGGACCGCAACGTCTATACCCTTTCGGTGGGCGAGCGCCAGCGCATCGAGATCGTGCGCTGCCTGCTGCAGAACCCCAAGCTGCTGATCATGGACGAGCCCACCTCGGTGCTGACGCCGCAGGAGGTGGAGCGGCTCTTCGAGACCCTGCGCAAGCTCTCCGCCGAGGGCGTGTCCATTCTCTACATCAGCCACAAGCTGGACGAGATCAAGGCGCTCTGCGACCGCGCCACCATCCTGCGCGGCGGCCGCGTTGTAGGCGAGTGCGATCCCTCTGTGGAGACCGCCAAGTCCATGGCCCAGATGATGATCGGCGAGGAGTTGAAGAGCGTTACCCGCCGCAGCGCCGGCACCCACGGCGAGGCACGCCTGGCGGTCGAGGGGCTCACCATGCCGTCGGAGGAGATCCACGGCATCGACCTGAAGAACGTCTCCTTCTCGGTGAAGGCGGGGGAGGTCTTCGGCATCGCCGGGGTCGCCGGCAACGGCCAGAACGAGCTGCTGCTGGGTCTCTCCGGCGAGCGCTTGGCCCACCACGACACCATCGTGCGTATCGACGGCGAGCCGGTGGGCCGCCGCGACGCCGGCGCCCGCCGCCGCCTTGGGATCTGTGTGGTGCCGGAGGAGCGCAACGGCCACGGCGCCGTGCCGGGCATGAGCCTGGTGGAGAACGGGGTGCTCAGCGGCCATCACCGCATGGACCTGCTCTCCAACGTCTTTATCCGCTTCGGCGCGGCGGCGCGCTTTGCCAGCGAGATCGTCGAGGCCTTCGACGTGCGCACGCCGGGGATCGCCGCCTCCGCCGGCAGTCTCTCCGGCGGCAACCTGCAGAAGTTCATCGTTGGGCGGGAGATCCTGCAGAAGCCCAAGGTGCTCATCGTCTCCCAGCCCACCTGGGGCGTCGATGCCGGCGCCGCGGCGACCATCCACCAGGCCCTGGCCGATCTGGCCGCCGAAGGCGTGGCCGTGGTCGTCGTCTCCCAGGACCTGGACGAACTGCTGGCCATCTCCGACCGGCTCGCGGTGATCAACGTCGGCGTGCTGTCCAGCGCCATGGTCACCAAAGAGGCCTCGGTGGAGGAAATCGGCCTGCTGATGGGCGGCGTGCATGGCCTGGAACCGGCGCCCGAGCGCGCGCCAGAGGAGGCAGCCAATGTCGCTTAGCACCAGTTTCAAGATCGAGCCGCGGCGCGAGATCCCGCGCAGCCTGCTCTACGCGACGCCGCTGCTGGCCGTCGTGCTGACCGTCGTCGCCGGCTTCTTCATCTTCCTCTTCATGGGCTACGACCCCTTCCTGTCGCTCTATCACTTCTTCGTCTCGCCGCTCTTGACCTTCTACGGTCTCAGCGAGCTGATGGTGAAGGCGGCGCCGCTGATCATGATCGGCGTGGGCCTGGCCATCGGCTTCCGCGCCAACGTCTGGAACATCGGCGCCGAAGGACAGCTCACCCTGGGCGCCATCACCGGCGGCGTGGTGGCGCTGGCCTTCTGGAACCAGGAGGGCATTTGGATCCTGCCGCTGATGTGCATCGCCGGCATCCTCGGCGGCATGGCCTACGCGGCGATCCCGGCCTTTCTGAAGACCCACCTCAACGTGAACGAAATCCTGACGAGCCTGATGCTGACCTATGTCGCCACGCTCTTCCTCTCGACCCTGGTCTACGGCCCGCTGAAGGACCCCATGGGCTTCAACTTCCCGCAGTCGCGCATGTTCGGCGATTCCGCCCTGCTGCCGATCCTGCTGGAGGGCACGCGCATGCACCTGGGCACCGTCCTGGCCCTGCTCATCGCCGTGGCCGGCTGGGTGCTGATGACCTTCACCATCGTCGGCTTCCAGATCCGCGTGCTCGGCCAGGCGCCGGCCGCCGCCCGTTTCGCCGGCTTCAGCCGCACCAAGCTGATCTGGCTCTGCCTGATGATCAGCGGCGGTCTCGCCGGTCTCGCCGGCACCTTCGAGGTGTCGGGCCCCATCGGCCAGCTCATCCCGGTGATCACCCCGGGTTACGGCTTCACCGCCATTATCGTCGCCTTCCTCGGGCGGCTGCATCCCCTGGGGATCATCCTCTCCGGGCTGTTGATGGCGCTCTCCTACATCGGCGGCGAGAACGCCCAGGTGGAGGTCGGCCTGCCCCAGGCGGTGACCGGCGTCTTTCAGGGCCTGCTGCTGTTCTTCCTGCTCGCCTCCGACTTCCTGGTGCGTTACCGCATCCGCCGCCGCGCGGCGGTTCCCCAGGCCGTGGGCGCGGCCCAACCGGCGGAGTAAGCGTCATGGCTCCCGATGCTGCAGTCCTCGTCATTCTCACCGTCGTCGGTGCCGCCACGCCGCTGCTCTTCGCCGCCCTGGGCGAGCTGGTGGTGGAGAAGTCCGGCGTCCTCAACCTCGGCGTCGAGGGCATGATGATCCTGGGCGCGGTCTCCGCCTTTGCGGTCGCCGTCTCCACCGGCTCCGGCGCCCTGGGGGTCGTCGCCGGCATGCTGGCCGGCATGGCCATGGCCTTCATCTTCGGCGTGCTGACCCTGACCCTGGCCGCCAACCAGGTGGCGACGGGCCTCGCGCTGACCATCTTCGGGCTCGGGCTCTCCTCCCTCATGGGCGCCAGCTTCATCGGCATTCCGGTGGAGCCCCTGGCCAAGCTCTCGATCCCGGGCATCAGCCAGATCCCCATCATCGGCCCGCTGTTCTTCGGCCATGACGCCCTGGTCTATCTCTCCTTCGCCGCGGTGGTCGCCATCGCCTGGTTCCTCAAGAAGTCCCGCGCCGGCATGATCCTGCGCGCGGTGGGCGAGTCCGACATCTCGGCACACTCCATCGGCTACAACGTGATCGCCGTGCGCTACCGCGCGGTGCTGTTCGGCGGCGCCATGGCGGGCCTGGGCGGCGCCTTCCTCTCGCTCTCCTACACGCCGCTGTGGAACGAGGGCATGACCGCGGGGCGCGGCTGGATCGCCCTGGCCCTGGTGGTCTTCTCCTCCTGGCGGCCCTGGCGCCTGCTGGTCGGCGCCTACCTCTTCGGCGGCGTGACCATTCTGCAGCTTTATACCCAGGGCGCCGGCGGCCTCGGCATTCCGGCCCAGGTCATGTCCATGCTGCCCTATCTGGCGACCATCCTGGTGCTGGCGGTTATCGCCGCCGGCCCCTGGAAGGGCCGCCTCGACGCCCCGGCTTGCCTTGGAAAGCCATTTAGGCCATCAACGTAGGCAATAAAGATTCGGGGCGGGAACCCTCAAGCAACGATGACCCATAAGAATCATGTCAAGGAGGCTCAGATGATCAAACCCCATTCCCGCAGGCACTTCCTGGCGGGCAGCGGCGCCGCCGCCGGCGCCCTTGCCCTGGGCGGCCCCGCCGCCTTCGCCGCCGATCCGTTGAAAGTCGGCTTCGTCTATGTCGGCCCCGTCGGCGACTTCGGCTGGACCCACGGCCACGACCTCGGCCGCAAGGCCATCGAGAAGGAATTCGGCGACAAGGTGAAGACCACCTTCGTCGAGAGCGTGGCCGAGGGCCCGGATGCCGAGCGCGTCATCCGCCAGCTCGCCGCCGCCGGCAACAAGCTGATCTTCACCACCTCCTTCGGCTTCATGAACCAGACCGTTCGTGTCGCCAAGCAGTTCCCCAAGGTGATGTTCGAGCACGCCACCGGCTATCAGACCGCCAAGAACGTCTCGGCCTACAACGCGCGCTTCTACGAGGGCCGCGATGTCATCGGCACCATCGCCGGGCATATGACCAAGACCGGCAAGTTCGGCTACATCGCCTCCTTCCCCATCCCCGAAGTGGTGATGGGCATCAACGCCTTCATCCTGGCCGCCCGCAAGGTGCGCCCCGATGCCGAGATCAAGGTGGTCTGGGTGAACTCCTGGTTCGATCCGGGCAAGGAGGCCGATGCCACCAAGGCGCTGATCGACCAGGGCTGCGACGTGATTACCCAGCACACCGACAGCCCGGCGCCGATCCAGACCTCCGGCAGCCGCGGCGTCTGGTGCTTCGGCCAGGCCTCCGACATGTCCAGCTTCGCGCCGGATCAGCACCTGACCGCCATCCTCGACGTCTGGGGCCCCTACTATGTGGAGCGCACCCGCGCGGTGCTGGATGGCACCTGGCAGACCTCCAACGTCTGGCAGGGCTTCAAGGAAGGCATGGTGGAGATGTCGCCCTACAACAAGAACCTGCCGGCCGAGGTGGTCGCTGCCGCGGAGAAGATCCGCAAGGGCATCATCGACGGCAGCCACCACTCCTTCACCGGCCCCATCAAAGACCAGGATGGCAAGGAGCGGGTCGCCGCCGGCGAGCGCATGAGCGACGAAGCCCTGCTCACCATGGACTGGTACGTGGAGGGCGTGACGGCCTAAGCGTTACCGGCAAAGGACAACGAAAGCGGCGGGGAGCGATCCCCGCCGTTTCTTTTGGATCGCAACTAATCCTTTGCCGCTGTACTACTTTCTCTTTGCGAGAAAGCTTGCTAGTATTGTTCGCCTCTTAGCTGGGTGCCTCGTCTGATGCACTCTACGCCGGGTGATTCGCCAGGCTGAATTTGATTGAGCGAGTTTGGGCGCCGACTTCGAACAATTTTGTCGGCCCCGGTCGCTGCCTCGGCGCCGACAAAATTATTCGAAGTCGGACGCTCAAAGTAAGAGGAAGTGTTGGATCACCCGCTTCTAGACGGTCGTAGCAAAGACATCAGGAAGCGGGTGATCCACTTTCTGGAATCTTCCTACCTAATCCAACGTCAAAGCAACATTGTATTCGTTTGTGGTGGCAGCAAACCGGGAGACATGCGTAAGCGTTTCCAGGACTACTTTAGATTCAATCTTTCAGAATTTGAGTTTTTTGAACCTGAATTTGCAATGAATAATTATTTTTCCGGAATAGATGTTGAGCCTTTTGATATTGCTGATTTCGAGGAGCTGGTTGGAGATCTATCTCATTCGATCGTATTGTTTCCTGAAGCGCCAGGATCGTTTGCAGAGGCGGGGTACTTCTCTGCTGTTCCTGCCTTGGCAGAAAAGACCATTTTGGCAATGAATTCTTCTAAACAGAAACGTGATAGCTTTATCTCCCTTGGCCCTGCAAAAAAGATTCAAGAACAATCGCGCTTCCACCCCAACATTCAAATAGATTACGAAAATCCTGATTTTGGAATGCTGGCAGAAAGGATTCGAAGGTATCCGGTAAACAAGAAGAAGAAAGCTCTCGACATACTTCCCTTTGGAAAAATGCCTGCCTTTGAATTGTTCGCTCTGATTCGTGAGATTGTATCGTTGCTAACAGTGGCAACTGTTGAGGATTTGGAATTTACACTGCGTAGCCTGTTTTCTGGACATATCTCGTCTAGCCGGATCAGGAAAATCACTTCAATTCTCGTAGGGTCTGGACATTTGTTTGAATTGGGTGACTTCGGTCACTTAGCGGTTCGGTCATCGCGGAGTTCGTTTATGGAGATACGTGAAGGCACCAAGGGGTCTCGTGATGAGTTGTTGCTGACAGTAGCATCATTGTATCCGGATGCGGCGCCGGAGTTTGTGCAACTCGTATCGGATGCGCGTGATGCTGCGTAAAAGACTTGCGAAACAATCTGGTGTTGAGGAAGGCAGGCTGGAGCTGATCGAAAAGACTGCGAGCAAACGATACAAGGTTTATGAGATACCGAAAATGTCTGGTGGGATCAGAGTCATTGAACACCCGAGTCGTGAGCTGAAGGCAATTCAGAGGTGGATTGTCAAGACTATACTCAGACACCTCCCGATCCATGATTGTGCGACCGCATACAAAGAGGGTGCGAGCATTAAGTATAATGCAGAAAGACACCGACGCACAAATTTTACAACAAGGTTTGATTTTTTGGGATTTTTCCCTTCATTCCGCCAGGAGAGAATCGAGCTGTTTCTGGAACAACAAAGCGCCGACTTTGATCTCGGGCTTTCCGATGGTGATATTTCGTTTATCGGAAATATACTTTGTAGGCATGGGAGGCTTACTATTGGTGCACCAAGCTCGCCAGCAGTGACTAATGTTATGATGTATTCTTTTGATAGACAGTTTGCGGCTCTCTGTTCAGAGAGAAAGTTGGTGTACACAAGGTACGCGGATGATCTATTTGTTTCATCTAGGGAGCCAAACTCATTAGGTGGTCTGGAAGATGAGATAAGGAGAGTTAATCGAGGTATTGATCATTTGGCACTTAGAATTAATCATCGGAAAACAGCGTTCTTGTCTCGTAAGTACGCACGGAGAATTGCAGGGGTAATAGTTACTCCAGATCGACGGCTCTCCATCGGTAGGGATAGAAAAAGAGAGATTAAATCTCTTGTTTATATGTATTTGAATGGTCGTCTCCCGAGCGAGCGACTTTCTTATCTTCGTGGTCTTTTGGCATTTGCATGCGATGTTGAGCCAGATTTTGAGTCTCGTCTAAGGCGAAAATATGGAGATTCGGTGATTCAGCAAGTATTACATAGCCCCAACCTGGATTCTTTGAGTTCGATGAGACGGAGCTAGGCGGACCTCAACGCTGCGCGGGCTGTTAGCGAGAGACGCGGGTCTATATCGCAGAGTGTGGCTTTGAGAGAGTAGTCTGTAGCCTCTGGGCCACTCCCAACTGTCTGCCGTCAACCTTCGGCACCGCGCGTCCCGCGTGGCATCCACAACGCGCCACCACCGTTCCTGGATAACGTTCCATGACGCCTCCCACCAGCGGTCCTCAATCGACGGGCCAGATCAATCTGCCGCTGCTGGTGCTGGCGCGGGTCTGTACGACGGTCATCTTCATGACCTATCCGGCCTGCCTCAGCGTGTTGCTGGTGGAATGGCAGATGACGGCGACCCGGGGCGGCATCGTCCAGGGCGTTTTCACCGCGGCCTTCGCGGTCTCGCTGCTGGTGGCGTCCTTCCTTTGCGACCGCATCGGCGCCAGGCGCATCTTCGCCCTGGCGAACCTGCTCTCCGCCGCCGCGGCGCTGCTCTTCGCGCTCTTTGCGCGGTCGTTCGAGAGCGCGCTGGTCTGCGTCGCCCTCATGGGGCTTGCCCAGGGCGGCACCTATACGCCGGCCATCATGCTGGTCTCCGCCAACACCGCGGCCCAGAAGAAGGCCTCGGCCATCGGCTGGGTGCTGGCGGGCATGTCGGCGGGCTATGTGATCTCGATCTTCCTCTCGACGGCGCTGCTCTCGCTCTACGGCTATGAGACGGCGTTCCTCTGGACCGCCCTGGCGACGGTCCTCGGCTGGGGCCTCGGGTACGTTGCGGTGCGGCAGGCGCAGGATCAGGTATCGGCCGGCGGCGCGACGGGCGGCGCCTTCGATCTGGCGCGGCGCCGCCGCTCCCGCCTGCTCACCCTGGGTTACATCGGTCACTGCTGGGAGCTCTTCGGCGCCTGGGCCTGGATCCCGGCCTTCCTGGCCGCCGCCGTGCTCTCCCGCGGCACCATGTCGGCCATCGAGCTGGGGCTCTGGACCGCGCTGGCGCTCCACCTCTCGGGCTTTTTCGCCTCCTTCCTCTCGGGCTACGCGGCGGACCGCTTCGGCGCCCGCGCGGTGCTCATCGCCTTCGCCGTCCTGGGGGCGCTTTGCTCGCTCTCCATCGGCTGGCTGAGCGGGGCGGGCGTGACCCTGCTGCTGGTGATCGCCGCTGTCTACGGCTTCGCCACCATCGGCGATTCCTCGGTGCTCTCCTCGGCCATGACCGATGCCGTGCCGCCCGAGCAGTTGGGCCGGGTGCTGGGCCTGCGCTCGGTGCTGGGGGTCGGGGCGGGGGCGCTCTCCCCCGCCGTCTTCGGCCTCGCCCTCGATCTCACGCCGGGCCCCTCCGCCTGGGGTTACGCCTTCACGACCCTGGCGGTCGGCGGCGCCGTCGCGATCCTCTGTGCCGTGCTGCTGCCGAGGAAATCTTAGTTTTTTCGGTTTGCGCCGACGCCTGGCTTTGCAAGAGTCGGCGTTCTCGCGCAACCAAACCAGCAGGGGACCTCGCAGATGACCCAAGCCTTTCTTCAGCCCGGCCGCGTGGCCGTCGTCACCGGGGCCGCCTCCGGCATCGGTCTGGCCGCCTGCAAGCGCTTCGCCGAGATGGGCCTCAAGACCGTGCTGGCGGACGTCGCGGCCGGCGACCTCGAGGCCGCGGCGGGCGAGGTGGCGGCGCTGGCGCGCGATGGCGAGGCGGATGTGCTTCCGGTCGTTGCCAATGTCGGCAACGAAGGGTCGTTGGACGCGCTCTGCGCGGCGGTTTACGAGCGCTTCGGACGGACCGACATCCTGATGAACAACGCCGCCGCGCGTGTTTCCGGCGGCACCGACGAGGGGCTGGACGACTGGCACCACACCATGGCAGTGAACTTCTGGGCCGCGGTGATGGCCGAGCGCGCCTTTCTGCCGCGCATGCGGGCGCAAGCCAGTCCGGCCGCCATCGTCAACACCGGCTCCAAGCAGGGCATCACCAACCCGCCGGGCAACGCGATCTACAACGTCACCAAGTCGGCGCTGAAGACCTACACCGAGCAACTGCAGCACCAGCTCCGTAACACCGAGGGCTGCCAGGTGAGCGCCCATCTGCTGGTGCCCGGCTGGACCACCACCGGCAAGCGCGAGCACCAGCCCGGCGCCTGGCTGCCGGACCAGGTGGTCGCGGTGCTGATCGAAGCGCTGGAGCGCGGCGACTTCTACATCATCTGTCCGGACAACGAGGTGACCAACGAGATGGACCACCGGCGCATGCTCTGGGGCGTCGGTGATATCATCGAGAACCGCCCGCCGCTGTCGCGCTGGCACAAGGACTGGGCGGAGAAGTTTCAGTAGGCCAGGAAAGATGTGCGCCCAACAGAGCGGCACGCCGGTCCGGCGGCTTTGGCGCATCCTTCGAGACGGGCTCCACTCGAGATCCTGGGGGCTTCCCCCGGGTAAGGCGAGGCGTTAGGACGATTGACCTCATACTGAATACTGAGGAGGCTGCGCAGCGGCCGCCTCGAAGCACAAGGTCAATTGCGGAACTGCCTTGTTAATCAGTTTGCTATCGAAGGGTCGCACTTGGCGTTGACTCCCTCCGCTGCGCCGGTGCTCTATCGTGGTCGCCATGTTACTGGAGAGACGATCGACCCATGCCAGCCGGCGCTATCCTGACCCGTGATCTCCCCCTCGACCCGCAGCAGTCGGCCCTGCTGATCGTCGACGTGCAGAACTACTGCGTGCGCCGCGACGGCGGCGAACTGACCCATCTTTCGCCCGAGCAGCTCGAAGCGGACTACGGGGCCTATTTCCGGCGGATGGAAAGCGTCACGATTCCCAAGATGCAAAGGCTGCGATCCGCCTGCCGCGGCGCCGAAGTGGAGGTGCTCTACACCACTATCGAAAGCCTGACCCGGGACGGGCGCGACCGCAGCCTCGACTACAAGATCAGCGGTTTCAACATCCCCAAGGGATCCTGGGAGGGCAGGGTGGTCGACGCGCTGATGCCGGCCGAGGACGAGATCGTACTGCCGAAGTCCTCTTCCTCGGTTTTCATCTCGACGAACATCGACTACGTCTTGCGCAATCTCGGCATCAAGCAGCTGGCGATCTGTGGCATCAGGACCGACCACTGCGTCCAAAGCGCGGTGCGCGACGCCTGCGACCTGGGCTATCTGGTGACCCTGGTCACCGACGCCTGCACCGCGTTTACCGAGGATCGCCACGAATCCGCGCTCGACATGCTGAAGGGTTATTGCCGCCAGGTCACGACCAGCGGCCTTTTGGCGGAGCTGCGGGCCGAGGTGCCGGCGAAAGCGGCACGATAGGCGCCGCCGACTAGTTTTGTCCGCCGACTAGTTTTGCCCGCCGGCTCGCTCTACCCGCCGACCCGCTGTTCCAGGGCCATGCGGTCGGCGGTGGCGCGGACCTGGACGAGGAAGCGCTCGAAGACCCGGGCGGTGGCGCGGTTGAGGGCGACGATGGCGGCCTCCACGCTCTCGTCCTCGGCCGGCTCCTCGGCGCCGTAGCTGTCCACCACCAGCAGGGTCTCGTCGGAAACCCGCAGCAGCGCCAGTTCGATCTCGACGAAGACCCGCGGCGGCCCGCCGCCCAGCAGGCGCTCCAGTCGCTTGGCCTTGCCGCTCACCTGATAGTCGGCGCGCACCCGCATGTCGGGGCTAACCACCAGGCGCGCCACGCCGCTGCGCCGCAGATAGGCGACCATCTGGTCCTGCAGCATGCGCGGCGGCGCGTCGGTCCAGTAGTGGTAGTTGTGCTGCTGCAGCTCGTAGGACTCGCCGCTCTCGCTGTACAGCAATGGGCGCTCGCGCAGCAGACCGTCGGCCTGCAGCAGTTCCACCGTCATTACCCCGGGCAAGAGGCTCGCCTCGGCGCTCTGCGCGGGGGTCGGCACCAGCAGGCGATAGTAGTGATCGCGCGGCACCGGCGGGGCCGAGCCCAGGCAGCCGGCCAAGAGCGGCGCGACGAGAAACAGGGGCAGACAGCGTTTCATCGGTTTTCCCTCTGACTCACGGAGGGCGAGGGCCGGCCATCGACGCTCACCTCCTCGGGCGCCGAGCCGCCCAGCAGCAGCCCGGGGTTCTGCCGGATTAGGCGGCTGAACTCGTTCATGTTGCGGGTGGTGCCCGCCAGGTTGTGGTTGATGGTGTCGATGTTCTGCGCGATGGAGCGCAGGGTGTAGCGGGTGTCGTCCAGGGCCGCGTTGACGTTGCCCTCGTTGCGTTCCACCAGGCCCTGCAGGTCGCTGACGATGCTGTCGAGCTGGCCGAGGGTGCCCTGCACCGACTGGCTCATGGTGACGAAATCCCGGGACACGGTTTCGATGTTCCGCACCGTCTGTTCGACATCGGCGACGTTCCGCTCGGAGAGCAGGGCCTGGACGGAGGTGAGGGTGACGTTGAGCTCCTCGGTGAAGGACAGCAACTCCCCGGTAATCTCCGGAATGCGCCCGCGGGTGTCGGTCGCCACGGCGTTGAGGGAGCCCAGCAGCGGCGCGACGTCGTCGTCCAGCAGCCTGTTGGCATTGGTCACCAGGTCGCTGAGGTGGGCCATCAGCGGCTTCCGGCTGTCGCGCGACAGCTCGTTCACCTGGCC
Source organism: Pelagibius sp. (assembly GCF_028289705.1). Classification (GTDB taxonomy): domain Bacteria; phylum Pseudomonadota; class Alphaproteobacteria; order Kiloniellales; family Kiloniellaceae; genus Pelagibius. The sequence goes on from NZ_JANQOI010000188.1 coordinate 50,576, forward strand.
GGCGACGCTGGCCATGGCGGCGAACATGTCGGCGGCCGGGGCGCTGGGAATCCGCGCGCCGGGATCGAGCGCGGTGGCCGAGCGGCCCCGGGTGATCTCCACGGTCTTGGCGCCGAGGAACTTGGAGCTCTGGATGCGGGCGATGCTGTCTTTCGGGATCACCCAGCCCTCGCGCACCGAGACATCGAGGTGAAAGCGCGTGGTGCCGTCTTCGGCCAGCGGCTCGATGGCCTCGACTTGCCCCACGGGAAAGCCCTCGTAGCGGACCTGGGTGCCGAACTTCACGTCGGCCACGTTGTCGAAGACGACGCTGTAGCGGTCGTGAGCGCCGGCCCCGCCGGTCAGCAGCACCGCCGAGGCCACGGCGGCCACCAGCATGGCGATCACGAAGGCGCCGACGAGCGCGTAGTTCAGTCCTTGATGTCGCATGGTGCTAACTCGCTTCACCGGTCAGGCGCTGCAGATAGGCGCGGGCGTCCACCTCCGAGTCGTCCGAGCGCCGGTTCAAGAGGTTCTGGATGCGCGCGTTGTCGGAGCGGCGGATGCCGGCCACGTCATCGACCATCAGGATCCGGCCCTGGTCCAGCACGGTGATGCGGTCGGCGATCTTGAAGGCGCTTTCCAGTTCGTGGGTGACCACGACGATGCTCATGTTCATGGCCTCGCGCAGCTTCAGGATCAGGTCGTCCAGCGCCGAGGAGACCACCGGGTCGAGGCCGGCGGAGGGTTCGTCGAAGAACAGCAGCTTGGGGTCCATGACGATGGCCCGCGCCACCGCCGCGCGCTTCAGCATGCCGCCGGAAAGCTGGGCCGGCATCAGCGCGTCAGCACCGGCCAGGTTCACCACCTCCAGCTTCAGGCGCGCCATGATTTCCATGGTCTTGCGGTCCAGCCGGGTGTGCTCGCGCAGCGGCAGCATGATGTTCTCGAGCACGGACATGGAGCTGAACAGGGCGCCGCCCTGGAAGGCAACGCCGATCCGCCGGCGCAGGCCCAGCATCTCCATGGCGCCGGCGCGGGTGATGTCGAGGCCCAGCAGCTCGATCCCGCCCTCGGTCGGTCGTGTCAGCCCCACCAGGTGGCGCAGCAGGGTGGACTTGCCGGAGCCGCTGCCGCCCATGATCACCATGATCTCCCCCGGCGCCACCGTGAGGTCGACGTCGTGGAGCACCTGGGTCGCGCCGTAGTGCGCCTGCAGCCCCTCGACGCGGATCACCGGCGCATCGGCGGACTCCGTGGTCGGGGGCGGGGCGGCTTGGGCGGCTACGGCCATGGTCTCACCCGCTGGTCACGATGAAGGCGAAGATCATGTCGACCATGATGATCGCCGCGATGGATTGCACGACCGCGCGGGTGGTCCGCTGCCCCACGCCCTCGGCGCCGCCGTCGGCCAGCGCGCCGTTGACGGCGGAGACCAGGGCGACCAGGGCGGCGAAGAGCACGCTCTTGCCGAGGCCGTGCATCAGGTCGTTGACCGACAGGATGGCGATCACATCGGCGAAGTAGGCGGCCATGGAGAGCTGCAGGCTCGCGGTGACGAAAAGGCCCCCCGCCGTCAGCGCCACGAGCATCGCCCACATGGTAAGCGCCGGCACCATGATCATCATGGCGATCAGCGAGGGGGCGACGAGGAAGCGCACCGGCGAGATGCCCATGACCTTGAGGGCGTCCACCTCCTGATTGATCATCATGGTGCTGAAGCGCGCCGCCAGGGCGGAGCCGGAGCGCCCGGCGATCAGGATGGCGACGATCAGCGGCGCGAACTCCCGCACCACGGCCAGGGCGATGCCCACCGTGGCGAAGGATTCGGCGCCGAAGAGGCTGAGGCTGTAGAGGCTTTGGATCGCCAGCATCAGGCCGATGGTGGCCGCCAGCACCGTGGCGATGGGCAGGGCCCCGACGCCGATCTGCATCATCTGGGTGACCACCGCCGGCAGGCGCACGGGCTGGCGCCGCGCCGGGCCGAAGACCGCCCAGAGCAGGGACTCGACGAAGAGGGCGCCGGCGAAGCCGACCTCCTCGGCGCCGCGCACCACGCTCCGTCCGATCCCTTCGGCGACCCGCAGCATGACGCGCCCCTAGCCTGCCGCCGCCAGGGCGCTGCCCAGGTCGGAATGAATGGCGAAGACCTTGTCGAGCCGGGCCAGTTCGAAGACCCGCAGGGCCTCGGCGGAGACCGAGACCAGGCCCAGGCCGAGGCCCGCCCGGTCGGCGCGCTGCAGCGCCTCCACCAGGCTGGCGATCCCGGAGCTGTCGATGTAGGTCACCTGGGAGAGGTCGACCAGCAGGTCGCGCCCGCGCCCGACACAGTCGAGCAGCAGCTTGCGCACCTCCGGTGCCCGGTCGAGGTCGATCTCGCCGCCCAGTTCGATCACCAGCCGGCCCTGCTCCTCGCGGACGGCTTCACTCATGGCTCCATACCTCTCTTCATGGTCTTCCCGGTCTTCCCGGTCTTCCCGGTCTTTTGCGTCTTCTTGGTCATCTGCAGGACGTTGCCCATGCCGTCGGGCGAGGGCCCGAAGTCGGCGCTGTCCATCAGTTCCTGGATGAAGTGGGTGCCCAGGCCGCCGGGCCTGAGGTCCTGCAGGTTCCGCGGCTTGATCTTGGAGGGATCGACGGTCTCGCCGTAGTCGGTGACGCGCAGCACCAGGCTGTCGGCGCTGCGCAGGATGCCCAGCACGATCTGGCCGACGTTGCGGTTGTCGTAGGCGTGCAGGATGGCGTTCTGGCAGGCTTCGCCCACGGCAAGCACGATGTCCCGGGTGGTCAGCTCGTCGAAGCCGCAGTAGCGCGCCGCCGTGCGCACCGTCTCGCGCACCAGCACCATGCGGTCGGGGCGCGCCGGAAAGCGCAGCTCGATCAGGCATTCGGCGCCGGGGGTGCTCATGGGATCACCCGCAGCCGGTGCTCGACGGCCGCGTCGCCGTGCACCCAGGAATCGTCGATGGCCAGCACCGTCAGGTCGTCGCGGGCTTCCCAGCCGGCGTCCTGGTCCAGGGTCTCCAACAGCGTCTGCAGGCGCTGCGCCAGAGGCGCCTCGGCCAGGGCCTCGATGAGCTGGATCAGCCCGCTGACCTCCAGCTGCTCGCCGCTGGTGTAGCGGTATTCGGTGAGGCCGTCGGTGAAGAGGTAAAGCTCGCCGCCGTCCAGGTCGACGGGCTCGTCGCGCAGCCGGATTGACGGCAGGATGCCCAGCGGCGGCGCCGAGGCCGGCAGGGAGGTGTAGCTGCGGTCGCGCCCGCGCAGCAGCGGCGGCTGGTGCCCGGCGTTGGCCAGGCAGACCGTGCCGTTGGCGGTCTGATAGTGGCCGGCCACCATGGTGACGAACATGCCCCGGGTCGCGGTCTCGCAAAGCTCGGCATTGATCGCTTCCAGCAGCCTCGCCGGGGTCTCGATGCGCTTGCCCAGGCAGCGGAACAGGCTGATGGTCTTGGCCATCAGAAGGGCGGCGTTCATGCCCTTGCCGGAGACGTCGCCCAAGGCGAAGGCGATGCGGGTCTCGTCCAGGCGGTAGAAGTCGAAGAAGTCGCCGGAGACCTTGCGGGCCGGCAGGTTGACGCCCCAGATCGGCAACTGCCCGGGCGCGCAGGCCGGCTGCAGGCTCTGCTGCAGGTCGGCCGCCATCTCCAGGCTGTCGCCGACCCTGAGCTGGTCGTCCAGGCGCTTCTTCAAGGCCGCGTTTTCCCGGGCCAGCTCGGCGAGCCCGGAGACGGCGCGCAGGAAGGCAGCGTCATCGCCCTCGGCCGAGCCGCGCTCAGCCCCGATCTCCGGGAACTGCGTCTCCAGCAGCGCGCTGGGATTCTCGGCACCCGCCAGCCGGCGGCTCAGATCCGCAAGGAAGGTCAGCCGCTCCGCCAGGCTGCTGCCGATGGTCTCGGCCGCCTTTTTCTGCTGCTGGTCCGGCATCGCGTGGCGCGCAAAGCTCCCCTGGGGTGCAAGGCCCACCATTTTATTGGCAAAAGGTTAACCATCCCTTGGGCCGGGATGGAGACGCTTTGCGAGGTTTGTTAACGATTTACGGTCAACCCGGCACGACGCCGATACCACAGCCCAGGCGCTCTTTCGTCCCAGTCTGATCGGAATGCGAGGCTTGACTCACCCGGCCAACACCGATCATTCCAAATGAGCGGCACCAATCGCCCAATCAACATCTTCCCGCCCATGCTGGCGTTGTGGGTGTCCCTTGGCGTCTTTCGCACAAGGTCCGCTTCTGGAGCACGGACCGCAGTTCGACTAAGCGACCTAAAGTTTCCGGTCTTAACCCCAAATGGTCATTCGGTTGGATCGAGCAACTACGGCACGAATCGGCCACAAGCGGCCATTTCTGAAGGGCGCCACAATGACCGGAAAGAGCCCAATTCGGCGGTTTTGCGCAAACAGGGCGCGGACGCTTTCCAAGTCTTGCCTCAAATACAAGTGGGAAGCGGCCGCCGTGAGTCACTCACCTGACTTCACTAGGGATACTTGGCACCTGTCGTCATTTAGCCCGATCTTTCGAGAGTTCTCGACGATCAACGAGATGCCTGATCTAATCTCAAAGACCTTATTGCTTTCCTTGTGGAAAATTAGCCTAATTTGCCCATCTTCAGTCTGCCCGTCATAAAAGAACTTCCCAGTTGACCAGTTGGGATAATCTGGGTCGATCACATCCAATTCGGTTTCTGAAATTGGGTTTGCAATGAGCGCGACTGTCGTAGATCTCACGGTGCCGCATGTCGATCTTCCAATCCAACGACCTGACAAGACACGAATGTCCGGGCTAGCAGTGTTTGGCTCGCGGATCTCCGCACGGGCAGATTCTGAAATTGCGCCTACTAAGTCAGATTGATGTTTCGAGACGATTGTTTGAGCAATTTCCTCTACCGAATATGTACTGCGGGTTTCTGCTATGCTATCTCGAAGTATATCTGCGTGGTCTTTTGCGATTTTTGTAGCAAGTTGGTCGAGGGCAATTGGCTGAGCATCTGCGCCTGGTTGCCCATCTTGACCTCTGAGGACGTCAGCATACTCAGAAACTAAGTGATCAGCCAATTCGCTAACCGAAATCGACGAGCCGTCGATTCCTGGTTTACCATTCAAACCTGGCTCGCCCTTGGGTCCAGCGGGTCCCTGTATTCCGGGAGGACCAGGTGGCAGTACGTCTTGATGTTCACTAGCGATAATTGCTGCAATCTCTGACATAGCGCTTCGCGAGAGCTCGTGCATTTGAGGTCTGCATTGCTCGTCTTTCGCTGGCAGTAATGTGCCTCCGCACACAATTGGGCGGCCAGCTATAACCTGATAAGCTACCGCTACGGCGAGTAGCAATGACGCGAGGGCGAAGAGCCAATTGGGAATTCTCGAAAGAAGCTGTTCGGTCATATATGTTGTGTCTCCGCTTCCCACTAGCGTGCGCTAATCGTCAAAACCTATGATCAAAACGGGAACCTAGCCGGCGAGATTCAACCATTGTCATCGCTACCTTAACCGTGAAGGCTCCGTTTGTCCCGCCTAGCTGTTGTTCATGTCATCACAGCCGAGTAGCCGCGCCGGGTCAGCCTCTGCCGTTGAGAGGGCACAACTCGCATCCTTAAATCGAACGGTTTTGGTGCTTCCCGGCCCAACTGCAAGCCGCAGGTGTTCGGTTGTTTGCGGACCTAAATTCGGATGTTGGCAGAGAGGCTCGAGACGGTCGGGTTGATCTGCTTCCGGTCTGGTTGTGCCGACGTTTCAACCGCCCTGGCCTCGCCTTTGTCCGCGTCAGCCTTTGGTGCTGGCCGCTTCTTTTCTCTTGCGGCCACCCGCCGTCTTCTTCGCCGGCTCCGCCGCTGCCTGCCGCAGGCTCTCCAGGCTGAGGCCGTCGAGGTGTTTGGCGACTTCCTCGGCGAAGCGGGAGACGGCGAAGTCGGCGAAGACCTTGACCTTGGCGGGCAGGAGCCGGCGGTGGGGGTAGAGCATGGAAAGGCTGGCGGGCTCGGGCGGGTGGTCGAGCAGCAAGGGGACCAGGCGGCCGTCGCGGATCTCCTCGGCGACCTCCCAGAGCGGCTTCATGACGATGCCGCGGCCGTCCAGGGTCCATGTGGTGAGCACGTCGCCATCATCGGCATCGAAGCGGCCGTGGACCGAGAGGGTGCGCGGGCCGTCGCGGGACTGCAGGGTCCAGCGGTACTGCTGGGAGCCGGGAAAGCGCAGCAGCAGGCAGTGGTGGTCCAGCAGGTCCTCCGGCTTCTCCGGGGTCCCGTGTTCGGAGAGATAGGCGGGCGACGCGCAGAGCACCCGCTCGCAGTCCATGATCTTGCGGGAGATCAGCGAGGAGTCGGTGAGGATGGCCATGCGCACCGCCACGTCGACGGACTCGTTCAAGAGGTCGATGATGTGCTCCGAGAGGCGGAGCTGCAGGGTGACCTCCGGGTGCAGCTCCAGAAACTCCGGCACCAGCGGGGCCAGGATGCGCCGGGCGAAGCCCAGGGGGGCCGTCACCCTGAGGGTGCCCTGGGGGGCGCCGCCGACCCCGGCGGCCACGTTTTCCGCCCGCTCCACCGCCGCCAGCACGTCCTGGCAGGCCTGGTAGAAGGCCATGCCCTGCTCGGTGGGCTGGACCCGCCGGGTGGTGCGGTTCAGGAGGCGCACGCCGAGGTGGGCCTCCAGGGTCTGGATGCGGTGGCTGACCACCGCCGGCGAGAGCCGCAGCTGGCGGCCGGCGGCGGACATGCTGTCCTGCTCCACCACCCGCACATAGACCCGGATGTTCTCCAGAAGCGACATGCTTCGCCCCCAACTTGCCGACACAGTTTATTCGGATTTCTTTGAAAGTCATAGCTTTCCGCGCTCAATTCTCCGGAGCGGCCCGCCGCGCTAGCATGAGGGATCGGAGAATGCGGGCAGGAAAAGCCCGCCAACAGGGATCGAGAGGGGGCAGCAGCAATGCTTATGGTGTTCTGGGAATGGCTGGACATGGCGGTGCGCTGGCTGCACGTGATCGCCGGCGTCGCCTGGATCGGCAGCTCGTTCTATTTCGTGCACCTCGACCTCAGCCTGAAAAAGCGCGAGGGCCTGCCGGAAGGCGCCGGCGGCGAAGCCTGGCAGGTGCACGGCGGCGGCTTCTACAACATGGTGAAGTACATGGTCGCGCCGGCGCGCATGCCGGACAAGCTGACCTGGTTCAAGTGGGAGGCCTACACCACCTGGCTCTCCGGCATCGCGCTGCTGATCCTGGTCTACTACATGCAGGCCGAACTCTACATGATCGACCCGGCGGTGATGGAGCTGGAGCCCTGGATGGCGGTGGCCATCAGCGCCGTCGGCCTGGCGCTGGGCTGGATCGTCTACGACCTGCTGTGCAAGTCGCCGCTCGGCAGGGACGACACCAAGCTGGCGCTGGTCGGCTTCGTCTTCCTGGTGGCGCTCAGCTATCTCTTCACCCTGGTGTTCAGCGGGCGCGGCGTCTACATGCAGATGGGCGCGCTGATCGGCACCATGATGGTGGCCAACGTCTTCCTGGTGATCATCCCCAACCAGCGCAAGGTGGTGGCCGACCTGATCGCCGGGCGCGAGCCGGACCCGAAGTACGGGGAGCAGGCCAAGCAGCGCTCCCTGCACAACAACTACCTCACCCTGCCGGTCATCTTCGTGATGATCTCCAACCACTATCCCCTGGCCTTCGCCAGCAAGTGGAACTGGCTGATCCTCGCCATTGTGCTGGTCATGGGCGCGGTCATCCGCCACTTCTTCAACACCCAGCACAAGGGCGAGAAGGGCCCCTGGTGGACCTGGGCCGCCGCCGCCGTTGGGCTGGTCGCCATCGTCTGGCTGAGCGCCCAGTCGGCCACCCCCATCGAGGAGGCCTCCATCCCCGAGGGCTACGAGATGGCTGAGGTGGAGAACGTGGTGCTCTCGCGCTGCTCCATGTGCCATGCCGCCGAGCCGCTGTGGGAAGGCATCACCGTGGCGCCCAAGGGCGTGCTGCTGGAGACGCCGGAACAGATCCGCCTCTACGCCCGCGCCATCGAGACCCAGGTGGTGCGCAGCAACGCCATGCCGCCGGGCAACATCACCTGGATCGAACCGGAGGAGCGCCAGCTCCTCGCCGCCTGGATCGCCGCCGGCGCCCCGGCCTGGTAGGCTTCGGCACCCTTTGATTAAGAGCACTCAATGCTTACTGGGCACCACCTCGCGGTCTCACCCCCTACCCAACCTTCCCCCGTCAAGGGGGAAGGGGCTGAACGGTGTGGCCTGAAAAACCATTCCCTCCCCCTCGATGGGGGAGGGTTAGGGTGGGGGTGACAGTGGTTCCGTCTACTCGCTTCCACCGCATGGCAGACGCCCCACGACCGGGACGTACCTCATCGAAGGCCAATCGCAGATGACATCGACCACCCGCGCCCTTCGCGGCCGCCTGCTCAGCTTTCGCGACGATCCCCGGGAGGCCGGGAGCGCCGCCTACGATTTCATCGAGGACGGGCTGGTCGAGATCGCCGATGGAACCATTACGGCGGTCGGGGAGGCCTCCGACCTGCTGGCGCGGCTCCCTGACGGCACGGCGGTGGACCACTATCCCGATGCACTGATCCTCCCGGGCTTCATCGACACCCACATCCACTATCCCCAGACGCAGGTGATCGCTTCCTATGGCGCGCAGTTGCTGGACTGGCTGGAGCGCTATGCCCTGGTGGAAGAACAGCGCTTCTCGGACCCGGAGCACTGCGCCGCCGTCGCCCGGTTCTTTATCGACGAGCTGTTGCGCAACGGCACCACGACGGCGGCGGTCTACTGCACCGTCCATCCGCAGTCGGTGGAGGCCTTCTTTGCCGAGTCCCACCGCCGCAACACCCGCATGGTGGCGGGCAAGGTGCTGATGGACCGCGACGCGCCGGCGGGGCTCAGCGACTGTCCGGAGAGCGCCTATGTCCAGTCCAGCGCCCTCATCGGACAGTGGCACGGCAAGGGCCGCCAGCTCTACTGCGTGACCCCGCGCTTCGCCGTCACCTCGACGGAGGCCCAGTTGGAGGCGGCGGGCACACTGCTGAAGGAACATCCGGACTGCTACATGCAGACCCACCTCAGCGAAAACCGCCGCGAGATCGAAACGGTGCGCGCGCTCTTTCCCTGGGCGGAAAGCTACACCGGCGTCTACGAGCGTTTCGGCCTGTTGGGCCCGCGTTCGCTCTTCGGCCACTGCATCCACCTGGAGGAGGGCGAGCGCCGGCTGCTCTGCGAAAGCGGCTCGGTCGCGGCCTTCTGCCCGACCTCCAACCTCTTCATCGGCTCCGGACTCTTCGACCTGGCCAAGGCGCGCAACGGGGCCTCGCCCATCCGGGTCGGCATGGCCACGGATGTGGGCGGCGGCACCAGCTATTCCCTGCTGCGCACCCTGGCGGAGGCCTACAAGGTGCTGCAACTGCAGGACCAGAACCTGCCGGCGCTGGAGGCCTTCTACATGATCACCCTGGGCAACGCCCGCGCACTTGGTCTGGAGGATCGCATCGGCTCCCTCGCCCCGGGCCGGGAGGCGGATATCACGGTGCTCGATGCCCGGGCGACGCCGGCCATGGCCCATCGTTTCGAGCGGGTGGAAACGCTGGAGGAAGAGCTCTTCCTCTTGATGACCCTGGGCGACGACCGGGCCGTGCGCGCCACCTATGTTGCCGGTGCGCCGGCGCACCAGCGCGACGCCTGAGGGACCGGCCCGGCGCGCCGACCCGGCGACTCTCGATCACAACCTTGTGTTGGTATTAGCAATCGCTGCGTCTTGATCCCCCTTCTCCCGGTCATAGGTGATCGGAAAGCCAGAGTTCCGGCGCTCCCCGCGCCGGAACACACCTTTGTACAGGAAGGACGAGATGGCAGAGATCGAGAAGACGCGGCGCGAAGCGCGCGCCACCCGGCGGCATTTCGGACGGTTACTGGCCGGTTTCGGCCTCGCCGTGGGGCTGTCGGCCTGCGCCGGCCTCAAAGGCCGCCCCCGCGACCCGAACCGCAAGCCTTTTTGGGAGCGCGAAGAGCAGCGCGACGACTGAACGTAACACTACGGCTCTTTAGCCCTTGCTGTAGTGGGGCTGGTAGAGCTCCAACTGGAAGCCGCCGGGGACCGTGAAGTGGATGGCGCGGCCGTAGCCGACGTCCGTCACCTCGTCCACGAACTCCACGCCGCGCCCCTTCAGCTCGGCCACCGTCGCCTCGATGTCGTCGCAGTAGAAGGAGATGGCGTGGGTGCCGGAGGCCGGGCTGCCCTCGAAGTCCGTCGGGTGGCAGCCCATGTCGGCTTCCGGCGCATCGAAGATCCACCAGCCGCCGCCGGTGTCGGTTCCGGCGAAGCCCAGCTTGTCACGGATGAAGGCGCGGAGCTCCTCTGCCTGCGATGAATAAAACATCGTGTGCACGCCCTTGATCATGCGCTCCCTCCCTTCGTCGGATGGTTGCCGTCCGCCAGGACCGCTCTATTCAAGCCACCGGGGCTGGCAGATGCAAATCACCGCTTGGCATGGTCGGGGCCGCGGGCGCGCGCTCAGGTCCGCGCGATGGCGGGCCGTGCGGCATTGGGCGGCATCTCGGGGAAGGCCGTCAGGTCCTTGTCGATATGCTCCCAGGACGCGGCGCGGCTGGCGTAGACCACCATTTGCGGTTTGACCGTTTCCAGGTCGTCGAGGCTCGACGCCCTGATAGCGATCATCCCCGGCATCCCGGAATTCGTCGAGTAGAGGGGCGAGCCGCAACTCGGACAGAAGCCCCGGCGCACCATGTTGCCGCTGTCCGCGGCGCGCTCGAAGAACGTCACCGCGCCGCTGATGCTGAAGGCCTCTTCGGGGATCGCCAGGTGCGTGCAGTGGCCGGTGCCGCTGGACCGGCGGCAGTCCTCGCAGTGGCAATGGACGGTAATCCGGGGTTCGCTCGCACTCTCATAACGCACCGCTCCGCAGAGGCAGCCGCCGGTGAAGCCGCTGGACATGGCAGTCTCCCGTGCTTTTTCTCTTTCACGAGGCGTCACACTGGGCTAGTAACTTGTCACTTGCAAGTGACAAGTTACTGACTCCGAGGACAGACCCATGGACCGCGATCCGCGCTCGCTCTGCCCCATCGCCACGACGCTGGAAATTGTCGGCGACCGCTGGACCCTCTTGGTCCTGCGGGATCTTTTCATCGGCAAGACGCGCTTCTCCGACTTTCTGACGTCGCCGGAGGGGATCGCGACCAACGTCTTGACGCATCGCCTGGCGCAGATGGAACGGGCCGGACTGGTGAGCAGGCGGCCTTACCAGCTTCGTCCCAAGCGCTTCGAATACGCGCTGACGGAGAAGGGCGAGGCGCTGCTGCCGGTCCTGCAGGAGATCTGCCACTGGGCCAACCGCTTCATGCCGGAGACCTGGCGCCCGCCCGAGAGTTTCATGACGCGGCGTTTGCCCTGAGCCGATTGCGCGGCCCGGCCCGTTGGGCTAAAACCCGCGCCCGGAAGCGATTTCCCGTCTCCCGATCACCAGCCCTCAGCGCCGGAGCAGCCATGCCCTCCTACCAGTACGTCTATCAGATGGACGGTGTCTCCAAGACCTTTCCCGGGGGCAAGCAGGTCCTCAAGGACATCCGCCTGTTCTTCCTGCCCGGTGCCAAGATCGGCGTGCTGGGCCTGAACGGCGCCGGCAAGTCGACCCTGATGAAGGTCATGGCCGGCATCGATACGGAGATCAACGGCGAGGCGCGGCCGGCGGACGGCATCAAGGTGGGCTATCTGCCCCAGGAACCGCAGCTCGATGCCGACAAGGACGTGGCCGGCAACGTTTTCGAGGGTGTGGCCGAGACCAAGGCCCTGCTGGACCGCTTCGAGGCGGTCAGCAACGCCTTTGCCGAGGCCGATCCCGACGAAATGGACGCCCTCATCTCGGAACAGGCCGAGCTGCAGGAAAAGATCGAGGCCGCCGATGCCTGGGACCTGGACCGCAAGGTCGACATCGCCATGGATGCCCTGCGCTGCCCGCCGGGGGAGGCCGAGGTCACCAAGCTCTCCGGCGGTGAGCGCCGCCGCGTCGCGCTTTGCCAGCTTCTGCTCAAGAAGCCCGACATGCTGCTGCTGGACGAGCCCACCAACCACCTGGACGCCGAGTCCGTCGCCTGGCTGGAGCGGTTTCTGGAACAGTATCCCGGCACCGTGGTGGCGGTGACCCACGACCGCTATTTCCTGGACAACGTCGCCGGCTGGATCCTGGAACTGGACCGCGGCCGCGGCCTGCCCTTCGAGGGCAACTACACCTCCTGGCTGGAGCAGAAGGAAAAGCGCCTGGCCCAGGAGGAGAAGGCGGAGTCCGGCCGCCAGCGGGTCCTGAAGCAGGAGCTGGAGTGGATTCGCCAGAGCCCGCGGGCCCGCCAGGCCAAATCCAAGGCCCGGGTCCAGGCCTATGAGACGCTTCTGGCCGAGGCTGGCGACAAGGCACCGGAACCGGGGCGCATCAACGTGCCGCCGGGCCCGCGCCTGGGCGATCTGGTGATCGAGGCGGAGAATCTCTCCAAGGCCTTCGGCGAGAAATTCCTCATCGACGATCTCAGCTTCAAGATCCCGCCGGGTGCCATCGTCGGGATCATCGGCCCCAACGGCGCCGGCAAGACCACGCTGTTCCGCATGATCACCGGCCAGGAACAGCCGGACAGCGGTTCGCTGCGGGTGGGTGAGACGGTGAAGCTGGGCTACGTCGACCAGAGCCGCGATTCCCTGGCCGCCGACAAGACGGTCTGGGAGGAGATCTCCGGCGGCCTCGACGTGATCCAGCTCGGCAAGCATGAGACCCAGTCCCGTGCCTACGTCGGCGCCTTCAACTTCAAGGGCGGCGACCAGCAGAAAAAGGTGGGCCAGCTCTCCGGCGGGGAACGCAACCGCGTGCATCTCGCCAAGATGCTGAAAGAAAGCGCCAACGTGCTGCTGCTGGACGAGCCGACCAACGATCTGGACGTGGACACCCTGCGCTCCCTGGAAGAGGCCATCGTCGAGTTCGCCGGCTGCGTGCTGGTGACCTCCCACGACCGCTGGTTCCTCGACCGCATCGCCACCCACATCCTGGCCTTCGAGGGCGAGAGCCAGGTGGTCTGGTTCGAAGGCAACTACGAGGCCTACGAGGAAGACCGCCACCGCCGCCTGGGCGCCGCCGCCGACCAGCCCCACCGCATCAAGTACAAGCCCCTCAGCCGCTAGGCTCGGGGGCCGCGCACGGGCGCCCCTGCAGAGGCGCCCGTGCGTTCGGCTCTCAACCCTCGGCGAGCTTGCCGCCCGAGGAGCGCAACCGCGCCCAGAGCCTGCCCAGGGCCATGAAGTGCGTGACCAGGAGCAGCGGGACGACGAAGGTCGGAATGTACCAGGCCGACTGGAAGTGGGGCACTGCTTCGGCATGGCTGAGCGCGTTGGCGAGATCCAGCAACCCGACGACATTGAACAGCCATGCCAGCGGGATCATGGCAACCCAACGGCGGTGCAAGGCGATCAGCGCAACGATCGCCAACAGGCCCGCCGCCAAGTCGCCGTAGGCAGCGGCGGCGGAGAAGGACACGGGCATGGTGGGCGCGACCACTCCGGGTACCAGGAAGACCATCCCGAGGTGCCGGAAGGCGTGGGGAACGGTGAGCCAGAACAGAGCCTCGCGGTGGTCCAGCCTGTTCAACAGGGGCCCGGCGTACCACCGGGCCAGCAGGGCGATCACCACAAAGCTCAGGGCGAACTGCAGAGCGAAGATTTCCATCGGTTCCATATTCTCTCTCCTTCATCACGAGTCACATCTGCCGTCTTATGCGGGACCCTCGATCCAAATCGATATATGTATATGCATGTAACGGCAGAAAATTTTTTACGGCGCCCGCTCGCAGGCCCCTTCGATCTGCTCCAACCCCTGCAGCATCTCCGCCCAGCGACCGTCTTCAAGCGATTGCAGGAGCTGATGCTGGGTCTTTCGCCACAGGGGCAGGGCGCGCTTGAGCACCGCGTCACCCTGAGCCGTCATCCGCAGCATACGAAAACGGCCGTCTGCCGCCGCGGCGCTGTCCACATAGCCATGCCGTGCGAGGACATCCAGGTTCCGGGTCAGGGTGGTCTGGTCGACGCCGAGCCTGTCGGAAAGGTCGCCGACGCTGGCCTCTCCCAGATGCTGCAAGGTTGCGAGCAGGGTGAACTGGGTGTTGCGGAGGCCCGCCGGGCGCAGGGCGTCGTCGAAGGTCTTGGCTGCCGCCCGCGCCACGCGGCGAAGCCGATAGCTGATGCAACTTTCCGGGGTCAGGTGCTCTTCGGCGGCCATCTCATCAAGTGTCCATAGGTTTGGCGTGCTCATTTATATGTATATACATATACTGTTCGTCAAGCGGTTTCGTGAAGGAGTTGCCGGGGCAGGTTCGCCGGAAGTTGCTATCATGCCGCCCGCAGGTGCGCTGGCGTAGCCGCGGACGGGGAAAGGTGAGGTCGGGGATCTTCTATGAGTGAAAGGGTTCGCCTTGCCGTCGTCGGCGCCGGGCTGATGGGCCGGCAGCATGTCGGGGCGCTCGATGCGCTGCCCGAGGCCGAGCTGGTTGCCATCGTCGATCCGAGCGAGGCCGCGCGCACTTACGCAGGCGAGCGTGGCGTCCCCTGGCACGCCGACCTCGAGGCGATCCTCCGCGCCGACAAGCCGGACGGCATCGTTCTGGCGACGCCCAACCAGCTGCACGAGGCGCAGGGGCTGGTCTGCATCGCTGCCGGGATACCTCTGCTGATCGAAAAGCCCATCGCCACCGAGGTCGCTTCGGCGGAGCGGCTGAGCAACGCGGCGGAAGCCGCCGGCGTGCCGCTGCTGGTCGGCCATCACCGGCGCCACAATCCGATCATCCGCAAGGCCAAGGAAATCATCGACAGCGGCGCGCTGGGCCGCATCACCGCGGTTCAGGCGGCCTGCTGGCTCTACAAACCCGACGCCTATTTCGATCAGCAATGGCGGCGGGAGGCCGGGGCGGGGCCGGTCTTCATCAACCTCATCCACGACATCGATCTGCTGCGCTATCTCTGCGGCGAGATCGTGGCGGCGGTCGCGCGGGAGTCCGGCGCGGCCCGGGGCAATGCGGTAGAGGACACGGCGGCTATGGTCCTGCAGTTCGACAACGGGGCCCTCGGCAGCGTCACCGTGTCGGACAGCGTTGTCGGCCCCTGGAGCTGGGAACTGACCGCCGGGGAAAACCCGGCCTATCCCGAAACCGGGGAGACCTGCTATTGGATCGGCGGGACCCACGGAGCGCTGGCGCTGCCCAACCTGCGCCTCTGGGATCAGGGGGAGGCCCGCGGCTGGTGGGAGCCGATGTCCGGCACCGCCGTCGAGGTCGAAATGGCCGATCCCATCGTCGAGCAGATGCGCCACTTCTGCCGAGTCGTCCGCGGCCTCGAAGCGCCGCTGGTCTCTGCCCGCGAGGCCACCAAGACCCTCGCCGTCACCGCCGAGATCAAACGGAGCGCCAGCGACACGGCGTAGGTCCAGATCGTTCTGGCTTCCCCATATCGTCACCCTCGGGCCTGTCCCGAGGGTCCATTGACAGACCGAGACCGGAACCTCGATGGATTGCCGGAACAAGTCCGGCAATGACGGTCTGGGAGGCCGGAGGGCAGGAAGCCTTTGAGGGACAAGGCTTCATGTTGGGCAGGCTCTAAGGCGCGACCTTGAGTTTGCCTTGGACGCCGTAGCGTTCGATCAGCGTGGCGACCAAGCCGCTTGCTTTGGCTTCGGCAAGGAACCGATCGACAAAGCCCTGGAGGGTGGCGTTCTTCGGCTTCGTGCAGACGGCCTGACGGATCGCGGTGTAGCCGCCGTCCAGCACCCGCGCGCCGGGCAGTTGCTGTGCCATCTCCGACAGTGCCGGGGCGAGGCCCGCCATGGCATCCAGCTTCTCGTCCACGAAAAGCGCGAAGGCCTCGGCGTGGATCGGCGCGCGGTGGAGCTCCGCCCGCTTCAGCGTTCGGGTCAGGTAGAGATCATAGGCGGCACGGTCCACCAGGGCGATTCGCACACCCGGCCGGTCTACGTCCTCAATGGACTGCAACGGCGAATTCGGGGGCACCAGGTAGGAGGCTTCGATCTCGACATAGGCTTCGCAGAAGGCGACGGTCTCGGCGCGCTTCGGATCCGCCGCGATCAGTCCGATGTCCCAGACGTCCTGCTCCGCCGCGTCGGCGACGGCGCCGGCCGTGGCAAAGGGAACCAGGGCGAGGCCAACGCCGAGGCGCTCGGCGATGGCCGCCGCAATGTCCGGAGCGACCCCCTGCGGATCGCCCGATGGGCTGGTACCGGTCACCAGAAGCCGGTTGGCGAGATTGATCCCGGCCCTCAAGGTTCCGGGGACGGAAAGCTCAGATAGGGCGTCAGCGGCCATGGTCGCTCTCTAGTCTCGGTGCAAAGGGACTCGTGCGGCCTCCGCCCGGCGGTGGCCGGCCGGTCCTTCGCGCGGCTCTTTGGAATGGGCTGTCGGCTGCTACTGCCGGGGAGCGAAGGCGCCGCCGGCGACCTTTTCCCTCAGCGCCTCGGTTAAGGCATTGAGCTTGCCGCCGTTGCGCTTGATCACCGTGCCGTATTCCGACCTCAGGGTCTGGGCCATGCTGACCCCCTCGGCGCGGATGTCGAGGATCTTGAACCGGCCTTCCTTCTCGCGCACCCGCCAGCTCACCTTGTAGGGTTCGCCCTCGGCCCGCGGCACCTGGGAATTGATGAACGCCATGTCGTCGCGGTCCTTGATCGGCGTGATGGTGCCGATCACGAAGCGCCTGTCGGTGTTCTCGGTGAGCAGCGGCAGGAAGCGCTGGACGATGACGTCTTCGAAGACGTTCAGAAAGGCATCGCGGTCCTGCGGGGAGGCGCCGCGCCAATAGCGCCCCAGGACGAAGCGGCCGATCGCCGGGACGTCGAAACTCTGGTTGAAGAGGCTGCGAAAGCGCTCTTCCTTGACGTCGTCGCTGATCGAGCCATCGCTCAGCTCGGCCGCTGCGCGCTCCTGCAGATCGCTGAGGAACTGGGCTGCCTGCTGGTCGTTGAAGGCCGCGGCCCCGTCGGCCGCCGCCCCGGCGAGGACGAAAACGAAAACAAGGGCGAGCAGCGGTCTGACAATCCTGTCGGTCATCGCTTACTCCACGGATGCGCTGCTTTGCTCCGTCTCGGAGGGTTCGTCGAGGCCCGGATAGAGCAGTTCGGAGAAGTCCGGTGACCCCTCGGGCGGCGCGCCGTTGTTGATCTCGCTTTCCCGGTTCTGGCGGTAGAGGGAGCGGATGCGCGCGTAGAAGTCCAGCGAGTCGCGCTGCAGCTCATCCAAGGTATCGAGGTTGCGCGCGCGGGCGTCGATGCCGGTGGCCGCGGCGCGGCCGAGGTTGACACTCTCCGGCGCCAGATAGGTCAGCGGATCCAGGAAGAGATCGACGATGCGCCCGCCGGCATCCCGCAGGGAGGAGGGGCCGAGGATCGGCAGCACCAGATAGATGCCCTCGCCCGCACCATAGGTGCCCAGCGTTTGCCCGAAGTCTTCGTCATGGTAGGGCAGGCCCGAATCGGCGGCG
Organism: Pelagibius sp.; assembly: GCF_028289705.1. Lineage (GTDB taxonomy): Bacteria > Pseudomonadota > Alphaproteobacteria > Kiloniellales > Kiloniellaceae > Pelagibius. The sequence goes on from NZ_JANQOI010000188.1 coordinate 68,079, forward strand.
ATGTCGAAGAGTCCCAGCACGCCGATGGTCGAGTTGATCAAAAAGCGGGCTGTGGTGGTTTCCGCTCGGGCCAGATCGCCCTGCAGCAGGTCGTTGGCGAGGATCACCGGGGTGCGCAGGTTGCGCAGGAAGTTGGTGACCGAATTGCGCACACCCGTCGGCACGATAAAGCGATAGGTGACGGCGATGGGGCGGATGATCAGGAAGTCCACCGCCTCGTTGAAGGCGAAGAACATGCGGTTGGGGACTTCCAGGGGGTCGTTGTCGTCCGGTTCCGGCCCGAAATCGTCGGCGACGTCGCTTTCGGCGCCGTCGTCGGAGCTACTCTGGGCAAGCTGGGCGCTGCGCGGGTCGGCGCCTTCAAGCCCGTTCTGCCCGGCGGCCGCCTCTATGGCCGGCCCGGGACCGAATGCCGTCTCGTCGCTCACCGGCGCCGTTGCGCAGGCTCCAAGAGCAAATGTGAGTACAAGACTGACGAGAAAAGGTCGCAGACGCTGCGGAAAAGAAGAGATCACCTTACCCCCGGTGCGAACACATCATCCCAATGCATAACCTGCTCGCCACCCAGCCGGCGCGATGGAAGCCCAAGTGGGATCTGCATCGCAGCGCCTGGCCCCGAGAGGTCAATAAGAATGCAAACAACGAATCCCCGCGACAGTGGCATTAATCTGATAACGACACCTTAGGAATCGCCGGAGGATTCGCCAACCCGCACTCCCTGAACATGCTGATTTCCCTATCATAGCGTAGGCCGAAAGACTAGAGCCCAGGCTCGCCGGACTGTCGTCGCTTTGCACCACTGTTGCAGAAATGCCGCAGCCCTGGAAATCAGCCTGTGCAGGATGGGCAACGGTGGTCCCGAAGCCCGGGGTTTCGGGGCTAACCGGTTCCAACCGATGGACTTTCCGGTTTGTGAGGGTCCCCGACAAGGCGGCGGTAGAGCGGCAACAGAATTGCCGGCAGCATATACATCGGCAGTTGTGCCACAGCGAAGTAGAGCACGACCTCGAACTCGGTCCCGGGCGGGAAAGCCGCCAGGAGGAGGCCCATGTTGCAGTTGCCGGAGACCAGCCCCACCGTCAGGGCGCGCCGCCGGCCCAGCCAGGCGAAGGCCAGGGCGCCGAACAGTTGCAGGGCAGGGTTGGCGATGAAAGCGCCAAGCAGCCACAGCCCCACCAGCACCGGTTGCGCCAGCAGGGTTTCTGTGACGCCGTCCATGATGGCGATGGCGAAGATCAGCATGACGATCACCACGGTGCCGTCGAGGTGAGCGGCCACCCGCGGCAGGCGCTCGCGGCCGATGACCCGCCGGATCAGAAAGGCCGCGACGAAAGAGGCCGCGACGATGGCGCAGAGGCGCAGCATGAAGTCGAGGGTGCCGATGTCCAGTTCCAGCCCCAGCAGGACGAGCGCCAGGGGCGGCACCGTGAAGGGCGTCAGCAGGGTCGCGGTCAGACCGACCACCAGGGCGAGGGCGCCGTCGAGGCCGAGCATGATGGCGATGGGAGCCGCGCTCAGGATCGGCGGGGCCGCGGCCATCAGGACCACGGCCGTCGACAGGTTCTGCGGGGTGGGGCTGAGGGCCAGCAGCCCCGCCATTAAGAGGGGTGAGCCGATCAGCAGCCAGGCCGTCACCAGGCCGGTCACCCAGGGCCGGCGGATGTGGGCGAGCATCACCTGCCAGTCGATGCGCACCAGGGTGGCGATCAGCAGGACCGCGACCGCCGGCGCCAGAAGGGGGCGGGCGACGGCCGCCAGGCCGGGCAGGGCGAGGCCGAGAAACACCCCGACGAAAAGCACCCAGGTGGCATGGCCGCCAAGGAAGGCAAGCAGTCGGCTCATCGATCCCCGCGCATTCTCAGAAAACAGCGCCCCGGAGGAGGGGCGCGGCTGGGAACGCTAGCCCGCATTTCTCACCACGTCCATGGTCTGCGCGGCTTTGAGCCGCAGGGCCAATGCTCTATGGTGCTGCCGGGCGGGGACCGACTGCGACGTAGTTTTGCATTCTGAGGGCCTTTTGCATTCTGGGGGGCATCGATGATTGAAACGCCGTTCGACCGGCATCGTTCCGTCGTCTTGCCCGAATGGATCGATTACAACGGTCATATGAACGTCGCCTACTATTTGCTGGCTTTCGACCACGCGACCGATGCTTTTCTGGACTACCTCGGCCTTGACGATCAACACCGCCGGGCCAGTGGCGGCACCACCTTCGCGGCAGACATCCGCCTGACCTATCAGCGCGAGGTGGCCGAAGGGGCGAAGCTGCGGGTGACCAGCCAACTGCTGGGGTTCGACGACAAGCGGATCCGCTTCTTCAACCGCATGTTCCATGCGCAGGAGGGCTTTCTGGCCGCGACCATGGAAAGCCTCAGTCTCTATGTCGATCTCGAGCGGCGGCGCGTCACCACGCTTCCCGCGGCGATACAGGAACGGCTTGGCGCGGTGCTGGCGGCGCACTGCAGCCTGCCGGTCCCGGCGGAAGCCGGGCAGGTCATTGAAAAACCCGCCCTCCCGGCACTGTGAGGATGCCCGAGGCAGATTTCCGTTGCTCTCTTGCCCTTGCGATGGTGAAGCTTAGGCCCATGCGTTTCCCCCGTGCTCTCATCCTGGCCCTCGGATTCATTGTACTTGGTCCTGTTTCGGAGGCGCTGGCCGCCTGCACCGACCCGCCGGGCCCGGAGGTGAACTGGCGGCGCTGTGTCTTTGACCGGCTGAACTTCGAGGACGTCGACCTGACCGCGGCCCAGCTCCGCGATGCCTCCTTCTTTCGTGCCGAGATGCGCGGCAGCCGTCTGGAAGGGGTGAAGGCCTTTCGCGCCAAGTTCGTCAACGCGATTCTCATCGGCGCGGCCTTCCCCGAGGCCGACCTCCGGGAGGCGGATTTCACCAAGGCGGATCTGAGCGAGGCCGATCTGACGACCGCGGATCTGCGCCGGGCGCGGCTGTTCGATGCCGTTCTCCGCGGCGCCAACCTGACCGGTGCCAAGCTGCAGGGGGCCGATCTCACCCGCGCCGACTTCTCCGGCGCCACCTGGACCGACGGCACGCGGGTCTGCGCCGAAGGGTCCGTCGGGCGCTGCAAATAGCGCTTCGCTGCCGCCCTGCCCTCTCAGCCGGCCCGCCCCCTCAGCCGGGTAGCAGGCTGCGCCCCAGGACAATATCGAAGCGCCCCTCCGTCGGGCCGCCGCCGGCTGCGGCAAAGGCGACTGTGACGCTGTCACGGGCGGCCGGATCGCTGATGGCGTTGTAAAGGAAATCGCGGGCGTTCTGCGGATGGCCGGCGAGATACATCTGCGTGGTCAGGCGGCTCACCCCTGGGCCTGAGACGGCGAAGTGAATGTGCGGCGTGCGCCCGGGATAGGCCACCGGCCTGATGGTCCTGAAGCGGTAGCGCCCTTCCTCGCCCAGCAGCATCCGGCCATAGCCCTGGAAGTTCGGGTCGGCCTGCCCGCCGCGGTCGCGCGGATGATGGTAGAAGCCGAAGGCATCGCACTGCCAGATCTCGACGCGGGCGTCTGCCAGGGGGCGCCCTGCCTCGTCGGTGACCCGGCCGAACACCTCGACCGCTTCGCCGGCAGCGGGCTGCGCGCGCCCCTCGACCCGGGTGAGGTCCGCGTCGACATCCTCGGGCAGGCGTTGCGGGTAGAAGGGGCCGGGGGTCTGGTGTGGCGTCGGCACCGCCGCCGCGGCCAGCGGAGTCCCCGCCGCCAGTCCACAGCCCAGGCCCAGTCCAAGGCCCAGGGCCAGGGAGCCCTCCAGAATCCTGCGTCGGGAATGGATTCGTCTGTCTTGCATCCTGCACCTCCCTCTTGGGTCTGTCTGTGGAGCGGGCCGCAAGGCCTGCACAAGGGCGCACCTCCCATTGATGTGGGCATCGCGCTGGGCTTGTGAAGGGTGGGGCCGGCCTAGCCGTTCACGCCTTTGCGAGAACACCGCCTGCTGTGGCAGGTTAACGACATGGTCTCTCCTTACGGTCTATAGTTCGCCGATCGGTCGCGGTCCGCAGCAATGACTTGACTGAGAAAGTGATGAGGTCTCTGACCCTGGTAACGGCCTTCGGCGCGCGGAGTAATGGCCGGCCCCTCTTGCGGAGAGGCTGGCCGTGAGACCCGGCCGTCTGCTGCGCAAGCGTATCGTCATCCCCCTGCTGCGCTTCGGGCGCAACGACCAGTTCATTCTGTCGGTCCTTGCCGTGGTCATCGGCGCCGCGGCGGGCGGTGCGGCCATCGCCTTCCGCGACGCCATTGCCGGGGTGCAATGGCTGTCCTACGGCTTCAGCAGCGAGCAGGTGGCCACCGAGGTGCGCAAGCTGGATTGGTGGCATGTGCTTCTGGTGCCGACCCTGGGGGGCCTCGCCATCGGCCTTTTCGTCCGCTATTCGCTGCCCGGCGGCAAGCCCCAGGGCGTGGCCCATGTGATCGAAGCCTCGGCCCTCAGGGACGGGCGCATGTCCCTGACCGTCGGCATCCGCGCCGCCATCGCCAGCGCCGCCTCCATCGGCTTCGGCGCCTCGGTGGGCCGCGAAGGACCGGTGGTCCACCTCGGCGCCTGCCTGGGCTCCTGGGTCGCCAAGCGGCTGCACCTCGGCCGCGTGCTGGCGCGCACCCTGCTGGGCTGCGGCGTGGCGGCGGGAGTGGCGGCCTCCTTCAACGCGCCCATCGCCGGAACCTTCTTCGCCCTGGAGGTGGTGGTCGGCCACTACGCGCTTTCGGCCTTCGCCCCCATCGTCATCGCGTCGGTGACCGGCACCCTTATCAGCCGCGCGCGCTATGGCGACTTCCCGGCCTTCATCCTGCCGGAGAACTGGACCATCGTGTCGTTCTGGGAGTTCCCGGCCTTTGCGCTTCTGGGGCTGGTCTCCGCCCTGGCGGCGGTCCTCTTCATGCGCTCGGTGATCTTCACCGAAGACGTGATCGGCAAGCTCTCGGTGCCGTCCTGGTCGACGCCGGCCATCGGCGGCCTGCTGCTGGGCTGCATCGCGCTGGTCTTTCCCGAGGTCCTCGGTGTCGGCTACGAGGCCACCGACGCGGCGCTGTCCGATCTCTATTCGCTGGAGTTGCTCCTCGCCCTGATCGTCGCCAAGACCGCCGCCACGGCGATCTGCCTGGGCAGCGGCTTCGCCGGCGGGGTCTTTTCGCCCTCGCTGTTCATCGGCGCCATGGTGGGCGGGGCCTTCGGGATCCTGGCGACCCAGGCTTTTCCGGAGCTGTCCTCCGGGCACGGCGCGTACACCATCATCGGCATGGGGGCGGTCACCGGCGCCGTGCTGGGGGCGCCGATCTCCACCATCCTGATGATTTTCGAGCTGACCAACGACTACGAACTGACCATCGCCGTGATGCTGGCCACGGTCATCGCCTCGGTGGTGACCCAACAGGTCCACGGCCGCTCGTTCTTCCACTGGCAGCTCGAACGGCGCGGCGTCTCGGTGCGCGGCGGCCATCAGACCGGCCTGATGCAGCGCATCAAGATTTCCTCGGTGATGGACAACCGCTACTCGGCGGTCTCGCCCCAGACCCCCATCGCCCAGGTTCGGCTCAAGCTGCAGTCCGCGCCCTGGGGGGAACTCTTTGTCATCGATGACAAAAAAAGCCTCTGCGGCGTGATTACCTACGCCGACCTGCATGAGGCCGCCTTCGACACCAGTCACGACTCTGAACTCAGCGCAGCCGATGTCGCCCGGGCTGTGCCGGCAGTTCTGCAGTTGAGCGACCATCTGGAAGCGGCGGTCAAGGTCTATAACCTGACCGGCGAGCCCCATGTCCCGGTGGTGGCGGACAAGAAGTCCATGCTCATGCGCGGCTTGGCGCATGAGCATGAAGTGATGCTGGCCTATCAGCGGGCGCTGGACGTGGCGCGGGCCGAGGAGCGCGGCGAAGCCACCTCCCGCGGCCGCATCCGCCCCTGACCCGTCGGCGCGGGCCGGATTGTTCTCCACTTACGTGGAATCGGTTCCGGCCCGCACCCCCTCCCGGCCGCCCACTAGGATAATCGCATTGGGTGGCCGGGAGGGGGTGTGGGCTGGAACCGCCAAGACACGAACAAGTCTAAGCGGCCGCGGCCACCCGCTCGCCGCGGGCTTCGCGCGACTTGCCTTGCTTCTCGAGGTTCTCGTAGAGCCACAGCGGCGAGTAGCGCATGACGTGCTGGATGTCCTCGCGGCTCATCCAAACCAACCACTCCTCGAAGGTGGAGGCGCCGTCCTGCTGGTGCCAGAGGATGCCGCCGGGTGCCAGGTGCAGATAGCCTTCCCGGGCCGCCAGACCCTTGCAGGCGGCCAGCGGGTGCATCAGCCCGAAGACATAGTCCGGCGACCATTCCAGCAGGGCCAGGGCCAGGGCGAGCCGGGGCAGGGCGGAGGTCAGGCCACCGCCGCGCAGCCCGTTGCTGCCGCCCTTCAGCCACAGCTCGCCGTGATAGCAGACGTCGCCGGTGATGAACTGCGCGGCGGGGGCGGAGCCGAATGTCGAGCGGTCCGGATCCACGGCCGTGCCCGGCGGCATGTAGGCGACGCGGCGCTGGTAGAGATGGTCGGCGAGGCTGCAGCCTGTCAGATCGTTTAGGCGCATGGCCTGGGTATGGACCACTTCGCCCTCGCTGTTGCTGCCTTTGATCCAGAAGGCGTTCTTGGTGCCGAGTTCTGAGACCGCCGGATCGAAGACCGACGACAGCGGCGGCCGGTCCGTCTGTTTCTTCCTTAGATTGCGGAATTCGTCGAAGTCCGAGCTGACTTCGACGACGATGGCATTGCGTTCGGCGATCTCGTTTATGGCGCCGATGAATTGTATTTCTGTGAAAAGGCGGTCTGCCGGCATGACTTGTAACTCCTTTGCCTGTGCTTCTTGGTTAGAGGGCAAAGGGTAGCGGCTTTCTCGCTTTCAGCGTTAGCTGCCAGAAATGTCATTCCGCGGGCGGGCTCCGCCTTGAGGGGGCCCGAGCTACTAGATGTCGTATTCCATCAGCAGCTCTTCATCCATGGCTGGCACGTTAACCATATCGAGGCCGGAGATGAAGATGCGGTTGGTCCGCGCGACGAAGAGGGTGAGGGCCGGTTCGCCATCCGGAAAGATGCAGCCGAGCAGCAGGCGCTGGAAGCGAACCGGGATCGCCGGGCCGTTGCGAGCACGGGGGATCTGGCCGCAGATGTGGTCCAGCCGTGCGCTGCCGTCTTCGAAGACCTTCGGGTAGGCCTGGGACATGAAGGTGTCGAAATCCGTGCCCACCGGGTCTTCCTGGGAGTAGCGGCCGATCGCGCTCTTGGCCCATTCCCAGCCGAGCCAGGTGGCGTAGGAGGATTTTTCTCCGATCTCCACGCAGAGCCAGCCGTCCCGGCGCTGCCGATAGACCAGCCGGTAGGGCTTCATCTGCGACATGGCCGGGTGTTCGAGCTGAAGCTGCGACTGCGACCAGGCCTCGAAGCCGCGGCGCAGCATCGGCGGGCCGTCCAGCCAAAGCCGGCTGAGATGATGCTGCTGGGCATGAAAGGAATAGCCGCCGGTTTCCTGATAGGTCACCCGGTCCAGGCCGCTGTGCCCGCGGGTGCGCACGCTTTTGTTGGACAGCCAGTTCTCCGCCAGGGCCAGGATCTGCTCCGCCTCCAGCAGATGCTGTTCGCCGGCCTCGGTCAGGAAGTAGCGGCGGTTGCGCAGCTCCAGCAGACTGATGCCCTTCATCTGCTCCAGGCTGTTGATGTGGCGGCGTACGGTCTGACGCGTGATCCCCAGGATCTCCACCGTCTCTGAAAGATTCAAGGTCCGCGCCAGGGTGGTGAAGGACCTGAGGATTTCAAACAGCGTCGGCGGATGGCGATCGGCAGTCACGGATGCATCGGGCGATGGCTTCAGACTGTTGGCTGTTTGGTCGAGCAAAACCCTGGTTCCCGGTCCCGCAATCTCATTGGGAACAATAATGTTCCATAGAAGTGTAGGAATCAACGCGCAGTGAACACTGATGCTCCGCTATGGGTGTGTCCTTGTAGAATTGATTCATCTCTAAGTTTCATCAAACTGGAATATCAAGAATTTCCCGTCTGCGCTAGGGGGACAAAAGCTTGAGCCTGGAAGAACTTTGTGTCGGAAAACAAATCAGCCACGCCCGGCTGGAGCGCAATCTCAGCCGTGACCAACTCGGCACCATGCTCGGCATAAGCCCCGAGCAAGTCAGGGATTTCGAAGAAGACCGCCAAAGAATGCCGGCCGGCCTGCTCTACAAGCTGGCGGACCTGCTCGACCTTCCGGTCACCGCATTCTTTAAACACTAAAGATCTTATTCAACCTGTGATCTTTATTGCCGTCGGCGATGAATTACACGCTATAGTGGCGGGTTTTTGCTCTTTGGGAGGACCGGCCGGGGTCGGAGCGGTCAGGCGACCTGTTTCGGGACGCCTGAGAGCAGATTGAGGCCGAGCCACTTCAGCATATTCTTCTGCAGGGCCTTATCGCCGGTCAGCACCATGCGCTCCTCCCTCACCGCCTTGGTCATGGTATCCATCCCCATCCAGATCGCCGTCATGGTGCGCAGGTCGGTTTGTACGAAAAGGTCGATGTCGTAGCCCGGCTCGATCATGCAGAGGTCGACGCCCTCTCTGGGGTCGACCACGATCCACCAGTTACGCTCCGCCGGCCGGCGCTCGGGATAGATGAACTGGATGACATGGCGTTTCGGCGGCAGTTCGGGGACCCGGATGGTCCGCCGCATGTCCCACATCAAGAGATCCACGTCGAGGTTCTCGAGCTGCGGCTGGGTTCCGGTCCAGCGCTGACCCCAGACACCCAAGGCCTCGACAACCGGCCCCAGGTCCTTGCCGGGGGCGGTCAGGAGGTACTCCGTCACGCCGGGCTCACCGGGGACGGGCTTGCGCTCCACGATTCCGTAGGCTTCCAACTCCTTCAGCCGCTTCGACAGCAGCGCCGGGGACATCCGCGGCGCCCCGCGGCGCAGTTCGTTGAAGCGCGTCGAGCCGGCCACCAGTTCGCGCACGACAATCATGGTCCAGCGGGTGCAGAGAATCTCCGCCGCCATGGCGACCGGACAAAATTGCCCATAGCTGCTGCCCGTCATCGCTGTTCTCCCCGTTCAGTTTCCTGATGTTAGCCCGATTCCAACGGAGATTCCGGTTCAGAATCTGTACCGCGCCGATTCAGTTCCTGAACTAGTGGGCGCGGCCTGCCTGTGGCATGACCCGCGGCGCCGCGATTGAGCGAACCCCTCGTTGTGCCTGCGCCTTGGGGTTCGAGGAAAGGAACTGAAGCATGTCTGTTGCGTTGAAGCAGAGCGAGACCAAGCCCACCCTCCAGGCGGTCAAGGCAAAACAGCAAACCACCTGGGCCTCCGGCGACTATGCGGTGATCGGGACGACACTGCAGATCGTCGGGGAGCAGCTCTGCGAGACCATGAACCTGCGCCCCGGCGCCAGGGTGCTCGACGTCGCCGCCGGCAACGGCAACGCCACCCTGGCGGCAGCCCGGCGCTTCTGCGATGTCACCTCCACCGACTACGTGGAGGCGCTGCTGGACAAAGGGAAGGAAAGGGCCAAGGCCGAGCATCTGTCCGTCAGCTTCCGGACCGCCGATGCCGAGGCGCTGCCCTTCGAGGATGCCAGCTTCGATGCGGTGCTCTCCACCTTCGGTGTCATGTTCACGCCGGATCAGGCCGGGGCGGCGTCGGAACTGAGCCGCGTGTGCCGCTCCGGCGGACAGATCGCCATGGCCAACTGGACGCCGGAGGGCTTCATCGGTCAGGTGTTCAAGACCATCGGCAAGCACCTGCCGCCACCGGCGGGCGTGAAGTCCCCCGCCCTCTGGGGCACCCGCGAGGCCTTGCAGGCGCTTTTTGCCGAGACGGCGCTGACCATCGATTTGACGCCGCGCCTCTTCACCTTCCGCTATTTGTCAGACGATCATTTCCTTGAGGTCTTTCGCACCTACTACGGCCCCATTCACAAGGCCTTCCTGGCGCTGGGCGATGCCGGCGCCGGCCTGGACGCGGATCTGCGCGCGCTCTTGGGCCGCTTCAACGTCGCCACCGACGGAACCCTGGTGGTGCCCTCGGAATACGTTGAGGTGGTGATTCGCAAAGCCTGACGGCGATGGCGCTGCTCCAGCCAGGATTGGCCGGGGCAGCGCCGCTGCGGGCCGGGCCTCGGATCAGCCGGGATGCTGGCGGAAGGCCTCGGCGGCCGTCCCGCCGTCGTCGGCGCGCGTCAGCGGCTCGGCGCCGGCATAGGCGTCCAACTCGATGACATTGCGGTCGGGGTCGCGAATGAAGACCGCCTCCATGCCCTTGAAGCTGAACCCGCCGGTCAGTGCGATCCCCTTGGACGCCAGAAACGCCTTGGTCTCCTCCATGGAGGCGACCTTGAAGGAGACATGTGTGATCCCCGGGTGCTTCTCGTCGACATCCATCAGGATGTTCCCGCCGTCCGCGGCGGTGCTGGGCCCCAGCAGGTTGATGACCACCCCGCAGGGGTGCTGCAGGATCACCGGATGGCCGTCTTCGAAGCCCGCGTCCATCAGCGTCTTGAAGCCCAGGTCCTCGTAAAAGGCGATCGACGTTTCCTTGGAGCTGACCCGGATGCCGATGTGGTCCACCTTCTCGATGCCAAGCATGTCCGTCCCTCCTGACTGCGGATCCACAGGTTAGGCAAAGTGCCGCCGGGCGGGAACCCTGTGTCCCGCATCCGCATGGCCGGGTGGACGGCGTCTTGGCGCTTCGGGACAGCGAGGAGCGGGCGCGGCTGCGGTCCCGTCAGTAGGTCGGGTTGAGGCGCAGATACTGGTAGCGGTCGGCAGACTTCACCGAGATCTCCCGTGCGCCGCTGGTGCCCCTGACGATGGTCAGCGGCACGTCGATGCCCGCTTCGCCCAGGGCCCAGACCTTGCGGTAGAACTCCGCGAGGCTGGCCACCGGCTCGCCGCTCACCGCCACGACGATGTCGTCCTGCAAGATCCCTGCGGCTTCCGCCGGACCGCCCGGGGAGACGCGGTTGATGAATACGTGGCCCCGGATCTCTTCGCCGAAGAGCCCGAGCCAGGGCTTCACAGGCCCGCCGGAGCGGCCGTCGCGCATCAGGTCGCTCATGATCGGTTTGAGGCGGGAGATCGGCACGAACATGTTGCCGGGCAGGGAGCGCCCGGGCCCCACGGCATCGCCGACGATCAGCGAGCCAATGCCGAGCAGGCTGCCGTCGGCGCCGATCAGCGCCGCACCGCCGAAGCTGCGGTAGGGCGGGGCGGTGAAGATGGCGTTGGGCAGCAGGTATTCCCAATAGCCGGCGAACTCGCGGCGCGAGACCACCATGGCCGCGCTCGGCCCGTCCGGTCCGGCGACCAGAACCTGGGTCTGTTCCGCCAGGCTGTCGGAATCGCCCAGCTCGATGGGCGGCACGTTCAGCGGCGTTGCCGGGCGCAGCAGGCCGAACCCGGTGTCGTAGTCGTAGGCCACGATTTCCGCCGGCACGCTGTCGCCGTTCTGCAGCACCACCTCGGCCTGGACAGCTTCGAGGATCAGATAGCCGATGGTGAGCACGAGCCCGTCGGCATCGATCACCACGCCGCCGCCTTCGCGCTCGGTGCCGAGGGTGCGGGCGGTGCGGGCACTGGGCGGGATCTCCGCCTTGATGCCGACGATGGCGTTGAGGGGATTCGCCTTGGGCGTTGTGGTTTGCGCGCCGGCCGGCGCGGCGATGACGAGCAGAGCTGCGAGGCAGCACGGAAACGCCAAGCGGGAGCCTGCCCTCGCAAGGGCACGTACTTCAGTCCACATGCCGCTCTCCTATGGTTGCGGCCGTTCCCCCGACTTAAGGTTAACCATACCACAGGATTGTTGTCTTTGCGGGCGCAATCTTGCTTTCGTCAGTCCTCTAACAGATAGCCGCCCTGGCGGTGGGGCAGGGGTGTTTCGCCGACCACCTTGGCAATGGCCATGCCCGGGCGCACATAGCGCTGCATCCGGCGGGACAGCACGAGGCCGCTGGCACGGGTGGTCACCGGCGTGCGCGCCTGGTCCGGGGGCTTGGTCGGATCGACGATCCAGGCAATGGTGTCCCCGGCTGCGACATGCTCGCCCATCGCCACGGCGTAGGCGAGCACGCCGGCGGCCGGCGCACGCACCGAGTCGGTGGCATCCAGGCGCGTGGCTTCGCATAGGGGTTCGGGCGGCGGCGGGGCCTCGCCGGCGATCACGCCGAAGCGCTGCAGTGCGTGGAACAGGGCCTGCGCATCCTGGGCTGCTGTGGCGTCGTCGACGTCGGCGGTGCCGCGCAACTCGACCGTGGCCGCCAGGCAGGCCGCGGGGATCGGGTGCTGCGGGTAGCGCGCGGCCAGGCGCGTCCAGGGGGTGGAAAAGGACTCGTCGAACGACTGGCCGCCGGAGTCCTCGGCGAGCAGCACCGCGCGGCAGGCCAGGTCGGCGGCCAGGTCCGCGGCCTGAGGCCAGTGGGCGGGAATGAGAAAGAGGTGCATCAGGGATTCGTCGTCGCAGTGCAGGTCCAGCACCAGATCGGCGTCCACCGCCAGGCCGGCCAGCGCCAGGCGCAGGGACTGCAGTTCGCTGCCCGCGGTCTGGCTTGCAAGATGGTCGCACTGGGCCGCGCGGATCGCCGCTACATTCGCCGCCGCGTCGCTGCCGAGTTGGTCCGCCAGCCCCTCGGCGATGGGGGTAAAGAGGTCCGGCCAGTTGCGGTTGAAGTTGCCGCCGCCGCCGGCCTCGTAGCGCCCGAGATGGGTGCCGTTGCCGAACTGCGCCAGGCCGATGGGGTTGGCGTACGGCACCATCACCACCTCGCCTTTTAGGTCGCCCCGCATTTCCGCCTCGGCCAGCAGGCCGTAGAGGTGGTGCTGGACCAGCAGCCCGGGGGTCTCGTCGGCATGGAGGGCCGCCTGCAGGTAGGCCTTGGGCCGTGCCCCCGCGGCGCCGAATCGATGCACGGTGAGGACCCGGCTGGTGCCGGGACTGGCGGTCAGAAGGGGCAGGGTCTCGGTCCTGGGAGACATGTCTTACAATCCTTGTCGCTGAACGGCGCCCCGCATCAAAGGCCGGGGACTCCCGGAGGGTCAAGATGACAGGCTGTTCAGGCCTGTCAGTTTGTTTTCAGGGTCATGTGTTGTGGGCGTGAGCCGCCGGGCGGCATGCGCTATACAGAGGGGATGTCCGATCTTCTCGCGGCGGCGACGCCCGACCATCCCTATCCCTATCTGGATGCCCTGAACGAAGGCCAACGCCAGGCCGTCGAGGCGCTGGACGGCCCGGTACTGGTGCTGGCCGGCGCCGGCACCGGCAAGACCCGGGTGCTGACCACGCGGCTGTGCCATCTCCTGATGACCGGTAGCGCGCGCACGCCAGGGGAAATTCTTGCCGTCACCTTCACCAACAAGGCGGCGCGGGAGATGAAGGACCGGGTGGCGGCCCTGCTGAACCGGCCTTCGGTCGAGGGCTGGTGGCTGGGCACCTTCCACGCCCTGGCGGTGCGCATCCTGCGCCGCAATGCGGAGGCCGTGGGCCTCACCAGCAGCTTCACCATCCTCGACACCGACGACCAGGTCCGCCTGGTGAAGCAGATCCTACAGTCGGAGTCGGTGGACGAGAAGAAGTGGCCGGCGCGCGCCCTGCTGTCGATCTTCGAGCGCTGGAAGGACCGTGGCCTGACGCCGGAGAAGGTCTCCGCCGGGGAGGCCGGGGATTTCGCCCGCGGCCGCGCGCTGGAGCTTTACAAGCTCTACCAGGAGCGCCTGCGCACCCTGAATGCCTGCGACTTCGGCGACCTGCTGCTGCACAATCTCACGCTGTTCCAGAACGAGGCGGAAGTTCTGGCCGACTATCACCGGCGCTTCCGCTACATCCTGGTGGACGAATACCAGGATACCAACGTCGCCCAGTATCTCTGGCTGCGCCTGCTGGCCCAGGGTCATCACAACATCTGCTGCGTCGGCGACGACGACCAGTCGATCTACGGCTGGCGCGGCGCGGAGGTCGGCAACATCCTGCGCTTCGAGGAGGACTTTCCCGGCGCCAAGGTGCTGCGGCTGGAGCGCAACTACCGCTCCACCGGGCGCACTCTCGCTGCCGCCTCCGGCCTGATCGCCCACAACGAGGGCCGCCTCGGCAAGACCCTGTGGACCGAGGGCGACGAGGGCGAGATGCTGCGCCTGCGCGGGCTCTGGGACGGCGAGGCGGAGGCCCGCTTCGTCGGCGAGGAGATCGAGGCGATGCAGGCCCGCGACAAGGCGCTCACGCTGAAGGAGATCGCCATCCTGGTGCGCACCGGCGCCCAGACCCGCGAGTTCGAAGAGCGCTTCATCACCCTCGGCCTGCCCTACCGTGTGGTCGGCGGCCCGCGTTTCTACGAGCGCCTGGAGATCCGCGATGCCCTGGCCTATCTGCGGGTGATCCACGCGCCGGCCGACGACCTGGCCTTCGAGCGGATCATGAACCGGCCGAAGCGCGGCCTCGGCAACGCCACCCTGCAACTGCTCTATCGGACCGCGCGGGCCGGCCAGGTGCCCCTGACCCTGGCGGTACGCCGCCTCCTGGAGACCGACGAACTGCGCCCCGCCGCGCGCCGCGCCCTCGGCACACTGATGAAGGATTTCGACCGCTGGCGGGAGATGACGGAGACCACGCCCCATCCGGAGTTGGCCGAGATCGTGCTGGAGGAATCCGGCTACATCGAGATGTGGATGAACGACAAAACCCTGGAGGCGCCGGGCCGGCTGGAGAACCTGAAGGAACTGGTCAACGCCATGGGCGAGTTCGAGACGCTCGCCGGCTTCCTGGAGCATGTTTCGCTGGTCATGGAGGCGATCTCCCAGGAGGGCCAGGACGTGGTCACCATCATGACCCTGCATGCCGCCAAGGGTCTGGAGTTCGACACCGTGTTCCTGCCGGGCTGGGAGGAGGGGCTCTTCCCCAACCAGCGCGCTCTCGATGAGACCGGGCGTCGCGGCCTGGAGGAGGAGCGGCGCCTGGCCTATGTGGGGCTGACCCGGGCGCGCAAGCGGGTGATCCTCTCCTTCGCCGCCAACCGGCGCATGCACGGCTCCTGGGCCGCAGCCATTCCCTCGCGCTTCATCGACGAACTGCCGAAGGAGCACGTGGCACAGGAAAGCGACCAGGGCGTCTACGGCGCCGCTGCCTCGGCCTTCGGTGGCATGGGGGAGGGTATGGGCGCCTGGCGCGAGGCGCGGGTCAGCCCGGGGCTGAGCCGGGCGCGGGCGCGCCAGGGCCAGGAGAGCGCCCCCTTCATCGACGTCACGCCGACGCGCATCGAAACCGTCGACAGCGGCACCTTCAGGCCGGGCGAGCGGGTCTTCCACCAAAAGTTTGGCTATGGCAGCATCACATCCGTCGAGGGCGAACGCCTGAACATCCGCTTCGACAAGGCCGGAGAGAAAAAGGTGATCGCCAGTTTCGTGGTTCCCGCCGACCGCGCCAGGTGACAACGCCCGCCCCCGAACGCGAGTCTGAACGCCATTCCGAGTGCCATCCGATGACCGCCGCTTACTGCCTCAGCCTTGAACTGCCGGACACGGCGCTCGGTGCCTTCGATGCGATCTTCGAACCTCTGGGCGGGGCCCAGGTGATCGGCGACAAGGATGCCTGGGGACTACGCTCCTGGCAGCTCTACCTCGCCGACGCGCCGGACAGCGCGGAGTTGACGCGGCTGCTGGCACTGGCGGCGGAGACCGCGAATATCGAACGGCCCAGCCATCGGCTGGAGCGGCTGCCGGATATCGACTGGGTCGCCGAGAGCCAGCGCGCCCTGCCGGCGGTCACCGCCGGACGGTTCCGCATCCGCGGCGCCCACATCACCGAGCCCGCGCCCTGGGGATCGGTGGATCTCCTAGTCGAGGCCAGCGCAGCCTTCGGCACCGGACGTCACGAAACCACGCGTGGCTGCCTGCTGGCGCTCTCCGACCTGGCAAAGCGGCGCAGCGTCCAGCAGGTGCTCGACATGGGCTGTGGCTCGGGGGTGCTGGCCATGGCGGCGGCGAAGGTCTGGCCCTGCCGGGTGCTGGGGGTCGACAACGACGCACCCTCGCTGGAGGTGGCCGCCGCGAACCTGCGGGTCAACGGCGTGGCCGGCCGCGTCGCCCTGGCCTACAGCGACGGCTTCCGCCGCGCCGAAGTGGCGGCCCAGGGCCCCTATGACCTGATCCTCGCCAACATCCTGGCGGAGCCGCTGTGCCGCATGGCGCACGACCTCAGCCGCCATCTGGCGCCCGGCGGGGCCGCCGTGCTCTCCGGCCTGCTGGTCAGCCAGGAAGGCCCGGTGATCGCCCGCTACCGGGCGGCGGGCCTGCGCGTCGTCACCCGCTACCGCCTGGCCGAGTGGTCGACCCTGGTGCTGGGTTAGGAAGAGAGATGGCGGCGCCTCCGACTGGGAGGACGCCGCCATCCTTCGCCTTCCTGGCGGTAAAGCTGAACTAAGGTTCCCGCTTTCGGCTCGCCTGACCGATCAGGCAGCCGTGGGGTGCCCCAGGTTCTCGTTCGCCGGCACCAGCAGATCGGCAGAGCTCTTGCTCACGCTTGCGGCACTGAGGCTGCCGGCGAGTTGCGGCGCCCGCTGAAGGGCCGCGGTGGCGGCCGCGGCCGTTTGGCCGTCGCGCTGCTTGGCGGCAAGGGCTTCGGCAATGCGTCCGATGTCCGCACGCTCGACGCCGATGTCGCGCAGCATGGCATCGGACATGCCGGAGAGCTCGCGGATCGTGCGGCTCTTGCGGTACTCGCGCCCCAGCCATTCGGCCATCATGTGCCAGACCGAGCCGGCGGCCGGCTTGGCGGGAACCACATCGGCCGCGGCGGCGGCGATCTGGCTGCGCTGTAGGCCGATGTCGGCCAGCATGGAGTCGCTCAGGGCCGTGAGCTCGCGCAGCGTGCGGCGACGCTGCTGCGCCCGGGCCAGGGTTGAGACAAGGGCGGTCGCGCCCGACCAGCGCGCCAGGGCTGAGAGGCCCCGGGTCAGCAGTTCGGCGGTGTACTGGGCCCTCATGCGGCGGGCGGTTTGAACGGCATTCAAAACGTCAACGGATCGAGGGTCCCACCGCACGTCGCTGCCGCGCCAGGCGGCATCGTGAAGTTCGTTTAGGCGGGTCATTGCTTTTGCTCCAGATTAACCAATACTGCCCCAAGGCCTTGAAAGGCGGCCCTGAAGCACGGACTTTTCATAGGAAAGGTACGTACTGAGGGCGGCCCTGGCCGACGATTTTTTTGCACTGCAGCAATGCGCCGCTTGCATGAGCCAAATTTGGGGCCGGGGCGGCGAAGCGGAGAGGATCTGAGACGATGGGCAACCCGGATTCCATGGAGACGGCTGCGGCCGGCACGGCTGTGAGCGCGGACCATGGGCGAAGGCTGGCGGATCTCAGGGCCGAACTGGCCCGCCGGGAGGTCCAGGGCTTTCTCATCCCCCGGGGCGACGAGCATCAGGGCGAGTATGTGCCGGACTCGGCGCAGCGCCTGGCCTGGCTCACCGGTTTCAACGGCTCGGCGGGGACCGCGGCGGTCCTGCCGGAGGCCGCCGCCATCTTCGTCGACGGGCGCTATACCCTGCAGGTGCGCAACGAGGTGGATAGCGCTCTTTTCGCGCCCCGCCACGTCACCGAGGAGCCGCTGTCGCAGTGGCTGCGGGAGCACCTGAAACCGGGCCAGCGGCTCGCCTACGATCCCTGGCTGCACACCGAGGACCAGGTCCGCGGGCTTGCGAAGACCCTGGCCGCCGCCGGGGCCGAGGCGGTGGCCCTGCCGGACAACCCCCTGGACGCGGTCTGGCGGGAGCGTCCGGCGCCGCCGCAGGCGCCGATCCGGCCCCACGCGCTGCGCTACGCCGGCCGCGAGAGCGCCGACAAGCGCGAGGACCTGGGCCGGGACCTGGAGAAGAAGGGCGTGGCGGCAGCGGTGCTCAGCCTGCCGGATTCCATCGCCTGGCTACTGAACGTGCGGGGCGGCGACGTCGAGCATTCGCCGCTGCCGCTGTCATTCGCGCTGCTGCATGCCGACGGTGGCGTGGAGTGGTTCGTGGACGGCGCCAAGCTCGACGACGGCTTGATCAAGCACCTCGGCAACGCCGTCTCGGTGGAGGGGCCGGAGCGGCTGGGGGAGGCGCTGGACCGCCTGGGCGCCGCCGGAGCCAAGGTGCTGGCCGACCCCGCCACGGCGGCGCGCTGGATCTTCGACCGGCTGCGCGCCGCCGGCGCGGTCATCGAAACCGGTGCCGACCCCTGCCAGCTTCCCAAGGCGTGCAAGAACGAAACCGAACTGGCGGGCACCCGGGCGGCGCACCGCCGCGACGGGGCCGCCCTCGCGCGCTTTCTGCAGTGGCTCGATGGGGAGGTGGCGGCCGGCCGCCCGCTGACCGAGATGACCGCCGCCGACCGTCTCGCCGCGATGCGCGGGGAGAGCGGGGAGCTGCGCGACCTCTCCTTCGACACCATCGCCGGGTCGGGGCCCAACGGGGCCATTGTCCACTACCGGGTCAGCGCGGAGAGCGACCGCCCCCTGGCCAGGGGCGAGCTGTTCCTCTGTGACTCCGGCGGTCAGTACCCCGACGGAACCACCGACGTGACCCGGACCATCGCCATCGGCGCCCCCAGCGAGGAGATGCGCGAACGCTTCACCCTGGTGCTCAAGGGCCACATCGCCCTGGCGACGGCGCGCTTTCCCGAGGGCACCTCAGGCAGCCAGTTGGACGTACTGGCCCGCGCCGCGCTCTGGCAGAGGGGGCTCGACTACGACCACGGCACCGGCCACGGCGTGGGCAGCTATCTCAACGTGCACGAGGGCCCGCAGCGCATTTCCAAGGTGCCCAACAGCGTGGCCTTGCAGCCGGGCATGATCGTGTCCAACGAACCGGGCTACTACAAGACCGGGGCCTACGGTATCCGCATCGAGAATCTGGTGGCGGTGGTGGAAAGCCCGCGCGGGCCCGATGAAGAGCGTGCCATGCTCGCCTTCGAGACCCTGACCCTGGCGCCCATCGACCGTCGGCTGGTCAAGAGCGAGCTATTGACTGCGGAAGAGATTGCCTGGCTCGACGGCTACCACGCCCGGGTTCGGGAAGTGGTGGGTGCGCAGCTCGACGGCGAGGACCGTGCCTGGCTGGAGCAGGCGACGGCGCCCTTGGGCGCCTAGCTGTTTCAGGCCTCCTCGGCGGAGGTCTCGAACAGCGCCTTCATGTAGGAGTGCTGGATGTCCTGGATGTGGCGCGCGATGTCGGCCAGATCCTGGCCGATGCGCTCGGCCATCTGCAGGTCCTCGCTGATGTAGAGGTCCGTCGGCTCCGCCCAGCGCTGCGTCATGTGGATCAGCGCGCGGTAGGCCGCCTTTTCGTGCGCCTTGTCGCCCCGACCCAGATCCTGGACCTGTTCGAGGATGAATTCCAGACTGTCGTCAGCCTTCAGCATTGTCCTGCCTGTCCCTGCTGGTGATGGGGCCGGTGAGCGGGAAACCTTAAGGCCCGGGGGTAAATAGACTGTTTAGAACGCTTCGAAAGGCCGAAAAAACATGGATTTTCGGGGGCCTCGCCGCCGGCTGAAAAAAATGACTCAACCGGTGATCCAATCAGGGGGCATTAACGTAACACCCGATACACCCATTTGATTGCTGTAACTCACGCCCCGCCATTCGGCGGGGCGTCTTTCTTTGGTGCCCCTCTGTCGCGGCGATTGAACGGCACCTCTGGCGTCATCCGAATGCGCGCAAACCGTCCAAAGCGGCGGGCCGGACCCAAAAGTTTCACCCTCTGCGTACTTGCACACGCTCGGATCGCGCCTAGTTAGTAAACTGTTAAGTATACCCTTCCGCAGTTCTTTTTTTCCCTTCGCCGCCGGGAAAACAAGGAAACAACCCGGCTGCCCGGCGCTCTGGGAGGCGCCCCCAAACACTCTGCAGACCGGGAGAGATTTGAATGGCAAGAGTGCTCATCAATGGCGAGGAGCGGCAGATTGAGGCCGCCCCCGACACCCCCCTGCTGTGGGTCCTGCGCGACGAACTGGGGCTGACCGGGACCAAGTTCGGCTGCGGCGCCGGGCTTTGTGGCGCCTGCACGGTCCACGTCGACGGCGTGCCTGTGCGCTCCTGTTCCACCGCCATCGAAGACGTCGAGGGCAGTGCGGTCACCACCATCGAAGCCGTGGACGGCAGGGCCGCCGAGGCGGTCCAGGCCGCCTGGGAGAAGCTGGATGTGGTGCAGTGCGGCTACTGCCAGTCCGGGCAGGTGATGTCGGCCATCGCCCTGTTGAGCGAGAACCGGAAGCCCACGGACGACGACATCGACGCGGCGATGGAGGGCAATGTCTGCCGCTGCGCCACCTATGTGCGCATCCGCGCGGCCATCCACGAAGCCGCCAAGATCATGGAGGGCTGAGACGATGCTGACAGGTTTGAAAGAAAGCGCCGCCGTTGCGGCCAGCCGTCCCACGACGGGTCCCGAAGCCAGCCGCCGCCAGTTCCTGAAGGCGAGTGCGGTCGCCGGGACCGGCCTGATCATCGGGATGACCCTGCCGCTGGGCAACAAGCTCGCCCGGGCCGCCACCGGCGGCGCCGCGGCGGTCGACCCCAATGCCTTCATCCGGATCGCGCCGGACAACAGCGTGACCGTGCTGATCAAGCACATCGAGTTCGGCCAGGGCGCCTTTACCGGGCTCTCGACCCTGGTGGCCGAGGAACTGGACGCCGACTGGGGGCAGATGCGCGCCGAGCACGCCCCGGCCAACGCGGCGCTCTATAACAACCTCCACTGGGGCCCGATGCAGGGCACCGGCGGCAGCTCCAGCATCGCCAACGCCTATATGCAGATGCGCCAGGCCGGCGCCGCCGCGCGGGCCATGCTGGTGATGGCCGCCGCCGAGCTCTGGGGCGTCTCGCCCAAGGACATCGCGGTCGCCAAGGGCGTGGTCTCCCACGCTGCGTCAGGCAAGCGCGCCACTTTCGGCGAGTTGGCCGATCGGGCCGCTGCCATGGAGCCGCCGGCCGACATCCCGCTGAAGGACCCGGCCGACTTCACCCTGATCGGCAAGCACGCGCCGCGCCTCGACTCGCGGGCCAAGACCCGCGGCGAAGCCGTCTACACCATCGACAAGAGCCTGCCCGGCATGCTGACGGCGGTGCTCGCCCGCCCGCCGGTCTTCGGCGCGACGGTGAAGTCCTTCGACGACTCGGCGGCCCGGGCGGTGCCCGGCGTCACCGACGTGGTCGTGGTACCCCGCGGCATCGCCGTGCTGGGCAAGGGCTACTGGGCGGCCGTGAACGGGCGCGACGCCCTGGACATCGACTGGGACGAGTCCACCGGGGAGACCCGCGGCTCGGCGGAGATGATGGCCGAGTACAAGACCCTGGCCGACCAGCCGGGTCTGATGGCGCGCAACGACGGCGCTGTCGAGGACGCTCTCGCCTCCGCCGCCAAGGTGCTGGAGGCGGACTACGAGTTCCCCTTCCTCGCCCATGCGCCCATGGAGCCGCTGGACTGTTTGGTGCAGCTCGGTCCGGATTCCTGCGAGATCTGGACCGGTTCGCAGATCCCCACCGTCGACCAGGGCGCGGCGGCGGCCATTGCCGGCCTCAAGCCGGAGCAGGTGACGATCCACACCCTGCTGGCCGGCGGCAGCTTTGGCCGGCGTGCCACGCCCAATGCCGACATGGTCTCCGAGGCGGTCACCGTCGCCATGGCCATCGGCGGCCGGGCGCCGGTGAAGGTGGTCTGGACCCGCGAGGACGACATCCAGGTCGGGCGCTACCGGCCGATGTACTTCCACCGCCTGCGCGCCGGGCTGGATGACCAGGGCAACCTCATCGGCTGGCATCACCGTATCGTCGGCCAGTCTATCCTGCGCAACACGCCCTTTGCCGATTTCCTGATCAAGAACGGTATCGACCAGACCTCGGTGGAGGGGGCGAACAATCTGCCCTATGCGATCCCGAACCTGGCCGTGGACCTGCACACCACCGACGTGGCGGTGCCGGTGCTCTGGTGGCGCGCCGTGGGCAGCACCCACACCGCCTACTCGGCGGAGGCCTTCCTCGACGAACTGGCCGAAGCCGCCGGGCGCGACCCGGTGGAGTTCCGCCTGGCCATGCTGAAGGACCATCCGCGCCACGCCGCGGTCCTAAAGCTGGCGGCGGAGAAGGCGGGTTGGGGCACGCCGTTGCCACAGGGCCGCTCCCGCGGCATCGCCCTGCACGAGTCCTTCAATTCCTACGTCGCCCAGGTGGCCGAGATCTCGGTGGCCGGCGACGGCCAGATCAAGGTGGAGAAGGTGGTCTGCGCGGTGGACTGCGGCCTCGCGGTCAATCCGGACCAGGTGAAGGCGCAGATGGAGGGCGGCATCGGTTACGGCCTCGGTGCCATCCTGCACGACGCCATCACTCTGGACGGCGGCCGGGTGGAGCAATCCAACTTCCACGACTACCAATCGCTGCGCATCAACGAGATGCCGGAGGTGGAGGTGCACATCATGCCCTCGGCCGAGCCGCCCACCGGTGTCGGCGAACCGGGGGTGCCGCCTATCGGCCCCGCCGTGGCCAACGCGGTCTACGCCGCCACCGGCCGGCGCATCCGCCAACTCCCCATGGCCCTGCACGGCCTGACCGGCGCCTGATCCGCTGTCCTTAAACCGCCAAACCCCTCTCCGGCCTATGCCGGGGAGGGGTTCTCTCTTTCGGATGGTGCCAAGTAGAGGGTGAAGAGTTCCTGAGGTTCGGGGACGCCGCGCAGCATGTGGCGGCCGAGGGAGACGATGTCGTCGCGCTGCGCCATGGCGGGGCGGGCAACCTGCGAAGAGACGATCAGTTCCTGTTCCAGGGAGCGGCACATGCCGAGGATGCGCGCCGTCACGTTCACCGCGGAGCCGATGATGGTGAAGTCCAGGCGGTGCTCGGCGCCGATGTTGCCGTAGAGCACGTTGCCGGCGTGCAGCGCGAGATTGAACCCCGTGCGCGGCAGATCCTCGGCTTCGCGGCGCCGGTTCACATCGGCCATGGCGATCCGCAGCGCAGCCGATGCCTCGAGGGCCGAGCGCCCCGCGTCCTCCTGATCGTCGAAGCTGAAGATCGCCAGCAATCCATCGCCCATGAATTTGAGCACATTTCCGCCATGGTCCTCGATCACCGAGACCACGGTCCCGAAGTAGTCGTTCAGCATGGCGATGATCGCTGCGCCCGCGGTTCTCTCCGCAAGCCTGGTAAAGCTTTGGAGATCGAAGTACCAGATCACCGCATGGATGGTCTCCAGAGACCCGCGCTGGATCTCGCCGGAAAGCACACGCGCGCCGGCATCGGGGCCCAGGTAGGTCTCCAGAAGATCCACCGCCATCTGACGGTTGGAGGCGGCCTTCAGTGTCAGGGCGAGGGGACGCAGGAGGTCGCGAAGCACGGCAATATCCGAGTCCGAGAAGCCGCCGGCTGCATCGCTGGTCCAGGAGATCACGATCCCTTCCGGCGGGTCGTTCGGGTCGTAGCCGCGCCCCTGCGTGACTGCACTGAGGGGGAGCATCATCGCCAGGTAATCGGTTCCGCCCTTGGCGCGGAACTCATCGAGAATCGGGAAACGATGCGGCGCCTCGGTCTCCGTCAGGCGCTCCCGCAGCTCGCTGATGCCCTCTTCGAGCATGTGGTAGAAGGGGCTGTGGGACCATTGCTCGACCGGGGTATCCGTGCGGGCGTAGTAGTCCCGCATCACGCCGCTGCTTCGGTACCAGTCGAAGCCGAGGCCGCCGAAGACCGGGTGAAGCGACCGCTGCGCCAGGTGCACGCGCTCGACCGGAAGGCCCGCGCCGACCAGCCTTTCGCAATAGCCCTCCACCACCGCCTCTTGCGGTGCGCCGGCCAGCCCCTGATCGATCAGCCAGGCAGTGATCTCCGCAACGGCGCTGCTGTGGTCCGCTTGCCGGGGTGATGGCTTCGCCAACTGTCGCTCCGCCCCTGTGACTCGCTGTTCCACTGAAAGCTATCACCAAGGCGGCCGAATCCGAACCGCGCCGTGCCCGTAGGGCGGTTTAGGTTTGCTGGTTCGAAAACCTAGGACACGCAGTTGGACACCGGGAGCAGAGCCACCGCGTTGGCGTCGAAGCGGGCCTCGACCGGGGGCAGGCCCGCGCCGGCTTCGTCGAAGTCGATGGCCACCTCCGCGCCCTTGATCTCGGAGCCGGCGACCTGGGTCTGGCCCCAGGGGCTCTCCACCAGGGTGTCGTCGACGTCGATGGTGAAGGCGACCTCTTGGCGCGCGTGAAGCCCCGCCAACAGCAGTTCGACGCTGCGCCCGCCATCGCGGACGTCGGAGACCGCGCGAACCAGTTCGGCCCCCGCGACCAGTTCGAAGGGCTGATAGACCTGCACGCCCGGGCCGCTGGCCGAGGTGTCGAAGATCAGGCCGCCCGATGACTCGCTCAGATCGAGCCGCAGCGTCATCGGGCCCAGCGGGCAGCCCCCGGTGTTGCGGATCTCGAAGCGGTCCGTCGGAGCCCCTTCGCGGAACAGCACGCGGACGTCCGCCTGGGCGGCACTGCTCGCGCCCAGAGCGATGGCGGCGATGGCACCGCTTCGCAGAACCTTGAGAAGCGTGACCGTCATTGTCGTTTCTCCCCTTTTGTGTCCGCCGGCGCCGGAGCTTTCCTCCTAGAAGGTATATGACGGCAGGACCTTTTCCAGGGCGGTGGGTTCGACGCCGAGGTCGCGCAGGGTGAGCGCCGCATCGGGCACCACGTTGTCCTGCTTCATCAGGGTGACCTGGGCCCGGGTGATGGGCGGCGTCGGCAACAGCGCGGACAGCAGCGCCAGGAAATCCCAGAGCGCGAAGGGCAGGGGCAGCAGCAGGCATCGCCGCTGCGTCTGCTGCAGGATCAGCTCGATCAGCGCCCGGTAGCTGTAGACCCGCGGCCCGCCCAGCTCGTAGGTCGCGCCCGGGGCGTCGGGATGCTGCAGGGACTTGGATACCGCCTCCGCGACGTCGCCAACAAAGACCGGCTGCAGCTTTGTGTCGCCGCGCCCGAACAGTGGCAGCAGGGGCAGGCGGGCGGCGATCTCCGCCAGGCTGTTGACGAAGCGGTCCTCGGGCCCGAAGAGCACGCTGGGGCGCAGGACCGTCGCCCCGGCAAAGGCGTCCCGCACCAGCCGTTCGCCCCTGGCCCGGGCGCGCACGTAGCCGGCTTCCGAATGCAGGTCGGCGCCGATGCCGGAGATCAGCACCAGACGCTGGAGGCCCCGGGCGGCGGCCTGCTGCGCCACGGTGAGGGCGCCCAGCTCGTGGACCGCTTCGAAGGTCTCGGCGCCCTTCTCGACATAGAGGCCGACGGCGTTGACCGCGGCGTCCGATCCCTCCAGGGCCTGCGCCACGGTGGTTTCGTCGCAGACGTCCGCATAGACGGGCTGAAGATCCGCAGGCTGCGGGCCCTCCGGCGCGACCACCACCTTGTCCGGATGGCGGACAGCGACCCGCACGGTGATCCCTTCGGCCAGCAGCCGCCGGACGATCGCGGCGCCGAGAAATCCCGTGCCGCCGAAAACCGTCACGCAGTTCGGTTGCCAATCCGCTGCCATGGCTCCCTATCCCGGCCTCGATCCTACGCCGGATCGCGAGGGCGCCAAAGCCTTCGGCAAGAGACAGGACAGCGAAGGCTCAGCGGCGGACGGCTTGTAGCGGAGAGGGTGTCACCCCCACCCCAACCCTCCCCCATCGAAGGGGGAGGGGGAAGTTATTGAAGCGGCTCAAAAAATTCCCCTCCCCCCTTGATGGGGGGAGGTCGGGAGGGGGGTGAACCGCACACTCGATGGCAGCCTGTCCTCTTCGATTCCGGCCTGAACCGAACAGTCGTTGACTACGTTGAGGCGTCGGCGGGGTCCGATCTGGTGATCGACGCATGCGGGTCAGTCCGAGACCTGCAATTCCATCAGGGCGTACCAGGCCCACCACTTCACGGCGGGCAGGGCGAAGAGGGCTCTGTCCAGGGCGCGGGTCGCGGCGATGATCGGCCTGCGGGCCGGGGTCCTGCGGAAGGGCACGGCGGCCAGGGTCGTCAGGCCGTAGAAGCGGTAGACCGTCGCACCGAAAGCCGCATCGAAACGCTTGAAGTCGGGCCTCAGCAGCGGGTGCTCGTCGGGTGTGCGCGCGTCGGGGGTGAGTCGGCGGTAGAGCGCGATGGCCGGATTGTGGCCCAGGGGTTCGACGAAGAGCGCCCGGCCGCCGGGGCGTAGCACCCGGGCGATCTCGCCCAGGGCGCGGCCGATATCCAGGTGGTGGATGATGCCGCTGCCGAAGACGAGGTCGAAGCTGTCGTCGGCGAAGGTCATGGCCTCTGCGTCCATGACCTCAAGACGGACGTTGGCGAGCCCGGCCTCCCGCGCGCGCCGCCGGCCCCGGGCGACAGCAACATCGGAAATGTCGATGCCGCTCGCCGAGCGGGCCCGCCCCGCGAGATGCAGGATGGTGTCACCGTAGGCACAGCCGTATTCCAGGATGTCGGCACCGGTGGCCAGCGCCGCAACCCGCGCCCGGTAGTCCTGAAAACAATCGACGATGGCCGCGTAGTACTTGAGCTGGGCTTCGCGGTCGTCGTGTTCGAAGCGCGCGTTATGGAAGTCGCGCTCGCGCGCCAGCCGTTTCTCGTCGTCCGCGGTCCAGGCCGTCTTCATCCCTGCCTCTTTCGGCTTCGCCAGTCGAAAGTAGCCCGGGTACCTCCACCTTCCAGTGTCATAAAGGGGGCGCATCGGCCCCTACGGGTCAGGTGCCGCGCAGGGCCTCGACCAGTGGGGCGGCAGGGGCGGTCATGCGGATGACATGAAACCCTTCGCCGCAGGCAAAGCCCGCCTGGGTGCCGCGGAACTGTGCCAGCGCCCGCACGGCATCGAGGGAGCGGGGGCCGGGGAAGGGCGTGATCTGGCTTTCGTAGCAGGCCAGGGCTTCGAGCTTCTGCTCCAGGGTGTCGGTGATGTCCACCACCCAGTTGGGCGTGAAGTTGGGCTCGATGTGGGGCGCGTTCCAGTGGGTTTCGGACAGGGTCTCGAAGGCGGCCACCAGTTTGATGTCCGTGCCGATGCCGACAGGGCGGGTGGCGACCATCGCGGCGTCAAAGATCGCCCGGTGGTCGACATGACGGTCCGGGTAGCAGCAGAGCACCGCCGCCGGCCGGACCTCCTGCACCACCGCCATGATGGCGCCGTTCAACTCCGGGACCGGACGCTCGGCGACATAGACCGCCGGGATGTCGAGGAAGCGGGAGTCGCTGACGCCCAGGGTGGCGTGGGCCTTGCGGGCCTCGGCCACCGTCTGCTGGTGCACCGCCTCGCTGTAGAGCGGCGGCATGTGGGCCGCGACCGTCAGGATCGTCACCGGCAGACCCGCCGCCGTGCAGCGCGCGATGGTGCCCCCGGCGCCCAGGCTTTCGTCGTCGGGGTGGGGGGCGATGACCAGGAGGCCCTGCTCACTCATGGGACCGCTCACTCATGGGACAGCTGCTCCTTCGGCTTGCGCACCAGGAAGCTGCCGGCGGCCAGAACGTCCATTCCGGTGGAGAAGAAGGTGCGCAGGGCGTCGTGGATGGTGCAGACGATGGGCTCCCCCTTCACGTTGAAGGAGGTGTTGAGCACCGCGGCAACCCCGGTGTGCGCTTCGAAGCGGGAGATCAGGCGGTGATAGAGCGGCAGCACCTCGCGGTGGACCACCTGCACCCGCGCCGTGCCGTCGACATGGACGACGGCCGGGGCCGCCCGCTTGAACTCCTCGCTGGCTTCGAAAGCGATGATCATGAAGGGCGCGTCCTGCCCGCCGACCAGATAGCGTTCGGCGGCCTCGGCCAGGATGGAGGGGCAAAAAGGGCGCCAGTTCTCGCGGTACTTGATGACGGCGTTCACCCTGTCGCGGGCCTCCACCTTGCGCGGGTCGGCCAGGATGCTGCGCTGGCCGAGGGCGCGTGGCCCGGCCTCCATGCGGCCCTGGAACCAGCCCACCACGGCGCCGCCGGCCAGCGCTTCGGCCACCGCCTCGGCGATATCGTCGGGGCGCTCGTAGGCGAGGCCGCAGCCGGAAAGGACGGCTTCGATCTCGGCATCGCCGGTCTCCGGCCCGCAGGCGAGGGTGCGCAGCGGTTCGGGCCGGGCGCCGCTGGCCTGCCAGCAGGCGCCGAGCGCGGCACCGGCCGCGGCGCCGCCGTCGCTGCACAGCGGGTGGGCGAAGACCCGGTCCACCTCCGGCAGGGTCTGCAGACGGCTGTTCATCTTCACGTTCAGGCCGACCCCGCCGCCGATGCAGAGGTTGCCGGTTCCGGCCTCCTTCAGTGCCCAGCGGGCCAGGGGCTCCACGGCCTGCTCCAGAGCCGCCTGCACCGCGAAGGCCAGATCGCGGTGCCATTCCTCGATGGGCGCGTCGGCGCGCCGCGGCAGCCGCCCGAACAGCTCCGGCAGGTGGTCGGTGAAGCGGTCGGACCAACTGCGCGGGCCGTAGTGGATGAACCCGGGATCGAGCCGGTATTCGATACCGTCGTCGGCGGGATGGAGGATCTTTGCCATCGTCTCGCTGAGCTGCGGGTCGGGCTTGCCGTAGGCCGCGAGCCCCATGACCTTGTACTCGCCGTCATAGGCCTCGAAGCCCAGGTACTCGGTGAAGGCGGCATAGAACCAGCCGAGGGAATGGGGCATGCGGACTTCGCGCATCGGCTCGATGGCATCGCCCTCGCAGCGCCAGACCACGGTGCAGTGTTCGTCGCCGGAGCCGTCGATGGTGAGGCAGACCGCTTCCTCGAAGGGCGACTGCAGGTAGCTCTGCAGGGCATGGGTGAAGTGGTGCGGCAGGCCGACGATGGGCGGGAGCGCACTCTCGCCGAAGGCGCGGCGCCACTCCCGGGCGTGGCGGGCCTCATAGGCCTGGCGGTTGAAGCCGCCGAGCATGGCGCGCTGCCAGCCCTTGGTCGCCGGGTCCAGGGGCCAGGCCGCGTCCATCTCCGCGAAGAAGGCCGCCATGCGGCCGTCGGTATAGGCATCGAGGTTCCAGTTGATACCGATGGCGGCGATGTCCTCCGGCCCGATGCCGGCTGCCTCCAGGCAGTAGTGCAGCGCGCGCCGCGGATAGATCCTGTAGGCGTGCTTGTTGCGCAGGAAGCGTTCTTCTTCGGCATAGGCGATCACCTTGCCGTCCTTTACGACGGCGACCGCCGGATCGAAGTGTCCCTCGAAGATACCCAGGTAGTGGTCGGCTGCGCTCATGGCTGCCTTTTAGAGGGCCCGCTCCGCGAAGGCGAGCCTCAATTTGCGCCGGCGGTCGGATTGCACAGGCATCACGTGCGGGGCGGTTTCCGCCGGGCGCCCTTCGCTGTATCGTGCAAGGCCCTCACGAGCACCCCTCCCCAACGGACAGACAGGACCGAGTCATGAGCGACAGCTTTGCCACCTATCCCAGCCTTGCCGGAAAGACCGTCTTCGTGACCGGCGGCGCCTCGGGCATCGGCGCGGAGATCGTCGGCGCCTTTGCCGCTCAGGGATCGCGGGTCGGCTTCGTCGACCTGGACCGGGAGGGCAGCGCGGCGCTGACCGAAAGGCTCGACGGCGAGATCGCCTACGAGATCTGTGACCTGCGGGACATCGACGCGCTGCGCGCCGCCTTTGCGGCATTGCGCGAGAAGCTGGGTCCGGCGGGGGTGCTAGTGAACAACGCCGCCCGCGACGACCGTCATGACTGGCGCGAGACCACGGCGGACTACTTCGACGACCGCATCGCCACCAACCTGCGCCACATGTTCTTCGCCATCCAGGCGGTGGCGCCGGACATGATCGAGGCCGGCGGCGGCGCCATCGTCAACCTCGGCTCCAATTCCTGGTGGGAGGCCGGGGGCGGCTTTCCTGCCTACGCCACCGCCAAGGCGGCGGTGCACGGCCTGACCCGCACCATGGCCCGCGACCTCGGCGACCACCGCATCCGAGTCAACACCGTGGTTCCCGGCTGGGTCATGACCGAGCGGCAGAAGGAGCTCTGGGTAACGCCGGAGGCCATCGAGAAACACCGCGCCCGCCAGTGCCTGCCGGACCTCGTGCAGCCGGTCTACATCGCCCGCATGGTGGTCTTCCTCGCCTCCGACGACGCCGCCATGTGCACCGCCAACAACTACATGGTCGAGGCGGGATCGATCTGAGGGATTCGGCGGCCGCCAAGGGGAGCTTTGTCGGGTCGAGAAGAACCGGGCCGGATCTTCAGACGGCCTGAAGGCTGCCGTCACTCGAGTCCGGCCTTGGCCAGGCCTTCGAGCAGGTGGTCTGTGTGGGACGGATCGCTGAAGTTGCCGGCATAACCGCCTGCATCGAAAAACGGACTGACGCGCTTCAGCCTGGCCAGCGCCGCGGCGGCTTGGTCGCGTTGTCCAAGCTGCCCGTGCGCCGCGGCCAGGACGGCTGGTGGCACGGGATTTTCGTTGAACCGGCGACTGATGCGTTCCAACAGCCGGACCGTGTCCTCGTACCGCCCGAGAAGGTAGTAGGAGAGGCCCAGGTTCACGACCCACATGACCACCGGCTCGGGGTCCAGGCGCAGTGCCAGCTCCAGCGACTGCGCGGCAACCGCCGGATCGCCCGACCACATTGTCAGGTTGCCAAGGATGGCATGGCTCACCGGGTCGTTGGGGTTCAGTTCGATCGCCCGCTCCACGGTCTCGGTGGCCTGCGCAAGCTCGCCTTGAAAGGTGAGGGCCTGAGCCAGGAGTGCATGGGCGGCGGCGTGACGGTCATCGAGGGTGACCGCCTGTTCCGCCAGTTCCCGTGCGCGCGCCAGCGCACGGCCTTGCCACTCGGTCCAGCCATAGAGAAAGCCGTTCATGTGGCTCCAGCCGAGTGCGACGAGCGCATCGACATAGCGCGGGTCGATCTCGAGTGCCCGCTCGAAGAGGGCGCGCGCCTCCAGATTGGCGCTGCGCTCGACCCGGCGGAGGTGATGACGCCCGCGCAGCACGTAGTCGTAGGCGTCGAGCTTTTCGGTTGGCTTCCGGAACACCCGATCCTGTTCGAGCCTGGTCAAGCGCACCGCCAGGGCACCGACCACCTGGCGTGCAATGTCGTCCTGAAGCGCGAAGATATCGGCGATGTCCCGGTCGTAGCGCTCGGACCAGAGGAGCAGGCCGCGCCGGGCATCGGTCAGTTGGACGGTCAGGCGCAGCCGGCCATCGGTTCTCCTGAGTGTCCCGCCGACCACATAGCGGACATTCAGATCTTCGCTCAACTGCTCCGGCGCGACGGCTTTGCCCTTGTATGGCGCCACCGCATTCCAGGAGAGCACGAAGAGGTTGGAAAAGCGGCCGAACTCGGTGGTCACGCCTTCGGTGATTCCGTCGGCGAAATAAGTCTCTTCACCCGCCGCGCCCGGTTCTTCAAACGGCAAGACCGCAATGGTGGGCTTGCTTTCGGTTTCGGCCTCAGCATCAGTGTCGCGGGCGTCCTTGACAGGGTCGGAGGGCGCCGCGATCCAGAACGCGCCCAGGCCGGCCAGAAGCAGAACCAGCGCCACGCCGGCGGCGGCTGTTACGCGCCCGAAAGAACGGCGGTCCTGCTTGGGCAGGGGGCGCTCACCCAAGCCGACGGCATAGACCCTCACCGGATCGGCGATGTTCTTGACCCGGACCTCGCCGCGGTCGACCAGGGGCAGCGCCAGCTTGTCCTTCACCTGGTCGTAGACCGCGGCGGACACCACGATGCCGCCGGGATCGGCCAGCGATTCCAGGCGCGCCGCCACGTTGACGCCGTCGCCGAAGATATCGTCTGCGTCGACGATGACATCTCCGAGATTGATGCCGATGCGGAACTCGAGCTTGCCGTCCGGACTGAGCCCCGCATTGCGCTCGGCCAGTGCGGCTTGGATCGCGACGGCGGCCGATACGGCATCGACGACGCTGGGGAAGTCGGCAAGAACCGCATCGCCCGCGGTTCCGACAATGCGTCCGCCACCCTGCGAAATGTGGGTATCGAACACGGCCAGATAGGCCTTTAGCCGTTGATGCGTCCCGGCCTCGTCGGCCTGCATCAGGCGGCTGTAGCCGACCACGTCGGCATGGAGGATGGCGGTAAGCTTGCGATTGGCCGTTGTGGTGCCCTCCGAATTCGGCTGATCAGACTCGGCCCAGGATCAATCGGCCAAGGGTCAAACCGATGAATTTATTCCGATGCACTTCACGGAGTGTTTCGTTGCGGAACCGGACCCGCGTGGTTAGCGTCGGACTCGGGAACCGATTAGCCTCCTGCCCCACGGCACCGTCTTATCCCATGACGGTGTTCCCAGGGATGACAGAGTGAAGCACAAGGAGGGCGGATTCAATGTTCGCGCCGCGCGCAGTGACCCTCATGGCAATCTGCTTGATCGTGTTTGCGCTGGACGCCCGCGCCGGCGAACTCGTGAACAAGGACGGTGCCGATCTGGCGATCAAGGGCTACGATCCGGTCGCCTACTTCACCGAAGGCCGCCCGATTGCGGGTGTTCCGGAGTTCGAGCAAACCTGGCATGACGCGGTCTGGCGCTTCTCAAGTGCCGAGCACCTCCGGCTCTTTGCGCGCGATCCCGAGCGCTATGCGCCCCGCTATGGCGGCTTCTGTGCCGGTGCCATGGCGAACGGCTGGAAGGTGACGGTCGATCCCGAGGCCTGGACCATCATCGACGGCAAGCTCTATCTGAGTTTCCGCAAGGACCTCATCAAACGGTTCGCGCAAGATCCCGTCGAGAATGTGGCCAAGGCCGATGCCAATTGGCAGCGCATCGGACACAGCGAATAGTGGCACGCTTCATCGCCTGCACGGTGGTGGTTCCGATTCCCGGCGGAGCCAATGGTCTCCCCCTGCATCTGGAGCCGGGGCCGGTGATGGACTATCGTTCGCGCCGACCCTCCCGGTGAGTCCCGCTGCGGCATAGATTCGGCACGCGCGGGGGTAGGTATGGGGAGCGCCGCTTCTCCGGGATCGAACGTTGCGAGGAGAGGGATCATGTGGCGCGGCATTGCGATCTTCCTGTTCGGCGGCCTGCTGGGAACCGCCTTCGGTGTGGCGGTGGGCTTCTTCGTCTATCCCTTCGTGTTCCCGCCGCCGGAGGCCATGGAGACCCTGACCGCCGAGGAGCGCAGCACCCTGGTGGCCCGCGGCGAATTCATTCATGCCAACCCCTCCGACCCCATCCACTACGGCAAGGGCAAGGTCAACGTCTATGAGGCCGTGGTCCACCTCGACGCCGACTTCGAGGTGGGGCCGGGGCCGAAGTTCCACGTCTATCTGGTGCCGAACCGCGAGGTCCGCGACGAGGCGGCGGTGGAGAGCACCATGTTCGTCGATCTCGGCCGCTTGCGCGCCTTCAAGGGCAGCCAGAAGTATCCCGTTCCGGCGGGCGTCAATCTGAAGGACTATCCGAGCGTGGTGATCTGGTGCGCGCAGTTCGGGGTGCTGATCTCGCCGGCCGACCTGTCCTTCGAAAGCTGAACCGAGGGCAGTCAGAGAGGCGTCGTCAGAGGGGCGTCGCCGGCAGCCGCCGGGCGTAGTCGGCGATCTCGTTGCGGAACCAGACATGGGCCGGGTCGTTGTGGCGCCGAGGATGCCAGACCATCTGCAGATCGAAACCGGCGAGCGCGAAGGGCAGGGGGAAGACCTCCAGGCCGCCGCCGCAGCCCAGCGCCAGGCGCTCGGGAAACACGCAGACGAGATCCGAGGTCTGAATCAGCGCCGGCGCCAGCAGGAAGCTCGGCAGCGAGACCAGGACCCGCCGGCTCCGCCCGAGCGCGCTCAGGGCCCGGTCCACCGCCCCGACGAAACCGCCGCCTTCCGGTGACACCAGGATATGGTCCAGGGCGCAGAAAGCGTTCAGGTCCGGCGGCTGTGACCCGCGCGGATGGCCCCTGCGCTGCACGAAGACGAAGCGCTCCCGCAGCAGCAGGCGCGCCTTCGCCGCGTTGAGGGTGACGAAGCTGGTGACGATGGCGGCATCCAGCCGACCCGTTTCGAGATCCTGCCAGACGCTTGCGCTGTGGAAGGGCATCATCGCCAGGCGGATGCCAGGCGCCTGGCGGTGCAGATGGTCCACCAGGCCGCCCGCCAGGACCGCGTGGACGTAATCCGTGCCGCCCAGGCGAAAGGTCTCCTCCGCCGCCATCGGATCGAAGGCGACCTCTTCGCGCAGCAGACCCTCCGCGTCCTGAAGCAGCGCCCTCAGCGGCGCGCGCAGGGCCTCGGCGCGGACCGTGGGCACCATTCTGCGTCCCGAGGCCACCAGCAGCGGGTCGCCGAAGAGCTGCCTGAGGCGCGCGAGCTGGGCGGACATGGCCGGCTGGCTGATACCGATGCGCCGCGCGGCACCGGTGACGCTCTCCGCGCCGAGCAGCGCATCCAGGGAGCGCAGCAGGTTCAGGTCGAGATCCTTCGTATCCATTCAGGTTATTCTAGATATCAAATTCATCGATTTGAATTATGTCTCCTTGACCCTCACCTTCCAAGGCATCACGGACAGTCAGGGCCCGAAACAGCGCAAGGGCGCCGGGGCCAGGGGCGGAAGGACGACGGCAATGAAGATCGGATTCATCGGCAGCGGCGCCATGGCGCAGGCCTTGGCGGAAAAGTGGCGGGGCAAGCACGACCTGTTCTTCAGCGGCAGGAACCTGGAGAAGGCCGCGCAGGTGGCCGCGGGGTTCGGCGCCAAGTCAGGCCCCGCCGCCGAGGCGGCCGCCTTCGGCGAGGTCGTGGTGCTGGCCACCCGCTGGGAGGATGCGCTCGATGCCGTCGCGCAGGCCGGCGGCGATGCCGCCTTCGCCAGCAAGGTGGTGATCGACATCAACAATCCGGTCAGCGTCGAGACCTTCCTGACCACGCGGGACGACGGGCGCTCGCTGACGCAGGCGCTCGCCGAAGCCCTGCCCGGGGCGGAACTGGGCAAGGCCTTCAACATGGCTCAGGCCGCGGTCTGGGCGGACCCGGACATGACCTACGACGGCCGCACCCTGGTGACCCTCTTCACCGCCGACAGCGAGCGGGCCTCGGAGGTGATCGCCGGGCTGATCCGCGACGTCGGCTCCGAGCCCCTGAGGCTCGGCGGCAACGCCCACGCCTACCAACTGGAGGCGGCGGCAGCGATTGTCATCAAGTTCCTCTTCGCCGGCCGCGACCCGCACACCGTCTTCAACTTCATCCAGCCCGACGTGCGGGCGATCCGGTAAGGGGCTGCGGCAGGCGTTCAGTACGACAGCCCGGGGGTCTGGTGCAGGTAGCGGTCGTCGGTCACCTGGCGCAGCAGGAAGCCGGCGACGTCGGCCCGGGAGATCTTCAGCGTGAGGTCCTTTGCCGTCGGCAGGAAGCCGTGCCGGTAGGCGCCGGTGGCCGGGCCGTCGGTGAAAGCCGCGGGGCGGACGATCACCCAGTCGAGGCCGCTGTCCCGCACCAGGGCTTCCTGGGCCTGATGGTCGGCATAGGCGGCGCGCAGCAGCAGCCCGAACATGATGCGCTTCCAGAAGAAGGTGAGCAGGGGGCGGCTGTCGCCGGCGCCGAGGGTCGACTGACAGACCAGCCGGCGAACGCGGTGGTGCTGCATCGCCGCGATGACATGCCGGGTGCCGGGCGCGCGCACTCCGCCCTTGTGCCCGGCGCCGAGGGCGACCACCACCGCGTCGTGGCCTTTGACGGCGTCCATCACCGCGGCCCGGTCCAGCACGTCGCCGGCGACCGGGGTGAGATGGGGATGCGCCAGCTCAAGGGCGGCTGCCCGGCGCGCGAAGGCGGTCACCTGGTGGCCCTGGTCGAGCGCCTGTTCCACCAGCTTGCGTCCGACGCTGCCCGTCGCGCCAAAGACAATCAGCTTCATGATCGGCTCCCATCGCTTGACACGGTGTAAATTGACACAGTGACAAGTAGATGGTACTTGACATCATGTCAAGTGAAAACCTCGAAACCCGCGAACGCATCCTCAAGGCCGCGCTGGACCTGCTGCAGGCGGGCCGAGGCCAGGGGGTGCGGATGAGCGATATCGCCCGGCGGGCGGGCCTCAGCCGGCAGGCGGTCTATCTGCATTTCCCCACCAGGGCGGAGCTGCTGATTGCCGCGACCCACCATCTCGACGGCCTTCTGGACGTGGAGGCGCGCCTGCGGCCGAGCCGCACCGCCGGCTCCGGGGTCGAACGCCTGGAGGCCTACATCGCGGCCTGGGGTGCCTACATCCCGGAAATCTACGCCATGGCAAAGGCGCTGCTGGCCATGCGCGACAGCGATGCCGCGGCAGCCGAGGCCTGGGACCGGCGCATGCAGGACATGCGCGAGGGCTGCGCGGCGGCCATCGACGCCCTGGTGCGCGACGGCATGCTCGCGCCCGGACAGACGCCGGAGCAGGCGACGGACCTGCTCTGGACCCTCCTCTCCGTGCGCAACTGGGAACAGCTCACCCAGGCCTGCGGCTGGCCGCAGGACCGCTACGTCGCGGCGATGCAGGCGACGGCGCGGCGGCTCTTCGTGGCGGAGTCTGCGCCTGCGGCCCGCCGGCCTCAGAGGAATTCATCGCCCGCGAAGTAGGGCCGGAGCTTCGCCGGCAGGCGCACGCGCCCCTCGGCTGTCTGGTGGTTTTCCATCAGCGGCGCCAGGATCCGCGGGCTGGCGACCGCCGTGTTGTTGAGGGTGTGGACCAGGCGCACCCGGCCGGCCCGATTGCGGAAGCGCAGATTGCCCCGCCGCGCCTGCCAGTCGTGCAGGCTGGAGCAGCTATGGGTCTCGCGGTAGCGGTCCAGCGACGGGACCCAGGTCTCGATATCGTTCATGCGGAATTTTCCCACACCCATGTCGCCGGTGGCGCACTCGACCACCTGATAGGGCAGTTCGAGATCCTGCAGCAGGGCCTCGGCGTTGGCCAGCAGGCGGGCATGCCAGCGCGCCGACTCTTCCGGGTCGTCGCGGCACAGCACGAACTGCTCGACCTTGACGAACTGGTGCACCCGCAGCAGGCCGCGGACATCGCGCCCGGCGCTGCCGGCCTCGCGGCGGAAACAGGGCGAGATCCCGGCATAGAGGATCGGCAGTTGCTCCTCCTCCAGGATCTCGCCGCTGTGCAGGCTGTTCAGCACGGTCTCTGCCGTGCCCGACAGCAGCAGGCCGTCCCGCGGCACGCGGAAGGCATCTTCCTCGCCGAAGGGAAAGTGGCCGGAGGCGACGAAGGCCGCCTCGCGGGCCAGGGCCGGCACGCTCATCACCGTGAAGCCGCGCGCGGTCAACTGCTGCAAGGCGTGCAGCATCAGCACCTGTTCCAGAAGCGCCAGACGCCCCTTGAGGGCGTAGCTGCGCGAACCGCAGACCTGGGCGACGCGGGTGAGCTCGGCCCAGCCGTTGAGCGCCATGAGTTCGACGTGGTCGCGCGCCGTGAATTCGAAGCGCGGCGGCGCGCCCTCCCGGCGCAGGACCAGGTTCGCCTCGGCATCGGCGCCCTGCGGCGCGCCCTCCCAGGGAATGTTGGGCACCCGCAGCATCAGTGCGTCGAGTTCCGAGCGGTCTTGCGCCAGCCTTTCCTCCAGGTCGGCGATCTCGGGATCGAGGGCGCGGGAGCGCTGCACCTGCTGGGCGCGGTCCTCGCCCGAGAGCTCCTTGATCGACGCGCTCAGCCGCTTCTTCCGGGCGCGCAGGTCCTCCAGCCGGGTCTTGGCTGATCGGACCGCGGCGTCCAGCGCCAGCAGCCGGTCGAGGTCCAGCGCGATGCCCTTGGCCGCGATGGCACGGCGCACCGCATCGGGGTTTGCGCGGATGAATTTGAGGGCGAGCATCTTGCCTCCGTTTCCGGGTCCGGGGCGCCCGGCGGAGGCTCATCATGAAAAAAGGCTCAGCCGGAGCGGCGGAGCCTTGGGGTTGAGCTATGGACTGATCGCGGTCAGCGCAAGCGCCACCCACCCGGCCCCAGAGGGTCGAGGGAGTTCACCTGCGCGGACGATCGAACACCAAGCCATTGCATGACGCGACCCTGCCACGGGAGGGGTTGCAGGTCAATGAATGGCCGGGAGGGAACCGCCTTGCCGGAAGAGGACCGGGGGCTGCAGGGCTATCGCATATGTGCGGAGGGAGATTTCCTCGTGTTTCGAGACGGCCTTTCAGGCCTCCTCAACATGAGGAAATCCCAGCCATGGAAATCCTCCCTCATGCTGAGGAGGCCGCGCAGCGGCCGTCTCGAAGCATCTGGCCGCCACATGCGATGGCCCTGCCAGGGGATTGTGTGATGCCGGGGCTACTCCAGATAGAGGCGGACGCTGCCGTTGCTGTCGGCGGCCTCCAGCTCCAACTCACCGAGGGTGCGGATCAGGCTGTCGAGCTGTGCGTCCGACATTTCGAAGATGTCGTCTTCGATGCCCTTCTCCCTGAGTCGCTCGTTGATCTTATCGCGCTTCGCCTCTGGGATGAGGGCGCGCATCTTGATGCCGGCGCGCAGCAGGTCGAGCGGTATGCGCATGCGGAAGCCTTCGTCCTTGCCGTCCTTGCCGACGCCGCCCGCCTCCACCTTCAGGAAGCGTGGCGCCGGGCGCGCGGTTTCCGCCGGCGGCAGCGCGGGCGGTGCGCTGTCCAGCGCCGCGAGGAGGCGCTGGCCCTCCTCGGCGGTGATCGTCCCCGCCGCCACCATGTCGAGCACGCGTCTGGTCTCGTCGCTCATCGCTTTGGTCCCTCCAGAACATCGTCATCCGGTTGCCGCAACGCCGCCAGGGCCTCTTCGGCCGAGATCTCGCCCCGTTCCAGGCGGTCGAGCACGCCGGCAGCACCGGCCCGCGGCGCCTTCTCCTCCACCGCCCTGGGCTCTTCCACCACCTCGGCGAAGTCGAGCCGGCCCGCCAAGCGGTTCAGCCGCGCCTTGATGGTGGGATAGCTGACCCCGAACCAGCGCTCCATCTGCTTGATGGACCCGTGGCAGTGGATGAAGGCGGCGACGAAGGCCTGATCGTCGGCGTCCAGCAAGGCCAGCGGCGGCGGCGCGAAGGCCCCCTCGATGGCGATCCCATCCCCGGCCGTGCGCACCCGCTCGACGATGAAGTCCTGCCCGCCGGTGAGTTGCGTAAGCTTGCGCCAGTCCAATGCCATGACCCTGCACCGATAAATTTATAGGTTCATTGTGCCTCTATCGGTAAAATAATTCAATATCAAAATTAAATATATTAATTCTCGTGCCTTTGCGTTGCCACCACGATGCCCAAAGGCTTCAGCCGGGTCCTGCGGCGCTTGAAGGGACTGGCGGGTGACCCGTTTCAGGGCCGATGCGGTCTACGAAGTATCTGGACGGAACCTTCCCAGGTCGACGGCATACCAGACTTCTTCGAAGTCATGGCTGCTTTGCGGACGTCTGCAGACGCAAGCCGTTGCCGGTCTTCGCGCATGGTCCTTACCGGACATTGCGTGCTGGAAAAATCACCTTCCCGGCCGTCTTGAACCGGTGTTCGTAGTAGAACCCTGCAGGGCACAATATCGGTAGCTCGGAATTCACATCGAGTAGGGCTGTGGCGCAAAGACCTTATTTCAAGAAATCGATCCAAGAGTTGGAGGCGCTATTTGCGCAGTCGGATCGCGACCCGGCGATCTTGGATCTCCTCAAGTCGGAACTTCGCCACCGCAGAACGCAACGCGCGCAGACGCTCGCGAAGAAAGTGTCAGCGGCGAGCGGCGTGGCAAAACCTATCGAAACACAAGCGCAGTCGGCATCGCGAAAAGCAAGCCCTGCCGCGAGACCGGCACCTCCTGAGACAAAGCAGGCGACTTCCGCACCTCTACCCGTGACCGCCAAACGCGCAGATCTCGGTCCAAAGCCACCCGTAACAAATGGACCCGAAAGCATACTGCGGGCTTGGACTGCACTAGAGGTGCTTTCGCCGCAA
Organism: Pelagibius sp.; assembly: GCF_028289705.1. Lineage (GTDB taxonomy): Bacteria > Pseudomonadota > Alphaproteobacteria > Kiloniellales > Kiloniellaceae > Pelagibius. The sequence goes on from NZ_JANQOI010000188.1 coordinate 107,882, forward strand.
GGATACCGGCGGGAAGCTGATCTGGTGGCTGGAGAAACGGCGCGGATCGCGCGTTTTGATGAGAGAGGACTGCCATGGGAGCACGGGGAGCGCTCAAGACCCAAGAAACGCCTTTATTATGAACTTATCCTAGGCGCGATTGCGCTCGCCCCAGCGTTCGACGCGCTCCTGAAACTATATGCAGATCGCAGACCTGACGCGCCGAGCATGCAAGGGTATTCTCCATTGGCGAGTGTCCTTTTGGACAAGGATGGAAAGCCGCTCGATGATGACGTCAGTTTCGTTGTGTCGAGCTTCGCTTGGGGTGTTCCTGTTGCCCTCCAAGGTGATCTGAAAGCGCTGGCAGCCTGGCCGCAGCATGAGCGCGATCTACGTAAAAACTTCAGCAAGCGCCTAATCAAGAAAGACGACAATGGCGAGGTAGTTCCTTTAACAAAGGCGCACATCGCAAATCTCTATGAGTATCTGGTTGGGACGTTGAACCTTTCCGGGCATACATTGAGAGAGCCGTATTTCGCCCTCCGCCGGTACGAATTCTATGCCAGCAAGACGCCGCCCGAACCTGGGTTGCTGAATTCCTTCTTTCTGGAAGATCTTGCGACAGCGCGTGAACTCTATGCGAAAGGCGCAGTCCCGCATTCCCTTCGATACTATTTGGGCATTCAGCAACCGGCGGTCCGCACCGATCTCCTAGAAGACGAAAGCGGCCTGCAGCATATCCTGCAACCCGCACTTACGCCGCTTGGGCGATGGCCGGGCAATGGCCGCTTTCCTCTTGCGATGTTGCAGCAAGCGGCCGTCAACGCCACGCAAGCCCAATGTATGGATACCGGCATACTGGCTGTCAACGGACCGCCAGGTACAGGAAAGACCACTCTTCTAAGAGATGTTGTCGCCGCCCGAATCGTAGAACGCGCAAGCGCGATGGCCTCATACAAGAAGCCCTCCGATGCGTTCACGCCTACCCGCCAGACCCTGCAAAGAGGCGGCGCAAAAATTACACTGCACGAGCTGAACAAACGACTCAAGGGCTACGAGATGGTCGTAGCATCTTCGAACAACAAGGCTGTGGAGAATGTCAGTGCGGAGTTGCCCGTATTAGACGCCATAGCGGATGACGCGAGAGAGCTGCGCTATTTCAAGGCGGTCTCCGACAACATTTTGGAACGGGATAGTTGGGGCGTCATTGCCGCTGTTCTTGGTAATTCATCAAACAGGTATTTGTTCTCGCAAGGCTTCTGGCGCGACGAGGAAAACGGGCTATCCACATATCTCAACCACGCTTGCGGATTGCCGCAGGTGGTGAGCGAGCCGCAGGAAGACGGACCGCCCAAGAAGCGCAACCGACATATCATTGACCGCGAGCACCCTCCTTCAAATCAGCGCGAAGCACTAAAGCGTTGGGAAGCGGTGCGTACCGATTTTGCTAGTAAGCTGAAAGCCTCCGAAGCTTCGCAAGCCAAGCTTCAGAAGATTCACAATCAGGTTGTGCACGCACACGGTCTTCGCCTGGAGCTTGATGGGCTGGCGTCGGAGATCCTGACATTGGAAGATGAGTGCCCCGGTCTTGAGGCGCAGCTTGCCGGGGCACAGAAACGGCACGACCTTGCGAAGAAGCACCTGATGTCGAGCCGTGAGAACGAAGCATCGCATCGAAAACTACGGCCGGGATTCTTTGCGAGACTTTTTGGAACCGCTCGCTTCAGGAACTGGAAAACAGGATATCAGGATATTGGACAGACGCTGCGGCAGTCCGAAGCCTTGGAGATGGATTCGCGGAAAGCACTTGAGACCTTGTGCTCGAAGCTCTCACAGACCAGGAATGAAGTCGAGACCAAGCGTGGGCGTAAAGCGGCGCTAGAGGGCGAGCTTGTGGCACTCGAAGAACATTTGGCGAGGGAAAAGGATTCGCTCAGCTCTACCGTGCCGGACACATCGTTCTTCGGTCTGCCCCATGAAGATATTCAGCAGGCGAGTATCTGGTTTGGCGAAGCCGAGAACCGTATCCGTGAAGACCTCTTTGAAGCAGCGATCCGCCTTCATCGCGCGTTTGTGGATGGCGCAGCCGATCCGCTGCGCCAGAACCTTTCCATATTTGTCGAGTCCTTTGGGACGCGCTCGCTCGGAACACCCCAAAAGGACGCCCTGATCGGTGATCTATGGGCATCGTTCTTTCTGGTCGTTCCAGTGGTCTCGACAACCTTTGCGTCCGTGCATCGCATGTTCTCGCGGCTGGAACCGGAGACGCTGGGTTGGCTACTGATTGACGAGGCCGGTCAGGCACTGCCCCAAGCTGCTGTTGGCGCAATAATGCGCACCAAAAAGTCGGTGGTAGTCGGCGATCCGCTTCAGATCGAACCTGTAGTCACGCTTCCTAACACGCTCACGGAAGAGATTTGCGGATACTTCGGTATCGATCCCCTCAAGTACAATGCGCCCGAAGCGTCCGTACAAACAATGGCAGATGCGGCGAGCATATACTGTGCCCGTTTTCCCATCGGCAGTGGGCACCGAGATGTCGGCGCGCCACTGCTTGTTCACCGCAGATGCGACAGCCCGATGTTCGATATCTCGAATGAGATCGCCTATGCGAACCTCATGGTTCAGGCGAAGAGACCTTTAGCGCAGAACCCGGTACTTGGCCGCTCTTGCTGGATCGATATTGCTGGAAAGCCTGGCCCCGACAAATGGTGCGCGGATGAAGCCAAGGCCCTGATCGATATACTGCAAAGGCTTCGTTCTGCGGGAGAGGACGCAGACCTGTACATCGTCACACCTTTCGTAATCGTACAAAACAATCTCCGTCAAGAACTGCTCAAGAGTAGCGTCCTTAAAGGCTGGGTGGATAAGTCGGAGAGTTGGGTATGGGAGCATGTCGGGACGGTCCATACGGTTCAGGGACGTGAAGCCAAGATCGTCTTCTTTGTGCTTGGTGCTCAGGAACCCTCGCAAAATGGCGCGCGCGCATGGGCAGGTGCGCGTCCCAATCTGGTGAATGTTGCCGTCACGCGTGCGCAGGCATCGCTTTATGTGATCGGTAACCGCAGCCTCTGGAAATCAGCGGGCATCTTTTCTACGCTGAACAGATACTTGTGAAATGAACATGAAATAATGGCTGTGGACACGCGAGAGCTTGAACGAAGAATCACCGCCGTACAATGACACCGATCAGCGCTTATCACTCCGCTTCGCTGAGCATGGTGAGGCCGAGGGCTTGGGCTTCTTTTGGTTTTGGAGCCGACATCGGCGTCCGGTGCCGCGATTGGCCTAGGGGCTGAGGGCGCCTTCTGGGCCGAAGGACTCGACGAGCCAGTTGCGGAACCGCTTCACGACATCCAGATGGGCCGCGGTGTCGGGGACGACGACCACGTAGGGATGCAGCGAATGGATGGTCCCTTCGAGGGGGCAGACCAACTCGCCCCGGTCGATCATGTCGCGGAGCAGGAGGCGGTGTCCCATGGCGACGCCGCCGCCGGCGCGCGCGGTGTCGATGGCCATGCTGTAGTGGGTGAAGAACTGGCCATCCCCGCCCAGTCGGTCCGCGATCCCGGCTTCCGTCAGCCATCTTGGCCAGTCATCCGGCCAATAGGTGTCGTGGAGCAAAACGCAGCGCGAGAGATCTTCCGCGGTTCGGATGTTGTGGAGCTCCGCATAGCCCGACGTACAGACCGGCGTCAGTGCGTCCTGGCCGAGCACCGTCGCCTTCAACCCGCCTTGCGCAGGCGCGCCGTAGCGGATACCGATGTGCGCGTCGGACTTTGCGAAATCGACGACCTCCGCCTCGGCCGAGATCACGATGTCCAGGTGGGCCGCCGAGGCTTGAAACGCGGGCAGTCGCGGCACGAGCCAGAGCGACGCGAAAGCCGGCAGAACGGTCAGCTTAAGGTGTCCGCGAACCCGGGAACCGGCGACGCGTTCGGTCTCGGTTTCGAGAATGTTGAAGGCGTTTCTGGCCGCGGAGTGATAGCGCCGGCCGGCGTCCGTCAGGGTCACGCCCCGGCCAGTCCTGCTAAACAGTGGGACTCCGAAATACTGCTCCAATTGAGTGATCTGCTGACTGACGGCCCCCTTTGATACCCTCAGGTCTGCCGCTGCGCGAGAGAAACTCTCAAACTCGGCGGCCAGCTCGAAGTACCGCACGGCCTTCAGGGGTGGCATTACTCTGGTCACTGTTTAGGAAATCTGTTCTGTTGTTCAGAATTTGATTATTGATGTGTTCCCCGGTTACGTCAAATCTGGCCCTTATGGCCAGCCCAGGAACGCGGGAGGCGCGCATGCCGTTGAGCGACCAGCAGCTCCAGGACCTCGAAACCGACGGATTCATCATCCTGCCGGACCTCTTCTCCCAGGCCGAGATCGAGGCGATCCGAGGTCGCCTTCCGCGCCTCTTCGCCGAGGACAGCGAGGCAAACGTCATCGAGCGCCATTCCGGCGAGGTTCGCACGGCGATGGGCCTGCATTTGCGCGACGATCTCTTCGCCGACCTGGTCCGTCACCCGCGCCTGGTCGAACCCGCCCTTCAGGTTCTGAACGAGCCGGTCTACGTCCAGCAGGTCAAGGTGAACGTCAAGGCGGCCTTCTCCGGCGAGGTCTGGCAGTGGCACACCGACTTTGCGACCCATCACAAGGACGATGGCGTAAGGCTGCCGCTGGCGCTGAACCTGCACATCCTCCTGGACGAGGTGACGGAGTTCAACGGGCCGCTCTACTTCCTGCCCGGCTCGCACCGCGCCGAAGAGCACCCCGCACGGCTGGACGACGAAACCACCAGCTATCCGCTGTGGGTCACCGACCTCGACCGCGTCCGCGACATGGCGAACCGCTGCGGCATGGTCTCGGCGACCGGCAAACCCGGCACCGTCCTGATCTTCCACGACACGCTGCTGCATGGATCGCCCAACAACATGTCGCCCTGGGACCGCGCGATCTTCTCCCTGATCGTCAATCCCGTCTCCAACGCCTATACCGCCCCCACGCGGCCCGACCACAAGCACCACCGCGATCTGACGCCGGTCGAGCCGCTCGCCGACGATTGTCTCGAGCGTTACGGAACGCCCAGCGTGGCGATCTCGGCATGAGCCCGGATGCCCTTGCCGCAGCCGGCAACGCCTTCGATGACTCGCTGGATACGTACTTCAGAAACGGTCTTGCCGATGCCGACGGCGATGTCGCCGCTTTGATTCGTGCCGAAGGCGACCGCCAATCCCGCGGTATCGAGTTGATCGCCTCGGAGAACGTCGTCAGCCGGGCCGTGCTTGAGGCCCAAGGATCGTGGTTCTGCAACAAGACGGTCGAAGGCTATCCCGGGGCGCGCTACCACGGCGGCGCGGAGATTGCGGACGCGCTGGAGACTCTGGGCGAGCGCCGTGCCTGCGCGTTGTTCGGCGCGCGGCAAGCGAACCTCCAACCCCACTCCGGAAGCCAGGCCAACCTCGCGGTCTTCTCCGCGCTTCTGAAGCCGTCCGACCCGGTCCTCGGCCTGGATCTGAAGTGCGGCGGCCACCTCAGTCACGGGTCAAGCGCCAACATCAGCGGCAAGGTCTACGATATCCGCGCCTACGGCCTGCGCCCGGATGACGGCCGCATCGACATGGACCAGCTGCGCGACGCCGCCAGGAAGCACCGCCCGAAACTGATCGTCGCCGGCGGCTCGTCCTATCCACGGGAACTGGACCTCAAGGGCTTTCGCGAGATCGCCGACGAGGTCGAAGCACGCTTGCTTGTGGACATGGCGCACTTCGCCGGGCTTGTCGCGGGCCAGGTTCTCGGCAACCCCGTGGACTACGCCGACATCGTCACGACCACAACCTACAAGTCCCTGCGCGGGGCGCGGGGCGGTATGATCCTGTGGAACGACGAAGGGCTGTCGCGCCCGCTGCGCTCCGCGGTCTTCCCGGGCGTCCAAGGCAGCCCCTTACTGCACATGATGGCGGCGAAGGCCGTGGGGCTCGGCGAAGCGCTGCAGCCGGCCTTCAAGGACTATGCGCGCCGCGTTCGAAACAACGCGCGGGCCCTGGCGGACGAAATGATGAACTGCGGGTTGAAGGTGGTGACCGATGGCACCGACACCCCGTTGATCCTGGTGGACCTGAGCGGTCTGGAGACCGACGGACAGACAGCCTCCGACGCGCTGGCGGCCATCGGCATCACCTGCAACAAAAACCTGATCCCAAACGATCCCCGGCCGCCGTCCACGGCGTCCGGACTGCGCTTCGGCGTTTCGGCGATGACGTCTCGTGGTATCCGGGAGTCGGATATCCGCCGCGTGGGCAGGTGGGTCGCGGATTGCCTGCTCGGCCGCATGCAGGATACCGGCCGCGTGCGCCAGGACGTCGAGCGCATGGCGCGCAGCTTCCGATACTATCCGATGCCGTAACGCGGCAACGGGTCGCCCCCGGAGCCCCGCTCACCCTATGAGGTCCTGCCACTCCGCTTCGCTGAGCATGGTGAGGCCCAGGGACTCGGCCTTCTTGGCTTTGGAGCCGGCGTCGGCGCCGACCACCACGTAGTCGGTCTTCTTGGAGACCGAGCCGGCGACCTTGGCGCCGAGGGCCTCGGCCTTGGCCTTGGCCTCGCTGCGGGTCATGGTCTCCAGGCTGCCGGTGAAGACCACCGTCTTGCCGGCCACCGGGGAGGTGCCGCCGGCCGTGGCGGGGGCGGCCTCGATGGTGAGCTGGGCGGCCAGGTCGTCGAGTACCGCGAGGTTGTGGTCCTCGCCGAAGAAGTCCACCAGGTCGTCGGCCATGGAAAGGCCGATGCCCTCGATGTTGCAGAGCTCGGCGTAGTGCTCCCCCACCTCCTCGGGCTTGCGGGCTTCCCGCGCCGCGGCGCGCTGCTTTTGCGCCTCGATCATGGCGCCGCGCAGCCCGGCGAAGTCGCCGTAGCTGCGTGCCAGCAGCTTGGCCGTGGCCTCGCCGATCTGGCGGATGCCCAAGGAAAATACCAGGCGGTCGAGACCGATGGTCCGCTTCGCTTCGATGGCGGCGGTCAGATTTGCGGCGGAGAGATCGCCCCAGCCTTCGCGGCCCGCGATGTCGTCCTCGTGGTCGGGCAGGCGGAAGATGTCCGCCGGCGACTTGATCAGGCCGTCCTGCCAGAAGGCCTCGATGTGCTTGCCGCCCAGGCCTTCGATGTCGAAGGCGTTGCGGGAGACGAAATGCTTCAGCCGCTCGACGATCTGGGCATCGCAGATGAGGCCGCCGGTGCAGCGGCGCACGGCTTCACCCTCTTCGCGCACCGCGTGGCTGCCGCAGACCGGGCAGCGCTCCGGAAAGACGTAGGGCTGTGAGTCCTTGGGCCGTTTGGCGGTCACCACCGAGACCACCTGGGGGATCACGTCGCCGGCGCGCTGCACGATCACGTGGTCGCCCTCGCGGATGTCCTTGCGGGCGATCTCGTCTTCGATGTGCAGGGTGGCGCGAGAGACCACGACGCCGCCCACCGTGATGGGCTCCAGGTTGGCGACCGGGGTCAAGGCGCCTGTGCGGCCGACCTGGATCGAGATTTGGTGCAGCAGGGTCTCCGCCTGCTCTGCCGGGAATTTGTGCGCGGTCGCCCAGCGCGGGGCGCGGCTGACGGCGCCGAGGCGTTCCTGCCAGTCCAAGCGGTCGACCTTGTAGACGATGCCGTCGATGTCGTGGGGCAGCTCGGCGCGGGCGCCCTGCACCTCGCGATAGAACGCGAGCACCTCATCCAAAGT
>NZ_JANQOI010000015.1 GCF_028289705.1 Pelagibius sp.
CGGTCTGGCACGGCGACTGCCGGCCGGCGGACAAGATCGCCCGCCTGGAAGCGCTGGCCGCCGAGGGGCGCAAGGCGGCGATGATCGGCGACGGCCTCAACGACGCCCCGGCCCTGGCCGCGGCCTTCGCCTCCCTCTCGCCGGCCGATGCCGCCGACGTCAGCCAGGTGGCTGCCGACATCATTTTCCAGGGCGAGCGCCTCGCCCCGCTGGTCGAAACCCTCGATACCGCCCGCGCGTCCCGCCGCCTGGTGGTCGAGAATTTCGCCCTGGCCCTGCTCTACAACCTCATTGCCGTGCCGATTGCCGTCGCCGGGCTGGTGACGCCGCTGATCGCGGCCGTCGCCATGTCCTCCTCCTCGATCCTGGTCACCGCCAACGCCCTGCGCCTGAACCTGAAGAAGCGGGGTGAGCTGGCATGAGCGCCCTGGCCTATCTGATTCCCGTCGCGCTATTCCTGGGTCTGCTGGGCCTTGTGGCCTTCCTCTGGGCCCTCAGGAGCGGCCAGTTCGATGACCTGGACGGCGCCGCCCACCGCATCCTCCTCGACGAAGACGAGGACGAGTCGCAAAAACCCAAGGATCGTTAGCTAGCGCCGTTTGTGTGTTGACGGCGCCGGCCCGCACCCCCTCCCGGCCACCCACTATGATAATCGCATTGGGTGGCCGGGAGGGGGTGCGGGCCGGAACCGATTCGACGTAAGTCGAACGCGCTTCAGCGCCCAACCGTATCGCGGTAGGCGTGCCAGGTGGCGTGGCCGACCAGCGGGAAGGTGACGATCAGCCCGACGAAGAGGGTGACCAGGCCGCAGGCCGTGAGCAGCGCCACCAGCCAGGCCCAGAGCAGCATCGGCTTGGGGTTCGTGCGCACCGCCCGGATGGAGGTGACGATGGCGGTGACGAAGTCCATCTCCCGCTCCATCAGCAGCGGCACGGAGATCACGCTGACCGCAAAGACGACCAAGGCCAGACCGGCGCCGGCCAGGCTGCCGACGATCAGCAGCAAGAGGCCGTTGGCCGTGAACAACAGCGTCGGAACCATCTCCGACAGCGGCGGAAACTCAAGGGTGCCGAGGAACAGCGCGAACAGCAGCGTGGCCAGGCGCATCCATATCAGCAGCACGATCATCAGGGAAACGCCCAGGAAGGCGAGGCCCATCGGCGAGCGGGTGGCGACGAAAAGCGCCGAACCCAGGGTCACCGGCTCGCCCCGTTCCAGGCGCCGGCTGGTCTCGTAGAGGCCCACGGCGAGCATGGGGCCGACCAGCATGAAGCCGGCGATCAGCGGCAGCAGCAGATAGGAGAGATCGGCCAGCAGCACGCCGGCGGTGATGGCGAAGGACACGAGGCAGAAGATGGCGCCGTAGACGAGACTGACCCCCGGCGCCTGCCAGATATCCTGCCAGCCGGCGGCAAGCCAGGACCAGGGCCGTTCCATCTCCAAGCGGCGCACCGGCGGAATTGCCGACTGCGGACTGCCATCGGTTACTGTCATGACGCCTCCTCCCGAAACCGGGCTCTTCTTGCATTCGTTGAGGGCGCCCTACCCAGGCCCGAGCGGCATCATAGCCCGCCGTCCGGCGGATCGGAAGGCTGCTGGCGGTGTGTGTCCGCCGGTCAGCCGGCGGCGATCCATGTCAGCGGGAATCGGACCAGGAGTTGGCGCGGATCTCCTGCTCACGCAGCAGGCGGAAGGCGCCGGTGGTGACGAAAGGCGCTTGGCGCCGGGTCAGGCCTTCCAGATAGGCGATGCCCCGGACCCGGTAGGTGAGATCGCCGCGCTCCGCCAACAGCACCAACTGCTGCACCAGATCGATCACGGTGGTCGATGCCATCACCGAGAGCGCCGCTTCGCCGAGCCGCGGCACGGTAACCGACTCATTGGAAAAGCCGCTGGCGAAGTCGGCACCGTTGACATCCAGGTCGAAGGTCAGGCCGTCCAGCGGCAGAGCGAAGTCGTTCGGGTTGCCGATGCGCAGATCGATCTGAAAGCGCTGTTCGAAGGCCCCGCTGTCCAAGAGGCGCAGATCCGTGATCCGCACCTGCGGGGGCAGCGGCGCGCTGGAACTGCAGGCCGCCAGCAGAACCAGGACGAGGGGCAGCACGAGCCAACACGCCGCCCCCCGGAACCAGGTCGCCGGCTTCTGCCTGCAGATCGTCGTTGCGCCGTTCAATTGCCGAACAGGCCTTTCTTCAGGTCGAGCGGCGAACTGTCGCCGTCGCCGCCTGAGCCGGGCACCAACTTATCGAGCAGGCCCTTGGCCCCGCCCTCGGTGGCGTCCTTCAACGAGTCGCCATCCGGCACTTTTTCCAGCAGGGCCCCGGGATCCTTGATCTGGTCGGTCAGCGCGCCGGCCAGGTCCGGACGATAGGAGATATCGTGCCAGGGGCCGGTCACCTTGATGGGCACCGCGATACCGGCCAGATCGGAGGCGCCGCCCTGGCCCTCCAGGGAGCCCACCAGCTTCGGCTTGACCTCGTAGTCCACGGTGCGCGGCGGCAGCGGGATCGTACCTTCGCCGGTCATGCGCACAAGCGGGGCGACCAGGGACAGGTCCTTGTTGGACACGATCCCCTTGTCGATCTGGAAGGTGCCGGAAAGCTCGGCAAAGTCGGTCTGCTGCGCGTCGTCGAAGGACTGGTCGATGGCCGCCACAGAGATGTTGCGCATCATCGCCGCCAGATTGATACCCTTGATGGCGCCGTCCTTGAAGACCACCGCGCCGTCGCCGGCCAGGCTCGACACCAGTTCCCGCTGCGAGCCGCCGCTCGCGGTCACCGCCAGCCTTGTCTCGGTGGTGCCCAGGATACGGTCGAAGTCCGCCAAATCGGCGAGGAAGGGACCGGCCTGGAAATTGGCCAGATCGAAGTCGGCGGCCAAGTCCGGCTTGCCGCTGCTGGCGTCGACCACGATCCGGCCCTTACCGCTGCCTTCGTAGAGCTGCATTTCCGCCAAGTCGGCGGTGAGCTTGCTGTCCTTCAGCAGGACGGCGAGGCTGCTTTGGCCGATCTTGACGTTTTGGAACTGAATGCCGCCCGCATTGAACGCGAGATCGGCATCGAGGGCGCCGAGGGCGGAGACGTCGATGGGCTCGTCGCTCCAGTCGCCGCCGGCGCCGTCTGAAGCGGCATCTGACCCGCCCGTCGTGGCACCACCGCCAGCACCGGCCGGAGCCTCCCCGCCCTCCGGCGGCAGGTAGGGATTGAGGTTGAGCTGGTCGACCGTCAGTTCCGCCTTGATCATGGGCTTGGCGCCGCGGCCGTCGACGGAGAACAGCCCCTCACCGGAGATCTCGTCGATCGACAGCTTCGCCTCGGTCAGCGCCACCTTGGCGCCCATCATCTCAAGCACGCCCTCCAGGTTGAAGGGGCCCAGGCCCTCGCCGGGGAAATCCAGGGGGTTGCCGGTCCAGGCCGCCAGCCCGCGGATCGAGGGGATGGCAAGACCGAGCTGGCCCTGCAGGCCCAGTTCCCCCGCGTTGCGCGCCGCGCCATCGAAGGAAAAGGTCACCGGCGCCGCCTCGACCTTCATGGCCAGGTTGCTGGGCTCGCCGGACATCAGGTTCCTGGGGTTCTCCGCATCCACGGAGAGGGTGATGGTCTCCTCCTTCCAGACGGCAGAGCCTTCGGCGGCAAAGGGGGCGGAGAGCGACGGCAGCGAAAGCTCCATGTTGATGGCAGTGACGCGCTCTTCCTGGCCGCTCCGGCGGTCGATATAGGAGAGACTGCCGTCGATCAGGCGCACCTCGCCAAGCCGGATCTCGCTGACGGCCGAGCTGCCGCTTTCCGAGCCGCTGCTGTCGGCAGCGGCGCCATCGCTTGCAGGCGCCGATCCGCCGGTCTGGAGATCCCAGTTGGCTTTGCCGTCGGCGTCGACCTCCAGGTTGATCACCGGGCGGTCCAGGATGAAACGGTCGACCGCCACCTCGCCGCCGATGAGCGGCAGGATCTGCAGGGCGACATCGAGCTTCTCGATGGTCACCATCTCCGGCGCGCTGGCGCCGGGGGCGTTGGAGATGCCGACGTCCTCGACCGAAACCGCGATCGCCGGAAAGAGGGAGAGGGAGATCGGCCCGTCGATGCGCAGGTCGCGCCCGGTCGCCTGCTTGGCCTGGGCCTGGATCTCGCCCTTGTAGCTCTCCAGCGGCACCACCAGAGGGATAATGACGACGGCGGCAATCAACAGGACCACCAGCACGCCCAGGCCGATCAATAACTTCTTCATGTCGCTCGAAACCTCCTACCAAAGCGCCGATCCGCCAGGGACCGCGCCGTTATCCCCCGAACACCTTCTGCAAGATTTCCGTCGTGCGCTTCGCCGGATCGCTGCGGATCGCCGCCTCTTCGCGCGCCACGTAGGTGAACAGGCCGTCCAGTGCCTGCTCCAGAGCGTAGCTCGTCAAATCGGCCTTGGCATCGGGCACGAACGGCAGGGAGCCGTACTCCCCCATCATGGTCTCGTAGGCGGCGATGGCGCCGACATCGGCCAGACTATCATCTATGACCGGGCGCATGGCATCGGACAGCGGCGCCGTCATCTTGTCCTGGAAGTAGCGCGTCGCCGCATCCTCCGGCCCATCGTAAATTCGCTTGGCATCGTCCAGCGTCATGGCCGAGATGGCATCCCAAAAGATCTGCTTGGCTTGCGGCGTGGCCTGCTCCGCCGCCCGGTTCAGGCGCAGTTCCAGGTCGTCGGCGAGAGAGGACATGCCGACCGCCTGCAGAGCCTTCTGCACCTTCTGAAGGGAGTCGGGCAAGGGGATATGAACGTCGGGGTCGGCATTGAAGCCGTCGTCCTGGCCAAGCTTGTCGACCACCCGTTCGGTGCCTACCCGCAAGGCCTCGCGAAGACCGTCGCCGATCTCGGCTTCGCTGAGGCTCGCCGCCGAGAGGCCATCGGCCGGATCGCTGCTGTCGCCGTTCAGCAGGTCCTTGGCCTTGTCGAACAGGCTGCCCTGGGCGGCGGCGCTCTGCGGCAACGCCGCAAAGCTCACGGCCAGGAACAGAAGCGCAAGCCCGGCGGCCCATGCCATCGGGACTTGCTGGCCATGGTGGCGCCCCTGGCGCCCCCGGTTACTCCGCTGCGGCGCTGGTGATCGTGTGGACCATGCGCTGCGGATAGGGGATCGAGATGTTTTCCACATCCATCCGGTTCTTCAGGTTCTTGGTCATATCGAACTTGAGGCCCCAGTAGTCCGCCGCGTTGCACCAGATGCGCACCACGAGGTTCACCGAGCTGTCGCCCAGGTCGGTTACCGCGGCCATCGGTGCCGGGTCGGCATGAACCCGGGAATCCTTGTTCACCTCATCCAGGCAGGCGGCCAGTGCGCGGTCGATCTCGTCCTCGTAGGCAATGCCGATGGCGAGATCGACGCGGCGGGTCGCATGAAAGCTGTAGTTCTTGATCGCCGAACCCCAGAGCTGGGAGTTGGGCGCAATGATCTGCACGTTGTCCGGTGTCGCCAGTTCGGTGACGAAGAGCGTGATGCTCTTGACCGTGCCGGCCAGACCGCCGCCTTCGATGTAATCGCCGATCTTGAAGGGGCGGAAGAGCAGCAGCATGACCCCGGCGGCGACATTGCTGAGCGTGCCCTGCAGGGCCAGACCGATGGCCAGACCCGCCGCGCCCAGCACGGCGATGAAGCTGGTGGTCTCGATCCCGAACTGCGCCAGCACGGCGACGACGGTGAAGACCACCACCGCATAGTAGGCAAGGCTGGCGAAGAAGGTCCTGAGGGTTTCATCGACCTTCTGAACCTTGCTCAAGGCCTTGGTAACCGCCGCCTTCACCCAACCGGCGACCATGAAGCCGACGATCAGGATGACGATGGCGCCAATGACGCTCAGGCCGTAGCTGGTGACCAGCCCCACAACCAGGTCCCACACTCCGGTAACCGACTCTTCCATCTAACGCTCCCCAGACTTGGTCTCGCGGCGCACGATCCGATCCCAGCCCGTTTCGCAGGCTGAGCCCCCCGCGCGCTCGTTTTTCTGCATCCTCTTCATGGGCGAATGGCCGCGGCTGAGTCCCCAAGGCCCTGCAGCCCGTCCCAATCGCCGCTCCCTTTGCTAGTCTAAACGTTTGGCAAAGTAAAACTGAATGCTTCGCGTAGGCGATATCCCCTGGGACCCACGGCGTATTGCCTGAAAGGTGCCTGGACTAGACCGCCTTTCGTCACCGCAATCCAAAAACAATTCTGTGACGATTACAACCTTAAGATTTATGTTTCTCGGCCGTAAGTTGTTTTATCGGCTCGATTCTCGCTGTCCACGAGGTGCAGAAACGATCCCATGACCGCACCCAGGCGTTGCCCTGCTGTCCCACCGGGTTCGCCGGAGGCCAGGGCCACCTGAAAAAGGGGCTCGCCACCGGCAGCCGAGACACTGGCGTAGTGGAACTCGTGGGCCCGAAAGGTGGCTCCGGCCGGCCCCAGCGCCCCGGCGCTGTGGAGCTTTGCGTGCCGGTATCCGAGGCTGCGCCGTGCGTTCCTGAGGGAGCTTTCCATGGGCAGGAGGCCCAGCATCTCGTGATGCCGGCCCTCCCCATCCTCCAGGCCCCGGCCGAGCACCATATAGCCGCCGCACTCCCCATAGATCACCGCCCCCGCCGCCGCGGCGTCCGTGACCCCTTCGCGAAAGCGGCGGTTGGCGGCCAGGGTCTCGGCGTGCAGTTCGGGGTAGCCGCCGGGAAGGTAGACCGCGTCGGCTTCGGAGTCCGGCGCCTCGTCCGCCAGGGGAGAGAAGAGGGAGATCTCGGCACCGACCCGGCGCCAGGCGTCGAGCACGAAGGGATAGCTGAAGGCAAAGGCGGTATCCCGGGCCACCGCGATACGCTGGCCGAGCGGCGGTAGCGGAGGATCCGAAGCCCCGCCGCTCAAGACCGCGGGACGGGCCGTCGCCAGCAAGGCCGCGGTGTCGATCCGCTGCCCCAGCAGGTCGGCCGCCGTGTCGAGGAACGGCTCCAGGGCCGGGTCCTCGCCGGCCTGAACGAGCCCCAGGTGGCGCGACGGCCGCTGCAAAGCCGGATCGCGCCGCAGCACCCCGATCACCGGCAGCTCCGCCCCGTGGCAGGCCTCGCGTAACAGGCCTTCGTGCCGGTCGGAGGCCACCGCATTCAGGATCACGCCCTGCACCCTGACTGCCTCGTGAAAGCCCTGGAAGCCCTTCGCCAAGGCGGCCACCGAAGCGCCCATACCCTGGCAGTCCACGACCAGGACCACCGGCCAGCCGGTCAGCGCGGCCAGCGCGGCTGTCGAGCCGGCAGGCAGGCCGTAGCGATCGCGCACGACCGCCCCGTCGAACAATCCCATGACGCCCTCGCCGACGATCAGCTCGGCATCGCTGCCCGCCTGCCGTAGGGCCGCCGCCAGGGTCTGCTCGCGCATGGCCCAGGAATCGAGGTTGAGGCAGGCGCGCCCGGTGGCCGCCTCGTGAAAGGCCGGATCGATGTAGTCCGGGCCCACCTTGATGGAAGCCACCCGATGGCCGCGGTGGCGCAGGTGCCGCAGCAGCGCCAGGGTTACGATGGTCTTGCCGCTGCCCGATGCTGGGGCCGCAATGAGGAGGCCGGCCGGGCCGGCGGTCATGCGCTGTCGCGCCCTCGGCGCAGCCCCAGGGGATCGTCGTGCAGAACCCGCCCCTCGGCCGCGCCCTGCCAGTCGAGCCCCTGGCGCAGGCGCACCACCTCGCCCACCACCACCATGCAGGGCGGCTCGATGCCCCGCGCCGACGCCTCCTCGGCGCAGCGGCCCAGGCTGGTCTCCAGCACGGTCTGGCTCGGCAGGGTCGCCTGGCTGATGATGGCCACCGGTTCACCGGGGCGGCGCCCCTGTTCCATCAGCGCGGCGGCGATGGCGGCCAGATGCTTCAGGGCCATGTAGAGCACGATCACCGGGGAGCCCTTGGCCACCGCCGCCCAGTCGATCCCGTCGGGCACCTCGCCGCCGACGCCATGGCCGGTGAGGAAGGTCACCGCGGAATTGGTGTCGCGGTGGGTGACGGGAATCCCGGCATAGGCCAGGCCGCCGATGCCGGCGGAGATGCCGGGCACGATGCGGAAGGGAACGCCGGCGGCGACCAGGGCGAGGGCTTCCTCCCCGCCACGGCCGAAGACGAAGGGATCGCCGCCCTTGAGGCGCAGCACCCGCCGCCCGTCCTTGGCCAGGCGCACCAGCCGCTGGGAGATATCCGCCTGTACCGGCGAGGGCCGGCCGCCACGCTTGCCGGCATAGATGCGCTCGCAGCCGGGCTTGGCGAGATCCAGAACCGCTTCGCCGACCAGCGCGTCATAAACCAGGACATCGGCCTGCTCCAGGGCGTTCATGGCATGCAGGGTCAGGAGCCCGGGATCGCCGGGACCGGCACCGACAAGCCAGACCGTTCCGGGCTGAAAGACGGGAAGGGATGCGGACAGAGGGGTCATAACACGCAGTCTAGACAGCGCCCGCTCGGCAGCCTAGTCAAGGAAAAGCCGCGATTTGTAGAATAGCGACATCATGCGAAAGCCCGAAGGCAGTTTGCGGCGCGGCTGGACCACCGGCGCCTGCGCGACGGCGGCAACCAAGGCCGCCTATACCGCCCTGCTCACCGGACAGTTCCCGGACCCGGTCACCATCACCCTGCCGAAGGGCGAGCAGCCGGCCTTCGCACTGGCGCGGGAGGCCCTCGGCCGGGACGCGGCCTCCGCCGCCATCGTCAAGGACGCCGGCGACGACCCCGACGTGACCCACCTAGCTCTGGTCGGCGCGACGGTGCGCCGGGGCGCCGCCGGGCAAGGCGTCACCTTCAGGGCCGGACCGGGCGTGGGGACGGTCACCAAACCAGGGCTGCCGCTGCCGGTGGGGGAAGCCGCCATCAACCCGATACCCCGGCAGATGATGCAGGCCGTGGTCGCGGAGGTCGCCGCCGAACACGGCGATGCCGGCGATCTGGAGGTCGAGATCTCGGTGGACAACGGCGCCGAGCTGGCCAAGCAGACCTGGAACCCGCGCCTCGGCATCCTCGGCGGGCTCTCGATCCTCGGCACCACCGGCGTGGTGGTGCCCTTTTCCTGCTCGGCCTGGATCCACTCCATCCACCGCGGCATCGACGTCGCCCGGGCCACCGGGATCGATCACGCCGCCGCCAGCACCGGATCGACCTCCGAGGCGGCGGTGCAGAGGCTCTACGACATGCCGGAGACGGCGCTCTTGGACATGGGCGATTTCGCCGGCGGCCTGCTGAAGTACCTGCGCCGCCACCCGCTGCCGCGGCTCACCATCGCCGGCGGCTTCGGCAAGCTCTGCAAGCTGGCGGCGGGGCATCTCGACCTGCATTCCGGACGCAGCCAGGTGGACTTCGACCTGCTGGCTGAGATCCTGGAGGCGCTCGGCGCCAAACCGCAGCTCCTTGCCGAGACCCGCGGCGCCAACACGGCCAAGCAGGTGCTGGACCTCGCAGCCGAGGCCAAGCTGCCGCTGGCCGATGCCGTTGCAGCAAGGGCCCGCGGCACCGCCCTCGGCGTGCTGGACGGCGAGACCGAGATCGAGGTGCTGATCTTCGACCGCGGCGGCACCCTCGTCGGCGCCAGCCCCAAGTACCCTCATGGCTAGTCGGCGGCGCATCCTTTTGCTGGGCGGCACCGGCGAGTCCCGCGCTCTCGCCGAACGACTCGTCACCCAGGACGGGGTCGAGGTGATCTCCTCCCTCGCCGGGCGCACCGAACAGCCACAGGCGATCCCCGGGTCCCTGCGGATCGGCGGCTTCGGCGGCATCGACGCCCTGGCGCGCTACTTGGCCGAGGAGCGGATCGACCTGCTGGTCGATGCCACCCATCCCTTTGCCGAGCGCATCTCGGAAAACGCCGCCGATGCCTGCCGGCGCAGCGGCACGCCGCGCCTGCTGCTGCGCCGCGCGCCCTGGCAGGCCGTCGAGGGCGACCGCTGGATCAGTGTTGCCGATGCAGATGCAGCGGCCTACGCCGTGCCGGGCCTCGCCGAGCGCGTCTTCCTGTCGGTCGGCCGCCAGGAACTGGCCGCCTTCGCACCCCTGGTCGAGACCTGGTTCCTGGTGCGCATGGTCGACGGCCCGCGCCAGGCGCTACCGTTGGCGCGCTGCGAAGTAGTGCTGGACCGCGGCCCCTTCGAAGAAGAGGGGGAGCGAGCCCTGCTGCTGGAGCACCGCATCGGAGCGCTGGTCACCCGCAACAGCGGCGGCGAGGCCACCTATCCCAAGATCGCGGTTGCCCGCGCCCTCGGCCTGCCGGTGGTGATGATCGACCGCCCCGCATTCAACGCCGCGGAGACCGTGACCAGCGTCGAGGACGCTCTGGCCTGGATCGCGGCACGAACCTAGGCCCTTGACGTTTTGACGGCACCGGCCCGCTCCCCCACCCGGCCACCCACTAGGATACTTGCGCTGGGTGGCCGGGTGGGGGAGCGGGCTGGAACCGCTTCGACGTAAGTCGAAACACTCTAGGCAGAACGCTGCGGCCGGATCACCAAGGTCCTGAGGGCAACGGCCGCAGCAAGGGTCACGAGCGAGAGGAAGATGGACAGATAGAGCACGGCTTCAGCGCCGAAGTCTTCGAGCAGCGCGGCAAAAGCAAAGGGAGCCATGGCGGAGAGAAGGAAGCTCGGCACCCGCAACCAGCCGACGATAGCGCCGTAGGTGCGGATATCGAAGAGGATCAGCGGCATGGTGCCGCCGGCAATGGTGATGATGCCGTTGCCGGCGCCGTAGACGAAGGCGAAGACCGCCGCAGCAGACAGATGGCCACCGCCGGCCAGCCCGATGACGAAGCAGCACGGCAAAGCCAGGGTCGCCAGGAGGTTCAGGGTGACGGGGTGGAGGCGGCCGCCGAACAGCACCTCCGCCAGGCGGGCGAGAGACTGGCCGATGCCGCGCAGCGCCGAAACCGAGACCGCCAGGGCCGCCGCCAGGCCGAGTTCGCTCAGCAGGCCGATCATATGCGCCGACATGGCCGAGCTGAGGGCGCTGGTCAGGCTCATGATGACGGCATAGAGCAGGGCGATCTGAATGTGGCCATTGCGACCCGAGACCACGGGTTCTGACGGCACCGCCGGCTCTGCGGCCTCTGCCGCATCGTGGCGGCGGGACGGGATCGCGAGGTGCAGCGGCAGGGTGAACAGGGCAAAGGCGGCATAGCACAGCAGCGCGCCGCGCCAACCGAAACTCTCTGCCAGCAGGTGGCCGAGGGGCCAGAAGCAGGAGGAGGCAAGGCCGCCGAGCAAGGTGACCTGGGCGATGGGCCGCTGCGCCAACGGCCCGCCGATACGCGCCAAGGCCGCGAAGGCCGCCTCGTAGAGGGTCGCGCGCATTGCCAGGCCGAGGCAGATCCAGGCCCCGTAGTAGCCGACGAGATCCTGCGCAAGCGACAGCCAGAGGCAACCGCAAGCCGAGAGCAGCGATCCCATGGCCATGACGCGGCCGCCGCCAAATCGGTCGATCAGCGTCCCGACCGCCGGCGACACCAGTCCCATAACCACCAGCGCCGCCGAGAAGCCGCCGAAGACCAGAGCCCGGCTCCAGCCCAGCTCGGCGCCGATTCGCTCGCCGAAGACGCCGATGAGATAGTAGGAAACGCCCCAGCAGACGAGCTGCGAGACGGCCAGGCAGGCGACCGTCCGCCGCGCGATCATCCCGGCGCAGCCGCCGGTCCGTTGCCCTGGGCCGCGCCATCGCTTCCGCCGTCCAGTGCGCGTTGCATGAGCACCGTGTCGACCGGGCGCCCGAACTTGAACCCGACGGACGTCAAGGTGCCGACCCGGCGGAATCCAAGCCGTTCATGCAGCGCGACGGAGCCCCGGTTGGCGCTGTCGCCGATGACCGCGATCATCTGCCGCCAGGGGCCGGCCTCGCAGCGGGCGACCAAGGCGGAAAGCAGGGCCCGGCCGACCCCCCTGCCCTGCGCCCCCGCCGCCACGTAGACCGAGTCTTCGACGGTGTAGCGGTAGGCGGCGCGTGGCCGATAGGCGCTGGCGTAGCCGTAACCGACGAGCTGGCCGTCCAGCTCCGCCGCCAGATAAGGCAGGCCCTGCTCCAGGATCCGGGCGTGCCGTGCCAGAAGTTCGCCGACCGCCGGCGGCGCCTCCTCGAAACTCGCCAGTCCCTGGGTGACCTCGCGCGCGTAAATGATTTGGATCGCCGGCATGTCGGCGGTCCGGGCATCGCGCACCCGGACGATCCGATTGCCGATACCGGGTTCGAAAGCAGGGTAGACAAGCTCCATGACGGTCTCCTTGCCAGACCTCGGGATTGGAGGCCCGGCGTGACAAAAGGGCGGGCGGCGACCCATGCGCGGCAAACTGGGAGACGGCGAACTGCGGGGCAGCGGCAGCCGCTCGATGGCCATATTGCAGCTTGGATTTACATTTAAAAATCTTTATTTTCTGATGTAATCCATGAGGAATTCTTATCGATGCGTGGCCTTAAACTCGACCAGTTGCGGACCTTCTCGGAAGTGATCGCCCGCGGCAGCTTTTCGGCGGCGGCGGACCGCCTGCAGCTCAGCCAGCCTGCCGTCAGCCTTCAGGTCCGCGAGCTGGAGAAGCGCATCGGGGTTCGCCTGATCGAGCGGGTGGGCAAGCGCGCCACGCCGACCGCTGCGGGGATTGAGCTCCTCGACCATGCCCGGAAGATCGAAGAGGCGGTCTCCGCCACCCTCGACGGGATGGCCGCTCATGCCAGCGGCGCCCTGGGGCGGGTGCGTATCGGCACCGGCGCGACGGCCTGCATCTACCTGCTGCCGCCGATCCTGCGGGACCTGCGCCAGCGCTTCCCGACACTGGAGATCACCGTGCGGACCGGCAACACGGCAGACATGCTGAAAGCACTGGAGGAGAACCGCCTCGACCTCGGCCTGGTTACCCTGCCGGCCCCCGGGCGCATGTTCGCCGTGACCCCGCTGCTCGAGGACGCCTTCGTCGCCGTGGCCGCCGTCGACGGCGAGCCTCTGCCCAGGACCGTCACCCCGGCCGTTCTGGCAAAGCGCCCGCTGGTGCTCTACGAAGCCGGCGGTAACACGCGCCGCGTCGTCGACGAGTGGCTCGCCCGTGCCGGCATCGCCCTCAATCCGGTGATGGACCTGGGCAACGTCGAGGCCATCAAGGAGCTGGTGGGGGCCGGGCTCGGCTGTGCCGTGCTGCCGGAGATCGCCGTGCGCGATGCCGGGCGCAGCAGCGTCCGTAATGACGGCCAAGCCAGCCCCCTGGTCTCCCGCCCGCTGTCGCCGAAGCTCAACCGGACCCTGGCGCTGGTCATGCGCCGCGACAAGATCCTCGCCAAGGGCCTGCGCGAAACCGTCAAGGCGCTACGCCAGATTGCCTGATCGCGCGCCCGATAGCGGGCAACCTGCCGGTAATCAGGCGATCTCGGCGGTGGTTTCCAGGCCCGCCAGGCGCAGGCCGTCCAGGAAATAGAGGTCGTCGGCCGGGTCCTTGTACATGGGCCTGAGAGCCCAGCGCAGCGCGAAGCCGGGGTCCAGGCGCTCGCATTCCGACAAGGCCGCCCGCGCCTCTTCCCGGCGGCCCAGGTGGCCCAGGGCCGAGGCCAGCACGAGATGGCCGAGCGGATAGTCGGCGCGCCGGTGGGTCGCCCGCTCGGCCCAGCGCGCGGCCTCCTCGGGATTGCGGGCGTTGAGATGGGCCCGCGCCACCATGGTGATGCTGAAGTGAATGCGTGGATCCTGAGGATTGAGGCGCAGGGAGCGCTCGAGATGGGCGATCCCGTCCATGGGCCGGCCGGCGAAGCTGCTGGCGATGCCGAGCTGGGCGAAGGCGGTGGCGTTGCTGGGGTTGAGCTGCACCGCCTGCTCGCCGGCGGCGATGGCGAGGTGAAACTGGCGGTCCCAGATCATCCCGAAGCCGAGAATGCAGTGCGCTTCGGAGTTCGCCGGATCGATGGTCACCGCCTGGCGCGCGGCGGCGAGCAGGGCCTGGATCGTCTGCTCACGGCCCCGCGTAAACTCGAACCAGAGATCGCGCTGATGGCTGAAGGCCAGCCCGACATAACCCTCGCCGTAGGCAGGATCGAGGGCGATGGCCTTCTCGAACATCTCGCGGGCGGAGGCATTGCCCTCGGCGGTGAATTCCTCCAACAGGGCCCGGCCCTTCAGGCAATAGGCCCAGGCGGTCATGTCCTTGGGCCGCACGGCGCTGGCCCGGTCCCGCTCGGCCCGCTCCACCTCCGGCGCCACCGTCGCCGCAATGTGGTGGGTGATCTCGTCCTGCAGGGCGAAGACGTCTTCGAGCTCGCGGTCGAACTTGACGGCCCAGAGGTGGTGGCCGTTGGCGGCGTCGATGAACTGCACGTTGACGCGCACCCGATTGCCGTCCTTGCGGATGCTGCCTTCCAGCACATAGCGGGCACCGAGATCGCGGGCGACGGTGCGGACGTCCGGGGACTTGCCCTTGTAGGCGAAGGTGGAGTTGCGGGCGATCACGGGAAAGGAGCGCCAGGCGGCAAGGGCGGTGATGATGTCCTCGGTCAGGCCATCGACGAAATAGTCGTCCGCCGGATTGCCGCCGAGATTGTCGAAGGGAAGCACCGCGACCGTGGGCAGGTCGTCTGCCGCAACCTCCGCGCTTTTCTCGGCCGCCTGGGTCATCGAAGCCGTCTCGACCTTGTCCAGGGCGAGGCGATAGACCCGCATGGGCCGGGCGATGTTCTTCAGCTCCCGGTCGCCCAGATCCTCAAATGTGAACTCCGGGCTGTTCGCCACGTTGCTGTAGACCATGTCCGAAACGCAGATTCCGCCCGGCTTGGCCAGCGATTCCAGGCGGGCGGCCACGTTGATGCCGTCGCCCAGATAGTTCTCCCGGTCCACCACCAGGTCGCCCAGATGCAGGCCGAAACGCATCAGAAGCTGCCGCTCCTCGGGCACGCCCGAATTCACGTCACGCAGGAAGCGCTGGATCTCCACCGCGCAGCGCAGGGCATCGAGCACGCTGGCGAATTCGAAGACCAGACTGTCGCCGGCGGTGTTGAACAGACGGCCCTGGTAGTCACTCACGACTTCGCAGATGTATTCCCGGCAGGCGGTCCAGTTCTGGATCGTCTGTTCCTCATCGGTCCCCACAAGGCGGCTGTAACCGACCACGTCTCCGGCCAGCACCGCCACAAGTTTCCTCTGTATTTTCAACATAATAGCGGAATCTTCTGGTTGATCTGTCTGCTGTTGATCCCACTATGGCAGGGGGCGCCCGCCAAGGGGAGACAGTCACGGTGAGTTACGTTACGCGCCCCGGGGCCTCGTGAGCCGGGGTTTCGTCAGTCGGGCCGGTCAGGGATGCGCAGGCCGGCCTTGCGCAGGCCATCGACGATTTGCCCGGACAGCTCCTCTGACATGTTCCAGGCCGCCAGGAAATCCCAGGCGCGCTCAGAGAAGTCCGGCGCCAGTTCCAGCAGCTTGTCGCAGGCACTGCGCCCTTCACGGTCGCGCCCCAACTGGCCATAGCACATGGCCAGCATCATGAAGTTCGCAAAGAACTCCGGCATCTGGATCTGCTTGGCCTCGGCCAGGGCGGCCTCGAACTCTTCCTTGCGGTAGTGGTCGGCAACCGCGGCGCAGTGGAACCAGCCGGGATGGGTGGGGCTGAGCGCAATGGCCTTTTGCGCCAGAGCGATGCCGCGCTCCCACTCGCCGGTCAGGGCGAGCATCAAGCCGTAGTCCGCCAGCATGTCGGTGTGGTTGGGATTGAGACGGACGGCCCGCTCCCCCGTTGCGCGGAAGTCGTCGAGCTCACCGCGATGAAAATGCGCGGTGAACAGGAAGTGATAGGCCATGGAGCTGTCGGGCTCCAGCATCACCGCCCGCTGCGCGGCCTGAAGGGCCCGGTCCAGCGGATTGCCTTCCCAGCCTGAGTTGAAGCCGAAGCGCACCGCATCCAGGTGGACGGAGGCAAGCGCCGCCCAGGCAGAGGCATAGCCCGGGTCCAACTCCACCGCCTGCTCCAGCGCAGTGAGCACGGGCTTGTGAGCCTGAGACGACGCGTTGGCCAGATATTCGTAGAAGCGCATGACCGCGTCGTAGGCGCCGATCGACTGTGCCGCCTTGCCGCGGGAGCGCCGCAAGGCGGCCCGCCCCACCACCCCGTGGGGGGCGCCGACAGCCGCAACGATGCGGTCGGCGATGTCATCCTGTATGTCCAGGATGCTCTGGCCCGAGAGATCGCGGTCGTAGGTCTCAGAGAAGAGGTGCCCGCCGTCGACGGCGTCGGTCAGTTGCCCGGTGACCCGGATCATATCGCCGGCCTTGCGGACACTGCCTTCGAGGACGTAGCGCACCCCGAGGTCCTGACCGACCTCGCGAACGTCGACGTGCCGGCCCTTGTATTTGAAGGTGGAGTGGCGCGAGACCACCCGCAGATTCGGAAAGCGCGTCAGATCGTTGATGATCTCCTCGCTGACGCCGTCGGCGAAAAAGTCCTGGCCGGGATCGCCGCTCATGTTCTCGAAGCGCAGAACCGCAATCGAGGGGCCGGTGGGCAGCTCCGTGGCAACGTCCCGCTGCTCGTCGTCGCGCGCCTCACTTTGCCCCGGACGATCCTGGCGGCTCGCCGCAGCCGGCGGCGGCGGTGCCGGCTGGGTCGCCCGAAACAAAGGGACATAGCTTCCCTTCGGCAGGTCGATCCGGACCGCATCGTCGCTGCCCTCGGTCAGGTAATAGCGCTCCAGCCGGCGCCGCAGGCGGCCGGCCTCCACCCGTACGATGGTATTCGTTTGTGGATCGAAGGTCTCGTCGCGGTCGAAGACCTGGGTCGCGATGGTGTATTCCTTCAGCGCCTCGGCGCGCCCCGCCAGGGTCTCCTCGACGACAAATCCCAGGAAAGACTTCATACGCTCGGATTGGGCGAAGTCGGCGCTGCCCTGGATGCGGGCGAGCTGTTCGCGAACCGCGGTCTCCCCCGGGCCGGCTTGATCGCCGGCAGGTACTGAAGGAGATTGATCCCCGCGGGCCATCGCCCTCTCCCACTATCCCCCGTTCAGACCCCGCTCAAGCCCCCTGGGCCCATCGGGAAATCCTCGGCAAAATGCCTAACTGCATCGACTAATCGCAAGGGTAGCAGCCGGTTAGCGGGCTGTCGACGCCGCCGTTACTTACCGTAACAAACTGCTGCGCCCGCCCCTGAATCGCCATAGTCCCGGTCATCCGCCGCACCGCACGGCCAGCCCGTGCAACGGCGCGGAAAGACGCCAAGCCAAAAGGGGACACATCATGCGCGCAGCGATTGCAGTCATCAGCCTTCTCCTCCTTTCCGCCTGCGCCGACGGGCGCTGGGTCGCCAACGACCTGAGCAGCCTGTCCTTTCAGTTCTCGGCGCCGGCCCCCTCGGGACCCTTTGCCAAGTCCCACCCAACCGGCTCGCAACCCGAGACGGCCTACCGCCCGTCGCCGTCGCAGACCGCGACCAAACGCTGATTTCGACGCCCTTCCGGAGCACGCCCGACCATGACCGAAGCACCATCCCCCAAGACAGCGCCCTGGAGCGGCCCTGGCAAAACCATCGGCCGGGTGTTCGGCCTCCTGGCGCTCGCGATGCTGCCGAGCGCCTGCGACGAGCCCGCCCACGCCGACAAGAATGTGGTGCGGTCCATCAAATGGGTGACCCTGTCCCCGGACATCGCCGCGCAGCAGCGGCGGATCGCCGGGATCGTCGAGCCCGTCGACGTGACCGCCCTGAGCTTCGAGGTCGGGGGCCGCGTCGAAAAGCTGCACGTGCGCCTGGGCGACCGGGTGAAGGCCGGCGATATCCTGGCAGAGCTGGACCGCGAGCCCTTCCTGCTGCAGGTGCGCAATGCCGAGGCCGAGGTCGCCGCCGCCCATGCCGTCTACAAGGAAGAGGTCCAGAACCTGGAGCGGCAGAAAGCGCTTTTCCAGAAAGGCTGGATCGCCCAGGCACGCCTGGACACGGCGGTCGCCGGGCATGACGCCGCGAAGAGCCAGGTCGGCGCCCGCCGGGCGCAGCTCAATCTGCGGCACCGCGACCTGAAGCTGGCCACCCTGCGCGCGCCCTTCGACGGGGTCGTCTCGAAGAAGGTCATCGAGGCCTTCGAGCAGGTCTCCGCCGGCGAGCCGCTCTTCGAACTGAGCGGCG
Organism: Pelagibius sp.; assembly: GCF_028289705.1. Lineage (GTDB taxonomy): Bacteria > Pseudomonadota > Alphaproteobacteria > Kiloniellales > Kiloniellaceae > Pelagibius. Next base: position 18,095 of record NZ_JANQOI010000015.1, read on the forward strand.
AGCGCGGCCTCAAGGTGACGCTGCGCGTGCCGCCGGAGCTGATCAATCAGATCGCCCAGGGACAGCGTGTCACCGTGACATTTCCCAGCGACGCCGGCCTCTCGCTCCCCGGTGTGGTGACCGAGATCGGCAACCGGGCCGTGGAGGCCAACGCCTTTCCGGTCACCGTCGCCCTGCAGGGGGTCCCCAAGCAACTGCGCGCGGGCCTATCGGCCGAGGTGGTCTTCACCTTTCCCAGCGCCGGCCCCAACAGCGCCGGTCCCGAAAGCGCCGGCCTTGCCGCGCCGAGTGGCGACAGCCTGATGGTGCCGATGTGGTCGATCCTCTCCGGCGAGGGGCAGACCTACTACGTCTTCCGCTTCGATGCGAAGACCTCGACCGTCCAGCGGATCGCGGTGATGATCGAGGACCTCCATGACAACGAAGTGCAGATCTCCGGCGACCTGCGCAGCGGCGACGTGATCGCGGCGGCCGGCGTCGAGTTCCTGAACGACGGCCAGACCGTCCGCCTGATGGGAGCAGAGATGCCATACGGCGCCGGAGCGGAGCAATGAACCTCACCGGCTTCGCCCTCGACAACAGCCGGGTGACGGCCCTGGTGGTCGTCCTGCTGGCCATTGTCGGCCTGCTCTCCTTCACCAGCTTTCCCAGCAAGGAGGATCCGGAGGTCACGGTGCGCGAGGCGGTGGTCGCCGCCTACTTCCCTGGCATGTCCCCGGAGCGGGTGGAAAACCTGATCACCCGCAAGCTGGAAAAGCAGATCCGCCGCATCCCCGAAGTCAAGAAGATCAAGTCGAGCTCCAAGACCGGCATCGCCATCGTTCACGTCGTCGTCTACGACAAGTTCTTCGAGATGGCGCCGATCTGGCAGAACCTGCGCAACAAGATGGCGGAGGTTCGCACCAGCCTGCCTCAGGGCACCATCGGGCCATTCGTCAACAGCGATTTCGGCGACGTCAATGTCGCCACCATCGCCCTCACCGCCAAGGGCTTCTCCTTCGAGGAGATGCGCAAGGTCGCCCGCGACATCCGCGACGAGCTCTATGCCGTGGAAGGAATTCGCCGGGTCGAGCTGCACGGCGTGCAGCGCGAGCGCATCTTCCTGGAGACGACCAACGCGCGCCTGGCCCGCTATGGCCTCTCGCCCGACGACCTGGTGGCGACCCTGGAAGCGCAGAACATCATCCTGCCCGGCGGGCGCGTGGAGATCGGCGGCTACGGCGTGGTCATCGAGCCGAGCGGCAATTTCGACTCCATCTACTGGCGGCCGTGTTGAAAGCCATCCACCCCACCCACAGCATACTGTTTACATGCGCAAGAGTATTATTGCGCCCCCAGGTATGTACCCACAACCTCAGCAATCACCTGGATCCCTTACTCG
>NZ_JANQOI010000022.1 GCF_028289705.1 Pelagibius sp.
GGTGCAGGAGAGAGTCAAATCCGACTTGAACGACCTCGATCCCAAGCTTCTCGGGTGCTTGGTCCCCTTGCTTGCCTGCCTGGATGCGTTGGGCGACGACCAGGGATGGGAGAACCTGCAGCCTAAGGAACGGCATGAGCGCACTCAGGCGGCCCTGATTACCGTTCTGAAGCAGATTGGGAACAGTCAGCCCACGCTCTTGATCATAGAGGATCTGCACAATGCGGATCAGGAATCAATTGCCCTGCTGACCGCGCTTGCTGGTGAGTTGCAGTCGACGCGTCTGGCGTTGCTGCTCACCCATCGGCCCCATCTTCAATTCGCTGCGCCACCCGATGCACCCTTTACCCAGCTCACTTTGCAGCAGCTGTGGGAGAGGAGTGTGCAAGAGCTGCTGACAAACCTCCTTGGCCCGGACCCGGAACTTGAGCCGCTCAAGGCCCAGATCACGGTGCTCACCGATGGCAATCCCTTCTTCATAGAGGAGATCATTCGCGAACTTCGCCATTCCGGTGTCCTTCTCGGCTCTCTCGGCGCACAACATCTGGCGCGCTCGCTGCCCGAGACGCTCATTCCTCCAACGGTACAAGCGACAATTGCGTCGCGTATCGATCGTCTCTCCTACGAGGACAAGCTGGTCCTGCGGAGCGCATCGGCGTTTGGTGAGGTTGTCGATCTGCGCCTGTTGGAAACCGTGACCGAGATGCAACCCAGCCAATTGCACAGCAGCCTCGACCGGCTACGGAACCTTGAGTTGCTGAGCGGTGTCTCGGCCCAGCCGGCGTCAAGTTGCCGATTCCGCCATGCCCTGACGCGGGATGTCGCCTACAACAGTCTGGCTGCATGGCGCAAGACGGCACTGCATCAGCGCATCGTTGGAGCCATCGAGGCCCTGGACGACCTCCGATCGACAGAAACGCTGGCGCTTGTGGCAGCGCATGCGCTGGGCGGGGAGCTTTGGGCAAAAGCATTCCGTTGCTGGTCGGAGCTTGCGGAACGGGCGATGTCGCAGTCGGCAAGTGGCGACGCCCTGGCTGCCTGTGGCAATGCGGACCAAGCCCTGCGCCACCTTGAGGATAGCGACGATACAAGTCGCAAAAGGATCGACTTGCTCTTTCTGCAAATCAGCGCGCACTTCGCGCGCGGCGATCATGCGGAAGTCTCAGACCAAACAGAAAAGGCGTTTTTTCTGGCCGAGAGGCTGGAGGACCGGCAACGGTTGGTGCGTGCATTGTCGTTGAAGGCTTTCCGCAGTTGGCTGAATGGCGAATTGAATGGAGCCATTAGTGCCGTGGAACGAGCACACGCGATCGCACGCGAGGTTGATTTATCGGAACTGAGTATCAATACCGCCGTCAGGCTGGGCATCCACCTATCGGCGCGCGGCGACTATGCTGCTGCCGTCGAGCCGTTCGAGTGGTCGATCAAGGCAATTCCCGAATCGCAAATCAGCGAACGCTTTGGCTTTGTTTCGATAGCTTCAGCGGCGGCCCGCTCGGCGCTGGCCCGGACACTCGGTGAACTGCTCCAGTTCGAGCGCGGCCGGGTTCTGGCGGGCGAGGCAATGGCGATCGCAGAACGCTATGAGCATCCCTTTACTCTGCTCTATGTGACACAGGAGGTGGGAATCCTCCACCTGCGGGCCGGCGATTTGGACGAAGCCATTCGCGTCCTCTCGATCGGCCACCGGATCGCGCTGACCATGCCGGTCAACCTGCTGCGCCCGGCGGTCATGTCCGAACTCGGTGCGGCTCTGGTCGCAAGCGGGCAGCTTCGAGAAGGAATGGAACTGCTGGTCAAGTCACTCGACTGTGCCCGCTCCCTTCGGCTGCGCCCGCAGTTCGGTCAACAGCTCGGCTATTTGGCGCAAGGCCACCTACTGGCCGGGAACATCGACGAAGCAAGGCGGTGGGCTAGAGAGGCACTCGAACTGACGCAGGCCTACTGCGAGCGGGGGGACGAAGCCTGGATCCGATTTCTGCTGGCGGAGATCGCCGAGCAGAGCGATCCCGCGGCAGCGCAGATCATGTTCGCCGATGTACGAGATCTCGCCAAACGGCGCGGCTACATGACGCTCGAAAAGCGATCGCAAGAAAGGCTGAGGCCCAAGAAGAGCGCCGAACTTGGGATCCTACCGATCGCTGAAGGCGACAGTGTTCCAACACGACGCGGTCGCCGGGCGACCACTGTATCAACAGGGGAGAATTGATGATGAATGAGGAAGATGTAGAAACCAGAATTGCCCAGAATGTCAACGAGGACACCTTCCAGATTCCAACTGACGAAGAGGTGAAAGAAAAGTGGGAGGAGATCAACAAGTCACTTGAGCGTTCGTCGCTGCTCTATGATTTTCACGCCATCTGGCAGTCATTCCAAGGTGAGGGCATTAAGGTTGCCGTTCTGGACAGCGGCATCGACATAGACCATCCAGCCTTTCCTGACGACGTATTTGATTCCTTCGCCCGAGTGGAGAACAGGAGAATCACACGTGGCCGCCACGCCGTTCAGGATTTCAATGGGCATGGAACCCACTGCGCAGGGATCATAGCTGCGCGCCCATTGAAATGGCACAAGGAAAAATCAAAGGGAAAGTATATCCCTTACGAGCCGATATGGGAGTCAAATGCTGTAAAGGCACAGAAAGAGCTTGCAGATAAGAAAACCGATTGGGGGAATATCTACTGGTTGGCAAAGGGAAGAAAACTAAAACTCTTCAGCGAACTTGACGGTCGGTTCAGCGGTGTGGCGCCACGTGCCAAATTGATGATCTACAAAATCACCAAGCACGATGGCGAAGACGATAACGGTAAACCCATCGATCGTGGTGTCGCAAAAGTGGTTGATCTAGCTCTGGCGATTCGGGATGCGGTTGACGAGGGCGCCGATATCATTTCTATCTCTATTCAGTCGGACATCGGTACAGAAGAACTGTATGACGCGATACACTATGCCCTGGATAAGAAGAGAATCGTCATTTGCTCTGCGGGAAATCGAGGCAGACTTCAACAGATAAACGTCGGCTATCCCGCGCGCTTCGGTGGTGTGATTACGGTTGCGGCTGTGACACGCTTTGGCCAACCTTCCGGATTTACCTCCGTTGGAGGTGAGATAGATGTGGGCGCACCAGGCGAGAGCGTTTGGTCGACCTGGAAAGACAATTCATATGCCAAACAAAGTGGTACGTCGATGGCGGCACCCTGGGTGGCCGGCATCGCAGCTTTGCTGCTGAGCAAACATCGTTGGTTCTCGAAGCATAAGTTGACCAACAAAACACCAATTCGCAATAACGAGGAGATGCGACAACATATTTTGATGATGGCAACTCATCCCGGTCACTACGACCCCTACACTGGCTATGGGGCTTTGTGGCCGTGCGATTACCTGTCTCGAGGGTCCACTGTCTAGCAATAGGGGGAGAAGATGAGCACCAAGACTGGTCTATTACTTATTAATGCCGGCGGAGAAATGTACTTCATTAGGAATGGAATTCGGGGTTCGAGGCTTGATGAAGACATGACATTCGCGGCAATCGATCCACATGATCCGGAGGTGCGGGCGATTACGGAGGTTCGAATTGAAGACTCAGAGTTCAAGGCAATCGAAGACGCCAAGCGACAGGCACTTGAGCTACCAGTTCGCGAGTATCCGACCTCGCGCCCCCGTCCCGGCGAAGAGAACCTTGGGCCGATACTTTTCCAGGCTTTCAATGTTGAGATCGTGACAGACGATATGGGGGAGAGCGAAGTCACAGGAAATGATACAGGGCTCGATGGCACCTAGCAGCTGGTGTCGTGCATGAAGTCCTGGAAACGGGGTTCGCATCGCACGCTTGGGCCAGGAGAGACCGTTGCTTCGATCCGGCCCCTGTGTCGTGACTTCGGCATCACCTTTGTCGATGACGTGACACACTGGGACCGGATCGGAATCCCGGTCGTCATGGTGGTGCGGCCGGAAGGTCGGATGTTTGGCGTGGCTCAGGGCAAAGGCCTGGATATCGATGCGGCCATCGCATCGGGTCTCATGGAGGCGATCGAGTCCTGGCATGCCGAGCGCGTTGTCCTGACCCGAACCGTCGCTTCGGTCAGTCAGCTGTATGGCGCCCAGCCAATGCTCGACGTTGAGCGGCTGCCGTTGCAGCGCCTTGGCCGACTCCACGACGACCTTCCCATCCCCTGGGTCGAAGGAATCGACCTGATGAACGATGGGGCACCCGTACTCGTACCCTATGCCCTGGTCCATACGGACTACTGCCTGCCCACGCAGCCGGGCCACGGCTGTTTCTGCAACAGCAGTAACGGCCTGGCGTCAGGCAACAGCTTCGAGGAAGCCTTGGTGCACGGCATTTGCGAAGTCATCGAACGCGACGCACTTGCGATATGGCATGGCAAGAGCGCAGCAGCCAAGTCCGGGTCCCGAATTGACCTGGCTACGATTGACGATCCGGATTGCCTCGACCTCCTGGACCGCTTCGCCGCGGCCGATATGGCCGTTGGGGTTTGGGACGCGACCAGTGATATCGGGGTCGCCGTTTTTCACGTGGAGATCATTGAAAGGGGCGGAAGGCTGCCGCTCTTTTTTCCCGTGCCGATCGCGGGTGACGGCTGCCACCCGGATCGCGCGGTGGCGCTTGTACGGGCGTTGACGGAGGCGGCGCAATCGCGTCTCACATGCCTGGTCGGGTCCAGGGACGATCTGGACGACCCCGACGCCAAACTCGACGAGGATCGGGTTCGACGGGCGCGCAGGCGGATCGCGGAATGTGGCAAGCAAGCAGGCTGCTTCCAGTCCGTGCCGCACGCCGACGCGGCATTGTTTACAGAGGATGTGGCATGGCTGCTGGAACGCTTCCGCATGGCCGGGATCGATCAGGTTGCGGCCGTGGATTTGTCGCGGCCCGAGTTTCCGCAGATCGCTGTCGTACGTGTTGTGGTCCCCGGGCTTGAAACCGTGGTCTATCACCCGAAGAGGGTTCCCGGTCCGAGAGCGATCAACGCCCGGCAGACGAGGATCCTGCCGATTGCCGAGGCGATGGCATGAGCCAGCCGGTGGTGTATCTCGGTCCAACGTTGAGTCGCAAGGAAGCCATGGCTGTCTGCGACGCGGACTATCGCCCGCCGGCGCAGCGCGGTGACGTGATCCGCGCGGTGACCGACGGCGCCAAGGTCATCGGCATTGTTGATGGGCTCATGCACCAGAGCCTCGCCGTTACCCACAAGGAGATTCTCTTCGCTCTCGATAGGGGCACGCTGGTTCTCGGTGCCGCAAGTCTCGGCGCCTTGCGCGCGGCGGAACTGGCGCGCCATGGCATGATCGGGGTCGGCAGGATCTTTGAGGCTTATCGGGATAAGACCTGCACCTCGGACGAAGTGGCCGTCAGTCACGGGCCGGTCGAACTCGGCTACCCCGTCGTTTCGGAAGCAATGGTCAATGTGCGTGCGACGGTCGAGGCCGCCGTAGCCGCAAGGGTGCTGTCGACCTCAGCCGCGGATCTGATCGCCATCGCGAGGTCGTTGCACTTTCCGCAGCGGACTTGGCCGCGTCTCATCGAAGCGGCCAGGGAGTGGGGATTGGCGGTCGAAGAGATCGATACCTTTGTGGAGTGGCTGCCGACCGGTCGTGTCGATCAGAAGCGACTGGATGCCATTGCCTTGCTCCAGCGGCTTTCCCGCGAGGAGGATTCCACTTTGGATCAACCGGTGGAGCGTTGTGGCTTCCAGCCGACCCAGGCCTTCGCCGACCTCTATCGCCGCGTCTGTGCAGAAGCGGCGCGCCCAGACGATCTCACTGCCACATCGGTTTCAACGGACTGACCGGCATAGAGAGCCGAACAGACGTGCATAGAGCGTCACGTTCGGGCCGCCGATAAGCTCGACCTTCGAGATCCATTCGCTAAAGCTCACTCGGAAAACCCGAAGATCTGAAGCGCGCGGTTTCCGAGTTTATGGAGGGTCGAGTCTTCGATGTTCCCGAATGACCAAAGTGATTCGGCGGTAGCTTAGGCCCTTCCCTCGCTCAGTTCCGGCTCATGCGTCCTGTTTTCTGGCCCATGAGGGTAGCTGGGCGGAGAGAGGCCAGAAGCCCGGATGAGATTGTAGCCATATCTGACAGGCTCAGAATCACCGGGGTCCGATCTGCCGGGCGATTTTTTGCGAAGATGGGCAGCTGGGAACCTGCGCCAACGCTGCAGGCGTAGGTCAATGTCTGGTTGTGCCAGATCATCACCGCACTTCATATCATCTCCGCCTCCTTCTATGCTACGGGTGTGGCAAAAAGCGGACCTATGGAATAAGCCCGGCTCTCGCAAAGAAAGATGGCGGAAGATCAACCTGATAAGGACCGACGTTCGAGCGCCCTGGCCTACTCTGACCTGATCGGCGATCTCAGCGCTGAGAGCCTGGGCCATCTTGGCAGTGTTGCCGAGCGTGTCCGGCTGGGGCGTAATTCCGTGCTCTTCTTTCAAGACGATCCCGGCGATGCGATCTACGTTGTCGAGAAGGGAAGCGTCGAGATCAGCATCACTTCGCCAAGTGGAAAGAAACTGTCATTGAACGTCATGCGTCCACCGGATGTCTTCGGTGAGATTGCAGCCCTCGACGGGGGTCCGCGAACAGCGACCGCGATCTGCATGGAAGACACCACTTTGCTGCGGTTTGGGGGAAAGAAACTTCGAGTGGCCATGCTGAACCGTCCGGAGGTCGGGGTTAATCTGATCGCAATCCTCTGTGCGAGGCTGCGGTGGGTTTCCCAGCAGGTCGAGGACTTGGCAATACGAAACCTGGAGGGCAGACTCGCCCGGAGGCTGCTTATTCTTCATCACAAGTTTTCCGATGAGACGGGAAGTCTCCGATTTTCGCAGAGTGAGTTGGCGGATTTCCTCGGGGCAACGCGCGAGTCCACGAACAAGACGTTGCAGGGCTGGCGGAGCCGGGGTCTGATCACTCTTTCAAGAGGTAGCATAAGAATCCGCAACTTGGACGGGCTGGCAGACCTCGCGACACTGGAATAGCTTGCGCTATCCAAGTTCACTGTTCGCCCTAGATGGCGCTCAGGCAATTACAAGATCTACGAGTTCCACAACTTCATCAGGAAAGAGATTGATAGGTCGATTCTACATATCGACCCGCTGTGCCACTCAAACTTTATCATGCTGATCCTCCCTTAACTGAATTGCTCCGTTCCCTATCGCCGGAAAAAGAAGGACCCAGGATGGACTGAAGATGATGCCGAGTTCGACCCAGCGTTGCGAGAATCATCTCCGTCAGACTTTCGCCTGGAAGGAACAGGCGTTGGGGCACAGGGCCCGAGCTATCCAAGTCTCCTATCCTCGGAGAGCTTGAATCACCTCTCTGATCTCAGGGGGATCCCCCGATTGTGTACAGACCCTCGGCCAGGGGGTGGTTGGGCTTGGCCAGTCCGCCGGTCTGTTGACAATCTGACGCATACGGCAAGCAGATCTCCGCCGGAGAGCCGAGCTGTGCCGGGGCGCAATTGATGCAAGAACTTGCGCATTCCAGCACTATCTTTTGACTTCAAGTCGTCCCTGAAATCGTCGACAATACGGACAAGTTCGGAACTCTTGTGTCGAGGACTGGGTGTGAACGATGACGCTCTAGGCAGGCTGGGTGACGGCGGGTCGCTCACCAACCGCGTGCAGGCGGCGATCGAAGAGATGATCATGAACGGCGAGCTGCGCGGCGGCGACAAGGTGAACGAGATCACCCTGTCGGAGCGCTTCGGGACCAGCCGCGGCCCGCTGCGCGAGGCCTGCCGGGCGCTCGCCCAGGAAGGCCTGCTGGTGGCCATTCCGAACCGCGGTGTGTTCGTGCGCGAACTCGATCTGCGCGAAGCCCTGGAGGTCTACGACGTCCGCTCCGCCCTCGACGAGCTCATGGGGCGGCTGATCGCCGAACGCGTCGACGACGCGCAGGTGCGGGAGCTTTACGGCCTGGTCGATGCTATGGACCGGGCCGCCGCGGAGCGCGACCTGGAGCGCTACTACCCGACAAACCTGGAGTTTCACAACCGCCTTCTGGCCCTTGCCAACAACCGGCGCCTGCAGCGGCTCTACAAGGGCCTGGTCAAGGAGCTGCACCTGTTCCGCCGCAAAGGGCTGCTGCAGCTCGGCTCGATGCGCATCTCCAACGAAGAGCACCGCCAGATCGTCCAGTCCATCGAGGCCCGCGATCCCATCGCCGCCGGGGTCTGCATGAAGAGCCACGTGCTCGCCGCGAAGCAGCGCCTGCTGGCCGCCGTCGAGGCCGAACGCGCGCAGGAGATCACGCTGGCGCAGACATCGGCGCCCCGTCGACGGCGCCAGGGGACCTAAGTCTCCCGCTAGCGTCCCTGGAACTGCGGTTCGCGTTTTTCCAGGAAGGCGCGGCGCCCTTCCTTGTAGTCCTCGCTGGCGAAGCAGTCGGCGACCAGGCGTTCGCAGAGGTCCAGATCCGTGTCCGCGGGGTCCTTGACCACCTCGTTGGCGATCAGCTTCATGGCGCGGACGGTGAGCGGGGCGTTGGCGGCGATCTGCCGGGCGTAGTCGGTGACGAAGGCCTCCAGCTCCTCTTCGGCCAGGACCTGCTGGACCAGGCCCAGACGATGGGCCTCCGCCGCGTCGATGCGCTGGGCGGAGAACATCAGCTGTTTGGCGGCCGAGAGACCGACGGCATCGACCAGGCGCTTGATCGCCGCATAGGGATAGCCGAGGGCGAGGCGCGCCGCCGGCATGCCGAACTTCGATTTCGCCGAGCAGTAGCGCAGGTCGCAGGCGGCGGCCAGATTGAGCCCGCCACCCAGGCAGTAGCCGTTGACCATGGCGATGGTCGGCTTGGGGAAGAACTGCACCCGCTCGTAGACGCCCTTGGTGCGCCCGTTGTAGTGCTGCACGGCTTCCATGGAGCCGCGCTCCTTCTCGAACTTGGAGATGTCGGCGCCGGAGACGAAGGACTTCCCGCCGGCGCCGGACAGCACGACGACGCGGATCTCGTCCTGCCCCTCGAAGGTATCGAGCACAGCCTCCACGGCATCCCACATCTCCAGGGACACCGCGTTGTGCTTCTGCGGGTTGTTGAAGACCAGGTGGCCGACGGGCCCGTCCTGCCGGCCGATGATCTTCTGGCTCTCCTGAGCCGTTGCCGCCTCGCTTGCCATTGTCCTCTCCTTTAAACAACCTGCCGCTCGCGCAGCTCGGCCACGCCCGGGCCGTCATAGCCGATTTCCGCCAGGATCTCACCGGTGTGCTCGCCGCGTTCCGGCGGCGCCTGGACGATATGGCTCGGCGTTTCGGTCAGAACCACCGGCTGGCCGACCAGCCGGGTCTTGCCGAAGGGCACGGTCTCGGCGTCCTGCGCGATGCCCAGGTGCTGGACCTGGGGGTCGTCGAAGACCTCGTTGATCCGATAGATCTCGCCACAGGGCACACCGCTGTCCAGCAGCAGGGTCACCAGCTCGCGGCTCGTGCGGGTGGCGGTGATCGCCGCGATCTCGGCGTTGAGCTGGTCGCGGCGTTCCAGGCGGGAGGCGTTGTCCTTGTATGCGTCGCAGTCGAGCCAGTCCGGCCGCTCCAGCGCATTGGCGAAGCGGCGCCAGATCGCCTCGCCGGCAACGGCGATGTTGATGGCGCCGTCGGTGGTCTTGAAGACACCGGTGGGCACGCTGGTGGGATGGTTGTTGCCGGCCTGCTGCGGCACCTCGCCCCGGGTCAGCCAGCGCGCGGCCTGAAAGTCCAGCATGAAGATCTGCGCCTGCAGCAGGGAGGTGTGCAGCCACTGTCCCTCGTTGGACTTGTCGCGGTTGATGAGAGCCACGAGGATCCCCAGCGCGCAGAACAGCCCCGCCGTCAGATCGGCGATGGGGATGCCGACCCGCATGGGCCCCTCGCCCGGCGCGCCGGTGATGGACATGAGCCCGCCCATGCCCTGGGCCACCTGATCGAAACCGGGCCGCCCGGCATAGGCGCCGTCCTGTCCGAAGCCGGAGATGCTGGCGAGGATAATGCGCGGGTTGACCGCCTTCAAGCTCTCGTAGTCGATGCCCAGCCGCTCCTTGACATCGGGGCGGAAGTTCTCGACCACCACGTCGGCCTTCTCGACCAGCTTCAGGAAGATCCGTTGCCCCTCCGGGTCCTTGAGGTTGAGGGTGAGGCTGCGCTTGTTGCGCTGCAGGTTCTGGAAGTCGGGGGTATGGCGGGCGGCGCCGAGGGCACCGTCGGGCTCCAGGCTCTCCGGCGGCTCGACCTTGATCACATCGGCGCCCCAGTCGGCAAGCTGGCGCACCGCCGTCGGGCCGGAGCGTACCCGCGTCACGTCCAATACGCGGATGTGAGAGAGAGCGTCAGAGGCGGGAATGTGAGGCATTCCTGATCTCCTTAATCCCAGCGCGGCCGCAAGGCCGCACTAGGTCGCAAAGTCCTTGAGCCCATGAAGGTCGGGCCCGCCGAAAGCCTGCCGGGCGAAGAGCGCGAGGGCGTCCGCCCGGCTGTCGTCCCAACCGCCGAAATGAATGTTGCTGGTGAACTTCCGCCACAGCTCGCCGTCGTCGAGCGGCGCTCCGCGGCCGCCGCGCAGGCAGGGCTGCTGCGCCGTCAGCTCGGTGCCGTCCTTCAGGCTCACCAGCAGCTCGCCGCTGTAGTTCCTGGGATAGTCGTTCTGCGGGTCGATCTCGTAGGTGACCTTCGAGGCCTGGGCGAGGACCGCGGGATCGGCGATGCGCTCCTCGGTGAACTGCCCGAGCCCGGCACCGCCGTCGTGCAGGGAGACGGCCACGCAGTAGGGCACCGAGAACTTGGCGCCATAGGGCGTCGAGGGTTTGATCTTCTCGGCACGCGGTTCCCAGAGCCGGTGCACCGTCCCTTCGCCCACCCTGGCGACGATGTGGTCGATGGCTTCGAGGTCCGGCAGCCGGTCGCGCAGCGACAGCGCGCAATCGATGAAGGGCTGGGCCATGGTGCCGCAGGCATAGGGTTTGAAGGCCAGGTTCGCCACCTCCCAGCGCTCGCCCCAGGCCTCGCTGAGGTGAGAGAAGTCGCGGGGGATGCCGGGCACCGCAAAGGCGTGGAAGGCGCCGTGCTCACCTTCGAAGACGCTGCGCGGGCCGAGGAAGCCGGTCTCGGCCATGCGCGCCGCGCGCCAGCCGGCGCCGGCGGCCCAGCCGGGATGCATGCGTTTGGTCCAGGTCCCCTCGGCGAGGTACTCGATGATGCCGGAGGCCATGCTGCCGACGATGCCGAGGGCCGAGACGATCTGGGCCGGCGGCAATCTCAGGGCCGTCGCCACGCCGGCGGCCGCGCCGAAGGCGCCGCAGACCGCGGTGGGGTGAAAGCCCTGGCGGTGGATCGCCGTGGGCGCCACCAGCGCCAGCCGGCAGATCAGTTCGGACCCGGCCGCCAGGCCGCAGAGCAGGTCGGGCCCGGAGAGGTTGCGCTGTTGCGCGGCGGCGAGCAGCGCCGGCACCATCACCGCGCCGACATGCACCGGCGTTCCCTCGAAGGTATCGTCGTAATCCTCGCCATGGACGGCGGTGCCGTTGGCCAGCGCCGCGGTCATGGGATCGAAGCCGCCGCTGTGCCCGACGACGGTGCAGGGCCCGCTGCCGTCAGCGGCCTCGATCACGGCCTTCACGTAGGGCTGGTGGCGCGCCGCGACCATGAGCGCCAGCGAGTCCATCAGCGTCCGGCCCAGCGCCTCGCGCACCGCCGGCGGCACCGCTTCGGCGCGCAGATCGGCGGCCCAGCGGGCGAAGACCTCGGCAATGGCGGGCTGGCCTTGCGTCATGGCAGGTAGGTGCCGCCGTTGACGTGAAAGGTCTGTCCGGTGAGGTAGCCGGACTGCGGCCCGCAGAGCATGGCGATCACCGCGGCGACCTCGTCCGGCTCTCCGCGCCGGCCCACCGGTGGCAGCGCCTTGCCGTGATGGCCGGCGCGCACCCCCGCCGAGGCCCCGCGGACGGTATCGTTCTCGCCGGGGACGACGCAGTTGGCGGTGACGCCGCGGCCGGCGAACTCGATGGCCAGCGCCTTGGAGAGGCCGACGAGGGCGGCCTTAGAGGCCACCACATGGGCGCGGCCGGCGGCACCGCAGTGCCCGGTCATGCCGCCGATGTTGACGATCCGGCCCCAGCCGCCGGCCAGCATGTCGCCGATGGCGGCCCGGCTGCAGAGGAAGGCGGCGTCCAGGTTTGTGGCCAGCACCGCGCGCCATTCCTCCAGGTCCATGTCCTCGAAATCGACCGCGCGGCGCAGGGCGGCGTTGTTGACCAGCACCGCCGGGGCTCCCAGGCGCCGCGCCGCGCTAACCAGATCCTTGGAAGTGTTTTCTTGAGTCAGGTCGCCGAGGACGACTTCGGCCTCTACACCTTCGGCAACGACCGCCTGCGCCGTTTCCTTAGCCGCATTCTTGTCGGTGCCCGTATGGACCACCACGGGAAAGCCCTGCCGTGCCAGAGCCTGGGCGATGGCACGGCCGATGTTCCGGCCCGCCCCGGTGACCATGGCGACTCTTTGTTCTCCCTTGCCGGTCATCGCAGTTTATCCACGTCAGGTTCCCTCTTTGGCGGTTGCGCGCCGCTGCCGGAACAGGCCCCAGAGCGGAGAGGACAGGCTCAGCAGCGTGAAGGCGAAGAACATCAGGACGATGGGGCTTTCGAAGAGGCGCAGGAAGTTGTTGTCGTAGATGATCATCGACTGCGAGAAGGTCTCTTCCACCAGCTTGCCGAGGATCAGGCCCATCACCAGCGGCGCCGGCGCGAAGCCGTGGCGCAGCATGAGGAAGCCGACGATGCCGGAGATCAGCATCACCCAGACGTCGAACATGGAGGCGCCGTAGGAGTAGGAGCCGATCATCGAGAAGGTGAAAACCGCGGGCCAGAGCAGGCGGTTGGGAATGAAGGTGACGAGGGAAAACACCTTGGCGCCGGCCAGGCCGATGGCCAGGAAGCCGATGTTCGCCACCATCATCGCGCCGAAGATGGCGTAGATGAACTCCGGCGTCTCGTTGATCAGATAGGGGCCGGGGCGGAAGCCGTGCATGATCAGCGCGGCGAGGATCAGCGCGGTGGAGCCGCTGCCCGGGATGCCCAGCGCCAGGGTCGGCACCATGGCGCCGCCGGCGGCCGCGTTGTTGGCGGCTTCGGGGCCGACGATGCCTTCGGGCGTGCCGGTGCCGAACTCCTCCTTCTTCTTCGACCAGCGCTTGGCCTCGTTGTAGCCCATGATGGCCGCCACGGTGGAGCCTTCGGCCGGCAGGATGCCGATGAAGGTGCCGAGGCCGGAGGACCGCAGGATGGTGTACTTGAGTTCCTTCAACTCCTTCAGGCTCGGCAGCTTCGTGGCCGTCGCGCGGATGCGCTCGAAGGCACTGTCCAGGGCCTGCGACTGGTTGAGCATCTCGCCCAGGGCGAAGAGGCCGATCAGCACCGGCACGAAGTGGATGCCCTCGGTCAGTTCGGGAATGTCGAAGGTGAAGCGCTCGACGCCGGTGGTCAGATGCACGCCGATGGTGCCGATCAAGACGCCGACGGCCCCGGAGATCAGGTTGCGCAGCGACGACCTGCCGCTCATGGAGGCGAGCATGGAGAGCGCGAAGACCGCCAGGGCGAAGTATTCCGGCGGGCGGAACTCCAGGGCGACGGAGGCCAGCAGAGGGGCGGCGAAGATGAAGATCACGAGACTGAAGATGCCGCCGGTCACGCTGGAGACCGTGGCCAGGCCCAGGGCGCGCCCGGGCTGACCCTTCTTGGCCATGGGATAGCCGTCCAGCGCCGTGGCCGCGGCTGGTGGTGCCCCCGGTGCGTTGATCAGAATCGCGGTGATCGAGCCGCCGAAAGTGCCGGCGCAGTAGAGCGCCGCCATCATCGAGATCGCCGGCACCGGCTCGAACTGGATGGTGAAGGGGATCAGCAAGGCGATGGCCATCGGCGAGCTCAACCCCGGCAGGGCACCGACCAGCACGCCGATCACCACGCCACCCAGGATGAGGGCGATGTTGGTGGGTTCGAGGAGCAGCCCGAGGCCTTGGACAACGGCTTCCATCATGGCCCCCTATCGGATGGAAAGGCCAACGACGCCCGGGTCGAAGAAGACCCCCAGGACGATGTTGAACAGAAACGCGATACAGAGTGGAAAGATCACCGCGAAGGGCAGAATGATCTGCAGGCGGCGCTCGCCCCAGAGCAAGGGGATGACCAGGCAGATCGCCACCATGGTGAGCAGGGTGCCGAGCAGCGGCGCGGCGGCGACGATCCCCACCAGGGCCACTATGGTGATCCAGGCAATGCCCTTCACCGGCACCCGCCGGCCCTTGTCGATGTCCTTGCCCTTGCGCTTCAGCAGCAGGTGCTCGAAGGGCATGGCCAGAGCCAGGAGGGCAATGAGGATCAGCAGGATGCGCGGGAACATCTGCGGCGGCACGTTCTGGCTGAACAGGAACGAGACCTCTTCGAACTGCGTCGTCTCGTAGTAGAGCCAGGCCACCAGCGCCCAGATGATCAGCGCCAGGCCGGCATCGACCGGATGGATCAGGCGCGCGGCCGGGCCGGCCGAACGCGCGCCCTCCATGTCGCCGGCCTTCTCTGCCTCATTGGGCATGAGTCCCTCCCAGAAGCGGAGATGCGGCCGGACTACTGGTTCTTCAGCCCCAGTTCCTCGAGGGCCTGGGCGGCCTTCTGGTACTCTTCCTTCAGGTGCTTGTCCCAGACCTCCCAGCCGGCAACGCTGTCCTCCGGCTTCAGGCCGGCGCTGGAGAGGTAGTTGGCGAAGGTGCCGTGCTTCATCGCCTTGACCATGGCCGCCGAGATCTTCTCGATCATGGGTTTGGGCGTGGAGGCCAGCACCGCATAGCCGCGGGTGGTCGAAGTCTTCACCTCAAAGCCGCTCTCGAAGGTGGTCGGCACGTCGGGGTAGTCCGCCAGGCGCTTCTCCGCCATCACCGCGAGGGCGCGGAAGGAGCCGTCCTCGACCTGCGCGCCGGCTTCGCTGACGTTCGGCAGAGTGGCGTCGATGGCGCCGGACAGCAGCGCCTGCACCATCTGGGCGCCGGAGCCGAAGGGAACCACTTTGTACTTGAAGCCGGCAACCTTGGCCAACTGGGCCAGGCCGATGTGCTCGGTACCGCCGATCTGGGCCACACCCCAATTGAGCGGCGCCTTTTTCGACGCGGCCACCAGATCGTCCAGCGTCTTCATGTCGCCCTTGCCGGAGACCACGATGAAGGTCGGGTCGTCCATAGCGCGGGCCACGCCGATGATGTCGTCGATCTTCATGTCGGACTTGCCGCGGGCCATGGTGTAGAGGTGCGACTGGGTCAGCGCCATCACGGTGCAGCCGTCCGCCGGCTTGCCGAGCACATAGTTCTGCGCCTTGGCGCCGGAGCCGCCACGGTGGGCGACGACGGCCATGTCGGTCTTCAGTTCGCGGCGCGTGCGGATCATCATCATCCGCGCCGTGGTGTCGGTGCCGCCGCCGTAGCTGGAGTGGATGACGACCTCGATATTGCAGGGATAGGTGTCGGCATCCTGCGCTGCCGCCGGGCCGGCATAGGAAAGCGAGGCACCGATTGCGGCCAACAGGACGCCACGGCGCAGGCTCTTGAAGCTGCTTTTCATGTTTTCCTCCCAAGGTGACCCGTTCGGGTACCGGCCTCGTTTCTGGACCGGCTTGTCCTCTCGCCGCATCGCGGCTGAACGGCTGCTCGTTGCCGCCGGCATCCACCGGCGCGCGGTTCGACTAGGATGCTTGAGTTTGCCAAGAATTGTCAACAAAACGGAACATCAAGAAGCAAAGTTTTTGATCCTGATGGCCCTGAAATCCCAGAATCTTGAGAAACACTTAGGCTAAAGATCAGGTCGAACGCCCATCCCCTCTGAATATTGTAGACAAAACTAGCGCACCGATCCGGTCCGTGGCAGGGCGAACAACTCAACCGGCGATGGCCGTGTCGCCCTTGATCTGGGTGCGATGGAGGATCCGCCGTGCGTTGTCGTCGAAGCCGTCCCGGCGATGGAGAATCCAAAGGTTCTGCCACATCAGCAGGTCGCCGGGCTGCCACTTGTGGACCCAGGCGTACTTTTCCTGGGTCGCATGGGCCCAGAGCCGGTCGAGCAGGGCGTCGCTCTCGGCGGGCTCCATGCCGATGACATAGGCGTGGGGCCGGCGCCCGAGAAACAACGCGCGTCGCCCGGTCGCCGGATCTTCGCGCACCAGGGGATGGTGGGCGCCGGGGGTCTTGCGGGGATCGTCGATCTCCTCATAGCCCTTGCGCAGCATGCCGGCGCTGTTGTGGGCGGCGTCGTGGATGGCTTTCCTGCCCTCGACGGCGCGTTTCAGCTCGGCCGGCAGGTCTTCGTAGGCTCTGACCATGTTGGCGAAATGGGTGTCGCCCTGACCGACGGGTACCTCCAGCGCGTGGAGGATGGCCCCTTTCGGCGGCGTTTCGATATAGGTCATGTCGGCGTGCCACACCGCTTCGCCGGCACCCAGGTTGCCGATCGGGCGCGACTGCGCGTCCTTGACATTGGAGATGACGTTGATCTCCGGAAACTCGGGCAGGAAGGTGGTGCCGTAGGGGTTGGGGCCCGGCGGATCCAGCTCGCCGAAGTGCCGGCTGAAGGTGAGCAGATCCGGGTCGCTCAGCTTCTGCCCGCGAAACAGCAGCACGAGGTGCGCATCCCAGGCGGATTTGATGGCCTCGACCGTCGCCGTGTCGAGGGCCGTGGC
>NZ_JANQOI010000035.1 GCF_028289705.1 Pelagibius sp.
GACTGTCGTCCCGGCACTCGTTGCCGGGGCCCATTGTCATGGCTAGCCATTCGTGCGGTCGTAGAGATTATCCCAGTCCGGATTGCCGCGCGCTGATGCCATTGGGTCCCGGGGTCAAGCCCCGGGTCGACAGCCTTGTCTATGGTTGGTGGGTTTCATGTCCTGACGACAGTCGAGAACGCTATAGGCCCTTCTCGGACCGTCACCCGCGGACCTGCGCGACCGACCTTATACGAAACCGATGACTGTCGTCCCGGCACTCGTTGCCGGGACCCATTGTCCTGGCTAGCCATTCATGCGGTCGTAGAGATCATCCCAGTCTGGATTGGCGCGCGCTGACGCCATTGGGTCCCGGGGACAAGCCCCGGGACGACAGTCTTGTCTATACCTGGCTTGTCTATAACTTGAGTGTTGCATGTTTTCACGGCACCGGCCCGCTACCCCACCCGACCACCCATAGGATACCGGTGCAGGGTGGCCGGGTGGGGAGTGGGCCGGAACCGATTCGACGTAAGTCGAAAGCGCTATAGAACGGCCGCTACACGTCCTCGATGACCAGCCGCGACAGTTCGCCGGCGGCCCGGTGCAGGTGGTCGAGATTGGCGTAGGCCCGGTCCAGGGTCAGGCGCTGGGTCGGCGCGTGGAAGGAAAGGGTGGAGAGCAGCCGGCCCTGGTCGTCGCGGATCGGCACCGCCAGGGCGATCATCCCCTCCATGAACTCCTCGTTGTCCTGGGAGTAGCCCCGCGCGCGGGTGCGCTCGATCTCCTCGTTGAGGCGCGCGCGGTCGGTGATGGTTCTGCCGGTGCGCGCCTCCAGGCTCGCGGCGCCGAGGTAGCGTTGCAGGTGCGCCGCGTTCAGGGTCGAGAGATACATCTTGCCGCTGGCCGTGCAGTAGAAAGGCACATGGGTGCCCACCGGAAGCTGGATGCGCAGCGGCCACTTGGTCTCGACGCGGTCGAGGTAGATCATGGCATCGCGGTCGGGCACGGCGATGTTGCAGGTCTCGCCGATCTCCTCGGCCAGGGCGTTGAGCACGGCCAGGCGGGCGGTGCGCACCCTTAAGGAGGAGAGCACGTTGGTGGAGAGCTTGCGCAGCCGCCGGCCGGGCGTGTAGGAGCGCCCGTCGAGTTCGCGCTGGAGGAAGCCCTCCGCCTCCAGGGTCGCGAAGAGCCGGTGGATCGTGGGCTTGGGCAGGCCGATCCGACCGTTCACCTCGGTCGGCGTGACCGGCACGCCGACCTGAGCGATCTCCTCCAGGATCAGCAGCAGGCGCAGATTGGTCGGAATCGTGTCGCTCTTCTGCTCTGGCTCGACGATGGTCACCTTTCTCCTCCGTCACCCTCAACGATTCGGCAGCAGGATCGTCGTCAAGTCAGGCGTCATGGCGACGATGAACCAGACTGCAATCAGCGAGAAAAGATAGGGCACCGTATACCTTAGCAGGCGGAAGTAAGGAACGCCCGTCACCCCGCTGGCGACATAGAGATTGAGGCCATAGGGCGGCGTAACGAAACCGATGGAGGCGCCGACCAGGAAGATCACCGAGAAGTGGATCGGGTCGACCCCGACCGAGGCCGCGATCGGCGCCAGGATGGGGGCAAGGATGATGGTGACAGGCAGGCTCTCCAGGATCATGCCGGAGACGAAGACGATCGCCATGGCGGTGAACAGGACCGCGTAGTAGCCGCCCATGCCGGTGACGAAACCGCCGATCACCTCCTGCGCGCCGAGCAGCGAGAGAATCTGCTGCATCACCACCGAGACGGCGATCAGCGGCGCCAGAATGCCGGTGATCTGGGCCGAACGCATGGTGATCGCGGGAATCTCGGTCAGCTTGAAGCCCTCGACCACCAGCATCTCGCTGTAGCTCTTTTCCACGGGCGGCCGGTTGGGGTCCATCGACCCCATCATGCGGTAGAGCGGCAGCGAGATCACGCCGACGATGATGCAGAAGCCGACGGTCACGCCGGCGGCCTCGGTCGGCGAGAATTTGCCCGTATAGATCCCCCAGAGGACCAGCCCGATGGCGAAGAAGCCGAGCCAGGCGCCGAAAGCGGTCTTCAAGACCCGGTTGAACTGAAGGGAGATCAGGTGTCCCCAACCGTTCATGCGGCAGATGATCCAGCAGGCAAGTTGCATGCCGAAGACCATCATGGCGCCGGGAATGATACCGGCAACAAAGAGATCGGAGATCGGCAGGTTGCACAGGTACTCGTAGACGATGAAGATGAGCGACGGCGGGATGATGATGCCGACGGTGCCGCCGGCAGCCGCCGTCGCCGCCGAGAAGCGTTCGTCATAGCCGCCCTTAACCATCTCCGGGTGCAGCATCGATCCGATGGTGGCGGTGGTGGCGGAGTTGGAGCCCGAGATCGCCGCGAAGAGGCCGCAGGCGCCGATGCTGGCCATGGCCAAGCCGCCGCGCAGCCAGCCGAGGCAGGAATAGGCGAAGTCGGAGAGTCTTCGGGCAATGCCCGACTTGTTGATCAAGTCACCCGTCAGAATGAAGAGTGGCATCGCCAGCAACGCGAAGCCGTCGGTGAAAACGTCGGACAGCGCGGCGCCCACGTTGTCCAGTGTCATGCCGAGTACGAAGCTGCAGCCGATCACCCAAAAGCCGATGACCAGAAAAACCGGCACGCCGAGCATGAAGAAGATCGTCACGCCGATGGAGATGAGGGTGACCCAGGTTCCGTCAGTCATAGCGCGCGCCCCTATTCGCCGCCAATTACGGCTTGCTTGAGCAAGGGCTCACCGGAACGGAAGTTGCCGATGTCCTCGAGCAGGTTTTCCAGAACGCGCGCGGCCATGAGAACGAAACTGATCGGCACGGTGAGGAGGAACCACCACTGCAGCACATTGTCGGTGCCCAAGAGGATCTGGAAATTGGCGGCCGAATTGGCGGTGACGCGGGCCGCGGTCACAACGACGATCCAGCAGAAGGTCAGCCAGAGCACGGCATCCAAGGCCAGACAGAACATCTGGCCGGCCCGCGGCATCTTGAAGCGGAATTCGTTGAAGGCCAGATGGGTGCGCAGCCGAACGTTATAGGAGCAGCCGAACCAGGTCATGATCAGGAAAAGGAAGGGTGGGAGGGTGGTCGACCAGGGCACCTGCTCGTTCAGGACGAAGCGCCGGAACACCTCGACGAAGATGATCGCGCCGATGATCAGGTAGGTCCAGACCATGACACTGCGCTCCAGGTGCCGGTCGACCAGCGGCACGAGGCGGTAGATTGCAAGAACCGCTGCAGCCCCCAGAAGCGTGGCGACCAACCCGATCAGCCAGGCTCCTTCCTTGCGCATCGCTTCGCTGATCATCCAGGCGTCGTTCGTGAAGAAGGCGCTGAAGATCGCGCCGGATTCGGCAAGCAGGGACCCCATTGGTTTTCCTCCAGCGGCGCCGGTTCATGCCGGCTTCCGTCGCTTATTGAGACCGGGCGGCCGCTTGCGGCGACCGCCCGTCATCTTTGCCGAGAATCAGGCTGAACGCCACCAGCGCCGCGGCTCGACGTTCTCCGGCAGCATGTCGGCCGGAATCTCGCGTGCCACCTTGTGGATCTCGGTGTAGGTGTCGAGGCCACCGGACCAGTTGTTGAGACGCTCGCGCCACTGGGCCCAGGGCTCCGGATTGAATTCCGGCGAGCACATCTCTTCGGCCATCTTGATCTGGTCAGGCGCCAGGAATGCCGGACGCACATCGTTCTCGGCGAAGATGGTGCCGGGCAGCTGCGGATCGGAGAACCCGACCGTTTTCACCAGTGCCGCCTCGTTCGCCGCCTGAACGTGAACCTGCGCGAGATAGGCCGATTCCATCACGGCGTCCTGCAGATGCGGCTCCAGGCCATCGAAGACCTTGGCCGACATCGCGGTGTGCTCGGTGCCGCAGAAGAACTTCAGATCGACCGACTGGGAAACCACCGGCGCCATATTGGCGTAGGCGACGGCCGAGGCCCAGGTCTCGGCGCCGTCGATCAGGCCCTGCTTCAGACCGTCGAGGGTCTCTTCCCAGGCGACCGGCACCGGATTGAGGTTGAGAAGCTGCATGGCGATGCGGCCAAGCTGCGTGCCGGTGACCCGGTTCTTGGTGCCGAAGAGTTCTTCGAGCTTGGTGACCGTCGGCTTGTCTTTTGCGTTGAGGCCCAGCTGGATGCCGCGCAGCTCGGCGTGGGAGAAGAGGAACTTCAGGCCGTGACGCTTTTCCAGGGGATCGCGCAGGACCTTCTGACTCGCCGGGCTGTAGAGGAAGTAATACTGCGAGGCCCGACCCGGGAACATGAAGGCATAGTCGAGGATGTTCAGATAGGGCGCGCCGCCGGCGGAGTTCTGAGTCGAGGCGGCATAGATGTCGACGATCCCCAGCTGGGTCTTCTCGACACAGGAAAGCTGGCCGCAGATCTGGTTGTCGCCGATGAACTCGACGCGGATCTCACCCTCGGTCCGCTCTTCCAGATCGCGCGAGAATTCGAGACAGCCGGCCCGCTCGATCAGCAGGTTGCGGGCGTTGAAGCCGGCCGCGCCGAACTTGAGGGTGTGCTTGGCCTCCTTGGCAAAGCGCTTCTGATAGGTCGACTCCGCGGCGCGGGCCAGCGAGGTGAAGCTCACCGCGCCGCCCAGGCTGCCGGCGGCCAGGAGGGTCGAGGTGATACCGAACTGGCGCGTGAGCTTCAGGAGATCGCGGCGCGACACGCCCGTGAGATTTTCCGAGACCTTCATGAATTCCTCCCGTTCTGATTTATTAAAAATGAGACTTGTAGTCTCAAAAAAAGCATACTACGGTTAAGAATGCAAGCGCGAAAGCGCCAATTCGGGAGGGATTAACATCCAATGGTTGAGCTGGAGGCCGATTATATCGTTGTCGGTGCCGGGTCGGCCGGCTGCGTCCTGGCCAACCGGCTGAGTGCCGACCCCTCGGTGCGGGTGATTCTCCTCGAAGCCGGCGGGCGCGACCTCAACCCCTGGATCCATGTGCCGGTCGGCTACTTCAAGACCATGCACAATCCCAGCGTCGACTGGTGCTACATGACCGAGCCGGACCCGGGGCTGAACGGCCGCCGTCTCGACTGGCCCCGGGGCAAGGTCCTGGGCGGCTCCTCGTCGCTCAACGGGCTGCTCTATGTCCGCGGCCAGCGCCAGGACTACGACCGCTGGCGCCAGATGGGCAATCAGGGCTGGGGCTGGGACGATGTCCTGCCGCTGTTCAAGCGCGCCGAGGACCAGGAGCGCGGTGCCGACGACTACCACGGCGTCGGCGGCCCGCTGACGGTGTCCAACATGCGCCTGAAGCGGCCGATCTGCGATTCCTGGGTCGCCGCGGCGCAGAACGTCGGCTATCCCTTCAATACAGACTACAACGGCGCAGAGCAGGAGGGCGTCGGCTACTTCCAGCTCACCGCCCGCAAGGGGCGGCGCTGTTCTTCGGCGGTTGCCTATCTCAATCCGGTGAAGAAGCGGCCCAATCTGGAAATCGTCACGCGGGCGCATATCAACCGGGTGGTCATCGAAAGCGGGCGGGCCGTCGGCGTCGCCTATCTCGACCGGGCCGGTCGGGAGCGGATTGTGCGCGCCAAGGGCGAGGTGATCCTTTCGTCCGGTGCCATCGGCTCCCCTCAGATCCTCATGCTCTCCGGCATCGCCGAGGCCGAACACCTGAAGGCGCAGGGGATCGACGTCCTGGCCGACCTGCCGGGCGTCGGCAAGAACCTGCAGGACCATCTGCAGGCGCGCCTGGTCTACAAGTGCAACGAGCCCACCCTGAACGACGAGGTGCGCAGCCTCTACGACAAGATGCGGATGGGCCTGAAGTACTTTATGTTCCGCGCCGGGCCGATGACCATGGCCGCCAGCCTCGCCACCGGCTTCCTGAAGACCCGGGCAGAGCTGGAGACCCCGGACATCCAGTTCCACATCCAGCCCTGGTCGGCCGACAGCCCGGGCGAAGGCGTGCATCCCTTCTCGGCCTTCACCATGTCGGTCTGCCAGCTCCGCCCCGAAAGCCGGGGCGAGATCCGCCTGAAGGACCGCGACCCGAGGAGCTATCCGGCGATCTACCCGAACTATCTGGCGACGGAAACCGATCAGCGCACAATCGTCGACGGCGTGAAGATCGCCCAACGGATCGCCAAGCAGGCGCCGCTCTCCAGCAAGATCGCCAGCAGCCATCAGCCCGCCGCGGCGGTGGAGAGCGACGACGATCTGCTGCAGTGGGTGCGCGACACTGCGACGACGATCTACCACCCCACCGGCACCTGCAAAATGGGCCCTGACCCCCAGGCTGTGGTCGATGCCCGACTCAGGGTTCACGGAATCGGCGGGCTCCGTGTTGCCGACTGCTCTATCATGCCGGAGATCGTCTCGGGCAACACCAATGCGCCGGCGATCATGATCGGCGAGAAGGCCAGCGACATGCTGCTCCAGGACCGCCATGCCTGAGTGCTGGCCAGAGCCACGCGGCTGGCTCCATAGGGCCGTTTCATCTGGCTCTTGGGGCCGGTCGGCCTCTGCCGTATATCATGGCCGCAGAGGCCGCGGGCACGGGCGCGGCCGTGGGGCTATGGGTACGGTAGGATTTTATGGGGCGATGCCCGGCAGCCGAGTGTCTGCCGTCCGCCCAGCGACACCACATTTCGCCGCAACGCTGGCCTGGCCGGGCCCGATACGCGGCGGCGCTATTCGACACCAGGGTTTGCGCGCAGGCGCGCGCAGCGGTTCCGCAGGGAAAGGATCTCAGAGATGAAAATGACCACGGAAGAAGCCTTTGTGAAGGTTTTGCAGATGCATGGGATCGAGCACGCCTTCGGGATCATCGGATCGGCGATGATGCCGATCTCGGACCTCTTCCCGGCGGCCGGCATCACCTTCTGGGACTGCGCGCACGAGACCAACGCCGGCATGATCGCCGACGGCTACACCCGGTCGACCGGCAAGATGTGCATGGCGATCGCCCAGAACGGGCCGGGCATCACCAACTTCGTGACGCCGATCAAGACGGCCTATTGGAACCACACGCCGATGCTGCTGGTGACGCCCCAGGCCGCCAACAAGACCATCGGCCAGGGTGGCTTCCAGGAGATCGAGCAGATGGCCCTCTTCGAGGACATGGTCTGCTATCAGGAAGAGGTCCGCGATCCCGCGCGCATCGCCGAGGTGCTGAACCGGGTGATCGAAAAGGCCTGGCGCGGCTGTGCGCCGGCGCAGATCAACGTGCCGCGGGACTACTGGACCCAGGTAATCGACATCGAGCTTCCCCAGACGGTGAAGCTGGAGCGGCCCTCCGGCGGCCGCGAGGCCATCGCCGCTGCGGCGCGGCTGTTGTCGGAAGCGAAGTTCCCGGTAATCTTGAATGGTGCCGGCGTCGTCATCGGCGGGGCCATCGGTGCCTCCAAGGCCTTGGCCGAGCGCCTCGACGCGCCGGTCTGCTGCGGCTATCAGCACAACGACGCCTTTCCCGGCTCCCACCCGCTTTCGGTCGGGCCGCTGGGCTACAACGGCTCCAAGGCGGCCATGGAACTGATCGCCAAAGCCGACGTGGTGCTGGCGCTGGGCACCCGGCTCAACCCCTTCTCGACGCTGCCCGGTTACGGCATCGATTACTGGCCGAAGGACGCCACCATCATCCAGGTGGACATCAACGCCGACCGCATCGGCCTCACCAAGAAGGTCACCGTCGGCATTCAGGGCGATGCGAAACAGGTGGCCGAGGCGATCCTCGAGCAGCTCTCCGATACGGCGGGCGATATCGACCGCACGCCGCGCCGCGAAATGATCGCCGAGACCAAATCGCGCTGGTTCCAGGCGCTCTCCTCCATGGACCATGAGGACGACGATCCGGGCACCAACTGGAACGAGCGTGCCCGCAACCGCGAGCCGGAGCGGATGTCGCCGCGCATGGCCTGGCGCGCCATCACCGCGGCCATGCCGCGCGAAGCGATCATCTCTTCCGACATCGGCAACAACTGCGCCATCGGCAACGCCTATCCCTCCTTCGAGGAAGGCCGCAAGTATCTGGCGCCCGGTCTGTTCGGGCCCTGCGGCTACGGCTTCCCGGCCATCCTCGGCGCCAAGATCGGCTGTCCCGATGTGCCGGTGATCGGCTTTGCCGGCGACGGTGCCTTCGGCATCTCCATGAACGAGATGACGGCCTGCGGGCGTAATGACTGGCCGGCGATCACCATGGTGATCTTCCGCAATTACCAGTGGGGCGCCGAGAAGCGCAACACCACGCTCTGGTTCGACGACAACTTCGTCGGCACTGAGCTCAACCTCGGCGTCGAATACGCCAAGGTGGCGGAGGGCTGCGGCCTGAAAGGCGTGCAGGTGCGGAGCATGGACGCGCTGACCGAGGCGCTGAGGACTGCGGTCAAGGAGCAGATGGAGGACAACGTCACCACCTTCCTCGAAGTCGTGCTCAATCAGGAACTGGGCGAGCCCTTCCGCCGCGATGCCATGAAGAAGCCGGTCTCGGTTGCCGGCATCAGCCGCGAGGACATGCGCCCGCAGCAGGTCGCCTGAGGAAAGCAGAGAGCGGCGGCCGATGTATTCGGCCGCCGCATTCTCCTGAGGCCCTTTCAGCCGGGGACGAAGATGTGCTCCGGCTCCGTGAAGCCCTTCAGGTCGAAACGGCCCCGGTCCGTTAGGCGCTCGCTCGCTTCGGCGGCGGCACCGGCGCTGAGGCGCACCGCGCCAAGCTCCGCGTCCTTGATGTTGCAGAGGCGGGCGGCGCGGTTCACCGGTGCGCCGATCACCGTGAAGTCGAGGCGCTCGACCGCGCCCACATTGCCGAAGACCACTTCGCCGAAGTCGATGCCGACCCGGTGGCGGAGAGCCGGCGAACCGCCGTCGGTCTTCTTCGCCAGGGCATCGGTGGTGGCCAGCGCCGCCGCCAGGGCGGCGTCGCAGGGGTTGGCATAGGCCTCGGTGTCGCTGGGAAAGATCGCCAGCACCGAATCGCCGATGAACTTCAGCACCTCGCCGCCGCGCGCCAGAATGTCGCTGCAGACCGTGTCGAAGTAGCGGTTCAGCAGGTCGATGATCTCCCGCGGCGAGGCTGCGGCGTAAAGCGTCGAGTAGTCCGCGATGTCGGAGAAGAAGACGGCGCAGCGGATCACCTGCAGGTCGCCGCGGTGGATCGAGCCGGCCAGCACCTGCTGGCCGGCGCGCCGGCCCACATAGGCATCCAGGATGTTCCCGGCGACCCGCTTCAGCGCATAGATCTCCGCCAGCCGCGCCAGCGGCACGGCGACCCGTTCCAGCGCGGAGATCTCCTCCACAGAAAAGCCGGTCGGCCGTTTTGTGGCGAATCCGACCACATGGCACTTGCCGTCGGTGAAGGGCAGGGGCAGGGCGAGATAGTCGGTGAAGCCCTCGCCGTGAAGCTCCTGCAGAAGGGGAAAGGCGTCCTCGGCGGGCCTGGTCTCGAGACGCTGGCGGAAGGCGGCACGGCTCTCGATGACCTGGTTCACGGGACTGTTCAGATAGATGGCGTCGCTCGGCGTGCCCAGCGGCGCCTCGGAAATTCGCACCCCGCGGCCTTCCTCCCAGAGCATGCGCCGGCCGTGAACGTTGGGATGCAGGGTGCTGACCAGCACCGACACCCGCGCCACCGCGACGCCCGCCGCCAGCAGCCGCTCACAGAGCCCCAGCAGTACCGCATCGGGTTGCGCGGCGCCAGGCGCACCGGCACGGAGCCAGTCTTCTGGGGACTGGGGCGTTGCTTCGCCCACACCAGCGCGAACCGTCATGGCTTCCAAGATCTATCGACCAGCATTTGGACCACTGAATCTAGCATCGGGTGGCGGTCAATGTGCAACACCGGATGTACCTGAATTGGTCCGGAGAACTGGTCGTAGGATGTCGGGGAAGACGAGCGAACGGAGACTGCCGGAGATGTCGATCTGAATCAGGGATCGCTCGACATCTCCAAGGCAGTGTAATGGGATCTAGCTGCCGGAACCGACAACGACTGCCGGTCGGGCCACCGAACGGTTCACTACGGCGACGTTGGTTGTGGACGCCGTTCCGATCTTCTTCTTCGCCTTGTCCTCCGCCGTCACGGTGACGGTGAGGGTCGTTCCCGCGATGAGATTCCTTAGCGCAATGTTATGCACCCGTTCTGCGCTTGAGCGCAGGAAGCCGTCTTCGCCCTCGAAGGAAGGAGCGCGGACGACATCCGCGCCCGTGATCGAAACCAGATACTTGTGGGGGGCGATCTTGTTCTCGTCTTTGTCTTTCTTGCATCCGCTGTTGCGCTTTACGGCCACAGCGAGGGTCCCTGTACCTTCGGCACCGATTGGGAGAACCTTGGTGCTGGTCGATATGAGATAAGGCTGGCAGTCCGTGGCTTTTTCTGTCTTCTCAGTGAATAGAACATTCTTGATGACAAGCTTATTGTCTGTGACCAGCCCAGAACCGTTCGCGGTTTTCGCTGTCCATGGACCTTGCTTCTGCCGGACAACAATACAATGGTTAACTTCTGGATCAGTAAGTGAAACTCCATGAATCATTCGAGCTTCTTTCTTTTTCTTCTGAGGCAGGTTCTCGAAGACTGCAGTGATCTGCCGGTCGGTCGTTGTAACGGCGCTGGATAGTATGCTGGCAAGAAGATCGCCCTTGGCGGCCATGCCACACTTGTCCTTTGTTGTCTTCGTTATCCTCCACACTAGGTTTAGAGTCTGTGCTGATAACCTGTACGGTTGATTGATCGCTGCGGTTGCTTTCGTACCCTCTGCAACAACGAACACAGTCTGCTCCGCTGTTTCTTTGTCGTTGGTCAGGCTATCGGGAAGCTGGCGAGGCAGGTCGAAGCTGAGAAAATCGCGACTAGTCAGATCGGCATAGGCAATCACAATTTCCGCCCAGAGATTGGGCAGTTCGTCCATGTTGAATTTTCTACCGCCTATTTCGGGTTCGAGGCAGTCTTGGACGTGCTTTCTGAAAAGGGGATAATCACCTTGTTGGACCGGATCGGCGAGGCGCCCCCTCACGAAATCTGCAAACGTCTCTTTGCTGCCGCATTGGTGTTTTTGCGAGCGCTCCCTCCATGACTTGCTCAGCTTGAAGGTGTCGCCAATTGCGCCAAGGCGCGCGATGGTTGATTTTCGCCCCTCTTGCGGCAGCGCCGTTCCTTTGGTCGCGTGCCTCAAGGTCTGACTTGAGAACACCTCGACTTTGCCGAACTGGCAGTCGCTAGCCTCTATTTTGGACGGCTTCTTTACGAGCAACATGAGCGAGATATTCTGCGTGCGCGGAACCATCTCGAAGTTGGCGTCGTCGACGGTTCGCCGGGCACCAATCCTGATGCGCAGGACGTTGTCGCCTGCACGCGTAACCGTGAAGAGGCCGTTCAAATCGCGTCCAAAGGCACGCTCGAGCCTTTGATCCAGATTGCTGAGGGCTGCATTGACGCCGACATTTAGAACTGTTGCCTGAAGCGCCAGAGCTAGTTCCCGAAGCAATTCCGACGATCGGGCTTCGTTCCCGAGTTCTAGGTTGTCAGTGACGAGAAGGGGGATGACGGGGGCGGGGATTGGCTGAGCGCACTGCTTATCGGAAAGCGCTTTGTCTAGGGCCTCGTTATTCTTGTAGTTAAACCGATTTATGAGAGAAGGATTTGCACTGTCGTCGCTCTTGAAGAACTCCGAAAAGAATGCGAAGTCGGCATAGATGTCATAGGGTAGATTGCGTCGGAGCGGGAGTGCGGCAAGCTGCAACCGCACGAAATAGGGTTGGTAGCCAAGCCGTCTTGCAGGATTGGCCAAATAGCGGTTCAAGATCTGGACCTCCTGGTAAAGTGAGGTCGCGTTCTGGTATCGCAAAATCGGATCTGTTCCGAATTGGATCGATGTTGTCGGTGGTTGTAGGGCCGTCGGTGAAACCTGATTGGCAGCCGGTAACTCAGGGACGGTGCCGCTGGCAGACGTGCTGGTTTCTGTCGTGCTTTGGGTGCCCGTTGTTTCAGGAAGTCCCTCCGCTGGTATCGTTGTTGTCGCCTGGGACACCGCTTCAGAAATGGTAGATGAGGTCGGCAGGCCCAGGGCTAGGCGAAGCTGCTGAGCCCTACGGACCGCTTCGTCAAACGAACTCGTGACCGGCAATGATTGCTGCAGCGCATCCGCCGTTGTCAGCTGGAACTGTGGCTGGATCGCCGCAACAAACTCTTCCCAAGGCGCGACAGTGATCGGTGCAACATGGGTTGTCGCCGCTTCTGCGGCGTTTCTTGGTACACTCTCCTGAAAGATCGGCCAGTTGTCGGAGCATCCGGCAAGCGCCATGAGTGCGCAAACGCCAGCGAAGGATCTTAGCGCAATCCACAATGATTTGTTGCTATTTCTGGATTTTCCCTGTCGTGCCATGGCTCGAACTCCCCCTCGAATTTCTAAGTATGATAGTGCCCGCTATGCGGGAAGTTCTACAGAAATTTTGTTATCTTGAGTTAGCGTTGAGCCCGGTGTGCCAATGACACAACGGACATGCAATCCGAGGCCCCCGCTCGTGGACAGGGTTGGACCCATCGTTGCCGCGCCAGTGTCTTTGAGAAGACTGGTAGTGGGAACGGTCTAAGATTACGTTGGATGGTTTTCGAGGATGGGGAGCGGGGCTTTGGTCACCTCAGCCCGGTCGGCTGCCGCTACTCCGCCGCGCTGGTGACCTCGGCCGAAGAATCTTCACGCTCGGCTCTTTCGTGGACGCTGCGCTCGGCGGGCAGGTGCAGGGTGACGGTGGTGCCTTCGCCGGGTTCGCTTTCCAGCTCCAGTCTGCCCTGGTGCATCTCGATCAGCGACTTGGTCAGCGGCAGGCCGAGGCCGGTGCCCTCGTATTTGCGGTTGAGGGCGCCGTCCACCTGGCCGAACTGGCGCAGCGCCTCGGGGATGTCCTTGGCGGCCATGCCGATGCCGGTGTCGCGCACCTGGAAGACATAGCCGCCGTCGTCCCGGCACCAGATCTTCAGGTCCACCGCGCCGCCCTCGTCGGTGAACTTCACCGCGTTGCTCAACAGGTTCAACAGGGCCTGCTTCATCTTGCGTTCGTCGGCGCGCAGCTTGGGCAGTCCGTCGGCGCCTTGGAAGACGAGCGCGACCCCGGCCTCCTCGGCGCGCTGGCGGATCACCCGCAGCACCGACTGGGCGATGGCGCCGGCCTCTACCACGTCCTCGTGCAGCTCGCTGGCGCCGGCCTCGATTTTCGAGAGATCGAGGATGTCGTTGATCAGGGAGAGCAGGTGCTGGGCGGCACCGAGGATGTCGGTCAGGTATTCGCGCTGCTGTTCCGAGGTTTCGGCGTCCGGCAAGGTCGCCCGCATCACCTCCGAGAAACCGATGATGGCATTCAGGGGTGTGCGCAGTTCATGGCTCATGTTGGCGAGAAACTCGGACTTCGTGCGGTTGGCCGCTTCGGCCAGCTCCTTGGCCTCCCGCAGGGTTCTTTGCAGCATGACCTCGGCGGTGATGTCGCGCCCGATCCCGCGATAGCCGCGAAAGCGGCCCTCGCGGTCGAAGGCCGGCGTGCCGCTGATGGAAAGCCACACCACTTCGCCGTCCGGCTTCTCGCGCGGATGGACGAAGCTGCGGAACGGGCGATGGGCGTGCAGGTCGCGCAGGTGCTGGTCCCAGACCTCGGCATCGACCCCGGGAATGCCGGTCTCCTCCCGCGTCTTGCCCAGCAGCTCGCGCTCGTCGACCCCCGTCACCTCGGTGAAGCGGTCGGAGAAATAGGAGAAGCGCAACTTGCGATCCATCTCCCAGAACCAGTCGGAGCTTGACTTGGCGAAGTCTCGGAACCGCTGCTCCTGCTCCAGCAGGTCGCTGCGCCGCAGGTCGGAGAGGCGTTCCAAAAGGGCGTTGAGGACGGAAACCGTCTCGCCGATCTCGTCGCGCGAGCGGATGTCCAGCCTGTAGCGGTCGGCATGTTCCGGGTCGCCGTGGGCGGCAGTCAGGTTGCGGTGGATCGCCAGGACCGGGGTCAGCACCTCGCGCCCCAGGATCGCGATGGTCGCCGCGGAGACGAAGCTGGCGACGATCAGCACAAGCAGGCCGATGCGCAACAGAAAGGCCCAGAGTTCGCGATCGATCTCCGCCGTGCTGAGGCGCGCCGACATGGCGAAGGGCAGCGCGGTGGATGATGCCGGCCAGAAGATCGAGAAGGAGCCGTCGCCGCGGTCGAAGCGCCGGTGGACCTTCGGTCCTTCCTGCCCCACCTCGGCAATACGGGGGTCTGCGCCGGCGGCCGGGTCGCGGCGGACCGGGGTATCGCCTGGGCCCGCCACTTCGGGGATCAGCAGGACGGGATCGCCTTTGGCGGTGAGACGCTGGCCCTCGGGATTGTATAGAGCGAGCCCGACGACGCCGATCCTTTGAAAGGTCTGCCAGCTTTCTTCCAGCAGGACGTCCAGGCTGTCGTGATCGTGCAATACGAACGACAGCTCCGCTGCGGTCAGGACATCGCTCTGGACCGAATCGTAGAGCTTGGTCTTCAGATTGAGGTAGGAGGGAATGATGATCGCGGCTTCCACGGCGAAGATGCTCAAGGAAACCAGCAAGGCGATCCTACGGCTAAGCCGGGCCTTCAACAGCTCGAAGGTTTGCGCCAGCAACGGAAAGCGCATCGTCATGCAAAGGGCCCTGCCGCGACCGTGGTTGTGACCTTTGTATGAACTCAGCCTTCATAATTGGTTAATCAAAGGCGCTAGATGCAGCTAAGCGCATGTTCGAGAGGGCCCATAAGGGGACCATTTTCCTGACGCTTGCCCCGGCGGCGAGCCAGGTCCTTACTTGAGCCGCAGGCCACCGAATCCGAGACGCTTGGCGATGGAGAAATCCTCCAGCGCCAGGGCCCGCTCGCCCATCATTTCATAGGCGGTGCCGCGGTTGGAGTAGGCCCCCGCGAAGCGCGGGTTCAGGGAGATCGCCACGTCGAACTTGACCACCGCTGCTTCGTAGTCCGCGGCGGCGAGAAGCTGGCGCCCCTCCTCATTGAACTGCTTGGCCAGGTCGGCGCGGGTCAGGCTGCCGCCGGCCAGGGCGGAGCGGTAGGGCAGCAGTTCCGCGTCGATGCGCGCCCGCCGGGCCGCCGGGTCCTCGGCCGGCGGCTCGGCCGGGCTGTGCACGTCCGGATCGTCGAGCAGGTCCCGGTCCATGATGACGTCAGCGGGCAGTCCATCGGTCCGCGGCCGCACTTCGGTCTGCGCGGGCGTATCCGGGGGTGGCGCAGCCGCAGGTGGTGAAGCTGGGGGTGCCGGCGGCCGGGCGGCGACCTGGGGCGGATCGGCGTCCTCTGGCGGATCGGCGGCCTGCGTCGGCTCGGGATCCGGCGCGGTCTCTGGGATCGCATCAAGCGGCTTCAGCTTGGGCGGCACCGGCGGTGGCGGCACGACGATCTTTTCCCTGGCCTTGCCCGCGGCCGGTGGTTCGCCCTCTTCCGGCGCAGCATCCCCGGGGGCGGCCTGCGGGACATCCGGGGCCGTACCCGGCTCTGCCGGCTGGTCGTTGCGCAGCGAGGCAAAGGCTGCGGCGACGCCGCGGAGCTCCGCCAGGAGCTTGCGGCTCGGTTCCGGCGGGCCGCTCAGCAGGGCGAAGTCCTGATAGCGTTGGATCGCATCGACGGTCGCCTCGTCCACCACGCCGTCGACAGGGCCCGGGTCGAATCCGAGGTCGCTCAGCAGGCGCTCCAGTTCCTGCAGATCGGATTCGGTCAGTGTTGGTTGGGCCAGCGTCGCCTGGGCCAGCCGGATCTGGCTTGGCGCCGCTGGTACAGCAATAAACATCAGAGCAGCCGAGGCAAAGACGGCAGCCCCGAGCCGGCGCAGACTTCCATGCATCCGGGCATTCTAGTTGATTTGCAGTGGCAGGCCAGCACGCGAAAGGCTTGATTCTGCCCCTTTTGGCTGAGTTGAAAAGGCCTTGATGTGGGTCGAATCGGCGCCAGTCCGCGCCCGCCCGGCGCCGGGAACCCCAAGCTATTCCGGCAGGGTCGCCGTGATTTCGATGGAGGCGTACCAGGCCGCCAGGTCGGCCATGTCCTGATCGCTCAGGTCCTTGGCGATCACCGTCATGATCTCGTGGGTCCGTTTGCCTGAGCGAAAGGCCTTGAGCTGGGTGACCAGGTAGATCTCGCTTTCGCCGGCGATGTGGGGGGCGATGGGGATTTTGGCAATCCCGTCGATGCCGTGGCAGGTCTGGCACTGCCGCGCTTTCTTGCGCCCGGCCGCAGCGTCGGCGGCCTCGCTGGGTAAGGCGGGAATGCAGAGTGCGGCGGACATGGTCGCGACTAAAGTGAAGGATACAGCAGAGCGTTTCATGGCGCTGATGGGTCGGTTCTCGGCGGGCAGGTGTTGCAGGAAGCGGCGGCCGGACCGAAGGAAGCCCGGCCGCCCAGTGCAGGGACCATGCAGCGCTAGTTTTCGTAGGAGATGCGGTAGAGGGCGCCGGCCAGATCGTCGGAGACCAGGATCGAGCCGTCGCGCAGTTGCGCCACGTCCACTGGCCGGCCGAGATACTCGCCGTTCTCGTCGATCCAACCCTCGGCAAAGGGCCGGCTTTCGCCCACCGATCCGTCCTCGTTGATGGAGGTGAACATGACCCGCGCACCCACCGGTGTGGTGCGGTTCCAGGAGCCGTGCTGGGCCGAGAAGATGCCGCCGCGGTACTGCGCCGGGAACATGCGGCCGGTGTAGAAGGCCATGCCCAGATCGGCCGCGTGGGCGATCATGTTGACCGCCGGCATCACGTTGTCCGCCGGCGGCTCCGAGTTCGCGTACTCGTTGGTGCGGGTATCGCCGCCGCCGTACCAGGGAAAGCCGAAGTGCTGGCCCATGGCGGTCTGTCGGTTCAGTTCGCCCGGCGGGATGTCGTCGCCCATGCCGTCGACCTGGTTGTCGGTGAACCAGAGCTCCCCGTTGGCCGGATTGAAGTCCATGCCCACCGAGTTGCGGACGCCGTAGCTGTAGACCTCACGTCCGGTGCCGTCGCGGTTCATGCGGATGATGCCGCCGATGCCGGTCTGGTTATAGAGACCCATCTTCTCTTCGGGGAAGACGTTGAAGGGCTGTCCCAGGGAGATATAGAGCTTGTCGTCGGGCCCGATGCGGCAGACGCGGGCGGTGTGGTTGTAGCTCTCTTCCTCCACCGGAACCAGCTTGCCCTGGGGCACCACGTTGAAGGCTGCCACGTCCGGGCTCTCGTAGAAGAACTCGGCGGCCGGATAGACCAGAACCCGGTTCTGCTCGGCGATGTAGAGGAAGCCGTCCTTGGAGAAACAGGGCCCGTTGGGAATGGCAAAGTCGATTGAGGGCGCGAAGCGCTTGACCTCGTCGGCCACCCGGTCCTTGTTGCGGTCGGTCACCGACCAGACGTCGGTCTTGCGGGTGCCGACGAAGGTGACGATGCCCTGAGGCCCGACCGCCATGTGACGCGCGTCCGGAACGATGGCGTAGAGCTCGATCTTGAAGCCGGGGGGCAGCTCGATGCGCTTCAGCGTTTCGCGGATCGCTGCGGCGTTGTCGCCGCCTTGCTCGACGAATTCGATCTCCGTCACGCCGGTCGTCTTGAAGGCGCTGAGCTTCTCCAGATTGCTCTGTGCCAGCGCGGGCGCGGCGAGCAGCATGGCAGCGACAGAAACGGCGAGGGACCTGGCGGGCATGACTGTGAACATCACGGTATTCCTCCCGTAGTTTCTTATGGTTGTGCTCCTAGCCTATCGGGATCGATGAGGGGCAGGTAGTAGACCGGTACTACGTTTCGGCATTCGCGGAAGCGCTGTTTCGCGGCTGAATGAGTTCGGGAGGAACAGCGAGGGCCCGGCTCAGGAGAGCCGGGCCCCTCACGCTGGATCAGGCGGCGCGGTTACCGGACGAGGCGCCGGGTCGCTGCCGGGGGCGGGCAGTCGTAGGGGCATCCGCCGGGCGCGACCAGGGCAGGGACCGGCCGCTTTGGTGCCTGCTGGACCTTTACGGTGGCGGTATTGGCGCGCTGGCGCAGCAGCCTGCCGAGCGGCCGCTGCGGTGCAACCGCAGCTTTCATCGCCGGGGTCTTGAGCTGCAGGGCCGGTGCAACCCTCACACCGCCTAGGAGCTCATAGCGCACCCGGGTCATGGGGCGCATGTGGCCATCGTCATCGGTGCTGTCGTAATAGAGGAACGGCAGGCCGGAGCTGGGCTGGCTGGGATCGCAGCTCGCATAGAACTCGGTGCGGCTGTCGAGCACCTTGTCGAGGCTGACGTAGACCGGCCCGCTGGTGCCGGCATCTTCCAGCGCCTCGCCGCCGGCATCGACCACGGCGTCGAACTTCCAGGGCTCCTGCTCCAGCTCGTAGGACCAGGTGTTCTGGTCGAAGGCCACGTCGCCGGGGCCAACGATTTCGAAGTTGTAGTTCACAACGTCATCGCCCTTGACCCGGATGCCGGCCTCGTGGACGCCGTAGCCTTGCGGGCAGTTCACCGTGAAGCGCAGCTTGATGAACTTGTTGAAGCTGGTGCCGACGGCCTCATAGCCGCTGCTCGCCTCGGCGAGGTTGAGGTGCCCGGTGAAGCCGGAAGTCTGCTTCAACTGGGCGAAGTTGGTGTTCTGGCCACCGGGAATGGCCACCGATTCCGCGCCCGTGTAGGGGCCAGCCTGGGTGAGGCCGGTGGTGGAGAGAAGCACGGCAAAAGCCGCTGCCAGGGCCTTGGGCCGGGAGAAACGGGTCTGGGTCATGGGGCTATCCTTTCCATCAGGAGACCGCGCCCAATTGCGGCGGGTTCACCCCTTGGGTCGGAAGGCGCCCGTCCAAGGTTCAATAAAAATCGGAATGGCGGTCCGGCGACCGGCCGGACCCATTTGCAGCCCAGCTCGGCAGCTCCGGTGGTCTGAAGGGCAGGCCGCCTTTGGGAGTTATCGGGGTTCGGAGGGCCGTGTCGCGACGTAGAGGGCGCCGAGCAGGATGAGGCCGAGCCCGACGCCGATGATCGTGATCGAAGACGAGAGCAGCACCAGGATCATGGCCGCCAGGAGCATGCCCAGATAGGCGGCAAGCTTGGACTTCGGTCTGATGACGCCCTGAGTCAGGAAGTCTTCGACCGCCGGGCCCACGCCGGGCCAGGCAAAGATCCGGCGTTGCATGGCCGGGCAGCTCTTGGCGAAACAGGCGGCGGCGGCGATCCAGAAGATCGTGGTCGGCAGGACCGGCAGGATCAGCCCGGCAAGGCCGATGACGAAAAAGCCATAGCCGGCACCGGTCCAGGCCCAGGCGAGTCGGCTGCGCGCGGCTTCCTCGGCGCTCTTTGCGCCGGCCCGGTTCCGGACCTCCTGTGCTGCTGCGTCGCCGTTCATGAGTCCTGACTGAATTTTGGTTCCGGTCTGCTGCCGGCTGCCCTGCCCGCGGGCGTCGAGAGTAAGATGGGCAAAGAGCTCAAATATTACCAATCGTTTCTTTAGATAGGGTTGATCTGCGCCACCGATGGTGGGGCGCAGGCGTAGAGGTTAAGGGCGCGCGGCTGCGTGATACGGTTGCCTGGCATGCCGTCGCATTTCACCTTGCTGCAGAGCTTTGCCCGGCATTTTGACGTTGCCAAGCGTGCTGGCGGGCGCTCATCTTGCGCACGCAGCAAGGGAGAACTCGTCTATGTATCGATCGGCCGTAATCCTCCTCATGACGCTCCTGGCCAGCGGTTGCGCGACCGTCGGCCCGCAGACACAAGAGGACAGCACCGCGATTCTTCCACAGGAGGTCCTGGCCGCCCTGGAACCGGGGAAGGGGGACTTCGCTCCGGACCAGGTCTATCGGACGGCGCAGGCATCCGCCGGCCGCTACGACAAGATTCTGCTCGATCCGCTGCTCTATTTTGCGCCGCTCGAGCAGATGCGCCTGGTTTCGCCCGGCGACCGCCAGGTGCTCCTGAACAACTTCTACATTCTCCTCAGCCGGGAACTGGCCAAGGACTTCACCCTGGTGCGCTTTCCGCAGGAGGGGGCGGCCCGGGTTCAGTTCGCGGTGCTGCCGGCCACCCCGGAGCCGGTCGCCATGGACACGGTCTCGATGGTGGTGCCGGGCAAGGGAGGTGACGAGGTGGTGCGCGATACCTTGGCCAGCCCCTTGCTGAAGGGGCGCGAATTCGTTGTCGAAGCCGAGTGGACCGACTCGCTGAGCGGTGCGGTCCTTGGGGCCACGGTGGATCGGCATTTCGGTCGGCAGGCGGTGGAGGGCGATCGGCTGAAGAGCTGGGCCGACGTCAATCGTGTGCTGCAGGACTACGCGGTCTTGATCCGCTATCGCCTCTGCCGCTTCCGCGGCGCAGCGGACTGCGTCTCGCCGCCGGACAGCCTGCGCTAGCGCCGCGTCCCGCCTGCGCGGCCTCGTTTGCCACGGACGGTAGCATGCCTTGGTGTGGACGCCCGCAAGGGTCGCGACCTGCCGGGGGCCGACACTGGTCTGCCGTGCCGACTCTTGGGGACTGATCCGCCAAAGCCTTGGTATTCAAGACATTAACCATCCCTGTTAACGAGGTTCACTCTTTAGGGTTATACTGCGCAGACGACTGGGGGAGCCGTCAGGCCAGGGTGCTTGACGCTGGCCTGGGCATTCGGCCGGTGTGGACTGGACTGACGGCGGAGACGTTGTTTGCAGGGGGACCGCTTGACCTTTCTCGGCAAGCTTGCCGGCGGTGTGCTGCGCGGACCGGGCTGGTCCCGTGATGCCCCGCTGGTCCGCGGCTGCCTCTCGGCGGCCGCTCTGGTGGCCGCCGTCGACGGCGATCTTTCGCTGGCCAAGCGCAATCGGCTGGACCAGATCCTCGACGAACTGTCCGGAATCCAGAGCTTCGATCTGCACCGTGCGCTGGAAGCCTTTCAGAGCGAACTGGACCGGATCCGCGCCGACGGCCGCGCCGGGCGCGCGGTGGCCATGGCTTCGGTGGAGCGGTTTGCCGGCGACCAAAAGGCGGTCGAGCTGATCTTGCGGGTTGCGCAGGCCATCGCCGTTGCCGATGGCGACGTGTCCCCCCATGGGCGGGCGATGATCGGCGAGATCGCCGGCGCCCTGGCAGTTCCCGTGCCCGACATCCCGAAAGTCGACCTGCCGATGCCCAAGGGCAGTGCGCGGGTCATTGTCGTCGGGAACGAAAAGGGCGGGACAGGAAAGTCGACGACGGCAATTCACATCGCAACCGGCCTGGCCATGGGCGGGCGGAAGGTGGCCTGCCTCGATCTGGACGGACGCCAGGCGACCCTGTCACGCTTTATGGAGAACCGCGCGGCCGCCACCGAGACCTCCAGCGACCGTCTCGTGATCCCCCGATACCAGCGCATCGAGCCCTCGCCGGCCGAGCAGCGGACCCAGGCCGACCACGAAGAGCGGGAGCGTTTCGACGAAGCCATGGCGGAACTGGAGGGCCAGGATGCCGTGGTCGTCGACACGCCGGGGCACAGCAGCCATCTCGCGCGTCTCGCCCATGCCCGCGCCAATGTGGTGATTACGCCCATCAACGACAGCTTCATCGACATCGATGCGCTTGCCGACATCGACCGCGAGCGCCGTCTCGTGCGGGCGCCCAGCAGCTATTGCCGGATGGTCTGGGAAGAGCGGGAAAGGCGCCGCAGCGAAGGGGGCAGCGGGCTGGACTGGATCGTCACCCGCAACCGCGTCGGCCACCTGGACAGCCGCAACACCCGCGAGATGGCGGCGCTTCTGGAGGTGCTGTCGCGGCGCATCGGGTTTCGTCTGCAGCCCGGCTTCAGCGAAAGGGTGGTCTTTCGGGAGCTGTTCTTCCGCGGCCTCACCCTCTTCGACCTCGCGGAGGACTCCGTCGCCCACAACGCCCGCAACAGCCTGCGCCGCGCCAAGCTGGAGGTGGAGGACTTTCTGTCGGCGGTCGCTAGCCCGGCAGATCGTAGTACCAGGGCGCAAACAGACTGAAAGCGATCCAGACCAGCAGGATCAACGGCATCCCGACCCGCACGAAATCCATGAAGCGATAGTTGCCAGGGGTCATGACCACAAGGTTGGTCTGGTAACCGATGGGCGAGGCGAAGGAGCAGTTGGAGGCGAAGATCACCGCCACCGCGAAGGGTTCGATGGGCAGGTTCAGGACATAGGCCAGGTCGACCGCGATCGGTGTGAAGAGCACCGCCGTGGCCTTGGTGCTGAGCACGTTGGACAGCAGTGCAAGAAGCAGGAAGAAGGCCGAGAGAATCTGGGCCGGTGAGGCACCGCTGAGCGCCGTCATCAGGGCTTCCGCCAGGAAGTGTGCGCCGCCGGTTTCCTGCATTGCCGCGCCCAGCGCCAGTGCCATGGCGATGGTCAGCACGATCTTACGGTCGAGCACCCGCAGGGCATCGCCCATGGAGAGAATGCGGGTGGCGATCATTGCCGTCGCACCGCAAAAGGCGGCGAGCGCGATGGGCAGGACACCGCTGGCCGAGCCCGCGATCACACCCAGGAAGATGATCGCCGCGGCGCGCTGGTGCTGTGGCGTCACGAGGGGCTGGCGCGACCATTCCATCAGCACGACGCTGCGTTCCCCGCGCAGCCGGTCGACGTCGTCGGGGCGCCCTTGGATCAGCAGCACGTCACCGTCTTTCAGGGGGATGCGGGTGATGCGTTCACGCAGCATGCGGCTGCGCCGTTCGATCCCCAGCACGATGCAGTGATGCTTGTAGCGGAAGCCGATCTCCTCGAGGGTGCGGCCGACGATCTCGGAGTCCGGGCGCACCATGACTTCCGCCTGGAGCTGATGTCCGCCGGTCAGCCAGGGTGGGGGCTTGCCTTCCTCGCCGGGCTCTTCGCCGGAGTGCTGGCCGCGGAAGGCATCGGCAACCAGTTCCGGATGCAGCAGCTCCGGCTCGCCCTTGGCGAGGTCGGCCAGGGCCGCGCGGGTCGCCGCGATCACCACCAGATCGTTGACCTGAAGGACGACGTCCTCGAAGGGCGGCAGGACGGCCTGTTCGCCGCGCTGGATCATCAGGATGGTGATGTCCCGCAGCTCCGGGAAGATGCCGCCTACCGGGCGGATCCCCACCAGCCGCGAGCCGGCAGAGACCGAGACCTGGGCGACGAAGTGGCGGCCCTGATCCTCGGCGCCGCCGTGATCCGTCGGGCGGTCCGGCAGCAGGCGCGGTGCCACCAGCAGCAGATAGGCAAGGCCGCAGCCGGCCAGCACCAGCCCCGGCACGGTGAAATCGAAAAATCCGAAGGGCTCTTCGCCCAGATCGTCCAGTTCCAGGGAGACCAGCAGATTGGTGGAAGAGCCGATCAGCGTGGTCATCCCGCCAAGCACAGAGGCATAGCTCAGCAGCATCATGTAGCGGCTGGGCGACTCGCGGAAGCGCCGGGTCAGGGCCTGCATGATGGGAATGAAGAGGACCACCACGGGGATGTTGTTCAGCACCGCGCTGGCGACCATCACGACGAGCAGGAGCAGCGTGACGGCGACGAAGGGGTTGGACTTGGTCCAATGAATGACGGAATTGGCGGCAAGATCCAGAACGCCGGTGCGCGTCAGGCCCTCGCCCAGAACCAGCAGCGCGAGCACGGCGATGAGCGCCGGGTTGGCGAAGCCGGAAAACAGTTGGCGCAGGTCCAGATTGTCGGTGCCGTCGGGGCCGAGGGCGGGAAAGAAATGGAAGAAGAGAATCAGCAGGGCGATGACCGACAGCGATGTCAGCTCGATGGAGACCGCCTCGGTGGCGAGCAGGCCCAGCGCGACGACGATCAGCACGAAGAGAAAGCCCATCTGGAAGGGCGCCAGGATATCGATGGGGATCATCGGTCGGGATCGGGCCTGGAGCGTGCGGAGTCCGGCGAAGGGTCAGGCGAGAATGCGGGCACCGGCAGGTTGTCTCACGGTTGGTCTCAGCCTTTGAGTGTACCGCAGTTTGCTGATCCAGCGAGGCCTCATGTCAGCGCCCCTGCCGCGTGACTGAGCCATAGAACCAAAGGAGCAGGGCGCGGATCGTTGCAAGGCCTAGTGTTGCCCGGTTTTACCAGATGCCCGTCAAGGCGGCGTAGATCAGCGTCAGCACGGCCATGGTCACCAGGGTGTAGGGCAGGTTCCACTTCCAGGCCAGTTCGATCCCGCTGTAGCCGCTGGCCCGGGACAGCATCAGCGTGCCGGAAGCGAAGGGCGCCCCGGTGGTGCAGATGGCCGTGCCCGCCGCAATCGCCAGGGCTGCCAGAGTTACGTCTGCCGGCAAGTTCTCCAGTTCGGCGACGAGGCTGCCGAGGAAGACGGCCGTGGTGATGGGGCTGAGGGCGACCTGTCCACCGAGCCAGATGAAGGCGCTGAGCCCGGACAGAAACAGCCAGGCCGGCATCTCGGCGAAGGAGAGGGCGGCCGCCAACTGCTCGGCCGGAACCAGCCGCGCCGCCACCGTTCCGATAAAGCCGGCCGCCGCCAGCGAGACCGCCTCGCGGATGAACGACGGCAGGCCCCGGCTGGTCACGCCGGC
The DNA here is from genome assembly GCF_028289705.1 of Pelagibius sp. Taxonomy (GTDB): domain Bacteria; phylum Pseudomonadota; class Alphaproteobacteria; order Kiloniellales; family Kiloniellaceae; genus Pelagibius. The sequence goes on from NZ_JANQOI010000035.1 coordinate 24,411, forward strand.
GAGGCGACTGAATGTCGCGCCTAAGCGTGCTGACAGGGGCTTTTGCTGCTGCTGGGCGAAAACCCAGACCGTCAGCACCAGAGGCGCGGCCAGCATGACGCCGGAGACCAGCGAAACCGATCCCCAGGCCGCGAAGCCGAGGGAGAGGCCACAGAGCAGGGCCGAGACCCAGCCCAGACGCCCGAAGGCCGAACGGGGCAGAACCGCTTCCCGGCGTTCCGGAAGGCGGCCGGCCCTGCGCAAGCGCCGGCGCAGCGGCCACCAGTGCACCATGTCTTCGACCCAGCTCACCAACAGCATGATCAGCGCGACGATCAGGCCGATGACGATCAGGCGCCCGGCCTCGATGCCCGGGATCAAGGTCGGCAGGACAGCCTGGGTGACGGCGGTTGGCGCCCAGATCAGGAACCAGGCAAAGCCGCGCAGCAGGGCCGTCAGTTGGCGCCGTTCGCGGACCAGATCGATGTCGTCCAGCGGCGCACCGGCGGGCCGTTCGCCACGCACGCCGCGCTGGATGATGGGGGCGAGCAGGGAGAGTGCGCCCAGGTTGATCAGTGCCGAGAAGAAATGGCTGCCGAGGAAGACGGCGAGAAAGCGCCGCTGCGGTGGCTGCCGGGTAATGTAGGCGCCGCAGTCGCGCACCGCAGGCGAAGTGATGCCGCCTTCGCGCAAGAGGCCCATGAGCAGAATGAACGACGACAGAAAGGCGGCTCGCTCGAGGCCGAGCAGCAGGGTCTCGCCGGGCTCCGGCAGGCGGTACCACGCCAGGAGCAAGAGCAGCAGCGACAGGCCGAGAAGATAGGCTTCGCGCAGCCGCAGGCGGGCGAAGCCGACCAGCGGCATGGCCAGGACCAGGAGCTTGCTGGCCGTTTCGGCAAAGCTGCCGGGCACGAAGAGCGACAGCAGTTCGCAGCCCATCAGGACCAGCAGCAACGGGCCCAGGACCGGTGCGGCTGGCGGTGCGTCTTCCTTCGCGGCAGGCCTTTCGCCGTCGGTCATCCCGGCGCCAGCCGGCCCAGCGCCTCGGCATAGCGCCGCGCGCAGGCCAGGCCGAAGTCGCTCGGCTGCAGGGCCGGGGCGCGGTCGTGGACGGCAATGCCCAGACGCAGGGCGGCAATGCGCTTGCCGTAGCACAGCAGCGTCTCGATGGACTGCATGACAAAGGTGATGGCCGGCAGGATCTCCCGATAGAGCGCCTCCGCGGCCGCTTCGTCTTCAGGGTCGCCGCTGCGCATCAGCTCGAAGATGCGGATCTGACGGTCGAAGCAGTCCGGCGCCGGGATCATCCCGGCACAGCCGGCGCGCAGATTGTCCGGCAGCTCCAGCCCGCCACGCCCGTTGAAGACCGTCAGCCGGCCCTCGGTCTCTTCGATCATGCGCCGGATGGTCAGCGCCGGGCCTTCGCCCTTCAGCAGGCAGATGTTGGGGTGCTGGCGGTTCAACTCGAAGAGGCCCGCCGCCGAAAGGCCGATTCCGATATAGTCCGGCGCGTTCTGGATGGCGATGGGCCGGTCGACCTTCTCGGCGACGGCCCCGAAGAAGCGGACGTATTCCATCTCCGGCAGGCCCTTGACCGGCGGCGGCTGCAGGATCAGCCAGTCGGCCCCGGCATCGCGGGCCGCTCGCGCCATCTCCACCTGCTGGGCGACGGAGTTGCCGAAGATCGTCAGCGCCACCGGGCAGCGGCCGGCGACGTCGCTGCAGACCCAGTCCATCACCTGGCGGCGTTCCGCTTCACTCAGCTTGGAAACCTCGGTGGCAAGCCCGAGGGCAGCGATGCCATGGGTGCCCTGCGCCAGACAGGCCTCCACCTGGCGCGCCATGGCCGCGCGGTCCAGCGCGCCGCGCGCGTCGAAGAAGGCGTAGAGCATGGGATAGATCCCATGAAAGCGCGCCGCACCGTCGCGTTGCGGTTCTGTCATCAGGCCTGCTCCAGATGGGGCGTGTAGAGCGCTTTCGCCGCCAGGCGTTCGCCCGGCGCAAGGGTTCTGAGGCCGGTATCGCGGCGCCCCTGCGCTGCCAGGTTGACGGCATCGGTCATGGCGGAGACCGGCTCCACGCAAAAGAAATCCTCCCCGGGTGGCGTGAAGACCACCAGGAAGCTCAGCACCGCGTCCGCCTGCAGGGTCAGCCTGGCCCGCCGTTCCGGCCATTCGATCACGGCCCGGCCGGCGAAATCGGTGAAGCAGGCGTCGAGCGCGGTCCTGGCCGGTTCGACGCCACGGCTAGGGTCCTGGTCCGCGGGTGGGGAGACGCGCCTTGTCGGCATCACCTCCGCGTCGCTTTCCCACATCTGCCCGACGGCAGCGGAGAGGCGGCAGGCGGGGGTCCGCGGGAAGTAGGGGTGCAGGCCCAGGGAGACCGGCATGGCCCGCTCGCTGGTGTTGGTGACGGCGATCTCGATCAGCAGGTCGGTTTCGCTGAGTTCGAAACGCTGTTCGGCCCGGTAGGCGGCAGGCCAGGCATCGCCGGACCCTGCGTTGGGATGGTCGTAGGTCAGGGTCGCCGTGGCGGCGGTCTGTTCCGCGATCTGCCAGCGCCCTTGCCAGCCGTGGCCGTGGATGGCGTGGCGCTCGGGCGGGAAGTTGAGAGCCAGCTGGTAGGTCTCGCCTTCGAACGCAAACCGCCCCTCGCGGATGCGGTTGGAATAGGGAACCAGCGGAAAGCAGGCTGTGTCCGTCGGCGCAACGTCGGCCCCGGCCGGCGCCGGGCGCATCCAGTCGACCGGGCCGCCGTCGCGTTGCCAGCGAAAGGCGGTGATGCACCCGCCGGCCGGCGAGAGCTCCAGTTCGGCATGGCCGGCGCGTAAGGTCAGGCGGCCGTCCCTGCCAGCCTCAGTACCGTCCTGCATGGCTTCGATCCCCGTGCCCCAGTTTCAAGCGGCGGCCAGATCCAAGGGGGGCCGGCGCCCGGCCGACTTTCACCGACCGACCGCACTTTGTCGCAGGAGGAACAGGCGGGCAAGACCGAGCCGCCTGTGGGTTTGGCGTGACCCTTTCGGGTTAGCCCGGGATTGCAGTCTTCCAAATCGCGCTCCTCGGCTATTGCTGCTGCACGGCGACGCTTCCGGACACCTGGATTTGCGGTTTCAAGCTGCGTAAGCTGAAGACGCGGCGTTCGGGGGTTCGCCACCTTTGTTCGATGAGAGACGGCCCGTGATGACGGCGTGGCGGTCTTTCGTACGGGCAAGGCCGATCCACCGGGGAGACCGCCGCGGCGATGACGGCGGCCCTGACCAAAAGGGGGCATGAGATGCCGACGCCAGCATCCGCTGCGGGTTCCGCTTCAAATCCTGTCTACGACTGTATCGTTCTCGGTGCCGGGATCAGCGGCGTGACCGCAGCCCGTGACCTTCAGCAGGCGGGTTTCAAGGTGCTGCTGCTGGAAGGCTCCGACCGCATCGGCGGACGCATGCGTTCAGTGCGCGACTTCGTCAAGAAAAGCGGTACGCCCGTGCCGGTGGAAGGCGGGGCCGAGTACATCCACATCGCCGAGCAGTACCGCTACCGGGAGTTCTGGCAGGAGGTGCGCAAGCACGGCTTTACGACCTCGCCGTTCCACAAATGCGGCATGGGCTTCCTCAAGATTCCCCGCAACCGCATGTACTTCAGCCCCTGGAAGCGCACCAAGATGCTGGCCGAGGTGATCATCCAGCCGGAGTTCTGGGACCTTCCCAAGGCGATGAAGGAGATTCAGGACTTCGATGCCGAGACCAAGGCGGACATGACCGCCGAGACCTTCATCAAGCGCTACCATCAGAGAAACAACCTCTCGCCCCGCGCCCTCGATCTTCTGAAGTACACGCTCTCGGCCCACACGCCCGGGCCGCTGAACGAGATCTCCGTCGCCGGCCTGAAGACCGACGCCATCATGGACCAATTGATGGAGCGCAAGGAACTGCGGATGGAGCACGACGACGTCAAGCCCTTCAGCCTTTGCGGCTTCGACAGCCTGCCGCGCGCGATTGCCGAGGAGTTCCGCAAGGCCGGCGGCAAGCTTGAGAAAAGCCGGGCCGGGTCCACCAACCGCAAGGTGGCGCGGGTCGAGCGCCAGTCCGACGGTACGGTCAAGGTCACCACCACCGGCGGTGCCACCTTCGTTGGCCGCACGGCCATCTGCACCTTTTCCGCCGGCATGCTGAACCCCGACGACGGCGAGGGGGATGCGATCTTCGGGCGGCTGCTGACGGCGCGCAAGCGCGAGGCCTTGGGCCTGGTGCGCATGGGGGCGATCACCAAGTTCGCCCTGCAGTTTAAGAAGAGGATCTGGGTCGACGACGGCGGCGAGTCCGCCGGGCATATGTCGGTGCTGAGCAATCCGCAGGGCAAGTCCCGAACGTTCTTCTCCTCCTTTCCCAAGGAACACAAGGGCCCGCACGTGCTGACCGGCCTGCTGATGAACCAGGACCACGACCAGATCGCCGAGATGGACGATACGGCGGCGGTGAAGCATGTGTTCACGGCCATCGGACAGATCTACGGGCGGCACAACCGCCCCTGGACCCAGGAGTCGGTGCTGGTCGGCAAGAAGCGGCGTGGCCAGCCCTTCCAACCCAATTACCTGCGTGCGGACTGGTCCAAGGATTGCTTCGCCAAGGGCGGCAACTCCTATCTCGCCCACGCGCCCCGGCGCCCCGGGCGCATGCTGGCCAAGGAGGCGCGCGAGGCGCTGAAGGACCCGCGGCAAACGCTGCCGCTGTTCTGGGCCGGGGAGGCGGTGGCACCGGCCTACGACCGCGACTACCAGCCGCTGGCCGTGCACGGCGCTTATATCTCCGGACGCCGCGTCGCCGAGGACGTACACCACTTCTTGAAAGAAGTAAGCGGCGATACCGCCCGCTTCGGACGCTACTACAAACAGAAGTATCTCTAGAGTCTGTTTGAAACGGACGGTACCGCTGCGACTTGAGTCGCACGCGTTTCAACAAAAGAGTTGAACTGAAGGCATCGGCCCGCGCAGAGTTCTCCTCGGGTAACCGCATTCAAAGGCCGCCAGTCCGTCAGCTTCGGACGTTGGGGGCGCGACGGAGAAGGACGGAATGCCGGAGGTCAATTGCCTGTGGCCCGCTGCGGCGACGCTGGGGGAGGGCCCTGTCTGGTGCGCGCGCGAGGGCTGCCTCTACTGGGTGGACATCAAGGCGCCGGCGCTGCATCGCTACCGCGTTTCAGACGGCGACACCACCTCCTGGGTGATGCCGGAACGTGTCGGCTGGGTCATCGAACGGGCCAACGGCGAGGGCTTCGTGGCCGGATTCAAGAACCGCGGTTTTGTGTTCCTGACGCCGGGTAGTATGGCGGTCGAGGCGATCGGCCAGCCGGAGCCGGACTATCCCGATAACCGCTTCAACGACGCCAAGGCGGATTCCGCCGGGCGGATCTGGGCCGGCACCATGGACGACGCGGAACGCGAGGCCAGCGGCAACCTCTACCGCCTCGACCCCGATCTCGACTGGCAGCGGGTCGACAAGGGCTATGTGGTGAGCAACGGGCCGGCGCTCAGCCCCGATGAGCGCGTGCTCTATCACACCGATACCTTCGAGGGGACGATCTACGCCTTCGACGTCTCCGCCGACGGCAGGCTGACGGGCAAGCGTGTCTTCGCCAAGATCCCCGAAGGCGACGGCTATCCCGACGGCATGACCTGCGATGCCGAGGGCGGGCTCTGGGTGGCCCACTGGGCCGGCTGGCGTATCAGCCGTTTTCTGCCCGATGGCACCTTGGACCGGGTGATCGAAATGCCGGTGGGGCTGGTGACAAGCTGCGCCTTCGGCGGCGAGAACCTCGACCGGCTATTCGTCACCTCGGCCTCTATCGGCCTGAGCCAGGAAGACCTGGAAGAACAGCCGCTGGCCGGCGGGCTCTTCGAGGTGGCAGCCGGCGCCACCGGTCTGCCCCCCGGCCAGTTCGGCGGCTAGATCTCTATTTCTTCTTGGGCTTTTTCCTGGCCTTTGCCTTCGCCTTCTTCGGCTTCTTGTCCAGATCGATGCCGTTGAAGTTGGCGACGGCGTCGGCGAGCATCGGCATGTGCTTGTCGCCGCGGCCCATGGCCAGCGCCATGGTGTAGCTCTGCTGCACCGCCGAGGAGAGCACCGTGGTGAGCTGCGCGGCATCGGCCATCTGGTTGAAATAGCCGATGTCCTTGCGGCAGTTGGCCAGGGTGAACTCATGCGCCTTGGGATCGCGGCCGATGATCCACTTGCACATGTTCTGGAAGAAGATGCTGTTCATGCCGCCGGCGGAGACCACCTCGTGCAGCTTCTCCAGCGGCACGCCGGTCTTGGCCGCGGCGGTGAAAGCCTCGGCGAAGGTGGCGGCATAGCTGAGGGAAATGAAGTTGTTGATCAGCTTGATCTTGTGGCCGGCGCCTAGCGGGCCGACGTGAATGATGTTCTCGGCCCAGGTTTCCAGGATCGGGCGCACCTCCTCCAGGGTTTTCTTGTCGGCGCCGACGAAGGTGTTCAGCACGCCCAGTTCGGCCTCCTTGGGCGAGCGCCCCAGCGGCGCGTCGATGAGGCGCACGCCCAGCGGCTTCAGTTCCTCCGCCAGGGCCAGGGTCGAGTTGGGGTCGGCGGTGGAGCAGTCGACGATGATCAGCCCCTCATGGGCGCCGGCCTTGATGCCGTCGGCCCGGCGGATCAGGTCTTCGACCTGCAAGGAGGAGGTCACGCAGAGGAAGATCACATCGCTGTTGCGCGCCATCTCGGCGGGCGACTTGGCTTCCTTGGCGCCGCGCTTCACCAGGTCCTTCACCGGCTTCTTGTTGCGGTGGCCCATGACGGAAAGGGGATAGCCCTTTTCGACGATGTTCTTGGCCATGCCGTGGCCCATCAGCCCGACGCCGATGAAGCCGACCGCTTGCTTTGCAGTAGTCACGTGGGTGGTTCTCCCGTTCCTTGTTCGGTGGCGAGGATGCCCTTCGCTCTTTGACTGCTGGTGCTTTAGCTGCTGGCGACCCTAACTGCTGGCCACCACGTGCTGGCGCTGTTCGCCCAGGCCTTCGATGCCCAACTGCATGGCATCGCCCGGCTTCAGATAGGTCTGCGGCGTCTGCCCCATGCCGACGCCCGGCGGCGTGCCGGTGGTGATGATGTCGCCGCTCTGCAGCGACATGAAGCGGCTGACATAGCTGATCAGGAAGGCCACCGTGAACACCATGGTCTTGGTGTTGCCGTCCTGATAGCGGTGGCCGTTGACCTCCAGCCACAGCGGCAGGTTCTGCGGGTCCGGCACCTCATCGGTCGTCACCAGCCAGGGGCCGACCGGCCCAAAGGTGTCGGAGCTCTTGCCCTTCACCCACTGGCCCGTGCCCTCGAGCTGGAAGGCCCGTTCGGAGACGTCGTTGACGATGGTGTAGCCGGCCACATAGGACAGGGCGTCGGCCTCGTGGATATGCTGGCCCGGCTGGCCGATGATCACGCCGAGTTCGACCTCCCAGTCGGTCTTTTCGGAGCCGCGGGGGATGATCACGTTGTCGTTGGGTCCGCAGATGCAGGAGGTCGCCTTCATGAAAATGACCGGCTCCCTCGGCACGTCGACCCCGGATTCCTTCGCGTGGTCGGCGTAGTTCAGGCCGATGGCGATGAACTTGCCGGCGTTGCCGACGCAGGGACCCAGGCGCGGAGTCCCCTGCACCTCCGGCAGGCTCTCCAGATCCAGCGCCCTCAGCTTATCCAGGCTCTCCGGAACCAGGGCCGGGCCGTTCACGTCGTCGATCTGACCAGAGAGATCGCGGATCACGCCCCTGCGGTCCATCGCCCCCGGCTTTTCCTGCCCCGGGGCTCCATAGCGCAACAGCTTCATACCTCATTCTCCCTTTGATTTGTCCGGCCGGACTTCATTGCACCGCTGTCAGAGCCGGCTTGCCGGCGAAGTGCGCCCGCAGGTTCTGGACCACGAGATCGCCCATGGCGTGGCGGGTTTCCACGGTGGCGCTGGCGGCATGGGGCTGCAGCACCACCTGATCCATCGACAGCAGAGGTTCGGGGACCTGCGGTTCCTCGAGGAAGACGTCCAGGCCGGCGCCGCCGAGCCGACCTTCCTGAAGGGCCAGCACCAGTTCCGCTTCGTCGACCACGGTTCCGCGGGCCACGTTGATCAACACGCCTTCGGGCCCGAGGGCGTCCATCACCTGGCGATTGACCAGGTTGCGGGTCGCCTCGCCGCCGGGACAGATCGCCACCAGGTAGTCGCTGTCCCGCGCCATCTCCACCAGGTCGCCATAGTAGCGATGGGGCACATCGTCCTGCGGGCTGCGCCCGTGATAGAGGATCTCCACACCGAAGACCGAAGCCTTGGCCGCGATGTCCTTGCCGATCCGTCCGAGGCCCAGGATGCCGACGCGCTTGCCCCGGATCCCGCGGGTCAGCGGCATTTCGCCGTGCTGCGGCCACTTTCCGGCGCGCACGTAGCGGTCGCCGACACAAATCCGGCGGGAGGTCGCCAGCAACAATGCGATCGCCATATTGGCGACGTCGTCGTTCAGCACCTCGGGCGTGTTGGTGACGATGACGCCGCGTTTTGCGGCATGGGCCAGGTCGATGGAATCGACCCCGACCCCATAGCAACTGATGATCTCCGCCTTCGGCAGGGCGTCCATGAGTGCCGCCGTGGCGCCGATGTTGCCGCTGGTGGCGATGGCGCGCACCCGCTCGCCGACATCGGCCAGCAGGGCGTCGGGATCGGCGGTCTCCCACAACCTGTGCACCGTGAAATCTTCGTCCAGCGCTGCCATGACATGCGGCATCATCGGGCCGACCAAAACAAGCTCCGGCTTCACTCTGCTCTCCGTACTTCTCGGTTGCCTGGGGTGAAAGGGCGCCGCGCTCGGGCGGCTTTCCAACGACGGACTGTCGCCCCACCTCGGCGGGACATGCATGATCAATAGCAAACCTTCTGTCCAGCGCCAAGTTGGCTCGTCCGTCGACTGTCCCCTGCGCCGTCTTGTTCGCGCATTGCGCAAGCCCGGTCCAGAGGCCACAATCTGCGCCCGCGCGAGGCGGCCGCAGCAGAACGGGGAGGAGTGGTTGTGAAAGTTGTCATCACCGGAGGGGCAGGCTTCATCGGGCTGCGTTTGGGCGCCGAGTTGCTGCAACGCGGCAGCCTGACGGCGCCGAACGGAGCGCAGGAAGCCATTGACTCTCTTCTGCTGTTCGACGTCAACGCGCCGGCGGTTCGCCCGGATTGGGCCGACGAGCGGGTTGTCTTTCAGACCGGTGATATCTCAGACGCCGCCACCGTCTCCGCGCTGATCGATAGGGATGACATCTCTGTTTTCCATCTTGCATCGGTGGTCAGCGGCGGCGGCGAACGCGACTTCGACCTGGCCATGCGGGTCAACCTGCACGGCGGCCTCAACGTCTTCGAGGCCTGCCGGGCCAGGGCCGGCCTGCCGCGCGTCGTCTTTGCCAGTTCCATCGCCGTCTTCGGCGGCGCTTCCATGCCGGGCGTGGTCGGCGACACGGTGAAGCAGACCCCGCAGACCACCTACGGCATCACCAAGTCGATCTGCGAGCTGCTGGTCAACGACTACAGCAGAAAGGGCTTCTTCGACGGCCGCTCGGCGCGTCTGCCGACGGTGATCGTGCGCCCGGGCAAACCGAACCAGGCGGCCTCCAGCTTCGTCTCCGGTCTGTTCCGCGAGCCACTGAACGGTGAGGTCTGCAGCATTCCGGTGGCGCCGGAGACGCCCATGCCCCTGCTCGGCTATCGCTCCATCGTCGGCGGCTTCATCGCCCTGCACGAGGCCGAGGGCGCGGCGCTGGGCGATGATCGCGCCGTCAGCCTGCCGAGCTTCACCGTCACGGTCGCGGAGATGATCGAGGCCCTGAAGCGCGTGGCCGGCGAGCGGCCCCTGGGAGAGATCGTCTTCGAGCGCGACCCCTTCATCGAGGAGATCTGCGCCGGCTGGCCCAAGGACGCCGCCCATGACCGGGCGACGGCCCTCGGCCTGCCCAAGGACGCCAGCCTGGATGCCATCGTCGAGGATTACATCGAGGATTATCTTTGAGCGCTGACGCCGCCCCGCGCCCCGTCATCGCGGTGGACTGGGGCACCTCGTCATTTCGCGCCTATGCCCTGGGCCCTGCCGGCGAGGTCCAGGCGCAGAAGAGCTCGCCGCGGGGAATCCTGCGGGTGGAGCCCGGCGGCTTTCCGGCCGCGCTTCACGAGGAAATCGGTGGCTGGCTGGCCGACAGGCCCCGGGCCCTGGTGATGATGAGCGGCATGATCGGCAGCCGCCAGGGCTGGCGGGAGGTGCCCTATCGGTCCTGCCCCTGCGATCTCACCGGTCTGGCGGAGGGGCTGACCCGCATCGACTGGGCCGAGGGATCGGACTCGGACGCGGAGGTCTGGATCGCCCCCGGGCTGAGCGACCGGATGGAGAGCGCGTCGCCCGATGTGATGCGCGGCGAGGAGGTCCAGGTCTTCGGCGCATTGGGAGAGCTTTCCGGGGACAGCGCCTTGGTCTGCCTGCCCGGCACCCACAGCAAGTGGGCGACTGTCGGCGCCGGCACGGTCCGCGGCTTTGCCACCTACATGACCGGAGAGGTCTACGACCTGCTGCAGGCGCATTCGATCCTGGGGCGCCTGATGACGCCGGACGGGGTTGCGGCGGACGACTGGTTTGCCGAGGGGGTGCGCCAGGGCGCGTCGGACCGGGCCCTGCTGCACCTGCTGTTCTCGGTGCGCAGCCGGGTTTTGAGTGGCGAGATGCCGCAAGAGGGCGCCCGCGCCTACCTCTCCGGCCTCTTGATCGGCAAGGAGGTTGCCGCGGCACTGCGCTCGGCGGACGAGGACGTGGCGGACGAGGGCGTAGCGGAGGTGGTGCTGATCGGGGCGGCGGGTCTCGTCGGGCTCTATGAGGCCGCGCTGGCGCAACAGGGCCGCTCCGTCCGGGTGATCGGCGGCGACGTGGTCGCCCAGGGCCTCTTCCAGCTCGCCCGGCGGCTGCAGGATCAGGCATAGAGGAAGGGGACTTCGGCGGTGAACGATTTCGCTTACTGGTTGGACGAAATGCCCCTGGTGGCGATTCTGCGCGGCGTCAAGCCGGAGGAGGTGGTGGCCATCGGCGAAGCGTTGCTGGCGGAGGGGATCGGCATCATCGAAGTGCCGCTGAACTCGCCACGGCCCTTCGACAGCATCGCCGCCCTGGCGGAGGCCTGCGGCGACAAAGCGCTGGTCGGCGCCGGAACCGTTCTGAACCCGGGGGACGTGGATAACGTGGCGGCGGTCGGCGGCCGGCTGATCGTCACCCCCAACGCCGGCCAGGCGGTCGTCGCCGCCGCCAAGGCGCGGGGCATGGTGGCGGTCCCCGGCTTCGCCACGCCGACCGAAGGGCTCGCCATGATCGAGGCCGGGGCGGATGCGGTGAAGCTGTTCCCGGCGGAGGCCAACCCGCCGCCGGTCGTAAAGGCCATGCGTGCGGTCTTTCCGCCGGCATTGCCGGTCTTTGCCGTGGGCTCCATCACGCCGCAGAAGATCGGCGGCTACTGGGCGGCGGGCACCCGCGGCTTCGGCCTCGGCGGCAGCCTCTACAAGCCCGGCGACGACGCCGAGGCGGTGGCGGCCAGGGTCCCGGGCTTCCGCGAAGCGGTCGAGCAGGCGCGGTCGCAAACCTCTTGAGCAGTTTCAATCGGTTTGATTACTCGCCGACGGCGAAGTTGCTGATGCTGGGGTCGGCGTTTTCGATGTAGCGCAGCAGCGGCGCCCAGTCGTCGCGCAGGTCTTCGTACTGCTTGGCCGGCAGATCGAAGATGCTGAGGCCCTGGCTGGCAACCTCGGTATAGATGGTGCGATGGCGCAGGCGCCCGACGCCGGTGAAGCCGACCCCCAGCATGAAGCGGTCGAGATGCGCGGCCGAACGCGTGCCCAGTTGCACCCGGTTGCGCACTACGGCGACGGCGGTCTTGCTTTTGCGGATCGGCTTGAGGTCGTCCAGCTTTTTCAGGAAGGCCCGGCTGACGCCGACATCGAAGCCTGAGGGCAGCACCGGGACAACGATCACATCCGCCTGGCGCAGCAACTCGTCGATCTTGCCCAGCTTCATGGCCGCCGGCGAGTCGATGATCAGACGGTCGACGGGTCCCGGCAGGTCCTTCGGCCCCTGGCGCCAGTCCTGGGCCATGATCGGCGCCGCTTCGTCGGGGCGCTGGCGGAGCCAACGCAGGGAACTGCGCTGCCTGTCGGCATCCGCCAGCGCGGTCCGCAGGCCGGCGCCGGCAAAGGCGGAGGCCAGGTGCGTGGCGATGGTGGTTTTACCGCAGCCACCCTTCGGATTGGCGACGAGAACGGTGATCATGCGCTGAAGTGTACCCCAACTGCAGGAGTCGGCTCGACAGCTTTCCGAGGGACTCTCCGCCAAGGAGGCGCCGGATCACTTGCCGCTGCGGTTCCAGAACGGCTTGGTCTTGGCGAAGGCCTTCCAGTTCCGGCACATCTCGGGCTCGAACTGGGTGACGGCATGGGCGTACCAGCCGATCACCTTGCCCACCGAGCGGTCGAGGCCGGCCGGGCGCCGCCGTCCTTTCTGCGGCTTGGCAAGCTCCGCCAGGAGGGTCTCGGCCACGGCCACATCGTTCAGATGGCCCAGACTCTCCTGCAGCCCGCGCATCGCCTTGATGTAGGGCCGCGCGGCCTTTGCCGGATAGAGATCCGAAAAGAATTCAGTGGTATAGCGCAGCTTCTTCATGGCGATGCGCACCTTGTGGCGGTCCTCCACCGGAAGCCGCGCGAAGTGCTTGCCGCGCTTCAGGGTCTTGCCGTGGCGCCGGCTCAACAGCTTGTTGGCCAGGGTGAGCAGCGGCTGGTCCAGCCAGACCGCCTGGGCCGGCGTCAGCGCCGCGCAATGCCAGCCGCGGTCTTCCAGCCAGCCGCCGAGTTGCAGCAGGAAGCGCGTGTAGCGCGGCTCGCTCAGAGCCTCGCGGACCTGCACGTAGGCGGCGGCGCGGCGCTCCTCGGCGGCCTGGCGCAGGACGCCCAGGTCCTTGTCGTCGGGCCGCTCGGCCTCCACGGGCGCCAGCAGGTCGGCCAGAAAGACGTCCCAGTCCCGCGCCGGGCCGAGGGCGCCTAGGGCCCAGCGAGCTTCGCCGTTCAGCCAGGTGGCATGCTCTTCCGGCAGCAGCTCGGAAAACACCGAGATCGCGGAGCGGAAACGCCGCAGGCCGACACGCATCTGGTGCACGCCCTCGGGATCGCTGCCGTCGAGGGCGGCCGCTTCGTTCGCGGTCCAATGAAGCAGGCAGGTTTCCAGCACCGCCGTCAGGGCGTCGTCGACGCTCATCTGCGGCTTCAGGGCCAGGGGTTTGGCGCGATGCCAGGCCGGCCGACGGCCGGTGGCCAGAGCATAGCCGCGCGCCGACTTGCTGCGGGTCTCGAGTTGCGTCGGCGCGATGTCCTGCAGCGAGAGGGCAAGGTCGAAGAGCGCCCGCGGCGCGCCCTGGACCAGCTCCAGTTCGATCTCCGAGAGCGGCTGAACCACGCCGGCTGCCTCGATCTCGCCCCGGTCGAAGGCCGCCTCGATCATCTTCAGCCGCCCCAGGGAATCGGTACCGTTGACCTGCTGCACCTCGCGATGGACCCGGGTGGTGAAGACCGGCCGCAACTCCCCGGGCAGGATGAGCCCCAGGGCGGCGCGGATATCCGGATCGCCGATCACGTCGAGCCGCGGCTCGAGGGATGGTACGGGCCCTTCCCATTCGCCCCGGCTGAACAGCCCGGCAGCCTCGGTATCGCCGGTTTTGACAGTTTGTATGAAGCGGGTGCCGTCGCGGCGGATGCGGAACGCCAGGCCGCGCTTGCGCAGACGCAGGTCCGCGGTGTCGTAGTAGACGTTCTCCAGTTCCTTGACCTTGGGTGCCGCGCCGTCGGCCCCGCGGAGTTGTGGCGCCTGCCACAGCCGCTCAAGGGTTTCCGGATCTGCTCTGAGTTTCAGTTCGACTTCGGTTCCCATCGAAGGATCGGCCGCCATCGGTAGTGTCGCCCTTCCTGTGTACCATTGCATGACCGGGCTGGCGCAAGCGGAGACCGTGGTTCTTGGTTCTATGGGAAGACCACTGGGTTGTTTGCGGGGCGCTCAACGACTCTGCGAACCCTGCGCTTTCTTGCTTTCTCGGCTTACCGTGTTATGGATGCCAGCCCTTGATTGATTTCGGCAACGCTGCAACACCCAGCATAGTTGCAGCGCCTCCGTTTCGTTTTTATGAAACTATACAATTGCGGAAATTCATCCACCGGTGCAAGTGGAAATGCCTGCGAAGGCAAAGACCAGGCGCCGCTTCTTAAGTGTGTTGCATCCGAGCGGTGTCAACCGAAGGTGACCAAATGCCACACCTGATTCTGCTGCGGCACGCCAAGTCGAGTTGGGACCGCCCTCAGTTGGACGATTTCGACAGGCCCCTGGCGCCCCGCGGCGAGCGGGCCGCGCCCCTCGTGGGCCGTTGGATCGCCCGGAAGACGTGGCGCCCGACCCTGGTGCTCTGTTCCACTGCCCGGCGCGCCCGGGAAACCCTGGCGCTGGTGGCGGCGGAACTGCCGGAAGCGCCGCAGGTCCGCTACCTGAAGACGCTCTATCTGGCTTCGCCCAGCCGCATAGTGGCGCTGCTGCAGCGCCAGCCGGCGCAGACCGCCAGCATCATGGTGGTGGGTCACAATCCCGGGATGGAAAACCTCTCCCTGCACCTGACAGCCGGCGAGTCCTCGGCGGCCTCGCAGTCGATGGCGGAGAAGTTTCCGACGGCGGCCTTGGCCCACTTCAAGGTGCCGTCATGGCAGGCGCTGGGTCAGGAAGGGGCCACCTTGAAGCACTTCATCCGCCCGCGCGATTTGGAATAGCGGGAGGTCCCGGCGTATCGGCGCAGAGGTTCGCCGGAGCGCCTGCGTTCGGCGGTTGAGCCGCAAAGACGATGCAGCGCGGGCGGCAGGCTGCTAGCTTTATGCCAAGGAAGATTCAGGAGGACCCTGCCCCGTGAAGATCGCAAAAATGGACCGGCGCCTGCGCAGCCAGAGCTGGTTCGATAACCGGGATAACGCGAGCATGACCGCGCTCTACCTGGAGCGCTATCTCAACTTCGGCATCACCAAGGAAGAGCTGACCGGCGGCAGGCCGATCATCGGTATCGCCCAGACCGGCAGCGACCTGTCACCCTGCAACCGCATCCACGTGGACCTGGCGCGGCGCATGCGCGACGGCATTCGCGATGCCGGCGGCGTGGCCTTCGAGTTTCCGGTCCACCCGATTCAGGAGACCGGACGCCGGCCGACGGCGGCCCTGGACCGCAACCTGGCCTACCTCGGGCTGGTGGAGATCCTGCATGGCTATCCTCTGGACGGGGTCATCCTGACCACCGGTTGCGACAAGACCACGCCGGCCTGTCTGATGGCCGCCGCGACGGTGGACATGCCGGCCATCGCCATGAACGGCGGGCCGATGCTGAACGGCTGGTGGAACGGACGGCGCGTGGGCTCCGGCACCATCGTCTGGGAGGCGCGCAAGCGCCTCGCCGCCGGCGAGATCGACTTCGACGGCTTCATCTCCCTGGTGGCGGCCTCCACGCCCAGCGCCGGGCATTGCAACACCATGGGCACTGCCTCCTCGATGAATTCCCTGGCCGAGACCCTGGGCATGATGCTGCCGGGGGCGGCGGCGATTCCCGCGCCTTACCGCGAGCGCGGCCACATGGCCTACGAAACCGGCAAGCGCATCGTGGAGATGGTCTGGGAGGAGCTCACGCCCTCCAAGATCATGACCCGCGATGCGTTTCTGAACGCCATCGCCGTCAACTCGGCGATCGGCGGCTCCACCAACTGCCCGCCCCACATCACCGCCATCGCTCGCCACATGGGCGTGGAGTTGCACATCGAGGACTGGCAGACCCATGGCCACGACATCCCGCTGCTGGTGAACCTGCAGCCCGCCGGGGAATATCTGGCGGAGGACTACTACCGCGCCGGCGGCGTGCCGGCGGTGATCGGCGAGCTTATCCGCGCCGGCAAGATCAATAGGGACGCCATGACGGCGGCCGGCAAGACCATCGGCGAACTGCACAGCGACCGGGTCGCCAGCGACCCGGAGGTCATCCGCCCCTACGACAAGCCCCTGATGGAAGAGGCGGGCTTCGTGGTGCTTTCCGGCAACCTCTTCGATGCGGCGATCATGAAGACCTCGGTGATCAGCCCGGAGTTCCGCCAGCGCTATCTCTCGACGCCGGGCCAGGAGAACGCCTTCGAGGGGCGGGCCATCGTCTTCGAGGGGCCGGAGGACTATCACGACCGCATCAACGACCCGGCGCTGGCCATCGACGAAACCTGCCTGCTGGTGATCCGCGGGGCGGGACCCATCGGCTATCCCGGCTCGGCGGAGGTGGTGAACATGCAGCCGCCGGACGCCCTCATCAAGGACGGGGTGCTGGAACTCCCGACCATCGGCGACGGCCGCCAGAGCGGTACCTCCGGCAGCCCCTCGATCCTCAACGCCTCGCCGGAATCGGCGGCCCGCTCGGGCCTGTCCATTCTGCAGACCGGCGACCGCCTGCGGGTCGACCTCAACGAGCGGCGGGTCGATATCCTGATCGACGAGGCCGAGATGGCCGCCAGGTGGGAGGCCTATGAACCGCCGGCCCTGGAGCACCAGACGCCCTGGCAGGAGATCTACCGCGGCATGGTCGGACAGCTCTCCACCGGCGGCTGTCTTGAGCCGGCGGTGCAGTATCATCAGGTGGTGAAATCCCTGCCGCGGGATTCGCACTAATCGTATTGGCTCAGGTCCGCGCCGCAGGGCGCGCTGTCAATGGAAGAGGGGAGAAGCGACCATGGGGGATCGCCTGGCAGGGAAGACCGCGCTGGTCACGGCGGCGGCGCAGGGTATCGGACGGGCCATCGCGCTGGCCTTTGCAGCGGAAGGCGCGAAGGTCATGGCCGCCGACATCAATGTCGACGCTCTGGAGGCGCTGAACGGCAGCAGCGGTATTGCGGTGCATCGCCTCGACGTCACCGATACCCAGGCCATTCACAGCCTGGCCGCCGAACTGCCGCCGCTGGACGTGCTCTGCAATGTGGCGGGCTTCGTGCACAACGGCACCATCCTGGACTGTCCGGAGGAAGACTGGGACTTCTCCTTCGACCTCAACGTGAAGTCCATGTACCGCATGATCTCCGCCTTCCTGCCGGCGATGCTGGATGCCGGCGGCGGCTCGATCATCAACATGGCCTCGGTGGCGTCCTCCCAACGCGGCCTGCCCAAGCGCTGCGTCTACGGCGCCAGCAAGGCGGCGGTCATCGGCCTCACCAAGTCGGTGGCGGCGGACTTCATCAAGCAGGGGCTGCGCTGCAACTGCATCTGCCCGGGCACCATCGAGTCCCCCTCCCTGGAGGACCGCATCGCCGCCTTCGACAACCCCGAGGAGGCGCGCAAGGCCTTCATCGCCCGCCAGCCCATCGGCCGTCTCGGCACCGCCGAAGAGGTGGCGGCCATGGCGGTCTATCTGGCCAGCGACGAGTCCGCCTATACCACGGGCACCGCAATGGTCGTCGACGGCGGCGTCACGCTTTAACAGGCTGCTGAAAAAGCAAGTTGGGTGATTGACCTCGTGCTTCGAGACGGTCGCTGCGCGACCTCCTCAGCATGAGGTCAATCAGTCCAATGCACTGAACCTCACCCTGAGGAGCGGTTCGCAGAACCGCGTCTCGAAGGGTGTCGTGCTTCCTACAGACACTCTTTGAACAGCCTGCTAACCGCCCAGGAAGCGGTCGCGGGCGCGCACGGCGGCCTTGATGTGCTCCACGGTGAGGCCGCAGCAGGCGCCGACGATCCGGGTGCCTTGCTCCAGCCAGTCCAGGAAGAACCCTTCCATGCGCTGGGGGTCGATGACGTCGACGAAGCGCCAGTCCGGCATTTCGAAGTAGCCGCTGTCCGGGTATGCCATGAGGGCGCCGCCGAAGCTTTTGCGGGTTTCGGCCTGGGCCGCGGCGATGAGATCGGCGCCCGAGTGCATGCAGCCGGCGGCATCGACGCCGGCGCCCGGCAGCAGGTCGGTCACGGCGCTGAGCGGCAACTCTTCGCGATGATAGAAGCTGATGACCTCGCCGTCGTCGCCGCGCCGGGCGCTGAGGCCGAACCAGATCGGCAGGCCGGTCGCCTGGGCCGCCTCCAGGGCGAGCCTTGCGCGGACTGGGTGGTACATCATCTCCAGGATGATCAGCTCGGCGCCGGCGTCCTTCAGGATGCCGGCCAGTTCGTGGAAGGCCTCCGACATCTCGGCGTCGCTGGGCAAGGCGCTGAGGTCGGTCTTGGAAGAGCCTTCGGTGATCGGGGCCATGTGGGACAGGGAGCCGGCGACCACCACGTCGCGCCCCTCCGGCGCGCTGTCGCGGGCGCGCAGGGCCGCTTCCACCGCGCGCCGGTTGATCTCCGCCACCCGGTCGCCGTAGCCGGCCGGCGACAGCATCAGCCGCGAGGAGGCGAAGGTATTGGCGGTGATCACCTCGGCGCCGACGGCGATGTAATCGCGGTGGATCGCGCTGAGGATCTCGTCGTTCTCCAGGGTCGCCACGCCGCACCAGGCAGCCGGGTCCATGTCGACGCCGCGGCGCTGCAATTCGGTGCCGGTGGCGCCGTCCAGGATCACCACGGCGCCGTCTTCGAGGCGTCTTTTCAGTTTGGCGTAGGACATCGTTGCTTTTCCGGGACCTCCCCAATCCTTGTTCGTTCGTCTATCCTCTTGCGGCTGCCATCATGGAGTGCGAGCCCTTGCCTGACATCTCTTTTTCTAGCGTATTCGCCGGTTCAATCGAGCACCTCTATGCCGCTGCCTTCATTGCCGGGGTCTGGACTGTCACGGTGCTGAGCCCGGGCCCGAACCTGCTGGCGACCCTCCATGCGACGGCACGCGGGGGCGCGCGGGCCGGGGTGACCACGGCGGCGGGCATCGGCCTGGGCACCGCGATCTGGGCGGGTCTCAGCCTCGCCGGCCTGGCGGTGCTGTTCGAGACCGTCGCCTGGGCCTACACCGCGGTGAAGCTGGTCGGCGCCGCCTACCTGATCGTCGTCGGCCTGAAGCTTCTCCTGCAGCGCGGTGCGACAGCGCCGATAGTGCCGGGCGGTGCGCCCGCCCAGGGCCACCTGCGCCGCGCCTTTCTCTTCGGCCTGGCCACGGACCTCTCCAATCCCAAGGCGGCGGCCTTCTTCGCCTCGCTCTTCGCGGTCTCGATCCCCGCCGGCGCCCCTCTGGCCTTCCAGGCGGGCATCTGCGCCTTGGTGGTGGGCATCGCCGCCGGCTGGTATGCCCTGGCGGCGGTGATCTTCGCTCGGCCGCGGGTTGCTGCCGCCTATGGCCGTGCGCGGCGCTGGATCGAGCGGGTCACCGGCGCGCTCTTCGTCGCCGCCGGCCTGCGCCTCGCCGCCGACCGCCCGTGAACGCAAGGGGGCCGGAACCGATTCGACGCAGGTCGAAAATGCTCTAACCGGTCGAATTCAAGGAATCCCGCACCAGGACCAGGATCTGTTTCGGGCCGAAGGGCTTGGGCAGGGCATGGGTGGCGCCCAGCACTCTTGCGTGTTGAAGCGGCACCTTTTCCGCGAGGCTGCCCCCGCCGGAGATGGCGATAATCGGCAGATCGGGGTCGAGCTTTCGCAGGGCTGCAATAGTCTCGATCCCTTCCATCTGGGGCATGATGATATCGGAGATCACGAGATCCACCGCTTCGTCGCGCGCCGCAGCCATTCCCACAGAGCCGTTCTCGGCTTCCATGACTTCGTGGCCTTCGGATTCGAGAATGCGGGCGAGGGTGTAGCGTGAGAGGCTGTCGTCGTCGATGATCAGTATCCTTGCCATCCGCGTTCACCTCCCAGCGCCGGGGTTCTCGTCGGCCGCCCGCGGCAGATAGACGGAGAACCGGGTGCCTTGGCCCACTTCGCTGGCAACGGTGATCGTCCCGTTGTGGCCCCTGACGATGCCATAGGCGACTGTAAGCCCCAGGCCGTGGCCTTTGTTGGCTGGCTTGGTGGTGAAGAACGGCTCGAAGATCCGCTCGATCGTGGCCTGATCCATGCCGCGGCCGGTGTCGGTTACATCGATCCGGAAATAGGGTCCGGGTTCCAGATTGGCGAGCTTTCCGGTATCGAGCTCAACGGCGGAAATCCCGATCCGGAGGACGCCGCCCGACTGGATCATCGCATCGCTGGCGTTGGTCGCCAGGTTCACGATGACCTGTCGAATCTGCGTCGCATCCACAAAAACGAAGCCGGTGGCATCGTCCAGTTGCTCGATCATCTCGATGGTGCTCGGCAGACCGGCCCGAAGGAATCTGATCGCGTCATGCACGATCTCCGCGATGTCCGCAGGGCGACGATCGGGGGGGTCTTGACGGCTGAAGGTGAGAAGCTGGCGCACCAGATCCTGGGCGTGATAGGCGGCATCAAGAACCTTGTGGAGGTTGGTGCGTTCTTTGGACTCTTTCGGCAGAAGCGGCGCGGTCAGCTCGGTCAATCCGATGATCGGAAGGAGAGCGTTGTTGAAGTCGTGGGCGATGCCGCCGACGAGGTTGCCGAGCGCATCGATCTTCTGGGCCTGATAAACCTGTTGCTGCAATGCCATCTGAGCCTTTTCGGCCTCCTTTCGTTCCGTCAAGTCTCTGTTCACGCCAATCCTGGCGATCAGTTCACCGCTTACGTCGTACAGCGGCAGCACATGGGTCTCGCAGACGCCTTGGCTGCCGTCCTTGCGGACGAAGTTGATCTCGCCGCGCCATTCGCCGGTGCGATTGACTCCCTCGACGATCTCCAACCGCAATTCCTCCGCTTCAGCCGGATGATGGAGAATGGATGGCGTGTTGTGCAGAACTTCTTGCCTGGTGTAGCCGAACATGTGTTTCGCTGCCGGATTCCAATCGCTGATTCGCCCTTCGAGGTCGGTGACAATGATCCCGTCGGACATTTGCTCGAAGATCAGCGCCTGACGGCGCAATGCCTCGATGGTGGCCTTGCGTTCCGAGTTGTCGCGCATCACCCCGACGAAGAGCTGGGTTTCGCCGTACAACACTTCGCCCACCGACAGCTCGACCGGAAACAGGGTGCCGTCCTGTCGCAGGGCGGTGACTTCGCGGCCAGTTCCGATGATCCTGGCCTCACCGCCCTCGCGGTAGCGGCGCAGATAGGCATCATGGTCCCGCGAGAAGGGCGGCCCCATGAGAACGCTCACGTTCTGCCCGATCAGGTCGACTGCTCTGTAGCCGAACATGCGGCAGCATGACGGATTGCAATCGCGCACTATGCCGTAAGCGTCGGTGATGATCAGCGCATCCACCACCGTGTCGAACACCGCGCGAAGCTGTGCTTCGCTGCCGCTCAGCGCGTCTCTCGGTTCGCCTCTTGCGCCGGCCGCCGACGCGGGAGCCTGCTTCACACCGGCCGCGGCCCGATTCCCCTGAGGGACACCCGGTTTCAAGGCGCTTTGCGACCGGGGTTGAACGGTCCGTTCCGTCTTGGCGTGTAACAGCAACGAGGCAGTGAGCCAAATCGCCAGGATGGCGAACCCGCGGTTGGTCAGGGCGGCCCAATCTTCGGCCGGCGGGGGGCCGTAAAAGTAGCCCGCCGCCGCCAGCAACGAACAAAGGGCGGCGATGGCGATCAGACAGAGGACGCTATTGAGCCACCAACAGAGCAGCACGACGCCGACATAGGGAATGCCGACAGCCACACCGAGCGGCATCGAAATGTCGGCAAACAGGGCTGCGGCTGCAGCAGCAGCCACCACGACGAATGACCACGACCTCATCCGCTGCATCGCGGTAACCGCAGGCGCGAGATCAAAAGAGGTCCGTTCTCTCCGCTGGAGACGAGTCGGCATTGCCTTGAGGCTGCAACCTCGGTGCTATTTTGGGTGTCGCAGAAAGCTGCGTCAGGTCGGTCGACAAGGGTGATAATAGAAGTTGAAATAAGCCGTGTCATTAAACTAAAGGGGGATCAACTCTTAGCACTGCTGAACGCATAGCGTGCTCCCGGTGCAACAGTCGCCGTAACCGTTCCCCAAAGCCTGCAAGGCCATCGGCCTGTCCGGAAGGCGCTGTCCTGTGGGACAGGGAAATCTCCGGTTAGGCGCTTGCGGCCGCTGAGCCTCATGATCCGGGCGGTCGCTCGGCGCAGATCAATTCGTGGCAGAGGCGCAGAACCTCGGCGCAGTTCTTCAACTGCATGTGGAGGTTTGCGATCTCAGCGGGATCCGCGATCGTCCTGGAGGTGATCGACTTGAGATCGGCCAGCGTTTCCTCGATGAGAAGGCAGGCAACGCGGTATTGCGCGTCGCCGCCGTTTGCGTTCATGCACCCCAGAGTCCACTCGAGGGTTCGGATCGTTTCGCGCTGCATGGCGAAAGCGAGCTCCAGCTCGCTGTCGCCAGTACCGGAGGCCGCATTGATGCGGTCCTCGCCGACGGGGAAAGCGACAACATTTGTCGTGCCGCAGGCTGGCTTGCCGGGCGCGGCTGCGCCCGGACCCATCGTGATTTTCATTTCTGCCTCGCTGGACTTCGGTTCGGGCTGCCTTTGCCAAGGGGCCAAGCGCAGGGCAAGCTTGCCTGGCCCCTTGCGCATGGGCTCAGAGCGCGCGCACCTCAACGAGAAAACCGTCGACCTGGTCTTTCAAGGTCGTCATCTGCTTCGCCAACTCGCCCGCGGATTCGAGCACCTGGCTTGCCGACTGACCTGTCTCGGAAGCGGCCTGGCTGAGCCCCGAGACGTTGTTGGTCACCTCGCCGGTGCCGGCTGAGGCCTGCTGGACGTTGCGGGCAATCTCCGCCGTCGCCGCCGTTTGTTCCTCGATCGCCGCGGAAACACTGGTGGCGATTTCGTTCATGTCCTGGATCGTCTTGTCGATCTCCTGGATCGCCTTGACCGCGTCGTTGCTGACCGACTGGATCGAGGAGATCTGGGCGGCGATTTCGCCGGTCGCCTTGCCGGTTTCGGTCGCGAGGCTCTTGACCTCGTTGGCAACCACGGCAAAGCCCTTGCCCGCATCGCCGGCGCGCGCCGCCTCAATGGTGGCGTTGAGGGCCAGCAGGTTGGTCTGCTCGGCGATGTCGTTGATCAGATCGACGACCTTTCCGATCTTGTTGACGGCCTCGGCCAAGCCCTTGATGGTCTCGTCGGTGCGTTTGGCCTCGGTGCTTGCCTTGCTGGCGATCTCGGCCGAATTGGCGACCCGGTCGCTGATCTCCTTGATCGAGGCGGACAGCTCCTCGGCCGCGGAAGCCACGGTCTCGACGTTGGTCGAAGCCTGCTGGGCGGCTGCTGCGACACTGTTGGCCTGACTGTTGGACTCGTCGGCCACGCTGGACATGGATTCGGCGGTGGACCGCAATTCGGTCGTGGCCGAAGATGCGAGCTCGACCACGCTCTTGACGTTGTTCTCGAAGTTGTTTGCCAGTTTCACCTGGCCGGTGATCACGCTCCAGCAAACCATCGGGCCGAGATACTCGCCGCTTTTGTCCGTCACGGCGCTGACGTTGAGGGAGAGTGTTTCCTCGCCCAATTCGATCTTTGCATTGTGCGGCAGGTTTTTCGGGTTGGCCAAGATGCTGCGTTGATGCGTTGGGTTCTTGTGGAAGACATCGATGCACTGGCCCATCAGGGCGTCGACCTGGCAGGGCAGGAGGTGCTCGATAGACTGGAGTGTCTTCCGGCTGGTCGCATTGACATAGTTCAACTTGAACTCCACCGGATCGCACATCATGACGTTGATTGGCATGTTGTCGACCATTTGCAGCAGACGGTGTGCTTCGGCGTCGGCCTTGACCTTCTCCGTGATGACGCTCCAGGTCACCATGGGGAAAATGTAGGTGCCGTCGCTGTCGTAGACGGCGGTGACCAGCAGGTCGAGGATTTCGCCGCCGATCTCGATGTTGGCCTGGTGCGGCAGGTTCTTCGGATTGGAGAGCAGGCTGCGCTGGTGGGCCGCATTCTTGTGAAACACGTCGATGCAGGTGCCGACCAGTTGGTCGGCCTTGATGTCGAGCACGTGCTCTAGCTGCTTGAGCGCCTGGAGCGTTGCCTTGTTGGCGTAAATGATCTGAAAGTTCGCCAGATCGCAGACCATTACGTTAATGGGCATGTTCTCGACCATCTGCCGTAAGGCTTCGCAGTCGATGGCGGCTTCGCCGGTTGATGGCTTGTTGGCCTTCTTGGATTTTGCCAGGAACTTGACCATTGATTTGGCTCCAGGATTCTGTGTTAGCGGCGGGCGCTGTTCCGATCGTCTCAGTAGGCCCGAGGGACGATTTGATTTCCGAAGTATTTTTCAGAAGATCTGTTTGTGGTTTAGATAAAAATGGTTGTTTAACCCTAAATTATTTGCACGTAATTATAGTAGTTAATATAATTATCAGTGAATACTCTAATGGCGTTAAATAACGATCATAATTGCTAGCTATCTGGTAAAATTGATAGGTGCCGCTTTCGATTGTCCGGTGCAGCCACGCGCAAGGTGTCCGGCGCTTGGCGCACGCATCCGGCGTCGATTTACGAAAGGGGGCGGGGTGCGAGACCGCGCTCAACGCTCCCGCCAGCCGAACTTCAGGGCCCTGGTTACGACCTGCGTTCGGTTGGATGCGTCGAGCTTCTGGCAGAGTCTGCGCACGTGGAAGGCCGCCGTGGCTTCGGATATCTCCAGATCGCGGGCGATTTCCTTGTTCGAGAAGCCCTTGGTCAGAAGCGCCAGAACCTCGGCCTCCCGGGGCGATATCCGGTTCAATGGATTTCCCGCTTCCCAAGACGCTATCGGATGGCGGTGTCTGGCATCTTCCTCGGATGTTCCGCCCTTGGGGAGCGACCCGGGTATAAACCGGGAGGGTACGTAGGTCTCTCCGGTAAGCACGAGTTCGAGCGCCTTGATGACGGCGGGGGCCGACATCTGCTTGGGCACGAACCCGGCCGCGCCGAGCTCGAGGGCGCGTGAAACCACCTCGTGATCGCCAAAGCCCGAGAAGATCACCACGGGAAGGTCCGGGAAGCGCTGCTGAATTCGTATAAGGCCATCGAGGCCGTTCATGCCCTGCATCTTCATGTCCAGAAGCACAAGGTCGATCGGGCCGTGTCTGCCGATCCACTCGAGCGCCTCGTCGAGGGTTTCTGCCTGTTGGACGAACGCGTTGGGATTGTGGGCCTTCAGGTATTCGGCGAAGGTATCGGAAACCAGCCTATGGTCGTCGGCAATAAGAACGCGCACGTCGTAAACCCCCCTTGGGATTGGCCGCGCCTGATGCACCAATCCAGAGGACAAAGTTTGATCCTGCATTGATAGGAATCAAACCACTTCGTTGAATGGAAATCGGGGCGGTTCGCCAGGTTTTCGAGATCGTGGACCGGCAAGCGGTGCTCCCGCAGCGCGCGATCGTCCCGTGTGTCGGGCCCGCGATCCGGAGAATACTCTCAAGGCCAATCGACGTTGCGAGATGGCCGGTTGTCGTTTCCGGGCCGTCTGCCGGACGAGCGCCCGGGCTGTTACCGACCGGGCTGTTACCGACCGGGCTGTTACCGATTCGACGAAAGTCGAAAAGAAACCTAGACCGCCACCGCCTTCACCTTGCGTTCGCGGTAGAGCAGGTAGAGGCCGCTCATCAGCACCACGGCGGCACCGACGATGGTCCAGACGTCGGGCAGATCGCCGAACACCAGGAAGCCCAGCAGCACCATGGGCACGATCTGGGTGTAGTTGAAGGGCGCCAGGACCGGCGCCGGCGCCAGGCGGTGCGCCGATATCAACAGCCAGTGCCCGATGCCGCCG
>NZ_JANQOI010000051.1 GCF_028289705.1 Pelagibius sp.
GTTTCTCGGCGAAGACCGGCTGGTCCACACCCCTGAGGGGGAGATGGCTCGGCTCACCCTGGGCCGCGCCTTCGACGTCACCGCCCGCGCCGTGCGCACGGTCTTCGAGCGTCTGTCGAACCGCAGCTACGAGACCGGCCAGCGCATCGTCGTCAAAAACGCCAAGGCCGAGGCGGTGGAGGTGCTGGTCGGCGGCGTCCTGCCCCAGGGCTGGAGCATGCTGGAGGAAAGCCAGCCGCACGAACAGGAGTCCGCCAACCGCGTGGTCTGGCGCCTGCGGGTGCCGGCCAAGGGCGAAAGCACGATCAGCTATCGGATCCGCGTGTCGAGCTAAATCTAAATCAAGTTAATTAACTGGATTTTGAGCACTTAACGCGATTTAGATTAATATCGAACCAAACCCGCTCGGTGCTCACTGCTGTCCGGTTTAGGTCAGTATCGAAAACCCGGCTGCCATCGAATGTGCGGCTCACCCCCCACCCAACCTCCCCCCGTCAAGGGGGGAGGAGATTTTCTCAGCCGCTTCAATAACTTCCCCCTCCCCCTTCGACGGGGGAGGGTTGGGGTGGGGGTGACAACCTCTCAGCGGCAAGCCGTTCACCACTACGGGCTCGCTCTCCTGTCCCGCAGCCAATTTCTTGGCTCTAACCCCTTACACTGCAATCCTCTGCGCCAGACCGCGATACCCTAAATCGGACCGCAGTGGTCAGTGCTTGGTGATCTGAACCGGCTCCGGGGTCGCCGGCTCCAGGGCCGTCGTCCCGTCCTCCAGCTCCAGCTCGCCGATCTTCTCGCCGCGCTTGAGGATCTTGCCGGAGGAGGTGCGGATCTCCTGGATGTCGCGGCGCGCCAACTCGAAGTGGCTCTCCAGGTTGTTGACCCGTTTGTCCAGGCGCAGCACGTCGACCATCATCTTGCCCACCTCGGTCTGGATGATGCCGGCCTGCTCGCGCATGCGTACGTCCTTCAGGACCGCGCGTACGGTGTTGAGGGTCGCCATCATGGTGGTGGGCGAGACGATCCAGACTCGGGCCTTGTAGGATTCCTCCACCACCCCGCGGAAGTTGGCGTGCAGCTCGGCGTAGACCGCCTCGCTGGGCAGGAACAAGAGCGCCGATTCCGCCGTCTCGCCGGGAATGATGTAGCGCGCGGCGATGTCCTGAACGTGGCGGCGCAGGTCCTGGGCGAAGGCGCGGCGTGCTGCCGTCAGCATCGCCTCGTCGCTGCCAGCGGCCCTGAGCGCCTCATAGCTCTCCAGCGGGAACTTGGCGTCGATGGTGATGGGGCCCGGCGGGTTGGGAAGCTGCAGCAGACAGTCGGCGCGGCGTCCGTTGCTGAGGGTCGCCTGGAAATCGTAGGCCGAGGGCGGCAGCGCCGCCTCCACCAGGTCGCGCAGCTGCACCTCGCCGAAGGCGCCGCGGGCCTGTTTGTTGGCCAGGATGTCCTGCAGGCCGACCATCTGGCCCGACAGTTCGGTCAGGTTCTGCTGGGCCTTGTCGATCACCGCGAGGCGCTCGCGCAGGTCGGTGAGGGCGCTCTGGTTCTTGGTGGCGGTCTCGGTGAGGCGCTCGCCCACCCGCCGCGAGAAGGCTTCGAGGCGGTCGTCCAGGGCCTTGGCCATGAGCCGCTCCTGGCTCTGCAGTTGCTCGGCGATCTGGGCCTGGACGGCGGCCTGGGAGTCCGCCATCTGGGTGAGCCGCCCGGCCAGCGCGGCGAATGCCTCGTCGCGCGCGCCGTCATCCCGAGGCCGCCGGCTGACCATCAGGAACAAGCCAAGAACGGCCAGCAGGCCGAGTCCGCCGGCGAGGACGAGAATCATCAGGGAATCCATGGTGCGACTCCGGGAAAGAACAGAACGCGAATCGGAGCCTAGCACAGCACTCCGATTCGCCTCGCCTCCGTCGTCGCCAGCGGCCCAGGCGTCTTGACGCTGACCGGTGCAGGCAATAGGTAGAGCTTTCACGCTCGCGCGCGGACAGCTTGTCCCTTCGCGCGGCAATTTGGAAACCTCCGCGACCGCCGAAACATGGCCCTGCTCCCGATCATCACCGCTCCCGATCCGCGCCTGAAGAAGGTCTGCCAGCCCGTCGCGGCGGTGGATGGCGAGATCCGCCGGCTGATGGAGGACATGCTGGAGACCATGTACAACGCACCGGGCATCGGCCTGGCGGCGCCCCAGGTGGGGGTGCTGAAGCGCGTGATCGTGGTCGACGTCTCCGGCGACGAGGAGCCCGAGGCCCCCCTCTTCATGGCCAATCCGGAGCTCACCTGGGTCTCCAACGAGGACGCCCGCTACGAGGAGGGCTGCCTCTCCTTGCCGGAGCACTACGGCGACGTGGTCCGCCCCGCCGCCATCAAGGTGCGCTATCTGGACCGCGAGAACGAGATCCGCGAGCTGGAGGCCGATGGCCTGCTGGCGACTTGCATCCAGCACGAGATGGATCACCTGGAGGGCATCCTCTTCGTCGACCACCTCACCGCCCTGAAGCGCAACATGATCCTGCGCAAGCTCCTGAAGGCCAAGAAGGCGGACAAGCCGCTGGCAAGCTACGCCACCGCGTGACCCGGCCGGGCCATGGCCAGCTCTTCCGGCGACACTCCTTATCCCCTGCATCCCCTGCGCCTCGCCTTCATGGGGACGCCGGACTTCGCCGTCCCGGCGTTGGACGCCCTGGCCGAGGCCGGCCACGAGATCGTCGCCGTCTACACCCAGCCGCCCCGGCCCGCCGGGCGCGGCCAGCAGGAGCGGCCCTCGCCGGTCCACGCGCTGGCGGAGGCCCGCGGCTGGCCGGTCCGCACGCCGACTTCCCTGAAGACCGAAGCGGCCCAGCGCGCCTTTGAGGAGCTAGAGCTGGATGCCGCCGTGGTGGCGGCCTACGGCCTGATCCTGCCGGCGGCGACCCTGCAGGCGCCGCGCCTGGGCTGTCTCAACATCCATGCCTCCCTGCTGCCGCGCTGGCGCGGGGCGGCGCCCATCCAGCGCGCCATCCTCGCCGGCGACCGCGCCACCGGCATCAGCATCATGCAGATGGACGAGGGGCTGGACACCGGCCCGGTGCTGCTGCAGGAAAGCCTGGCCATCGGCCCGCAGACCAGTGCCCAGGACCTGCACGACGCCCTGGCCGCCCTCGGCGGACGGCTGATCGTCGAGGCGCTGGAGGGCCGGCGCAGCGGCCGTCTGACGGCACAGGCCCAGCCCGAGGCCGGCGTGACCTACGCGGCCAAGCTGGAGAAATCGGAGGGCCGGCTGGACTGGACCGAAACGGCGGCGGAGCTGGATCGCCGGGTGCGGGCCTTCACCCCCTGGCCCGGCGCCTTCTTCGAGGTCTCCCAGGACGGCAAGCGCGAACGCGTCAAGGTTCTGGAGGCCGAGCCGCTGCCGGAGAGCGGGGAGCCGGGCCGGGTGCTGGACCAGGCGCCGACCATCGCCTGCGGCGCCGGTGCCCTGCGGCTGCTCCGCGTCCAGCGCGCCGGCCGCGGGGCAATGACGGCGGAGGCCTTTCTGCGCGGCTTTGCCCTGCCCAGCGGCAGCCGCCTGCCCCTTGGACCCGACCGATGAGCCGATTCCAGATCCTCGTCGAGTACGACGGCGGCGGCTTCGTCGGCTGGCAGCGCCAGGACAACGGCCCCTCGGTGCAGGCGGCGCTGGAACAGGCGGTGGAGCGCTTCTGCGGGGAGTCCGTGCTGGTGGAAGGGGCCGGGCGCACCGATTCCGGCGTCCATGCCCTGGCCCAGTCGGCCCACCTTGATCTGGCCAAGGAGACCACCGCCGAGACCCTGATGGCGGCCCTGAACTTCCACCTGAAGCCGGACCCGGTGGCGGTGGTTGCGGCGCGGCCGGTGCCCGGTGACTTCCACGCGCGCTTTTCGGCGAACCGCCGGGCCTATCTCTACCGCATCGTCAACCGCCGCGCGCCCCTGGCGCTGGAGCGCGGCCGCGCCTGGTTCGTGCCGCAGCCGCTGGACGCGGACGCCATGCACGCGGCGGCGCAAGAGCTGATCGGCGAGCACGACTTTACTTCGTTCCGGGCCAGCGAATGCCAGGCCAAGTCGCCGGTGAAGACGCTGGACCGCCTGAGCGTGGCGCGGAGCGGCGACGGCGGCCAGGACGCGCTGATCGAGATCCGGGCGGAGGCCCGCTCCTTCCTGCATCACCAGGTGCGCAACTTCGCCGGCAGCCTGAAGCTGGTGGGCGAGGGGAAGTGGCGCGCGAAAGATCTGCGCGCGGCTTTGGAGGTGCGGGACCGCGCCGCCGCCGGCCCCACGGCGCCGGCCTGCGGGCTCTATCTCACCGAAGTGGGCTATCCGGACGAGGCCTTCGCGGGAGCGCCGAAGGCCTGACCTCCTATCCGGCGGCATGGCGGTCGAGGACCGCGCGATAGATCCGGGTGAGGGCGGTCAGGTCCTCGAGGCTGACGTGCTCGTCCACCTTGTGGGCGGTGGCGTTCAGCAGGCCCAGTTCGGCGACGGCGCAGTGGTCCTTGATGAAGCGGGCATCGGAGGTACCGCCGGTGGTGCCCAGTTCCGGCGCCGCCCCGGTCACCTCGGCCACCGCGGCGGAGACCAAATCGCTCCAGGGGCCGGGCGGGCAGAGGAAGGATTCACCGGACACGCGGATCGCCATCTCGTAGCCGGCGCCCCGCGCCCGGTCGATGGCGCCGTCCAGGCGCTCGCGCAGCCAGGTCTCCAGGGACCCGCTGCTGTACAGGTCGTTGAAACGGACGTTGAAGCGCGCCGTCGCCTTGGGCGGGATGACGTTGGTCGCGGCGTTGCCGACATCGACGGAGGTGATCTGCAGGCTCGAGGGCGGAAAGTGGGCGTTGCCTTCGTCCAGCGGCTCGTTGACCAGCGCCGCCAGCATGCGGGTCAGATGATGCACCGGGTTGTCGGCAAGCTGGGGATAGGCGGTGTGGCCCTGGGTGCCGGCGACGACCACCTCGGCGTTCAGGCTGCCGCGGCGGCCGATCTTCACCATGTCGCCGAGGCGCGCGTTGCTGGTCGGCTCCCCCACCAGACAGGCGTCGAGCTGCTCACCCTGCTCGCGCATCCAGCGCAGCACCTTGCGGGTACCGTTGATCGCCACCCCCTCCTCGTCGCAGGTGATGAGCAGCGACAGCGATCCCCGGGGCTTACCGCCCTCGGCGAGGAAGGCGCTGACCGCTGCCACGAAAGCGGCGATGGAGCCCTTCATGTCCACCGCTCCGCGGCCGTAGAGACAGCCGTCGCGAAGCTCCGCGGCGAAGGGATCGACGCTCCAGTCCGCGGGGTCGCCCACCGGCACCACATCGGTATGGCCGGCGAAGCAGAGGTTGGGACCGGCCTCGCCCAGGCGGGCGAAGAGGTTGTCGACCTCCGGGCTGTCCTCCTCGGCGAAGGGCAGGCGATGGCAGGCAAAGCCAAGGCCGCTCAGCACCTCCTCCAGCAGGCTCAGGCTGCCGGCCTCCGCCGGGGTCACGCTGGGACAGCGGATCAGCCCCCGGGCGAGGTCCAGCGTGTCGAGGGGGGCCGGGGCCATCGCCGCGCCCTAGTCGCGCAGCAGGTCGTTGATGGAGGTCTTGGCGCGGGTGCGCTCGTCCACCTGCTTGATGATCACCGCGCAGTAGAGGCTGGGTCCCGGGCTGCCGTCGGGCAGCGGCTTGCCCGGCAGGCTGCCGGGCACCACCACCGAATAGGCCGGCACCCGGCCCATGTAGACCTCGCCGCTGTTGCGGTCGACGATCTTGGTGGAGGCGCCGATGTAGACGCCCATGGAGAGCACCGAGCCCTCCTCCACCACGACGCCCTCCACCACCTCGGAACGGGCGCCGACGAAGCAGTTGTCCTCGATGATCACCGGGCCGGCCTGCAGCGGCTCCAGCACGCCGCCGATGCCGGCGCCGCCGGAGATGTGGCAGTTCTTGCCGATCTGCGCACAGGAGCCGACCGTGGCCCAGGTGTCGATCATGGTGCCGCTGTCCACATAGGCCCCCAGGTTCACGAAGCTCGGCATCAGCACGACCCCCGGTGCGATGTAGGCGGAGTGGCGCACCGTGCAGTTGGG
>NZ_JANQOI010000077.1 GCF_028289705.1 Pelagibius sp.
ATCGCGCCGGCAGCCGTCGCCGGTGAAGTACTTGCCGGGGTAAGTGGAGAAGTAGGTCTGCACGAAGCGCTCGTGATCGCCGTAGACCGTGCGCATCTGGCCCGGCCAGGAATCGGCGATGCAGAGATTGCCCTCGGTGGCGCCTTCCAGGTGCTGGCCTTCGCCGTCGACGATCACCGGGCGCACGCCGAAGAAGGGCCGCGTGGCCGAGCCCGGCTTCAGCGGCGTGGCACCGGGCAGCGGGGTGATGAGGATGCCGCCGGTCTCGGTCTGCCACCAGGTATCGACGATGGGGCAGCGCTCGCCGCCCACCACGTTGTAGTACCACATCCAGGCTTCCGGATTGATGGGCTCGCCGACCGTTCCCAAAAGACGCAGGGACTCGCGCTTGGTCTTCTTCACCGGCTCCTCGCCCTCGCGCATCAGCGCGCGGATCGCCGTGGGGGCGGTGTAGAAGATGTTCACCTTGTGCTTGTCGCAGACCTGCCAGAAGCGCGAGGAGTCCGGATAGTTCGGCACGCCCTCGAACATCAGCGTGGTGGCGCCGTTGGCCAGGGGCCCGTAGACGATGTAGCTGTGGCCGGTGACCCAACCCACATCCGCCGTGCACCAGTAGATCTCGCCGTCGTGGTAGTCGAAGACGTACTGATGGGTCATGGAGGCATAGACCATGTAGCCACCGGTGGTGTGCATCACGCCTTTCGGCTTACCTGTCGAGCCCGAGGTATAGAGGATGAACAGCGGCGTCTCCGCCTCCAGTTCCTCGGCGGGGCAGTCGGTCGATGCGGCTTCGCAGGCCTCGTGGTACCAGACGTCGCGCCCTTCGACCCAGTTGATCTCGCCGCCGGTGCGCTTGACCACGAAGACGGTCTTCACGTCTGAGCAGCTTTCCAGGGCCGCGTCGGTGTTTTTCTTCAGCGGCACCTTACGGCCGCCGCGCAGGCCCTCGTCGGCGGTGATGATGCAGTCGGACCGGCAGTCCTGGATGCGCCCCGCCAGGGCGTCGGGCGAGAAGCCGCCGAAGACCACGGAGTGGATGGCACCGATGCGCGCGCAGGCCAGCATGGCGTAGGCGGCCTCGGGGATCATCGGCATGTAGATGGTGACGCGGTCGCCCTGCTTCACGCCGCGCGCTTTCATCGCATTGGCCAGGCGGCAGACGTTCTCGTGCAGTTCGCCAAAGGTGATGTGCAGGTGCTCGCCGGGGTCGTCGCCTTCCCAGATGATGGCGGTGTCGTTCTGCCGGGCGGGCAGGTGGCGGTCGACGCAGTTGTAGCAGGCGTTGGTGGTGCCGTCCTCGAACCACTTGATATGGACGTCGTCGGGCCCGTAGTTCACGTCCTTCACCTGGGTAAAGGGCTTGAACCAATGGATCCGCTTGCCGTGCTCCGCCCAGAAGGCTTCAGGGTCGGCGATGGACTGTTCGTAGAGCTTGAAGTAGCCGGCCTCGTCGCACCAGGCGCTTGCCGCGGTCTCGGCGGGCACAGGAAATACGGTGGTTTCGGACATGTCCTCGGCGGCCTCCCTGCTTAGGTCAAATCATCCGGACGGCCTTGCAGCCCTACTGCCGTCTTCTTTTACGGTTCGGATTATTTCCGGAATTCCTGCGCGATACAAGGGCTGCGCCGGGCGTTGACTGGGCGGCAACCGCCACTACTTCGGCTTGGTCTTGCCCATCTTGCAGATCAGGTCCCACTCCGGCTTTTTCACCGGCAGCACCGAGAGCCGCGACTGGCGCACCAGCGCGAGATCCTGCAGCCGTGGCTCCGCCTTGATCTGCGCCAGGGTCACCGGTTCGACGAAAGGCCGCAGGGCCTTCACGTCCACCATGCCGAAGCGTCCACTCGCGTCGCTGGGATCGGGATAGTAGAGCTTGGCGACTTCGACGATGCCGACGACCTGCTTCTCGTTGACCGAGTGATAGAAGAAGGCCTGGTCGCCCAGCTCCATGGCCTTCATGTTGTTGGAAGCCTGATAGTTGCGCACGCCGTCCCACTCGGCGGTGCCGGCTTTCACCTGATCCTCCCAGGACCAGGTGCCGGGTTCCGACTTCATCAGCCAGTAGGCGGTCATGGCAGCACCTTCTTGTAGGCGGTGATGGTCACGCTCTCGAAGAGGCCGGCCTTGGCATAGGGGTCGCCGGCGGCGAAGGCTTCCGCGGCGGCGCGGTCATCGGCGTCGATAATGATCACGCTGCCGGTGACGCTCTCGCCGTCGTCGCTGGTCATCGGCCCGGCGATCAGCAGGCGCTCGAGGTTGCTCTTGAGGTATTCGAGATGGGCCGGGCGGTTCTCCGCCCGGACATGGCCGTGGCCGGCCTTGTCGACGCAATAGAGTACGAAGGTCATGATGTTCCCCTGGATCGCAAAGACCACCTGCGGCGTGGCTGCCGCACTATGCCGAAAAGCCCTCGGCCTTTAAAGGCCGCGCCAGCAGGCCGTCTATGGCCGCCGCCAGATCGGCGCCGGCGTTGACCACCTGATCCACGGCCTGGCAGATCGGCAGTTCCACACCGGCCCGCTCCGCCATGGCGACCGCCGCGCGGGCGGTGAAGACGCCTTCGGTCACGCCGCGGCTCGCGGCCAGGGCCTCGTCCAGGCTCCGTCCCTCGCCCAGCGCCAGACCGAGACTGTAATTGCGCGACTGGGTGGCGGTACAGCTCAGCGTCAGGTCGCCGAGGCCGGCCAGCCCCATCATGGTCTCCGCCCGTCCGCCAAGCGCGATGCAAAGACGGGTCATCTCCGCGAGGCCGCGGGTGATAAGGGCGGCGCGCGCATTGTCGCCCAGGCGGCGCCCGGCGACGATGCCGCAGGCGATGGCCAGGACGTTCTTGATGGCACCGCCCACCTCGGCGCCCAGCAGGTCGTCGGAGACATAGGGCCGGAATGCGCGGCTGCCGATGGCCCGGGCCAGGGCTTCGGCGAGGCCGGCCTCACGGCTCGCCAGGGTGACGGCGGCCGGCAGGCCGCGCGCCACCTCGGCGGCGAAGGTCGGCCCCGACAGGGCGGCCAGCGGCCGGCCCGGCAGGCAGGCGGCGGCCACCTCGCTCATCAGCAAGCCACTGGCCTGTTCGATGCCCTTGGCGCAGAGCACCAGCGGTATGTCTTCCGGCAAGACCGGCGCCAGAGAGTCGGCCATGGGTCTCAGGGCCTGGGCCGGCATGACCAGCAGGCAGGCTTCGGCCCGAACCAGCTCGGCGCTGTCCGAAGTGATCAGGATGTCTTCCGGCAACGGGACCCCCGGCAGGTAGCGGGCGTTTTCCCGCCGCTCGGCGACCTCCGTCATCCGCGCCGGATCGCGACCCCAGAGGGTCACGGAGCGTCCGGCGCGATGACAGGCCACCGCCAGGGCGGTGCCCCAGGATCCGGCGCCGATGACGGCCAGCCTCTCCATGGCCTCAGCCTGGGGAGGCCGCGGCGCGGGCCGCCAGATCCTCCAGCGGCCAGCGCGGCCGGGCGGCGAAGTCCAGCGGGTCGGTGAGGCCGAGGCGCAGGCGCTCCACCCCGGCCCAGGCGATCATGGCGGCGTTGTCGGTGCAGAGCGCCGGCGGCGGCGCCAGCAGCCGCGTCCCGGCGCTGGCGGCAACGGCGTCCAGGCGGGCGCGCAGATGGCGGTTGGCGGCAACGCCGCCGGCGACCACGAGCGGGCCCGCCTTGGCGTAGCGCTCGGCGAAGAGTGCCAGCGCCTTGGTGCAGCGTTCGGCGAGCACGTCGCCGACGGCGGCCTGGAAGGCGGCGGCCAGATCGGCCCGCCGCTGCGGATCGCCCTCGGGATTGTCGAGCAGGCCCGCGCCCTGCGCCGCATGGCGCACCGCGGTCTTGAGCCCGGAGAAGGAGAAGTCCAGGCCGGGCCGGCCCAGCATCGGCCGCGGCAGACCGAAAGCCTCCGGGTCACCCTCGGTCGCGGCACGTTCGACAGCCGGGCCGCCGGGATAGCCGAGCCCCAGAAGCTTGGCGGTCTTGTCGAAAGCTTCGCCCACGGCGTCGTCGATGGTGCCGCCGAGGTGCCGGTAGCGGCCGACGCCCTCCACCGCTAGAAGTTGACAGTGTCCGCCGGAGACCAGCAGCAGCAGGTAGGGAAAATCCAGCGCCGCGCCGAGCCGTGCGGTCAGGGCGTGCCCCTCCAGGTGATTGACCGCGAGGAACGGCAGCTCCCAGGCAAGGGCGATGGCCTTCGCCGTCATCACGCCGACGAAGACCCCGCCGATCAGCCCCGGGCCGGCGGTGACCGCCACGCCGTCCAGATCGGCGAAGGCCAGCCCAGCCTGTTCCATGGCCTCGCCGACCAGGCGGTCGATGTGATCGAGATGGCTGCGCGCGGCGATCTCCGGCACCACCCCGCCGTAGGGGCGGTGCTCGTCGAGCTGGGAGAGGATGAGGTTGGCGAGAATGCGGCCCTCGCCGGTCACCACCGCGGCGGCGGTTTCATCGCAGGAGGTCTCGATCCCCAGCACCGTCAGGCTGGGCTCGCTCGGCTTGGTCTCCGACATGGGCGGACCATAGAGCCTCGCCCGCGGTGATGCCAGCCCACCGCCCAGACTATGGCAGACCATGGACGTGGTGAGAAATGCGGGCTAAAGCTTGCCGCCATGACGCAGAAACTTCCGTTCCGCCTCGGCACCCGGGGCAGTCCGCTGGCGCTGACCCAGGCGCGGGAGGTGCGCGCGCGTCTCGCGGCGGCCCACCCCGCCCTGGCGGCGGACGACGCCGTCGAGATCGTGGTGATCAAGACCACCGGCGACCGCATTCAGGACCGCGCCCTGGCGGAGATCGGCGGCAAGGGCCTGTTCACCAAGGAGATCGAAGAGGCCCTCATCGAGGGACGCGTCGACGCGGCGGTGCATTCCATGAAAGACGTGCCGACCTGGCTGCCCGACGGCCTGGTGGTGGAACACGTGCTGGCGCGGGAGGACCCGCGCGATGCGTTTTTCTCGCCGCATGGCAAGAGTATCGCCGAGTTGCCGGAGGGGGCGTTGGTCGGGACCTCTTCCCTGCGGCGCCAGGCGCAGGTTCTCTGCGCCCGACCCGACCTCCGCGTCGCCCCACTGCGCGGCAATGTCGCCACCCGCCTGCGCAAGCTGGCGGAAGGGCAGGTCGATGCGACCCTCCTCGCCGTTGCCGGCCTGCGCCGCCTGGGCGAAGCCGACAAGATCACCGCGGCGCTGTCGGTGGAGGAGATGCTGCCGGCGGTGGCGCAAGGCGCCATCGGTCTGGAGATCCGCGGCGAC
Source organism: Pelagibius sp. (assembly GCF_028289705.1). Classification (GTDB taxonomy): domain Bacteria; phylum Pseudomonadota; class Alphaproteobacteria; order Kiloniellales; family Kiloniellaceae; genus Pelagibius. The sequence continues at coordinate 5,228 of NZ_JANQOI010000077.1, forward strand.
GATGACGACTGCCGCGCCCTCCTCGACGCCATCTGCTGTCCCGACAGCGGTCTCAGGGTGGCCGCGGAGCGTGCCTTGCTGGCGATCCTCGAAGGCTCCTGCCGCACGCCCATCGCTGGCCTCGCCGAGCTCTCCGAGGACCGCGAGACCCTGCGCCTGCGCGCCCTGGTCGCCATGCCCGACGGCAGCGTGGTTCACAGGGCCGAGCGGTCGGGGCCGGCCACTGACCCGGCAACGCTGGGCCGCAGCCTGGGCGAGGACCTGAAGGCGGCGGGCGGCGAGGCGTTCTTCGATGCCATCACCGGGCACTAGCGACGCAGGAAGGGGACAGACGCAGTTGCGGGTGCTCGTCACCCGGCCCCGCGAAGACGCCGAGAGCCTGGTTGCCGCGCTGAATGAGCGCGGCCACCGCGTGGTGGTCGAACCTCTGTTGACCATCGTGCCCCGCAGCGCCGTCGACTGGCCGCAGGGTCACGCGGCGGCCCAGGCGCTGCTGATCACCAGCGCTAACGGCCTGCGCGCGTTCGCCGGACTCGATACTCGCCGGAAGCTGCCGGTCTACGCTGTCGGCGATGCCAGTGCCGCGGCGGCGCGTGCCGCCGGGTTTGACAAGGTCACCTCGGCGGCCGGCGACGTGGAAGACCTGGCCCGCTGCGTGCGCGATGCACTGCGCCCTCAGGACGGCCCGCTGCTGCATCCCGCGGCCAGCAAACGCGCCGGGGATCTCAAAGGACTCCTGGAGGCTGCGGGATTTCGGGTCCTGCGGGCGATTCTCTACGATTCTCAAGCGGTAAGCCGGCTGTCGCCGGAGCTGAGGCAGGCGCTCACCTCGGAATTGATCGATGTCGCGACATTTTTCTCCCCCCGAACCGCCGCGAGCTTTGCTAGCTTGGTCGCGGAGGCAGGACTGGATGGCGCCTGCCGAAGGGCCGTTGCGCTTTGCCTGAGCGATGCCGTGGCACAACAGGTCTCCGGGCTTCCCTGGCGGTCGATTGCCGTCGCGGCCCGGCCGGATCAGGACGCACTGCTTGTACGGCTTGACGCCTTGGCCCAGAGCGGCGAGTAATGAGGGTACTTATGCGCCGCAACGAAGAAGCGTACGGCGCCGGGCGGGAAGGCATCTGCGGGGATCATGGCTGAATCCGAAGGACAGAGCGGCAAGGCGGGCGTCGGCGGCACAGGCAAGGCTGGGGATCAGAGTACGTCTCCGGCCCTGGCGGTGATCGAGCTGTTCGGCGGCATCCGCCCCATGGCCAAGGACCTGGGGGTGGCGGTCTCCACGGTGCAAGGCTGGAAGGAACGGGAGTCGATTCCTGCCAACCGCCACGACCAGATTCGCGCCGCCGCCGGCAAGAAGGGCCTGACCCTCGATGCGGAGCTGTTGCGCGCCGCCGCCTTGCCGGGCGGAGGCTCGGGCCAACCGCCGGTCATCGAGGGTGAAGTGCAGAAACCAACGAGCGCATCGGAATCCAAGCCTGCACCCTCGACTTCAGCGGACAAGCAAGCCGAGAAACCGGCCGAGAAGACCCCCGAAAAGACATCCAGCGCCGGCGCCGCAACGGCGACCCAGAGCAGCGCCGCCTCGCGCGCCAGTCAGGCGGCGCGGCCTGCCGCCGGCGCCGCGCCGGCGGCCAGCGGCGGGCGCGGCTCCATGGTGAATGGTTTGGCCTTGGGCTTTGCGCTGGCCGTCGTGGTGGCCGTTGGCACCATCTATACCCGGGAGCTCTGGCAGCCCCTCTTCGGTTCCGGCGGCGCACAGGAGAACGCCGCCGTAACCGAGGCCCTGCAGGCGCTGGACCAACGGCTGACAGCGCTGCAGGCCGAGCTTCCCCCTGACAACAGCGCCGCCCTGAGCGATCTGAACGAGCGCCTTGCGACTCTCGAGGCCGCGGTCTCCCAGGGGGCCGGGCAGGACCCGGAAACCCGCGCCGCCCTGGAATCCCTCAGCGCCAATCTCGCGGGCCTCTCCGACCGCATCCAGGAAATCGAAGACCGCATGCAGTCCATCGAGGACGGCCAGGCCGCGGCCATCGCCCCGACGGCGGCGCTCAGCGACCGGCTCAGCGGCGAAGCCGCCCGGCTGGACGAATTGCTGACCGCGCAGTCCGAGTTGCAGGCGCGCCTCGACGCGACGGAACAGGACCTGGCCGGCACCATCGCCCGCCGCGACGCGGCGCCCGGCAGCCAGGAAACCCTGCTGCTTCTGGCGGCGCTGCAACTGCGTGATGCGATCCGCGGCTCCGGACCGTACGAAGAGCCCTTGCGGATGCTGCAGAACCTG
>NZ_JANQOI010000082.1 GCF_028289705.1 Pelagibius sp.
GGCGAGCCGTCGTCCCAGGCCGGGCGCTCGGCCAGGCCGGAGAGAATGGAGCGGCAGCGCAGCGATTCGGCATGCAGCAGTTCGACATCCTCGCGCAGCGGCGAGTCCGTCGAGAGTTCGCGCTGCAGTTCCCGCGCCACTACGGCGATGGTCGCCAAGGGCGTGCCGAGTTCATGGGCGGTCGCCGCCGCCAGGCCGCCCAGGGCAGAGAGCTGCTGCTCGCGGGCCAGCGCCAGCCGCGTCGCCTCCAGCGCCTGGGACATGCGCCTGTTCTCCTGCGCCACCGAAGAGATGTAGGAGGCGATGAAGACCACGGCGATCACCAGGGCGGTCCAGACGCCGGAGATATAGACCGGCGACAGCAGCAGGCCGCCGCCCGGCCAGGGCAGGGGCAGATGCCAGAACGCCAGGAGCGAAACCAGCGCAAGCGCCAGGGCCGAGATGATCAGAGTGCTGCGGCGGGACAGAGCCCAACCGGAAACCACGACCGGCGCCAGGATCAGGATCGCGAAGGGGTTCTGCAGCCCGCCGGTGAGGCCCAGCAGCACGGCAAGCTGAATCACATCGAAGCAGAGGTGCAGCAATGCTTCGCGGTCGCTGACCCAGGTCGCGCTGGGCCGGGCGATGGACAAAAGGACGTTCAGGGCGCCCGCCACCGCGATCACCGCCATGGCCGGCACAAAGACGATGGGATAGCCGAGGCCGAAGAAAACCACCGAAAGGGTGATGGCCTGGCCCGCCAGAGCGATCCAGCGGATCACCACCAGGGTACGCAGGCGCAACCGCCCCTTGGGCGCCGGCGCCGCCTCCGGAGACAGGGGGACGGTCTCGCTCATGGCCCCCAATCTGGCCATATCGCCGGGAAAGGCAAGGCCGGAGCGGCTCGCGGGATTCAGGGCGCTTTCGGCTTGCGTCGAACGGTTCCGGGCTGTCAGTTCATCCTGGCTCGTCGCTGCGCCCGGAAACGCCGGCCTCGTCGAAGGTGGCCATGCCGTTGTGGCAGGCCACCGCCGCCTTCAGCAGCAAGACCGCCACCATGGCGCCGGATGCCTCGCCGAGACGCATGCCCAGATCGACCAGCGCCTCCTTGCCGATATGGCCCAGCAGGCGCCTGTGGCCGGGCTCGGCGGAGACGTGAGAGACCAGACAGTGATCGATGGCCCCGGGTTCCAGCGCCTGCAGGACCGCGGCGGCCGCGGTGCAGGCATAGCCGTCCAGCAGGACCGGCGTCCGGGCCATGCGCGCCGCGATGATCGCTCCGCCGATGGCCGCCAGTTCGCGCCCGCCGAGGCGGCGCAGAACCTCCAGGGGATCGTTCAGCGCCTCGCGGTGCAGGGCCACCGCCTGATCGACCAACCCGGCCTTTGCCGCCATACGCTCGGCATCGATGCCAGTGCCCGGGCCGACCCAGTCGGCCGCCGGGCCGCCGTAGAGCCCGCAGCAGAGCGCCGCCGCCGCCGTGGTGTTGCCGATACCCATCTCACCCAGGGCCAGCACGTCGATGCCGCTCTCCACAGCCATCATGCCGTAGGCCATGGCCTTGGCGCAGTCCTCCTCGCTCATGGCCGCTTCTTCGGACATGTCGCCGGTGGGCTCGTCGAGGGCCATCTCGTAGACCCGCAGATCGGCGTTGGCGAGGCTGCAGAGCTGGTTGACCGCCGCCCCGCCGTCGATGAAGTTCTGCACCATCTGCACCGTCACCTCGGCCGGATAGGCGGAAACGCCTTTGCGGGCGATGCCGTGATTGCCGGCGAAGACCGCGGCGTAGGGCCGCTCGGCCGAGGGCGGGTGGCGGCCCTGCCAGGCCGCGAGCCAAACCGCCAGATCCTCGAGTTGGCCGAGGGAGCCGGCGGGCTTGGTAAGCTGCGCCTGCCGGGCCCGCGCCGCCGCTGCCGCCTCCTCGTCCCGGGCCGGCAAGGCGCGCATCAGTTCACGGATTTCGTCGAAGCGGACGATGGCCTCCGCAGCTTTCATCTCAAGATCCTCCAACCACTCAATCCCGGCCAGTCCGGCCGTACCCATGGTTTCACGCGCAAATCGATGGCCCGTAACACAATGGCAGGGTTAGCCCACTGCGGCGAACTGTCATATAACCGGCGCCGAAGAACCATCGAAATCGCGACAGAACACCCCGATGCCCTTGCCGTCCCGCGAAGTCTCAGCGTTTGTCTCGCCGCGCGCCTGGCTGTGCGACCTGTGGCTCGCCCTGGCGCTGCTGACCCGGCTGCCGGTCGGTGCGCCGACGACACCCCCGAAGGCCGCGGAGCCGATGCCCTACGCCCGGGCGAGCCGCTGCTATCCGCTGGTCGGGGCGCTGGTCGGCCTCATCGCCGCTGCAGTCCTGCTGGCGGCCTACAGGGTCGGCCTGCCGCCGATTCTCTGTGCCTTGCTGGCCGTCGCCACGACAGTTCTGGTCACCGGTGCGCTGCACGAGGACGGACTGGCCGACCTGGCCGACGGTTTCGGCGGCGGGCGTGACCGGACCGCCAAGCTCGCCATCATGCGCGACAGCCGCATCGGCAGCTATGGGGTGCTGGCCCTGATCTTCTCCGTCGCCCTGCGCAGCGCCAGCCTCGCCGCGCTGGGCGAGACGCCGTCGCTGGCAGCCGCCGCCCTGATCGCCGCACAAAGCCTGTCGCGCGGCGGATTGGCCGCCATCATGGCCTTGCTGCCCTTGGCCCGGCCGGAGGGTCTGGCGGCCCAGGTCGGCCGCCCCGGCGGCGGCAACGCCTTGACGGCGATCCTGCTGGCCGGCGTCCTCGCCCTGTTGCTGCTGGACTGGGTGGCGGCGCTCTGGGCGTTGCTCGCCTGTCTGTTGATCCAATCCGCCGTCACCGTCCTGGCGCGGCGCCAGATCGGCGGCTATACCGGCGATGTCCTAGGGGCCGCCCAGCAGCTCGGCGAGATCGCGGTGTTGCTGGTGCTGGCCACCTGCCTTGGCCGGATCTGAGTCACGCGAGGAAAGCGGAGCGCAGCCGATGACCATGACCCGCTGGTGGTGGATCCGCCATGCCCCGGTCACCGGGCAGGACGGCCGCGTCTACGGCAACCGGGACGTCGCCTGCGACTGCAGCGACACGGCGCTGTTCCGGGCGCTCGCCGGACAGCTTCCGGCCGCCGCCACCTGGGTGGTGAGCCCGCTGGATCGCACCCATAAGACCGCCGCCGCCATCGCCCGCCATCACGGGGCCCAAGCACAGCCCTTCGAGGTCGAGGCGCAGTTGATCGAACAGGACTTCGGGACCTGGCAGGGCATGACCTACGCCGAGCTGGACGCCGCGCGCGGCGATCTCTGGCACCGCTTCTGGCTGGCGCCGGCCGAAGCGACACCGCCGGGCGGCGAGAGCTTCGCAGCGGTCTGCGCGCGGGTCGCCGAAGCAGTCGCCCGCCTGAACCGGCGTCTGGCAGGCGGCGAGATCGTCTGCGTCAGCCACGGCGGCCCGATTCGCGCCGCCCTGGGCCTGGCGCTCGGCCTTCCGCCGGAAAAAGCCCTCGCCTTTGCCATCGACAACTGCAGCCTGACCCAACTGGACCATTTCGCCGAAACGCAGGCAGACGGGGAAAGCTGGCGCGTGGCGCTGGTCAACGGCCATCCCCGCCGAGCACCTGAGAAAACCGCATGACGAGCCCGCTGGATTCGCCATGTTATCGTCACATTGTGCTGGTTTCTCAGAACGTGAATTTCAGGGCATCACATTTCAGAAAGGTGGATCCATGACGGGTTCTGCGATCCTGCGCGGTCTGCGGACGGCCGCCGCATCCCTCATTCTCTTTGTCTCTTTTTATGGCACCGCCACGGCGGAAACCGATTCCGAGGCGCTGGTCACGGAGTCCCGCCTGACCGTCGACCGCCTGCTGGCGGACAAGGACTTCTTCGCGCTGGAGAACTTCATCAAGAACGCCAAGGGCGTCTACATCGTCCCGCAGTTGGTGAAGGGCGGCTTCATCATCGGCGCCGAGGGCGGCTCCGGCGTCTTCCTGGCCCGCGGCACCGACGGAAGCTGGTCGCCGCCCACCTTCTATACCCTGGCCGCCGGCTCCCTGGGCCTGCAGATCGGCGGCGAGGTGAAGGAGGTGGTCTTCGTGCTGATGAGCGACAAGGCGGTCGACGCCATGCTCACCAGCGAGTTCAAGCTGGGCGCCGATGCCAGCATCTCGGTGGGCCCGCTGGGCCGCGGGGTCGAGGCCTCCCGCAGCACCGATTTCTCCTCCGACATCTACGCCTTTTCCAAGTCCGTCGGCCTGTTCGGCGGCGGCGCCCTGGAAGGCGCCAAGATCTTCGAGCGGGAGTCCCTCAACACCCAGTACTACGGCAGCGGCGCCCGGGCCCGGGCCATTGTCATCGAACGCAAGTTCAGCAATGCCCATGCCGACCCGCTGCGCCAGACCTTGCCGTGAGGCTGCACAGCGCGACAGGCCGCCGCATTGCGGGATAGGGCGCCACCGCCTATTTAAGAGTCTGATCCGGAATGAACGGCTTGATTTCAATGGCTTGCCAATGTCGCCCCTCCCCAGGTCGTCACCCTCGGGCTTGTCCCGAGGGTCCATGGGAGGACCGGGACCCGGACTTCCATGGATTGCCGGAACAAGTCCGGCAATGACGATGGGGGAGGCCCGAGGGCAGAAAGCCTTTGACAGACAAGCCATCATTTTGGGTTGGGCTCTAAGGGTTTCGGGCCCCTTTCCGGGGGCGCCGAAGTGACGGGTTTGCGCGAGGGAGACCTGCAGGGATGTCGACGAAGCTGAGAGTTCTGCTGATTTCAGGCCTGGGCGTGCTGTTGGTCGCCGGCGGGCTCGGCCTGTGGTTCGCGCTGCAGCCGGGCAAGCCGACGCAGATCGTCTCCAGCAGCGCCAGCAGCAGCGGGACGGCCCTCATCGGCGGGCCCTTCAGCCTGACCGACCACCAAGGAACGGCGCGCAGCGAGGCGGACTTCCGGGGCCGCTACATGCTGATCTTCTTCGGCTACACCTATTGCCCGGACATCTGCCCGACCACCCTTTCCACCGTGACCCAGGGCCTGGATATCCTGGCGGAGAGCGAGGCCGCCAAGGCCGCCGCGGTGACGCCGGTCTTCGTCTCCGTCGACCCCGAACGCGATACCGTCGAAGCCCTGGCCGACTACGTCAGCCACTTCCACCCGGCCATGGTCGCCATGACGGGCAGCGACGAACAGGTGAAGCAGGTCGCCAAGGCCTATCGCGCCTTCTACAAGAAGGTGCCCACCGAGGACGGCGAGGACTATCTGGTGGACCACTCGGCGATCATCTATCTGATGGGCCCGGACGGGACCTACCTCCACCACTTCACCCACGTCACCACGGCTGAGGAAATGGCCGCCGGGCTTTCCGAACGGGTAGACCCGGCGCTGACCGCCGGAAGCTAACTCGGAAATTCAAATATCCGCGATGCGCCGGCCGCTGTCGGGATCGAAGAGGTGCAGCGCGCCGGGATCGGCGGCCAGGGGCAGGCGGTCGCCCTCGGCCAGCTTGGTGGTGCCGGGCACCCGGATGGTGAGGTTCTCGCCCTGGCCGGCGAGCACGCCGTGGGCCAGGCTGTCGGCGCCCAGCGTCTCCACCATCTGAACCTGCAGGGTAAAGGTTGCCGCGGCGTCGCCGGCGGCGTGCAGATGCTCCGGCCGGACCCCGAGCGTGACCCGGCGGCCGCCCTGGCCCTGCAGGCCGCCATTGCCCAGCTTGACCGCGGTTCCCTGTTCCACCGTCAGGCTGGTGCCGTCGGCACCGACCTCCGCGTCCAGAAAGTTCATTGCCGGGGAGCCGATGAAACCGGCGACGAAGAGGCTCGCCGGGCGTTCGTAGACGACCATGGGGGTGTCGATCTGCTCGGCATGGCCGCCGTTCATGACGATCAGGCGGTCGGCCATGGTCATGGCCTCTACCTGGTCGTGGGTGACGTAGACCGAGGTGGTGCCGAGGCGCCGCTGCAGGCGCTTGATCTCCAGGCGCATCTGCACGCGCAGCTTGGCGTCCAGGTTGGACAGCGGTTCGTCGAACAGGAAAGCCGCCGGCTGGCGCACGATGGCCCGGCCCATGGCGACGCGCTGGCGCTGGCCGCCGGAAAGCTGGCGCGGCTTGCGCTCGAGCAGCCCCTTGAGCTCCAGGATTCCGGCCGCCTCCTCGACGCGCTGGTCGATCTCCGCCTTCGGCAGCCCGGCGATCTTCAGACCGTAGGCCATGTTGGCGTAGACGGTCATGTGTGGGTAGAGGGCGTAGTTCTGGAACACCATGGCGATGTCGCGGTCCTTGGGTTCCAGGTTGTTGACCACGCGGTCGCCGATGGCGATATCGCCCTCGGTGATCTGTTCCAGCCCGGCGATCATGCGCAGCAGGGTGGACTTGCCACAGCCGGAGGGGCCGACGATGACGATGAACTCGCCGTCGCGAATGTCGACGGAGACGCCGTGGATCACCTTGGTGTCGCCGTAGCTCTTCTTGACGGCGCGGATGGAGATTTCAGCCATTGGCCAGTCCGTTCTCTATTTCTCGGTTTCCACCAGGCCCTTCACGAAGAGCCGCTGCATGGCCACGACGACGAAGACAGGCGGGATCATCGCCAGGATGGCGGTGGCCATGATGAGATGCCACAGCGGCTCGGAGTCCGGCACCGCGACCATGCGCTGAATGCCCATGACGATGGTGTAATAGGACTCGTCGGTGGTCACCAGAAGCGGCCAGAGATACTGGTTCCATCCGAAGATGAAGAGGATGACGAAGAGCGCCGCGATGTTGGTGCGCGACAGCGGCAGCAGAATGTCCCAGAAGAACCGCAGCGCCCCGGCGCCGTCGATGCGCGCCGCCTCCAAGAGTTCGTCGGGCACCGTCAGGAAGAACTGGCGGAACAGGAAGGTCGCCGTCGCCGAGGCGATCAGCGGCACCGCCAGGCCGGCATAGCTGTCCAGCATGCCGAGGTTCGCCACCACCTCGTAGGTCGGCAGGATGCGCACTTCCACCGGCAGCATCAGGGTGATGAAGATGATCCAGAAGGCGGTCACCCGGAAGGGGAAGTTGAAATAGACGATGGCGAAGGCGGAGATGATGGAGATAGCGATCTTGCCGGTGGCGATGGCCAGCGCCATGACCATGCTGTTGACCATCATCAGCAGCACCGGCGGGCTGCCGGCTGCCTCGACGCCGCCGGTCAGCGCGCTGCCGTAGTTCTCCCAGAACTGGTCGCCGGGCCAGAGCGGCAGCACGCCGGAGACCAGCCCTTCGACGGGATAGGTCGAGGCGACGAAGGCCAGCCAGATCGGAAAGGCCACCACCAGCACGCCCAGGAAGAGCACGACATGGGTGACGGCGGTGAAGATGGGACGGTTTTCGATCATCTGCCGCGGCCTCTCAGTACTCGACCTTGCGCTCGATGTAGCGGAACTGCATCACGGTCAGCGCAATGACGATGAGCATCAGGATCACCGACTGGGCAGCGGAGCCGCCGAGGTCGAGGCCGACGAAACCGTCGTTGTAGACCTTGAAGACCAGGATTGTCGTCGCCTGGGCCGGCCCCCCTGATGTCGTCGCATGGATGATGCCGAAGGTATCGAAGAAGGCGTAGACCACGTTCACCACCAGCAGGAAGAAGGTGGTCGGCGACAGCAGCGGGAAGATGATGGTCCAGAAACGCTTGACCGGGCCGGCGCCGTCGATGGCCGCCGCCTCGATCAGCGACTTGGGGATCGCCTGCATGCCGGCCAGGAAGAACAGGAAGTTGTAGCTCACCTGCTTCCAGGCGGCAGCGATGATCACCAGGATCATGGCATCGCCGCCCTTCAGGTAGTGGTTCCAGTCGTAGCCAAGACCCTGCAGGCCATAGGCGAGCACGCCGATGGAGGGGTTGAACATGAACCACCAGAGGACGCCGGCCACCGCCGGGGCCACCGCATAGGGCCAGATCAGCAGCGTCTTGTAGCCGGTGGCCCCGCGGATCACGCGGTCCGCCATGGCGGCCAGCACCAGCGCGGCCACCATCGAAAGAGCGGTCACGCCCAGGCTGAAGACGATGGTGGTCTGGAAGGAGGCCAGGTAGGCGGGATCGGCAAAGAGGTCTTCGAAGTTCTCGAACCAGACGAAGTTCGACCCCAGGCCGAATGGGTCCTGCAGCAGGACCGACTGATAGAGCGCCTGGGAGGCCGGCCAGATGAAAAAGACAAGGGTGATGACGAGCTGGGGAAGGACCAGCATGTAGGGCAGGGCGCGCCCCTGGAAAATGACCCGCTTGTGCTGCATGAGAGAACCGCGAAAGCCTCACGCGGTGGCGGCCCCTGGGCGGGCCGCCACCGGCAATGAGGGTGATACCGGTACTAGTTGACGGTCTTTTCGAACCTGCGCAGCAGCGCGTTGCCGCGGCTCACCGCATCGTCGAGGCCCTGTTGCGCCGACTTGTCGCCGGCCCAGATGGCCTCCAGTTCTTCGTTGATCACGTCACGGATCTGCACGAAGTTGCCCAGCCGCAGGCCCTTGGAGTTCTCCGTCGGCTCGTTGCCGGTCATCTGCATGATGGCGACATCGGTGCCGGGGTTCGCATCGTAGAAGCCCTGGTCCTTGGTCAGCTTGGCGGCGGCGTGGGTGATGGGCAGATAGCCGGTGAACTGATGCCAGTCCGCCTGCACCTCGGCGGAGGAGAGATAGGAGAAGAACCTGGCAACGCCCTTGTACTCCGCACTCTCGTGACCGCTCAGCACCCAGAGGGTGGCACCGCCGATGATCGAATTCTGCGGTGCGCCGGCATCGGGCCAGTAGGGCAGGGAGCCGACGCCGAACTCGAAGTCCTTGGTATTGGCCTTCACGCCCGCGTAGGCCGCCGAGGAGTTCATGTACATGCCGCATTCCTGGTTATAGAACTTCGGCGCGGAATCGGAGCGGCGGCCGCCGTAGTCGAAGATCTTTTCCTTCTGCCAGCCGGCGAGCGTGCCGACGTGCTTCACGTGCAGCGGGCTGTTGAAGGCCAGCTCGGTGTCGATCCCGCCGAAGCCGTTGGCCTTGGTCGCGAAGGGCACGTTGTGCCAGGCGCTGAAGTTCTCCAGCTGCACCCAGGACTGCCAGCCCGTGGTGAAACCGCAGGCATAGCCGGCGGCCTGCAGCTTGCGCGCGGCCGCTTCGACCTCCGGCCAGGTCTTGGGCGGCGAATTCGCGTCAAGGCCCGCCTTCGCAAAGGCGTCCTTGTTGTAATAGAGCACCGGCGTGGAGCTGTTGAACGGCATGGAGAGCATGTTGCCGTCGGTATCGGTGTAATAGCCGGTCACCGAGGAAAGGTAGGCGGCCGGATCGAAGGGCTCCCCGGCCTCTGCCATCAATTCATAGACCGGCTTGATGGCGCCCTTGGCGCCCATCATGGAGGCGGTGCCGACTTCGAAGACCTGCACGATGTGCGGCTGTTCCTTGGCGCGGAAGGCGGCGATGGCCGCGGTCATGGTCTCGGTGTAGTTGCCCTTGTAGACGGCAACCAGTCTGTAGTCGCTCTGGGAGGCATTGAAGCCTTCGGCGATCTCGGCGACCTTCTCGCCGAGCTTGCCGCCCATGGCATGCCACCAGTTGATCTCTGTGGCCGCGAGAGCGGCTGTCGGCAGGCTGCCCGCAAAGGCGGCGGCGGCTGCCACGGTAATGATATTGCGATGCAAGCGCATGTGGACTTCTCCCTGTTGATGCGACTCGGGCCCGTCGTTGATCGGCGCAGACCCTAGCGGTGCCCCGCGATGCTCTTTTGACTTATTTGTTACCGTTTTATGACGGGCCGATTGTGTGCCCATGAAGGAATTTGGGCAAGCCGATTGAGCAGGCCGCCTGCCGTCCGGGGCCTTCGGCGGGTCCCGGACACCGCTCAAGGCCAGTATTCGCGCGGGTTTACGGGCGCAGCCCCGGGCCGCAGCCGGCATCGCCGGACCGCGCGCGGCGCCAATAGGTCCTCATTCCTCTCAGGCGCGCAAGCTTCGGATAGAGCCGATCCGGCCGTCTGGCTAAAACAGCCGCCATCACGGTACTTTGCACGGGAACACGAAAGATGGATATGGAAAGGGCGAAAGAGGCGGTGAAGGCAAAGGGAAGCGCCGGAGCGTCGCAGGTCGCACTGGTGCGCAAGGCCTGCGCCATGATCGACCAGAGCGAGGGCGAGCGCATGACCCTGGCGGAGATCGCCGGTGCGCTCGACATCAGCCCCTGGCACCTGCAGCGGCTGTTCAAGCGGGTCATGGGGGTCAGCCCCCGCGATTACGGCGATGCCCGGCGCAGCGCGGCCTTTCGCCAGCAATTGAAGGACGGCGAGTCCATCGCCCAGGCCACCTACGGCGCCGGCTACGGCTCCTCCAGCCGGATCTACGAACGCGCCGAGCGGCTGCTGGGCATGACCCCGGCCTCCTACGCCAAGGGCGG
>NZ_JANQOI010000095.1 GCF_028289705.1 Pelagibius sp.
GCCGAGACGACCCTGGTTTCCGGCCCCAGCCAGTTGCCGGACCCGCCGGGGCTGAAGACCCTGCACGTGGAGACCGCCGCCGAGATGCTGGCGGCCTGCCGGGCAGCGCTGCCGGTTGAGATCGCCGTATGTGCCGCCGCGGTCGCCGACTGGCGGCCCGCCGCCGCGGCTCAGCAGAAGATGAAAAAGAACGGCGCGCCGGCGCCGCTGGAACTCACCGCCAACCCGGACATCCTGGCCGAACTGTCACAGGCCGGCAGCACGCGGCCCAGTCTGGTCATCGGCTTTGCCGCCGAGACCGAGAATATCGTCGCCCATGCCCAGGCGAAGCTGGCGCGCAAGGGCTGCGACTGGATCCTGGCCAACGACGTGGCGCCGGAGAGCGGCACCTTCGGCGGCGAGACCAACCGCATCCACCTGGTGCGCGCCGAGGGCGTGGAGCCCTGGCCGCAGATGACCAAGGCCCAGGTGGGCGACCGCCTGTGCCGCGAAATCGCCGCGACCCTTGGACGGGAATAGGGACCTGCATGACCGCTTTGACCGACAGTGCCAAAATGAACCATAGCGACGTTGAAACCGGCGACAGCCACCGCCTGATGGTCGCCGTCAAACGCCTGGACCACAGCGCGGACCTGCCGCTGCCGGCCTATGCCACCGAGGACTCCGCCGGCATGGACCTGCTGGCCGCCATCGACGAAGACCTGGTGCTGGCCCCCGGGGAGCGGCGGCTGATTCCCACCGGCATCGCCATCGCCCTGCCCGCCGGCAGCGAGGCGCAGGTCCGCCCGCGCTCCGGCCTCGCCCTGAAGCACGGCCTCACGGTCTTGAACGCGCCGGGCACCATCGATGCCGACTACCGCGGCGAGGTGGGGGTGGTGCTGATCAACCTGGGCCAGGAGCCCTACACCATCACCCGGGGCAGCCGCATCGCCCAGATGGTGGTGGCGCGCCACGCCCGCGTCGCCTGGAGCGCGCGGGAGGATCTCGAGGACAGCCGGCGCGGCGCCGGCGGTTTCGGCTCCACCGGCACGGGCGCAGACGTGGCAGCCGTCGCGGCGGCGGCTCCGGCCGCGAACCAGGCGTCCTAGGGCGGCGCGCCCATGCTGCGGCTCTCCAAGAAACTGCTCTTCGCCATCGAGGCGGTGGTGGATATCGCCTATCACGCCGGCTCCGGCCCGGTGCGCTCCACCGATGTCTCGCGCCGCCAGGGCATTCCGCGGCGCTACCTCGAACAGGTGCTGCAGCAGCTCGTCCACCACGGCATCCTGGCCGGCCAGCGCGGCCCCAAGGGCGGCTACCGCCTGGCCCGGGAGCGTCGGCGCATCACCGTGGGCGAGATCATCCGCATCGTGCGCAAGCTGGAGGGCACCATCGACCCCGCCAGCGAGCCGGACGGCTCGGAGATCGGGGTGAAAGTGGTGCGACCGATCTGGATCGACATGCAGCGCGAGATGATGCAGCGGCTCGACAATCTGACCATCGAGCAGCTCTGTGCCCGCGCGCGCGACTCCGGCATCATGAGCGAGGCCAAAAACGTTCCCGATTTCACCATCTGATCCACGAAACCCAGCCGCGCCAGACCAGGAATACCCATGGAAGGGACCAAAACCATAGCGCCGCAGCCGCAGGGCCGGGACGCCGGCGGCGACAGCTGCGAGTTCCGCGGGCGGGTCTATGACTCGATCCTGGAGACCGTCGGCGCCACCCCGCTGATCCGCGTTGCCAAGCTGGCCGCCGCCCACGGCGCGGTCGCCGACGTGGCGGGCAAGTGCGAGTTCTTCAACCCCATGAACTCGGTGAAGGACCGCATCGGCCTGTCCATGGTCGAAGCCCTGGAGGCCGACGGCCGCCTCAAGCCCGACGGTGTGATCGTCGAGCCCACCAGCGGCAACACCGGCATCGCGCTGGCCTTCGTCTGCGCCGCCAAGGGCTACCGCCTGATCCTCACCATGCCGGAGACCATGTCCGTCGAGCGGCGCAAGATGCTGCGCCTGATGGGTGCCGAGCTGGTGCTTACCGACGGCGCCAAGGGCATGAACGGCGCCGTCGCCAAGGCCGAGGAGATTTTGGCCGAACATCCCGGCGCGGTGATGCCGCAGCAGTTCAACAATCCGGCCAACCCCGACGCGCACTTCCACACCACGGCGGAGGAGATCTGGCGCGACTCCGCGGGGCGGGTCGATGCCGTGGTTTCCCCGGTCGGCACCGGCGGCACCCTGACCGGCGTCGGCGCCGCCCTGAAGGCGCGCAAGCCGGACCTCCAGATTATCGCCGTCGAGCCGGAGGACAGCCCGGTGCTCTCCGGCGGCCAGCCCGGCCCCCACAAGATCCAGGGCATCGGCGCCGGCTTCATCCCCGGCAACCTCAAGACCGAACTGATCGACGAGGTGGTGCGCATCGGCAACGACACCGCCTTTCGCACGGCGCGCGAGGCCGCCGCCCTGGAGGGCCTGCCCGTCGGCATCTCCTCCGGCGCCGCCCTGGCCGCCGCCCTGGAGGTCGGCGCCCGGCCGGCGATGAAGGACAAGCTCATCGTCGCCATCCTCCCCTCCTTCGCCGAACGCTACCTCTCCACCGACCTCTTCGAGGGGATGTAGGGGGCTTGGCGGCCCTTAACTGAATGTCATGCTCGGACTTGTTCCGAGCATCCATCGTGGTGACAGGCTTGGGCCTTGGCCTACTACGTCTACATCCTCGCGAGCCAGAAGAACGGTACGCTCTACATCGGCATGACCAACGACTTGGTGCGACGCGTTCACGAACATCGCGAAGGGCTCGTTGCCGGCTTCACCAAACGCCATGGCGTCAAGAGGCTGGTCTATTTTGAGATCTACGCGCAGCCAGAGCCGGCTATCCAACGCGAGAAGACGCTGAAGCGCTGGCCTCGAGAGTGGAAAATCAACCAGATTGAGCGTGAAAACCCAACGTGGGAAGACCTTTACGAGGGCTTGTGCGGTTGATGAATGGGCCTTCGGACCAAGCCCAAGGGTGACGGTTGGAGTGGCCGATCTGGACGCCGCAAGAAAACAATCGTCATGCTCGGGCTTGTTCCGAGCATCCACGGGCCTGCCAGACCGGAACCAAGCTGGCGAGGCTCCAGCGCCCGGCGCAATGGACCCTTGGAACAAGCCCAAGGGTGACAGTTTGGCGGGTGGCTGCCGCCCGCTCACCGCCCCTTTGTCCTTTTGGCCCAACGCGCTAACATCCTTCCCATGGACTTTTCGGACGATCAGATCGACCGCTACGCGCGCCACCTGGTACTGCCGGAGATCGGCGAGGAGGGGCAGGCGCGGCTGCTGAACGCCCGGGTGCTGGTGATCGGCGCCGGCGGGCTGGGCTCGCCGCTGCTGCTCTATCTGGCCGCCGCGGGCATCGGCACGCTCGGGATCGTCGACGACGACGCGGTGGACCTCTCCAACCTGCAGCGCCAGGTGCTCCACGACACCGCCAACATCGGCATGTCGAAGGTGGAGTCGGCCCGCCGCCGCCTCGCCGAGATCAATCCGGAGGTCAAAGTGGAGGCCCACGGCGCCCGCCTGACGCCGGACAACGCCCTCGACCTGGTCTCACGCTACGACTTGGTAGCCGACGGCTCCGACAACTTCCCCACGCGCTACCTCGCCAACGACGCCTGCTACCTGGCGGGCAGGACCCTGGTCTCCGCCGCCATCATGCGCTTCGACGGCCAGCTCTCCACCTACAAGGCGCACGAGGACGGCGAGAAGCCCTGCTACCGCTGCCTCTTCGGCCCGCAGCCCGGCGACCCCAAGGAGAGCTGCGCCGACGTCGGCGTGCTGGGCGCGCTGGCCGGCAGCCTCGGCGCCCTGCAGGCCAACGAGGTGATCAAGGAGGTGCTGGGGATCGGCGAGAGCCTGGCCGGCTCCCTCTTGCTGTTCGACGCCCTGGCCACCACCTTCCGCAAGGTGCAGGTGCCGCGCGACCCGGCCTGCGCGCTCTGCGGCCCCCAAGCCACCATCCGCGACCTCAAGACCCTGGACTACCGAACCGGCGAGGCGCTCTGCGCGGTTTAAGAGAAACTCACCGGACACAGAGCTCTCAGCGAGATCTCATTTGAAGTCAAATCGAGACCACCAACAAAAACTTGACGCTACAGAAAAGCATCTGCCGATCTTTCTTGGCATCAGCAGGCGAGCTGCTAGGCAGGGACACGAGTGGAATGTTCTGGGACTGTCCAGGGTGGTCACTCTGCCATTCTTTCCTCAGTCTTTGAGCGGCCTGCAGTGCGTGATTGCGCTGCATCGGGATATGCTTAGGTCGATCGAAAACCTCAGCTTTCGGATAACCTTCACCGACGACTCGGATCCTTCTAACCAAGCGTATATTAATCAGAACCTGGTTATCTCAAGTGTTGAAAGCGCCGGCGAGGTGGCAATCAACCAATCTGGTTTTGCGGTAGGCCCACATCTCATGGGTGAATCTCAGCCGTACGGTTGGGGGTTTTTGTCAGGGGTCGAAACAGAGCCGGGAGCATATGAGTTTTGGCCCATGCCAGCACCACCTTTGCTGGTCAAGAAACCTTGCAGAGTGATGGTGGATTTGGAGATCGCCAACCAAAGCTATCGTTTGGGCGAAGTTGTTTGTGGATTCGTCGAACCGTTGCCAATTGGCGATGCGGAGCGCCGCGCCATCGCAAGTCGTCCAAATGCACCGAAGGCGGTTGAGTTCAACCTCAACTGTCGTGCATGCAACAGCGTGCTTCAAGTCTATGTACTGCTAAACCCAAGCGAACCTGTCCCAAAGAGAATCAAGCCCAACGCCTTTGATGTTTCCGAAGCGCCAAATGAATGGGCGTGCCAATGTGGTCAGAGTGTGCTTGATCTCTCTTATCTGAAGAGAGGCATGCACGATTTGCTCCGACACCCTCAGACTTCACCGAATGAGAGGGCGCCTCTGAATTACACACCACTCTATGAGTCTGGTCGCATTCACTCTCTAGTTGGCGAGTATGAGGAACTGATCTTGTCCTCACCCGCCGAAGAGGAAGTGCAAAAGTTCCTAGAGAACAATCCGTTGCTGTGGTCATTTCTATCGCCCATGAAGATCATTCACAAACCCAGCGTACTCACCAGGAAGAAGGCCGATTTTGGCATCCTGACGACTCAGAACATTCTCTATTTGATCGAGATCGAGAAACCTACCACACGTCTGGTCAACAGAGATGGATCCATCGCCGCGGATATCATGCGCGGCGCCAATCAAATTCGCGACTGGGAGCTAGTCGTAGATGATCACCGTCTGGCGCTCCTAGCCGAGCTCGGTTTGAAGGAAGTCGAGGTTCGCGAGATTCGGTTCATTCTAATCGGTGGACTTGTCCGAGATGTAGACGCCGTAGGACTAGCCAAGCTGCGCCGTTCTCCATTAGCTTCGAAAACTCAGTTTTTGTGCTTCGATGATCTTGGCTCATCTCTCCATACGATGGCAGCGCAGCTCCGGGGCCTCTGACGAACGGCACAATCCACAGTACTTTATCTACAAGCCATCCGAGTCTTAGGATCCGGACTACCGAACCGGCGAAGCCCTCTGCGCGGTTTAGAGTTCCAGCACCATATGGTCCTCGGCGACCGTCTCTCCCGCGTGGCGGAGGGCGTCGGGCTCGTGGCCCCAGACGCGGAAGCCGGTGCGCGCGTAGAGCGCCTTGGCTTCCGGCGCGGCTGCGCTGACGCTGAGCCGCACCGAGGTGACGCCCTCCATCGTCCGCGCCTGCGCCAGCGCCGCCTCGAGCAAACGCTTCCCCAGCCCCTGCCCGCGCGCCGCCGGGCGCACATAGAAGCCCCAGAGGTTGACCTTGTGCGCCGCCTTGGCCTGCGGTTCCCGGTAGAGCCCGGCCATGCCTGCCAGCTCGGGCGCGAAGGCACCGAGGACGACGGCCCCCGTCTCCCCCCGCAGCATGGCGCGCACCGCTTCCAGTGAGACAGCGACGTCGCTCTCCGGCGAAGCGAGGAAGGCCAGCGGCGCCTCAGTCAGCGCCTCGCGGCGCAGCGCCAAGAGGGCTTCGGCTTCGCTTTCGCGCACTCTGCGAACCTCGGTGGGGCTCACGGCTTGTCGCCTCCATCTTGATCCCCGGCCAGAAAGTCCGCGAAGCTGAGCTCGGGTGCGCTCTCATCGTCGTAGGACCGGATGCCACCGGGTCCGTAGACGATGTGCTTGCCCAGGCGCGGGAAGTGGCCGATGTCCAGGCCGCTGTGCTCCCCGGCCATGAGGTAGACAAGGTCCTCGCCGTAGGGGTTGCTGAGGTTGTGCGGCGGCCCGCCGGGAGCGGGAAAGCCCATGAAGTCGCCGGGGCCCACCTCAAAGACCTCCTCGCCGATCTCCGCCCGGCCGCGCCCGGAGAGGATGTAGAGGAACTCCTCGTCGCGCTCGTGGCTGTGGTAGACGAAGCTCTCCTTGCCCGGCGGAACCCGCGCCAGCGTCAGGGAGAGGCGCGCCAGACCCGCCAGCGGTGCCAGGCGCTTCAGGTAGACGTCGGACTGCGGATTGAAGGGATGGCGGATGTGGAGTTCCGGCAGCGCGGCGATCTCGGCGGCGGTCAGCAGCGGCTTTACCGCAGGGGTCTCGGCCATGAGGGGCTCCTTCTTTGAAAAGCAGCGGTGCGGCTTCCGCAAAGGCGCTCGGTTGTGGAAACGCTGAAACGGACGAAAGCCTCCGTTTCGAAGACAGGCGAAATAGCATAGCCTCTCGCC
>NZ_JANQOI010000109.1 GCF_028289705.1 Pelagibius sp.
GAGGCGATGTTGCCGCCGGCCCCCGGCACGATCCCGATGAAGACGCCGATGGTGGAGGCGCGCAGCCAAGTCGGGATCAGGGCGCGCCAGGCGAAGGCCGTCCCTTCGTCGGCGGCGGCTCGCCCGACGCCCCGCGGCATGTCCTCCGCCTTTACCAGCACGGCCTTGGCGGCCAGATCGAAGGCGGGCGGGATGGCATAGAGACCGGTCAGCAGCACCAGGATGCTCAAGCCGCCGGTGAGGTGCAGAAGATCGAAGGTAAAGCGCTCGTTGCCGGTCATCTGGTCGATGCCGACGCTGCCGAGGATCAGCCCGAAGCAGGCGCTCAGAAGCCCCTTCACCGGGTTGTCCGCGAGCAGCACGGCGATGGCCGTCAGGCCGAAGACGGCCAGCCAGAAGACCTCGGCCGGCCCGAAGCGCAGTGCGATCGCCGCCAGAGGCGGCGCCAGCAGAATCAGCGCCAGGGCGCTGACGATGCCGCCGATGGCGGAGGAGGCGAGGGCGATCCGCATGGCCCGGATCCCCTGGCCCTGCTGCGCCATGGGGTAGCCGTCGAACACCGTGGCGATGCCGGCCGGGGTGCCGGGAATGCGCAGCAGGATCGCCGGGATGGCGCCGCCGTACATCGCGCCGTTGTAGATCCCGGCCATCAGGCCGAGGGCGACCAGGGGCTGCAGGGTGAAGGTGAGGGGGATCAGCACGGCGATCCCCATGGTCGTCGACAGGCCGGGCAGCGCGCCGATGGCGACTCCGGCGGCCGTGCCGATGGCCATCGCCAGCACGACCTCGAGCGAGAAGACGAGGGGGAGGGCCTGAAGCAGATAGTCGATCACGGCGGCGTCTCAGGCAAGGAGCGCCTGCCAAACCTCGACCGGCAGGGGCCGGTTCAGGATCAGCACGAAGACGGCGTAGAGCACGCCGATGAAGATCAGCGTTCCGACGGCCAGGCCGCGCGGCCTGCGATAGCCCGTCGCCCAGGCGATGCCCGGGACCAGAAAGGCGAAACTGGTGAAGAAGCCGAGGGTCGGAATCGCCACCGCGAGCGCAAGAGCGCCGGCGGCGATCAGCGCCAGGCGTCGCAGCTCCAGTGGCTCGACGATCAGAAAGCCTTCGCCGCGTCGTAGGCGCGTGGCGAAGGACTGTCCCGCCCAGACCAGGCTGAGCAGGCTGGCCGCGGCGAAAACGGCCGTCGGCAGGTAGGCGGACTCTTGTGGGAAACGCGCGGCTTCGACGGTGCCTGCGATGCAGAGACACATCAGGCCGAGCGCGACAATCATCTCGAGCGTTGCACGCCGCATCGATCCAGCCTTCGCAGTCCCGTCACACAGGGGGGGCATCGGCAGCGCCTTGCTCCGGAGACGATGCCGATGCGGGTCCCGGCCCCTATCGCGCAGCCCAGGGACTCTCTTCCCAGAGCGTGACATAGCTGTCGCGCGCCGTCGTGAGCATGGCCTTGTAGGCATCCGGCGCGAGAAAGCGAAGCGGCAGCGACTGTTCGGCGGCCACCTTCTGAAACTCGGGGTCGTTGATCGCCTTCTCGATGGCCGCGGCGACCTGCTGCAGAATCTCCTCGGGCACGCCGGCCGGAGCGCCGATGCCGCGCGTGGATCCTTGGACGATGTCGTAGCCCTGCTCCCGGAAGGTCGGCACATCGGGCATCTCGGACCAGCGCTCCTCGGCCATCTGACCGAGCGGACGGATCAGGCCTTCCTCGGCGTAGGAGACGGCTTCTCCCATGTTGAAGACGCCGAGCGTGATGTGACCGCCCAGCAGGGCCGCGCGCACGGCGGAGGCTCCGGGGAAGGGCACGTGGGTCATCTCGATCCCGGCCTGCCGCTGCAACGCCAGCGCCGCCAAGTGATCGTCCGAACCGATCCCGGTGGTGCCGTAGGTGACGGCGTTCGGGTTCTCCTTTGCGTAGGCGATCAAGGCTTCCAGCGTCTGGAATTCGCTCTCCTGCCGGACATGAAAGCCGCCGGGATCGTCGACGACGTTGGCGATGGGGGAGAAGTTCTCCAGCTCGTAGCGGGTGTCCCGCTCGATGGGGATGGTCACCAGGTTCGGCGTGTTCAGGAAGCCGATGGTGTAGCCGTCGGGCTCCGCCTGGGAAATCTCAGTGAAGCCGACCTCGCCCCCGGCGCCCGGCTTGTTCACGACGGTGATCGATCCGCCCAGATAGGTCTCGATAAAGGGGGCGAGGGAGCGGGCCGCGACATCGGTCCCGCCGCCGGCGCTGTAGGCGACGATCATCGTGATCGGGCGTTCCGGGAACTCCGCCTGCGCGTAACCGGCGCCGGTCAGGGTGACGACGCCGACGGCGCAAGCCATTGCGGCGTTTCGCAGAAATCCTGTCATCTTTCCTCCCAAAAGGCTTGGCCGCTGCGCGGCTATGTTTGTATTTTTTTTGTGCCTCAAATCAGATCACGGATCGCGCCGCACTCGCAAGAGATTTCTTTTTCGCGTTCGGTTGAGCAGTAAAATTACGGAAAAACTGGAAATTTCATACAAATTTGTACCGTAGAGTGGGAGGCACGTGAGAAAAGGCTAGACAGCAAAGCGGATATTGTTCTTTTTTTGCATGAACCGGAGGAGGCAAATGCGCATAGGGATTATCGGCTTTGGCGAGGTCGGACGGTGTTTCGCGCCGGCTCTGTCGCAACTCGGCGATGCGCCGCTTTTGCTCTGCGATCCCCGGCCATCGCGCGCTGCCGAAGACCTGGCGCGCGACCTGGGGGCAAGCCTGGTCGCGCGCGTGTCGGAGGACCTGGCGGCGTGCGATCTGGTGCTGAGCTGCGTCAACGGCGCCGCGGCCGGCGATGTTGCCGGGGCCGTTGCGGCCTGCGACGCGCCAGGACAAGTCCTGCTCGACTTCGCCACCGCACCGCCGCAGGTCAAGCGCGACGCGGCCCAGGCCTTGCAGGCGCGCGGGCGGCACTATGTCGACATCGCCATCATGGGCGCCATCTCGATCGGCGGGGTAGGGACGCCGCTGCTGGCCGCCGGCGAGGAAGGGGCAGACGCGGTGCAAGCGGCGCGCGCCCTTCTGGGCCGGGCCGGTTTGAGACTCGATTGGCTGGCGGAGGCCGAGCCTGGGGACGCGGCTTCCCTCAAGCTGCTGCGCAGTGTCTTCACCAAGGGATTGGAAGCCTTGGCCGTGGAGTGCCTGGTCGCGGCCGAGCACTTCGGCGTGCGGCGGGCGCTCTACCAGGTGCTTGCGGACGTCGACGGGACACCGCTCCCGGAGTTTCTCGAGATGCTGGTCTCCACGCACCTGGTGCATGCCGAAAGACGGCTGGCGGAGATCGAGCAGGCGGAACTGCAGCTGCGGAACGCCGACCTGCCGGTCCGCCTCCTGCCCTGCGTGCGCAGCCTGTTCGGCGCGACCACGGCGGCAATGGCGCAGGAGCGCCTCACCGAGACGCCTTCGCCCGATCAGGCCCTGAAAACCCTCAAGGCGATCGGCCTGTCCGGTGCGCGCGCGGCAGGTGAGGGAAGCGCGGTCGACCCGGGTTAGCGGACCCAGGTTAGCCGACCGGGGTTAGCGGACCGGGGTTAGCCGATCCGTCGAGAGAAACGAAGATCAACGCAAGGGAGGCAGTTCGAAAGATGCTGACGGTTTCCAAGGAGGTGCTGTCCAAGCTCGCCGGGATCGGCACCGCCACGATTCACGAGGCCCAGGGCCAGATCGGGGCGATGGACAACGCGATCAAGCCGATCGATCCGGCCCGCCGTCTGATCGGCCGGGCGCTGACGGTCGATACCCGACCGGCGGACAACCTGATGATCCACTACGCGCTGACCAAGGCGCAGCCCGGCGACGTGCTGGTGGTCGATGCGAAGGGCTTCACCGAAGCCGGCCCCTGGGGCGACATCCTGACCTTGGCCGCCCAGAAGGCCGGGCTCGCCGGTCTGGTGATCGACGGCATGGTGCGGGACGCCGATGTGATCGTCGAGCTGGGCTTTCCCGTGTTCTGCCGCGGGCTGTCCATCAAAGGCACCAACAAGGCGCAGCCGGGCCGCGTGAACGAAGCGATCCTCTGCGGCGGCGTGACGGTCAACCCGGGCGATGTCGTCGTCGGCGACCGCGACGGCGTGGTGGTCGTGGCCGCGGAGCGGGCCGGGGAGGTTCTGGCCGCCTCGGAAGCGCGCGAGGCGAAGGAAGAGACGATGCGCGCGGACCTGAACGCGGGCAAGACCACGGTCGAACTGCTGGGTCTCGAACCGCTGCTGAAGAAGATCGGGGCGAGCTGAGGCATGGCCGTGGTGGCCGTGCTCGACCCCATTGCGGACAGCGCCATGGCCTTCTTGCGACGGCATGTGGAGGTGTTGCCGCCACCGGCTGCGGACTGG
>NZ_JANQOI010000142.1 GCF_028289705.1 Pelagibius sp.
CATCGGCATGCCGGCAACGCCGGAGGTGACGAAGAGATTGAGCCCCACCGGCGGCGTGATCATGCCGATCTCCATGTTCACCACCATGATGATGCCGAGATGGATCGGGTCGATCCCCAGCGAAATGGCGATGGGGAAGACCAGCGGCGCGACGATCACGATGAGGCCCGAGGGCTCCATGAACTGGCCGCCGATCAGCAGGATCACGTTGACGATCACCAGGAACATGACCGGGCCGAAGCCGGCGCTGAGCATGGCCGAGGCGATCGACTGCGGGATCTGCTCTTCCGTCAGCACGTGCTTCAGGATCAGCGCGTTGGCGATGATGAAGAGCAGCATGATGGTGGTCTTGCCGGCCTCGAAGAGGGCGTGCTTGGTGTCGCGGTGGACCAGGACCGTGACCAGGCTTTGCGGGCGCGTCAGGAAGCCATGGCGCAGGTCGCCCTCGCCCTTCAGCGGCCCCATGTCCTTGTAGACGAAGTTGGCGATGATGAAGGCGTAGACGGCGGCCACGGCGGCGGCCTCAGTCGGCGTGAAGATGCCGCCGTAGATGCCGCCCAGGATGATGACGATGAGCATCAGCCCCCAGGCCGCATCGCGCGCCGAGGCCAGGATCTCACCGATGCCGGCCCAGGGCTGGGCCGGCAGGCCGCGCACCTTCGCCGTGATGTAGATGCCGATCATCAGCATCAGGCCGGCGACCAGGCCGGGGATCACGCCGGCCAGGAACATGCGGCCCACCGAGACGTCGACGGCGGAGGCATAGACCACCATCACGATGGAGGGCGGGATCAGAATGCCCAGGGTGCCGGCGTTACAGATCACGCCGGCGGCGAAGTCCTTGCTGTAGCCCACCTGGCGCATGCCGGCGATGACGATGGTGCCGATGGCGACCACCGTGGCCGGCGAAGAGCCGGAGAGCGCGGCGAAGAGCATGCAGGCGAAGACGCCGGCAATGGCGAGGCCGCCCTGGAAGTGGCCGACACAGGCGATGGCGAAGCGGATGATCCGCCGGGCGACGCCGCCGGTCGACATGAAGGTCGAAGCGAGGATGAAGAAGGGGATCGCCAGCAGCGTGAAGTGACCGGCGAAAGCGTTGAACAGGGTCTGCGCCACCGAGCCCAGGGAGGCATCGGAATAGACCAGCAGGAAGATGATCGAGCTGAGACCGAGGGAGATGGCGATCGGCACGCCGATCAACAGCAGCAGGATCACCATCAGGAAGAGGAAGGTAACAGCCATGGATCAGCCCTCCTTGTCCGCCTTGGCGGCGGCTTCTTCGACCATCTCCTCGGCCTCGTGACTGGCGATGATCATGTCGGTTTCGCCGGTCAGCACCTTCCAGGCGACTTGCAGGAAGCGGAAGGTCAGCAGCAGCAGGCCGATGGGCAGGGCGGCATAGGGAATGAAGCGGGGCAGCTTTTCATAGGCCTCGCCCTCGTTCATCGACGCCTCGATGAAGCGCAGGAAATCCAGCATGGGGATGTCGTTGACCTCGTACCAGGCCTGGTCGTTCAGCGTGCCGTCCAGCATGGGAAGGGCGGCGAAGGGCGCCCAGTAGTTCCAGGAGCCGATCAGCAGCAGGATGCTGAAGGCCAGGCAGGCGGCGACGGAGATGATCGCGAGAATGCGCCGCACAGCAGGCGAGACCATGTGCAGCACCACGTCGACGCCCAGGTGAGCGCGGGTCTTAACGCAGTAGGACGCGCCGATCAGGACCAGCCAGGCGAAGAGGAAAACGGTGGTCTCCAACGCCCAGAGAATGTTGGAGTTGAACACATAGCGTGCGATGACGTTCGCAAAGGTCACCACGGTCATGAGGCCGAGGATAACCGCGATCAGGGTTTCCTCGATCTCATTGACGATGCGCCCGATCTTCGTTTTGGGCTCGACGTGCATGCTACCCCCCATGCCCGGCTAGAAGAAACTCCCCCGCGGAGAAGAGCCCGGCCCGGGACAGCCCGGGCCGGGACAAGGACCTACCGCAAAGGACTAGTTGGTCGCATTCGCGGCCTGCGCGGCAGCGATCAGCTCGGCACCGATGTCCTTCTCGAACTTGGCCCAGACCGGCTTCATCGCCGCCACCCACTGCGCGCGCTGTTCGCTGGTCAAGCTGCGCACCGTGCCGCCGGCGGCGATCACCGCCTGCTTGGCTTCCTCGTTCACCTTGGTCGAGGCGGCGTTGCGGGTCGCCGTGACCTCATCGAGGATGGTCTTGAACTGGTCGCGGACGTCGGCCGGCAGCTCTTTCCACCACGTGGTGGAGGTGACCACCAGATAGTCGATGATGCCGTGGTTGGACTCGGTGATGCCGTCCTGCACCTCGAAGAACTTCTGGCCGTAGATGTTGGACCAGGTGTTCTCCTGGCCGTCGACGACACCGGTCTGCAGGGCGCCGTAGACCTCGGAGAAGGCCATCTTCTGCGGGTTGGCCTGCAACGCCTCCATCTGCGCGACCAGCACGTCGGAGGGCTGGACCCGGAACTTCAGGCCCTCGGCGTCGGAAGGCTGGATCAGCGGCTGGCGCGCCGAGATCTGCTTCATGCCGTTGTGCCAGAAGGCGAGGCCCTGCAGACCGCGGCGGCGCATGGCGTCCTTCAGCTTCTGGCCGTCCGCGGAGTTCTGGAAGCGGTCGACGGCATTGATGTCGTCGAAGAGGAACGGCAGGTCGAAGAGCCGGAACTTCTTGGTGAACTTCTCGAACTTCGACAGCGAGGGGGCCGCAAGCTGGACGTTGCCGGCAAGCATGGCCTCGAGCACCTGGTCGTCGTTGTAGAGCTGAGAGCTCGGGAAGACCTCCATGCAGGCCTTGCCGTTCATCTCCTCATTGACGCGCTTTTCCAAGAGCGATGCCGCGATGCCCTTGGGGTGCTTGTCGGTATTGGTGACGTGACTGAACTTGATGACGATCTCGCCATCCTGGCAGGCATCGGACGCATAGGACGCGTTGTTCGCCGCCATAGCCAAAGTGGCCGCAACACCCGCAGCCATCAACGTAAACACTCTCATCATTAGTCCTCCCGTGTTAACCCTTGCACTCGCATGCAGTAAACGCAGTCGCCAGCCTTTGGCCCGATCAATCGTCCAACGGAGGGGTCGAAGCTCAAGAGGTCTGGCAAATTTCACCGATGGATCGCTGACCGTTCCGAAGCGGCGGGCCCAAGAAGACCCGCGTTCCCGTCATCGGCCAGGACGCAGACCTGCGCATCCCGGTCGACGACAACCGCCCGCGCAGCCTGCGGCGGGCAGCGGCCTTGAGCGATCCTAGTTTTCGGCTGTCATCCCGGCATTTCCTCCTGTTTCTCAGGAACGCTGCATGCGCTCCCATTTTTTGTTGGTTCTTTTATTAAGCAAGTCGCGTGCCAAGTCTTCGCCGCTCCTGCCAATCCTTCCGTAGAGATTGAATCAATCGGAATTCAATCGGTTACACCGGGCACGGGACGAAGCGTATCGAGACCTCTCCGTCCCTCTGTGCAAAATCTTGCACTGAACTGCAGCGTTCATGCAACTCCCGGCCGCTCACATCTGCAAAGAAAAGAAGACAAGGCCCTCTTGTTTTGGGCGCAACCGCCGGCCGGACTCAGGGGCTCGGCAGCTCGACGATGAAGCGGGCCCGCGCCGGGCGGCCGAAAAAAGCCGCCTCGATGGCCTCGGCGCAGATATCCAGGGAGTTGACCAGGGCCACCTCGCTGCTGCCGGCGATATGGGGCGCGGTGACGACGTTCAGCGCCGCGAACTCCTGAGCACGTTGGGTCGGTTCGCACTCGAAGACGTCGAGACCGGCGCCGCGCAGCCGGCCCTGGCGCAGGGCCTCCAGAAGCGCGGTCTCATCCACCAGGCCGCCGCGCGCGGCGTTCACCAGAACCGCCCCCGGTTTCATGCGCGCAATCGCCTGTTCGTCGATCAGGGCCCGGTTGCCGGTGAGCGGGACATGCAAGGAAACCACATCGCTGCGGGACAGCAGCTCCTCCAGGGGCACGATCTCGTCGGCATTGGCCGGCGGCGCGGCGGGGTCGAACAGCGGGTCGCAGGCCAGCACGTGCAAGCCGAAGCCGGCGGCCCGGCGGCCGACCGCGGCGCCGATGGGTCCAAACCCGACGATCCCCAGGGTGCGGCCCCAGAGGCCCGGGTAGGCGGCGCGGGTCCATTGGCCGGACTTCACCACCTGATCGTTGCGCTGCAGGTCACAGCAGAGGGAGAGAATCATGGCGAAGGTGTAATCCGCCACCGATTCCGTGTTGCCGCCGGTCGCCAGAGCGACAGCGACGCCTGCGTCCCTGGCCGCATCGACGTCGATGTTGTCGTAGCCGACGCCGAACTTGGCGACGATCTTCAGATTGGGCGCGGCCCCGAGCACCTGCCGGGTGATCGGCTCGGCCCCGGCCACCAGGGCGACGGCATCGCCGGCCCGCTCGATGACCTCTTCCTCGGTCAAGAGCCGACCGAGGTCGTTCCATTCCACGGGATAGCCGATGGCGTCGAGGCGCCCGGCGCGCTCCGCCTTCAGCGGCGCCGCCGTCGGCGGGTTCACGTAGATCTTGCCCGAGGTCATGGCCTCTCCGGAAACCCTTGCGGCGGGCTGCAGCGCCGTGCTGAACCGGCCCGCCGCAAGCGGTTGTCCCGCTACTTCTTCAGGCCGATGACCGACATCAACTCGGCATTGGCCTGGTACTGCTGCTTGAAGAAGGTCTTGAACTCGTCATGCGGCAGAAAGCGCGGCGTGCGCTTGGCATTGGCCACGGCCTGAACGTAGGCATCGGTGGTGGTCGCCGCCTTGCAGGCGTCCGAGAGCTGCTTGACGATCTCGGCCGGCGTGCCCGCGGGCGCGAAGAGGCCGAACCAGATGGAATAGCGCAGCGGCGGTCCGCCCGCCTCGTCAATGGTCGGCAGGTCCGGCACCGAGGCATGGCGCTTGCCATCCAGCAGCACCAGGGGCCGCAGGCCGTAGTTGATCGCCGAGCCGATGGGATCCACCAGAATGTCCAGCTTGCCGCCGAGGATAGACTTGGAAGCGGCGGGCCCACCTTCGTGGGGCACATACTTGAACTGCACGCCATAGGCATTGGCCACCGCCGCCTGCGCGATATGCGGCAGGGAGCCCGGCGGCGGGCCGCCGGCGGAGAGGGTCTGGTCCTTAGCCTTGGCGATCAACTCGTCGATGGACTGGATCGGGGAGCCGGGGTCGATGGCCACGGCCATGGGATCCTGGATGGTCAGGCAGACCGGCTCGAAGCTGTTGTCGTCATAGGTCAGCTTGCGCAGGTGCGGCTGGGTGGTCGTCGTGCCGACCGGCAGAAAGCCCAGGGAATAGCCGTCGCCCTTCATGCGGCTGAACTGCGTCGCCCCCACGGTGCCGCCGGCACCGGGGATGTTCTTGATGATCATGCTCTGCCCGAGCACCTTTTCGAGCTCCGGCAAAAGCAGGCGCGCGCCGGTGTCGGTGCCGCCGCCCGCGGCGTAGGGCACGACCACCTCGATGGTCTTTTCCGGATAGTCGGCCAGCGCGGCCCCGGCGCCGAGCCCCAGGATCGCCGCCGCAACGAAACCTCTCTTCAATAGCCTTCTCATCATTTCCTCCCTATCCATTCCCATGAATGAAGCACCGGTGCCCTACAGAGGCGCCGGCACGACCGTGTTTCGGGGTTCACCCCGGTGAAATGCTTCGATGTTGTCGATGAGCTGATCGCAGAGGCTCTGCATGGCCTGTACGCCAGCCCAGGCCACATGGGGCGTGAAGAGCACGTTCCACCGCTTGGCGATGCGCATCAGCGGATGGTCGAGCGGGGTCGGCTCCACGGATGCGACATCGATGCCGGCCCCGCCGATGCGGTCGGACTCGATGGCGGTGACCAGGGCCTCCTCGTCGATGATGCCGCCGCGTGCGGTGTTGATCACCAGGGCATGCGGCTTCATGGCGTCGAACTCGGCCGCGCCGATCATGCCGCGGGTCTCTTCGGTCAAGGGGCAGTGCACGGTGATCACATCGGCTTCGGCAACCAGCTCCGCGCGCGACACGAGCGCGCCGTTGTCCGGCGCCTGGGGCGCATAGTCATCGTGATAGAGCACCCGCATGCCGAAGGCGGCACCGATGCCGCCCACGGCCCGGCCGATGACGCCGGCGCCGACAACCCCCAGCGTGGTCCCGGCCAGGTCCCCGATCGGCCGATTGAAGAAACAGAACTGATCCTCCTTGACCCAGCGCCCTTCCAGCACCTCGGCCCGGTATTGGGCCAGGTTGCGCCGCAGGGCGAGGATCAGGGCGAAGGTGTGCTCCGGCACGGTATGCCCGGCATAGCCGCGGATGTTGGAGACGACCACGCCGCGGGCCGCGCAGGCCGCGGTGTCGATGACGTCATAGCCGGTCGCCGCGACGGCGATGAGGCCGAGGTCCGGAAGCTGCTCCAGATCGGACCCGCGGATCGGGACCTTGTTGGTGATGGCGATGCGCGCGCCGGCCAAGCGCTCGACGACATCGGTCCTGGCGGTGCGTTCGAACTCCTGCCAGTCATGGTCGAAGCCTGGTCGGCGCAGGGTGACGCCGGGTCCGATGGTCCCCTTATCGAGAAAGACGATGCGGTCGGTCATTTACGCTCCCTGGCCGAGAACCCCGGCAAGAAGCGCAGCAGGCGGTCTCCCAGGATCAGGTTGGCGACGATCAGTGCCGTAATCGCGAAAAGGAACAGCGCGATGGGGCTTTCGAAAAAGCGCAGGAAACTCTGGTCGGTCATCACCAGGCCCTGGCGCAGCGACATCTCCAGCGCGCC
This sequence comes from Pelagibius sp., assembly GCF_028289705.1. Lineage (GTDB taxonomy): Bacteria > Pseudomonadota > Alphaproteobacteria > Kiloniellales > Kiloniellaceae > Pelagibius. Next base: position 6,765 of record NZ_JANQOI010000142.1, read on the forward strand.
GCCGAGGATGAAGCCGATGATGATCGGTGCCAAGGGAAAGCTGTTGAGGCGCAGCACGAAGGCCACGAGCCCCGCCCCCAGGGCGACCACCAGGTCCACCGGATTGCTGCGCACCGCGTAGGCGCCCACCAGCGACATCATCAGCACCAGCGGCATCAGAAGCGTGATGGGGATGCGCAGCAGCCGCGAGAAGACGTTGGCGCCCATCGCCCCAAAGATCAGCATGAAGATGTTGGCCGCCAGCAGCAGCAGGAAGATGGACAGCACCACGTCCGGCTGGTTCTGGAACAGGCGGACGCCGGGGATCACGTTGTGGATGGTCAGCGCCCCCATCATCACCACGGTCCCGCCGTCCCCCGGAATGCCGAGGGCCAGCATGGGCACCATGGCACCGCCGGAGACCGCGTTGTTGGAGGCTTCCGAGGCGATCAGGCCGTCCGGCTCCCCCTTGCCGAAGTTCTCCGGCGTGTCGGAGCGCCGCTTGGCATCGGCATAGGCGACAAAGACGGCGGCCGTGGCACCGGTCCCCGGCAAGACGCCGATGAAGCTGCCGATTCCGCAACTTCGCAGCAGGGTCACGATGCGCGGCCGCCAGGCTGCCCAGGAGGGAAACTTGAAGCCGCCGGACTTGACCGAGGGCATCTCCGCATCGGTCAGGGTGGCGGCCTGATAGATCACCTCGGAAATGGCGAAGAGGCCGATCAGCAGGGGGATCACCGCCAGACCGCCGGAGAGGAACAGGATGTCGAAGTCGAAGCGCACCTGCCCGGTCATGTCGTCGGGCCCGATGAAGGCGAGGAACAGCCCGATGCAGGCCGAGAGCAGGCCTTTCAGCATCTCGCCGCTGGACACCCAGGCGATGGTGGTGAGCGCGAAGAGCACCAGGGCGAAGGTCTCGATGGGCCCGAATTCCAGGGCCACCTTGGCAAGCTGCGGGGCGATCAGGATGAGCACGACGAGAGAAAAGATGCCGCCGATGAACGACGCCGTGGTCGCCCAGCCCAGCGCCAGGGCGCCTTCGCCGCGTTGGGCCATGGGATAGCCGTCGAACACCGTGGCCGCGGACTGCGGCGTTCCCGGCACGTTGATCAGGATCGCCGAAATCGAACCGCCGTAGATCGAACTGACGTAGAGCGCCAGCAGCAGCGCGACGGCGGTCGGTCCGTCGAGGGCATAGGTGAAAGGCAGGGCCATCACCAGCCCAAGAACCGTGCCGAGGCCCGGCAGGGCACCGACGATGATGCCGGCGATGGTCCCCACGATCAGCGCCAGCAGCACCGTGAAGCTGGCCGAAAGCGTCAGGGCGGCGGGCAGATGCTCGATCATGGGCCCTGCCTAGCCGAGAATGCCCGCGGGCACCGAAACGTTGGCGCCGAACACCAGCACGATCCAGACGATGGCCGGGCCGGCGATGCTCACGGCCAGGAGGGGAAGCGGCTGGCGATAGCCGAGGACCAGTCCCAAAGCGATGAGGCCGAAGGGCGTGGCCAGCAGAAATCCAAGCCACCACATACCCGCCGTGGTCGCCGCGGCAATCAGGAACGCCAGGGCGGTGCGCCGCAGGTCGACGGTGACCAGAACCCGGTTCGCGCCGGCGCGCAGGCCCTTCCAGGCCAGGGCCGCCGCCAGCAGCATGATCAGCCCCAGAATGATCCGCGGGAAGAACACGGTGGAGACGTCACCGAACAGCATGCCGATGTCGTAGCGGTCGGAAAATGTGTGGACGAACATCACCGCCGCCGCGAGGAAAATGGCTCCCCCGCAGGCGGTATCCGCATGGGCCGAGCGGATCGGCGTGCGATTCAACGGCTTCCCTCCCAGCACCTAGCCTGTTGACCGGCCATTCGTCTTCCCTGTTGGGAATTCAACTGATATCTTACCATACATCTTAAATTGACGCCTAGACAAGTTGTCAATAGCCTATCCTTGACTCATAAGGATCGCTGGCGTGTGGCTTTCGAGAATTCTGATTGCCGGGTTCATGGTTTACGGCCTCGGACTGGGGGCCGCCAAGGCCGCCTGCGATCCGGCCTCCGAGACCCTGGCGCTCAGCGACGGCGCCGGCCTGCTGTGCTGGCAGCGCGACGGCGACCGGGTGGCCTTTCGCATGGAATTTGACGGCCGGCGCTGGCTGGCGCTGGGTCTCGGCGAAGCGATGGCCGGCGCCGACGTCGCCATCGCCGGGCCCGGCCTGGCCCCCGCGGACTACCACCTGACCGGCCGAGAGGCGCAAGACGTGCGCCGGGACGCCATCGACGACCTGATCGAGCCCGCCTTCACCGCCGAGGGCGAGCGTAGTGTGCTGACGTTCAAGAAGCCGCTGCAGCCCGGCGACGCCTCCGACGCCGTCATCGATCCGCAGGCGGAGATCGCCCTGATTTGGGCGGTGGGTCCCCAACTGAAGCCGGGGGAGTCCGCGATCCTGGAGTTCCATGAGGAACACGGCATCCTGCGCATCCACCTGGCGGGCGGGGGAACGGCGGACACCGGCGTCCCCTGGCTCGCCCTGCACGGCTGGCTGATGGTGCTCGGCTGGGGCCTCTTGCTGCCCGCCGGGATCGTCGTCTCCCGCTTCTTCAAGGTGACGCCCGGCCAGGACTTCCCCCGCGAACTGGCCAACCGCTTCTGGTGGAACTGGCACCGCCTGCTGCAGTACAGCGGCGTGGCGGTGGTGATCATCGCCTCCGGCCTTCCGCTGATGCAGCCGGGCTGGCAGTGGTCCGGCGGCCTCCACGGCAGCCTCGGGGGCCTGGTCATCGCCCTCGCGGTCTTTCAGGTGATCAACGCGCAACTTCGCGGCACCCGGGGCGGGCCCGAGGACGAGTTCGGCCGGCCCAACCCGCCCGAAGCGATCGCGGGCGACCACTACGAGATGACCGTCCGGCGCCGGGTCTTCGAAGCGGTGCATATCGTCACCGGCTACCTCGCACTCCTGGGCGCCGGCCTCACCGTTATCCTTGGGCTTTGGCTGCTGGGCTGGCCGACAGGGCTGACGGTCTGCGCGGGGCTTTGCCTGCTGCTCTTCGTCGCGCTCTTCGTCGCCCTGCAGTCGCGCGGCGCGCCGGTCGGCTCCTACAACGCGATCTGGGGCTACGACAGCATCCACCCCGGCAACCGCCACCTCGCAGCCCCGGCGGAACGCGATGGATAAGCTGCCGCCCTTCACTGTTGCGCGCGTCGAGACCTTCCCGCTCCACGCCAAGGTGCCGGGCTCGCCGCAGATGTCCCTTGGCGAGATGGCCGGGCGGCCGGCGCTGCTGGTTCGGATCGAGGACGGCGACGGCGCCTATGGCTGGGGAGAGGTTTGGGCCAACTTTCCGCCCCGGGCACACTTCCACAAGGCCGATCTCATCGAAGACGTGATCGCACCGCGTATCCTCGGCCAAGACTTCGATCATCCCGGCGCCCTGGCCGCGGCCTGCGACCGGGCGCTCTCCCGCTATGCCCTGCACGTCGGCCAGCCACTGGTGTTCGAGCACTGCTATGCCGGGCTGGACACGGCGGCCTGGGATCTGGCGCTGCGCAAGGCGGGCCGTTCGGCAGCCGAACACTTCGGCTTCGCCGAGGGGGCGAGAGTCTATGCCAGCTCCCTCAACGAGGACGCCTTCAGCGCCACTGCGGCCGACTGGCTGGGACGCGGCGTCGGCGGCTGCAAGATCAAGGTGGGATACGACCGCGCGCGCGATCTCGCCTTCATCCGCCGCGCCCGCGATGAACTGCCGCAGAGCGTGGATCTCATGATCGACGCCAATCAGGCCTGGGAGGTCGAGGAGGCCCTGGAGGTCGCCTCTGCCGTCGCC
>NZ_JANQOI010000164.1 GCF_028289705.1 Pelagibius sp.
CTGGGCGACATGGAGCGGCTCTTCGCGGAAATCCCGCTGGAGCGCATGAACACCTCCATGACCATCAACGCCACCGCGCCCTGGCTGCTGGCGCTCTACATCGCCTGCGCGGAGAAGCAGGGTGTGGCGCGGGACCAGCTCACCGGCACGGTGCAGAACGACATCATCAAGGAGTATCTCTCCCGCGGCACCCACATCTTCCCGCCGCAGCCCTCCCTGACGCTGATCACCGACGTCATCGCCTTCGCCTATCGCGAGGTGCCGAAGTGGAACCCCACCAACGTCTGCTCCTATCACCTGCAGGAGGCCGGGGCGACGCCGGTGCAGGAGCTGGCCTTCGCGCTGGCCACCGCCATCGCGGTGCTGGATTCCCTGCGCGACTCCGGCCAGGTGCCCGAAGAGGATTTCCCCCGCGTGGTGGGGCGCATTTCGTTCTTCGTCAACGCCGGCCTGCGCTTCATCACCGAGCTTTGCAAGATGCGCGCCTTCACCCAGCTCTGGGACGAGATCTGCCGGGAGCGTTACGGCATCGAGGAGCCGAAGTACCGGCGCTTCCGCTACGGCGTGCAGGTGAACTCCCTGGGCCTCACCGAGCAGCAGCCGGAGAACAACGTCTACCGCATCCTGCTGGAAACCCTGGCGGTCACCCTCTCCAAGGACGCCCGCGCCCGCGCCGTGCAACTGCCGGCCTGGAACGAGGCGCTCGGCCTGCCGCGCCCCTGGGACCAGCAGTGGTCCTTGCGGCTGCAGCAGATCCTCGCCTTCGAGACCGACCTGCTGGACTATCCCGACATCTTCGAGGGCTCGACCGTGATCGCCGCCAAAGTGGAGGACCTGAAAGCCGAGGCGCGGGCGGAGCTGGCCCGCATCGAGGAGATGGGCGGCGCCGTCGCTGCCGTCGAGAACGCCTATATGAAGGAGCGGCTGGTCGAAAGCGCCACCCGGCGCCTGGAGGCCATCGAGGCCGGCGAGCAGATCGTGGTCGGCGTCAACGCCTATCAGGAGAGCGAGCCCTCGCCGCTGACCGAAGGGGCCGACGGCGGCTTCATGGCCCCGGATGCCGAGGCCGAGGCGGCGCAGATCGAAAACCTGACCGCCTGGCGCGGCGACCGCGATGGCGAGGCCGTCGCCCAGGCGCTGGCCGCCCTCGAAGCGGCAGCGCGCGAGGGCGCCAACATCATGGAGCCCTCCATCGCCTGCGCCCATGCCGGGGTGACTACCGGGGAGTGGGGGGAGGTCCTTCGCAAGGTCTTCGGCGAGTACCGCGCCCCCACCGGGGTCGGTGCCGCCACCTCCTTGGCAGCGGACGACGAACAGGCCCTGGCCGCCGTGCGCCGGCGGGTCGAGGCGCTGTCACGCCGCCTCGGACGGCGGCTGAAGATCCTGGTGGGCAAGCCGGGGCTCGACGGCCACTCCAACGGCGCCGAGCAGATCGCCGTGCGCGCCCGCGACGCCGGCTTCGAGGTGGTCTACGAGGGCATCCGCCTGACCCCGGCGCAGATCGTCGGCGCCGCCCTGGAAGAGGGCGTGCACGTGATCGGCCTCTCCATCCTCTCCGGCTCCCACGTCGCCCTGGTCACCGAGGTGCAGCGGCGCATGGAACGGGCCGGCCTCACCCGGGTGCCGCTGGTGGCCGGCGGCATCATCCCGCCGGAGGACGAAGCGGCCCTCAAGGCCGCCGGCGTCGCCGCCGTCTTCACCCCCAAGGACTACGACCTCACCGCCATCCTCGCCGAGGTCGTCGAAATCGTCGACCGCGCGACGCAGGAAGCGGCGTAGACCCAGGTCCCCCTCACCCAGCTCCGGCTAGGTTCGCTGCGCTCACCAAGCCTGCGCAACCCTCTCCCACGAGGGGAGAGGGATTCGAAGGGGCGCTCAACATAACCCTCTCCCCTGGTGGGAGAGGGAGGGGCCCGCGTGAGCGGGAGGGTGAGGGGGCCGACCCGCCGCTAGAATTTCCGGGGGAAGGCCGCTAGGCTCGCGGCCAACGCGGTTGGCTGCCACTGCGGCGCCGAACCAGAGAGTCTTGAGGGAGGAGACAGGGATGAAACGCCGGAACTTCATGAAGCGCGCGGGGCTGGCGGCGGCGGCCGGGGCGGCCTCGACCACGCTGGCGGCGCCGGCCATCGCCCAGGAGCGGTTCGAGCTGAACCTTGTCATGCCCTGGCCCAAGGGCACGCCGGGGGTGGGCGTCAATGCCGAGCGCTTCGTGCAGCGTGTGACGGCCATGAGCGGCGGGCGCATCGTCATCCGCCTGTTCGGCGCCGGCGAGTTGGTGCCGCCCTTCGAGAGCTTCGATGCGGTGCAGTCCGGCTCCGCCGACATCCTCCACGGCACGCCCTATTTCTGGGTCGGCAAGTCCAAGGCCTTCAACTACTTCACCACGCTGCCCTTCGGCCTCAACGCCATCGAGCTGCCGGCCTGGCTGACTTACGGCGGCGGCCAGGCGCTCTGGGACGAGGTCTATGCGGGCTTCGGCCTGAAGCCCTTCTACGCCGGCTCCAGCGGCGTGCAGGCCGGCGGCTGGTTCAAGACCGAGATCAACACCATCGAGGACCTGCAGGGCCTGAAGATCCGCATCGCCGGGCTGGGCGGCGAGGTGATGCGGCGCATCGGCGCCGTGGTCGTACTGCTGCCGCCGGGCGAGATCCTGCCCTCCATGCAGTCCGGCGCCATCGACGCGGCGGAGTGGATCGGCCCCTGGAACGATGTCGCCTTCGGCCTGCAGAAGGTGGCGAAGTACTACTACGTGCCGGCCTTCCACGAGCCGGGCCCGGGCCTGGAGATCACCCTCAACAAGGCCAGGTACGACGCCCTGCCCGCCGACCTGCAGGCGATCCTCCAGGCTGCCGCGGCGGCCACGGCGCAGGACACCACCACCGACTTCGCCTATCACAACATCCAGGCCTTCGAGCCGCTGATCCAGGACTACGACGTGGAACTCAGGGCCTTCTCCGACGAGATCATCGCGCGGCTGGGGGCGGTGACCCGGGAGGTGGCGGAGGAGATCGGCGCCACCGACGCCCTGACCCAAAAGGTCCATGCCTCCTACATCGATTTCGTGCGCAAATCGGCGGCCTATCAGGGCCGCTTCGAGGAGACCATGCTGCGCCAGCGCCGCGAGGTCTGGGCGTAGGGGGCCGGGGCGTAACGGATCGGGGCCGCGGTCCCCCGGGTTGACTTTTGTCCGCCGATCCATTCTGATCGGTCCGTTATGGACGTTCTCCGCCTGTTCGGCATCGCCATTCGAATTACGGACCCGGCACCCAGAGGGTAGCCGGGAACAGCCGATTCGACTTTGGTGACATCCGTTCAGGGGACTGAGAATGTCCTTTTCCATGACTGCCGCTTCCACGACTGCCGCGACCGCGCGGCCCCTTCCATCGCAGCACGACCTTAAACCGGCGCCGGGCGCCGCCGTCGTCGTCTACTGCTTTTCCATCCATGCCGAAGCCGAGCCCGGCGTCATGCCGCGGGTGCTGGAGCTTTTCGCCAAGCGCGGCCTGGTGCCGACGCGCTGGCACAGCGACGTCACCGGCCCCCTGAACGGCGATCTGGCCATCGACGTCCAGGTCGAAGGACTCGACGTTCGCACCGGCGACTACATCGCCCGCTGCCTGCGCCAGGTCCATCAGGTGGAAACCGTGCTGACCTCCCAAAAGCACATGGGGCGCGGGTAGAGCTCATAACATCGGCTTTGGGTGCCGTTTTCGGGGCCCGCTTCCGATCATTCCGTGATCCTGCTAGTCTTCTTCGGTTCACGCGGGGATGCTTCGGGCCCGGGCGCATTGCTCCGGGCCTGAAATGCAAAGAACCAACAAGACCCGAAACCATGGGAGACAGATTATGAGAGTGTCGTACGCCTTGGGCGCGGCCGTGCTTTGCGGCTTCGCCGGAACCGCCGCCGCCGATACCACCGACGTCACCTGGCAGACCAAGGTGGTGCTGGAAAAGCAGGGGGAGCACTGTGTCGACGATCCCAACTGCTTCAACCGCTATCACCCGGCGATCCCGCCGGCGGCGCGGGCCAAGCCGGGCGACATGATCGTGCTTCATACCCGCGACGCGCTTGATTCCGACTTGAATCTCGACTCCGTCGCCGACGACCTTGCGGCGGTGGACCTCAACCTGGTGCATCCCATGACCGGCCCCGTGCACATCGAGGGCGCGGAGCGCGGCGACGTCATCGCCGTCACCCTGGTGGACATCGAGCCGGATCAGTACGGCTACACCGTCATCGTGCCGGGCTTCGGCTTCCTGCGCGATCTCTACACCGAGCCCTATCTGGTGAACTGGAAGCAGTCGCGGACCCACGCGGTCTCCGACCAGATGCCCGGCGTCAAGGTGCCCTACGAGGCCTTCATGGGCTCGGTCGGTGTGCTGCCCGGCCAGCCGGAGGTGGAAAGCTGGCTGGCGCGGGAGGCGGCTCTGGGCGCGGCCGGCGGCATCGCCCTGCCGCCGCAGCCCGTAGGGGCGCTGCCCTCCGCCGTCTGCGGGCCGGAGGGCCCCCACAAGGACGAGTGCCTGCGTACCATCCCGCCGCGCGAGAACGGCGGCAACATGGACGTGCAGCAGATGCAGGTGGGCACCACCCTGCTGCTGCCCTGCTTCGTCGACGGTTGCGGGCTTTTCGCCGGCGATGTGCACTATGCCCAGGGCGACGGCGAGGTCTCCGGGACCGCCATCGAGACCGGCGCGGTGGTGACCCTCAGCGTCGAAATCCGCAAGGGCCAGGGCAGCGTCATCACCGGTCCCGAGGTGGAAGGCGGCACCCAGATCAAGGAGATCGAGCCCTCCAAGTTCTATCAGACCATCGGTCTGCCGCTGAAGGCCGCCGGCGAGGTCCCGCCGCCCCACGCCTATCTGGAGAGCGAGAAGATCGCCGACCTCACCAACCTCTCCGAGGACCTGGTGGTCGCGGCCCGCAACGCGCTGATCAAGATGATCGCCTATATCCAGCGCGAACACGGCCTCAACCGCGAACAGGCCTACATCCTCGCCAGCGTCGCCGTGGACCTGCGGATCGGCCAGGTGGTGGACGTGCCCAACTACATCGTCACCGCGGTGCTGAACGAGGACGTTTTCGAGGAGTGACCCGCGGGGATGTCCGGGGGCGTACCCGGCGCCTCGCGCGCCGGCACGTCCTGCGGCTGGGGGGCGGCTTGGCCGCCGCTCTGCTGCTGTGCGGCCACACGCCCTATGGCCATTGGGTTGTCTATCGCAAGAAGCACCTGCTGATCGGCTGCCACAGGGCGGACCCGGAGACCTATGCCCTGGCGAAGCGGGTGGTGGCCGAACTCGCCGCGCATCTGCCGGCGGCCAAGGCGCGGCCCGCCCGTGCCCCGGATGCCCGGCGCCTCGCCAGCCTGCTGGGAACCGAGCAGATGGACGTCGCGATCCTGAGCGCCGGCGACGCCGCCGCCATGGCGGGCGGCAGCGGCCCGTTCGAACCTTACGGCGCCATCGGCCTGCGGCTGCTGACCCCCGTCGGGGACCACCTGCTGATCTGCCGCCAGGACTTTCGCGAGCGCCACGCCTGGCTGGTCACCGGGGCTCTCTCGGGAACCTCCGTGGTGCCGGCGGGAGAGACGGCGGCGGGGGGCGCCATTCCCTGGCATCCCGGCAGCCGCGCTTTTCTGGAGGGAAAACCCGAACCGGCGCCCGACCCGCCCCCCGACGGGTCAAGCGCCGATCCGGACTGAGCGCTGGGATCGGGTAGTCAGCGCTTCAGCTTGCCGACGCCGGAGAAGCGGAAGGCTTCTTTTTCCAGGGCGTCGATCTCTTCCAGGCTCAACTGGTCGTGGGCGACGGTGATACGCCCGAGGAAGACCAGCGGCAGTTCCTCGGCCCGGCCCTCCATGTCGGCCTTGATGGCCTCGGCCGTCGCCGCGCCGACGTCGTCGCCCATGCGCATGGGCGTGGCGTTCAACTCGCCGCGGCGGATGGCATCGAGCTCCAGCCCGGTGCCGCCCCAGCCGGTGGAGAAGACCTCCTTGTGCTTGCCGGCGGCGACCTGGGCCTCCACCGAACCCATGGCCATGGCCGTGTTGGCGTTGTGGATGACGGTGGCCTCCGGATAGGCCTGGAGGATCAGGTTGGTGCCGTCGAAGCCGCCCTCGCGCTGGTATTCGCCATAGTGCTCGTAGGCGACTGTCCAGTTGCCCTTCTCCATGACGCAGTCCTTGAAGTCGCCGGAGCGCTGGTTGTCGGTCACCCCGGGGATGCCCCGGTTCATGGCGATGGTGACGTCCTTGCCCAGGCGGTCCAGCATGTAGCTGCAGATCACCTGCGCGCCGTAGGCCGAGGAGAAGTCGAACCAGACCGCCGGCTGCTGGTCGAACTGCTTCAGCGGGGTGTGGAAGGCCCAGACATAGGTGACGAAGCCGTCGTTCTTGGCCAGCTTGTCGATGTTGTCAGCCTGGGTCGCCAGCTCCGAAGGGCCGAAGATGACGTAGTCGTAGAGATCGGCGTCCTGCTCCACCTGGGTCGCGTAGGTCGACTGCAGGGAGTGCTCGATCTGGCGCGAGGCGAACTCGGTGGTGTTGTACTCGATGCCGAGCTGGTCCAGGCGCTTGGTCAGGGCGAGATAGTTGCGGGCCCAGAAGTCGGAGACGTCGGCCGAGGGATAGATCAGGGCGATCTCGACCGGCCGGTCCTGAGTGCCCTTGTACGTCACGGCCTCGCCGCCGGTGGCCGCCTGCAGGGCCTCCAGCTTGCCCGGCTCGTTGACCTGTTCCGGCAGCCAGTGGTCGCGCTCCGCATCGCCCGGCAGGGCCTTCAGCGGCAGGTCGGCGGAGAGCGCCGTGGTCGCCATCAGCGCCGAGGCGGCGAGGGCGAGGCCCGTCGTCTTGATCGTTGTCTTTCTCGTCATGTCATCCTCCCAGTCTTGGTTTTGTTTTCTGATTGAGTGTGTCCGCGGTCAGCCACTCGGGACTGAACCCGTGGAGAGCAGCATGCCGACGGCTGTGAGCAGCAGCAGGACCGCGACCAGCGCGCCGCCCAGCTTCAGCACCTTGAAATTGTCCGGGGTCATGAGGCTGTTGATGAGCCCCCGCGCGCCGTCGCGGTCCTTCTTCTGCAGCCAGGTGTAGAAGGCCACGGAGAGAATGATCACCACGCCGGAGGCCACCGACTGCCAGAAGAACTCGATGCGCAGGGTGACCAGGGCGTTGATCATCATGGAGAGCAGCAGCACGCCGGCCAGCGAGCCCAGCATGTAGGCGCGGCCGCCGAACAGCGAGGTGCCGCCCACCACCACGGCGGCGATGACATGGAGATTGAAGTAGGGCGCCGAGGTCGCCTGGATGGCGTTCAGCTTGCCGGTCAGCATCACCCCGGCGAGCCCCGCCATGGCGCCCATCAGCACGTAGGCATAGACCTTGTAGCGGTCGATGGCGATGCCGGTCATCTCCGCGGACTCCGGGTTGGAGCCGATGGCGATGGAATAACGCCCGAACCAGGTGCGCCGCAGCAGGATCGCGCCGATCACGAAGGTGGCGAGACCGACCAGCACGGGGATGGGCAGGAAGCCGGGAATGCGTCCGCGCCCCAGTTCGGTGATGAGGTCGGGAAAGCGCGCCAGCACCAGGCCCTTGGCCAGCACCAGCGCGAAGCCGCGGTAGACCAGGTCCATGGCCAGGGTGCCGATGAGGTCAGGCACCCGGAACTTGGTGATCACCAGACCGTTGATCAGCCCGAAGAGGCTGCCGATGACCAGCGCCAGGGGCAGGGCGACCCAGGCGGGAAAGCCGAACTCTTTGATGGCGAAGGCCATGATGATGCCGGTCAGCGCGGCGACCGAGCCGATGGAAAGGTCGATGCCGCGCTGGGTGATGACGAAGGTCATGGCCATGGCCATGGGCATGTAGAGGGCGGCTTCCAGCAGGATGATGTTGAGGTTGGAGGCGCGGAAGTAGCGCGCCGGCTCCGCCACCGCCATGAACAGCAGGATCAGGCCGATCATGGCCAGGGGACCGATGATCGCCAGATAGGGTTCCAGGCGCTGCTGGAGATCCCGGGGGGCCGTGTCCGCCATGCCGCGTTCCCCCCTCTAGGCCGCTTCTTCCGCCGCGCCGACGATCATCCCCAGGACCTCCTGGCGGCTGGTCTCGGCGGTGCGCACCACGCCGGCACGCCGGCCGCGGCGCATCACCTGGATACGGTCGGAGACGGCGAAGACGTCGTCCAGGGAGTGGGAGATCAGGATGATCGCCAGACCCTCCTCACGCAGCACCTCGATGAGCTTCAGAGTCCGCGCGGTCTCCTGCGGGCCCAGCGCCGCCGTCGGCTCGTCCATCACCAGCACCCTGAGGTCGGAGTGGTAGACCGCCCGCGCGATGGCCACCGCCTGGCGCTGCCCGCCGGAGAGGCTCTCGGTGGGCGCGTCCATGTTCTTGAGGCGCACGCCCAGGCGGTCGAAGAGCACGCGTTCGGCCTCAGAGCGCATCTTCTTGTTGTCGAGAAAGCGGAAGCCGAGGATCGAGGTGGTCAGCTCCGAGCCGAGGAACATGTTGGAGGCCGGGTCCAGATGATCGGCCAGGGCGAGGGTCTGGTAGACGGCGTCGATGCCCAGCGCGATGGCCTCGGAGTGGTTGCTCATGGAAAGCGTCTTGCCCTCCATCTGCACGGTCCCGCTGGTCGGCTGATAGACCCCGGTCAGGATCTTGATCAGGGTGGACTTGCCGGCGCCGTTGTCGCCGACGATGGCCAGCACCTCCCCGGAATAGGCGTCGAGATCGACGTCCTGCAGCGCCGTGATCCCGCCGAAGCGCTTGGTCACGCCGCGCATGGAAACGATCGGGTCCTGTACCGCCACTTTGCCTCCTCCCCATCCGGTCCGGACCTTTCGTTTCGGCCGAGAGCCCTCTCGCAAAGGCCCTCACAGGTCAGCGTTACCGGTAACGTTACGTTACCGATAACCCATTGAGAGTCAACCTCCACGACCGTTTCGGCCGATCCGACTTTCAGTCGGCGCCCCTGTCGCGGTGGCTCTCCTCAGCAGCGTCACGCTAGTCCCTTCGATACACGGCGAACGAGGGCGAAATCCGTGGCCAGGCTGTGCGGCAACGCGTAAGGTCCGCGCGCCGTGAGTTACCTTGATCGCATTGCCCGCTGTCATCGCTGGAACCCTGAGGACTACCTGCCCTTTCTGGTGGATGGCCGGCCGCTGGGCATGGTGGCGCGGGACTCGCTCGATCTGCTACGCGGCTTTCCCGAGGTCTTTGCGGTGGCCGACGCGTCGGTGGCCCTGGCACCCAAGCTGACGGGCTTCGAGGCGCGCAGTGCCGCCCTGGCGGCGGTGCTCGAAGGGCTGCGCGCGGAGCGCGGTGCCTTTCCCAACTGGCGCGGCGAGGACTATCCCATCGCCCCGCGCTGGGGCGAGGCGCCGCTGTTCAAGATGGAGCGCGCGGCGGTGCCCTTCTTCGGTCTGCCGGCCTACGGCGTGCACGTGAACGGCTTCGTGCGGCGGGCCGAGGGCCTGGCGGTCTGGGTCGGCCGCCGTTCGCGGCGCAAGCAGACGGCGCCGGGCAAGCTGGACCACCTCACCGCCGGCGGCCAGCCCTACGGTCTGGGTCTCATGGAAAACGTCATCAAGGAATGCGGGGAAGAGGCGGGTGTGCCGCCGGCGCTGGCGGCCCGGGCGGTGCCGGTCGGGGCGGTCAAGTACCGCTGCGCGATGCCCGACGGCCTGCGCAACGATGTCGCCTTCTGCTACGACCTGGAACTGCCGGAGGACTTCGTGCCGCAGAACCGCGACGGCGAAATGGAGTCCTTCGAGCTCTGGCCTCTGGAGCGCGCCCTGGCGGCGGTGCGCGACAGCGAGGCCTTCAAGTTCAACGTCGCCTTGGTGACCATCGACTTCGCCCTGCGCCACGGCGTCCTCGACCCCGACAGCGAGCCGGATTACCAGGCCATCGTCGAGGGTATCGGAGGGTCTATTTCTCCGGGAACAGCGGCGGGCGGTCGCCGTGCAGATAGTCGATCAGGCGCTGCGGCAGGGTGAGTTCGAAATATGCGTGGAGTTCTCAGTTGTCGGAATGGCTTTAGCTGCTAAACAACAACCGGACCATTGCTTGGATCAGGTCGATTGTACTCACCCAAGATGCGTGTGCGGTCATTACCAATCCCGGCTGTGCTCCAGCGATCAAGCCCGGTCCGATCGTCAAGAGTGCTGCTCCTCCGAAAAACCACAGCGCTGGTAGGTCTGGCCATGTGGACTGATCTGCCGCCCGTGGGTACATCTTTTCGGCGCGAAGATGAAACATGAGGATGAACAACGCCATCGCTATCCCAATCGTGACCGGTAGATAGGTGAGTAGGTTCTGCCCATAGATTGCGAATGCGTTGACACCATCTTCACAACGCAGCTTACACAGCTTCCGCGAACCCTTGGCTAGGTTCGATATCGTAGCCATTATTGTTCCGATGGCGCCAATCGCGACGACGACCGCAATGTTGTTGAATGCCCTATCGAGCAGGCTGATTCCAAACCGTTTATCTTCATGAGAGCTATTTAATACTATCTGTACTCGAAAATTACTGCGCGGTGAAATTGCCCGAAAGACAAAGTAAAAGAGATATATGCCTTTGAGAACCATCCATATAGAGAATGGTATGAAGAGAATTTGTATAAGAATCGCGAAGAAGATAAATGCGTAGAAATAGATATCTCCGTCACTTCCGTAATTTATCTTTCCGATCATCGAGATATTCTTGATACTCCATTGGCTAAATTCCCCTTCTTTTATTTCGCTCAAGCCGTCGATTCTTCGTCCAGAATCTTCTATTTCCTTTAGGTTTAGGTTCTCATAGCTCGAAATAAATGGCGCTTGCAGGTACCCAAAGGCTAGATGTTTGTAGTGCCCGGTTTTGCTATTGAACTCAGTAAAGATGACAACGAAGACTACGACCGTGAGCAGAGTAGTAGAAACGACAACCCAGATGAACCGAAGTGTATTAGTGCCTACGAGGCTTTGAATTGTTGGAGCGGACTGATCGATACGACTAACCAGCTGTCCTCTGTCTGCCAGATCTTCGAGTGCAATTCGCGCCCTCCAAAGGAAACGAGCGCCGAAAATGGCAAACAAAGGTGCGCCAAGTAAATAGAATGCTGCGGCGTTTAGCTCATATATGTAACCGAATTCTATGCGTTTACACCTTGGTTCTATGCAGTCTTCTATCTTACTTGCCTCTATTGAGGTCCCCATATAAAATTCTATTTGAATCAAACCTGCGCCAGAAACGACGCTTAACGTTGAGGTGACAAGGGCGAGAACAAAGAAGATCAACGCTATTCGGCCACCATTGAGGTCGCCTTCAGGTGTCAAAAAACGGGAGGCTTGCAATAGCTTTCGGATTGGGGCTGGCTTCCAATCAAATTCCGGAACAAGGGGGTTTATTTGGAAGCTACTTTGCGAAACCTGACCTTCTTGGGGCATTAAGAACACCCTTCATTTGACTCCACCTCGGACTCTGAAACTGGTTGAGTGGTTCAGCAACCTAGGTTTGCAGAATGGTAGAGCAATTTATCGGATTTCGCAATTACCAAGAAACTAGGTCAAGTATCGGAGGGGAAAATTGTGATCGCGGCATTATCGAAAGACGGACCTTCCATCGCGTAGACTTCTTTTTGGGGTTGGCTGAGGACTTTAAATTCGGTGATTGGAGTACCAGCTACTTTCTGATCAGTAACGATTTCTGACCTTGGAAGTCGGTGGCACGGTAAAGTGTTGGATGATGTCATTGCTCCACTAACTTCCCTAGTGTCTTCAGTCAGGCAAAGAAGCCACAGCCATTCTTATAGGGTTTCGAAGTTCGGACCGCAGAATTGAAATGAAAGGTTGGAGAAGTGTCTCGGCGAGATGCACCACAGCACTGAGAGGAGTTCAGGGGGCCCTCGCGGTGGTGCGCGACAGCGAGAGCTTCAAGTTCAACGTCGCTTTGGTGACCATCGACTTCGCCCTGCGCCACGGCGTCCTCGACCCCGACAGCGAGCCGGACTACCAGGCCATCGTCGAGGGGATGCGGGGAAACGTGGCGTGATCGCGCCAGAAGCTTGCGCTTAAGCTCGTCCTCCCTCCTTGCGGGGGAGGAAGAAAAATCTTGCGCTTGGCGGCGCTTCAGCGGCGTCAAGCGTTAGATTTTTCAGGAGGGGGGTGCGGTTGGTTTCCCCCCCCTCTTGCACAATCAAGGCGTTGCCCTCGGTGAGGCCAACACCATGATTCTGCTTTCTCCCCCGCAAGGGGGGAGAGGATCGGGTTAGCGCTCCGGGAACAGCGGCGGGCGGTCGCCGTGCAGATAGTCGATCAGGCGCTGCGGCAGAGTGAGTTCGACGGCCAGCCGGCGCACGTCCTCCTCGGCGTGTTCCAGGGAGCGGTTCAGGCGGCCGATCTCGAAGAGGTTCTCGCGCCGCGGGATGGCGATCAGAAAGCGGTTCTCCATGAAGGCGCAGTTGACCGCACCACGGCCGGCGGCATCTGCGATGGCCAGGAGCGAGTCCAACAGAGCCGGCTGCAGCAGGCCGCGCGCCTCCTCCGGCCGGTCGCTGTAGACCTGATAGCGGGCTTCGAAGGCCTCCTGGCCGGTCTCCACCGCCGAGAGGTTGGTCATCTTGGCGCGCAGCCAGTCGACGATCCGGTTGCCTAGCGCGCCCTTGTCGCCGACCAAGAGCACCGTGCACGCGAACGGCTGGGGCACCGAGATCTCGCAGAGCAGCCCGGCGAACACCGTGCGCTGGCGGCTCTTTCCCGAAGAGCGCCGGCGCTGCTTCAGCCGAGCCTCGACCATGCGGTAGTCGGTGTTGCGGTAGCGGCCGATGAGCAGGTCTTCCAGCTTGGCACGGTTGAACCCGGCGGTGATGCCGCTGCGCCTGAAGCGGTCGAGATCGAAACGCTCGCCGGGCTTGCGGTGGTACTCCAGCCCGCCGAGGAAGCGCTGCAGGGGTTCGATGACCAGCCCGCGCATGGCCTCGCGGTGGCGCCGGCTGGGCGCGGAGACCCAGAAGGCACCGCCCACGGCGCCGATGGCCGCGACCACGATGCCGATGGGCCAGGCATCGGTGAAGGCCGCGGTGATGGCCACCACGAGCGCGAGCACGAAGGCAAGGCCGGCGGCCCGGGTATAGGCGGACTGGCGCAGCTCCTTGCGCCCGGCCTCCACTCCCGGCAGGCCGGGCGCGATCTCGGCGGCGAAGAACGCGGCGAAGGATTGCTCGCCGCCATGCTGGTTGTCTGCCGGTACGGTTGAGTGGTCTTGGGTCATAGCGCCTTCTTAGGCCAAGGCCCGTTGTTCGGCCAGCGCGATGACCGCTGCCGCGCTCTGCCCCGCGTCGCGGAGGCTGCGCAGGGTGAGAGAGTCGTGGCGCTTCGCCAGGCGCTTACCTGCTTCGTCGGTCACCAGCCGGTGATGGTGATAGTCCGGCGCCGGCAGACCGAGGAGAGCCTGGAGCAGGCGGTGCAGGTGGCTGGCCTCGAAGAGGTCGGTGCCGCGGGTGACCAGGGTGACGCCCTGGGCGGCGTCGTCCACCACGACCGAGAGGTGGTAGCTGGTGCCCAGGTCCTTGCGGGCCAGCACCACGTCGCCTTCGCCGCGGGGATCGCAGACCTGGACACCGCGTTCGCGATCGGTCCAGGTGAGGGGGCCTCCTGCGTCCGCTGCGGCCATGGCCGCAGCCAGATCGAGGCGCAGGGCGTAGCTGCGGCCTTCGGCGCGGCGCGCCTCTCGTTCGTCTTCGCTGAGGCCGCGGCAGGTCCCGGGGTAGAGCGCGGCCTGCGGGCCATGGGGCGCCGCCCCCGCTCGCGCGATCTCCGCCGCGATCTCCTTGCGGGTACAAAAGCAGGGGTAGACCAGCCCCTGGCGCTGCAGCGTCTCCAGGGCGGCCCGGTAGAGGTCCATCCGTTCGGATTGGCGGAGCACCGGCTCTTCCCAGGTGAGCCCCAGCCAGGCGAGGTCTTCGAAGATCGCCGCCTCGAAGTCCGGGCGGGCGCGGCCCTGGTCGATGTCTTCGATGCGCAGCAGGAAGCGTCCGCCGGCTTCCGCAGCGGCGCGTGCCGCGAAGAGCGCCGAATAGGCATGGCCCAGGTGCAGATAGCCGCTGGGCGAGGGGGCGAAGCGTGTCACGGCCGAAGCGTCCATGCGATTGGCCCTAAGGCCTCGCGCCGCTAAAGTCCAGCCATGAGCCCCGATTCGAGTCCTCCCGAGCAGGATCCACCCGCGCCGCCGCCGGACGAGACCCTGCGCCCGGCCATCGAGTCCCTGGCCGCGGCGGACCGGGATATCGCCAAGGCCTATGCCCGTTGCGGCCTGCCGCCGGTGCGCGGCAGCGAGCCGGGCTTTCCCGGCCTGATCCGCATGATCGCCGGCCAGCAGGTCTCGGTGCAGTCGGCGCGGGCCATCGTCGGCCGCCTGGAAGAGCGGCTCGATCCTCTGACCGCCGAGGGTTTCCTGGCGCTGGAGGAAAACGACCTCAAGGCCATCGGCTTCAGCCGCCCCAAGATGCGCTACGGGCGCCTGTTGGCCGAGGAGATCGCTGGCGGCGGCCTCGACATCGACGGCCTGGCGTCGTTGGACGACAATGCGGCCATTGCCGCACTCACCCGCATCAAGGGTATCGGCCCCTGGACGGCGGAGATCTACCTGCTCTTCGCCCTGCGCCGGCCCGACATCTGGCCGGTGGACGACCTGGCGCTTTGCATCGCCGCCCAGCACCTGAAGAGCCTCTCGACACGGCCGGACCGCAAGGCGATGCTGGTCCTGGGCGAGCCCTGGCGCCCCTTCCGCAGCGCCGCGGCGCGCTTCCTCTGGCATCTCTACCGCCACCCCGGCGTCGCCCTGGGGCGCGGCGTCAGGAAGACGGCCTGATCCGTCGCCCACCCGCTTTTTTCCTCTCATCTGGAGACCGAAGCCTTATGGACCTGCCACAGCTCGACGGCCCGCGCCACGGCCCGCAACCGCCGGAGACGGCCGCCCGCCTGGTGGTCTTCCTGCACGGCCTGGGGGCCGACGGCAACGACCTCATTTCTCTGGGGCCGATGCTGGCGCCGGTCCTGCCGGAGACCGCCTTCGTCTCCCCCCACGCGCCCTATCCCTGCGACATGGCGCCCACGGGCCGGCAGTGGTTCAGCCTGCAGGACACCTCCAACGACGCCATGCTGGCGGGGGTCCAGGCTGCGGCCCCGGCGCTCAACGCCTTCCTCGATGCGGAACTGGCCAATCACGGGCTGACCGACGACCGGATGGCCCTGGTCGGCTTCTCGCAAGGCACCATGACCGCGATTCACGTGGCACTGCGCCGGCCCAAGCCCTGCGCCGTGGTGGTCGGCTTCTCCGGCGCCCTCATCAAGCCTGAGCTGCTGGCGACCGAACTGGTCAGCCGCCCGCCGGTGGCATTGGTTCACGGCGAGGCCGATCCGGTGGTTCCCTTTCCCGCCATGCCCATGGCGGAAATGGCGCTCAAGACCGCGGGGGTGCCGGTCGCCAGCCTCGCCCGCCCCGGCCTCGCCCACGGCATCGACCAGGACGGCCTGGAGTTCGCCGCCGCCGCCCTGCGCCAGAACCTTGTCGGGGAGACCGAAGCGGATTGAGCCGCCAAGCCGTTCCCTACCGGCGCCCTTTCGCGTGGGGGATGCGGGTGTGGTGTCTCCTGGGCAATCTAACGCATAAGTAGAAGATTCTCTTACTTTTTGGAGTTGGGGTCGTGTCGTCGCGCCCGCAGCGGGTCTCGGTTTGTTCATCGGGTTCTGGTAACATGAAACTTCGATGAAGACTGAGAAGGGCCGAGCCCCTATATCTTGTATGCCGTGCTCCCTTTTAGTATCTATGGCGCGTCCACTGGCCTGGCGATACAGCCCTTGGAGACGTAGCAGAGGAGGAAAGGACCGGTCATGACCGGTGCCGTACAGACCCACCCGGCGCTCGTCCTCAACGCTGACTTCCGTCCGTTGAGCTACTTCCCCCTGTCCCTCTGGTGCTGGCAGGACGCCATCAAGGCCGTGTTCCTGGACCGGGTGAACATCGTCTCCGAGTACGACACCGTGGTGCGCTCGCCGAGCTTCGAGATGAAGCTGCCCAGCGTGATCTCGCTGAAGCAGTACGTCAGCCTCGACCGGCGTCCCGCCTTCACGCGCTTCAACGTCTTCCTGCGCGACCGCTTCGAGTGCCAGTACTGCACCGAGGCGCTGCCGGCGGAGGACCTGACCTTCGACCACATCGTGCCGCGCTCGCGCGGCGGACGGACGTCCTGGGACAACGTCGTCACCGCCTGTCAGGAGTGCAATCTGATCAAGGGCAACAGGCTTCTGGAGGAGACCTGTATGACCCTCATGAGACCGGTGGAGGAGCCGACGACCTTTCAGCTCCAGCAAAACGGCCGTGCCTTCCCGCCAAACTTCCTCCACGAAAGTTGGCGGGATTTTCTTTATTGGGACAGCGAACTGGAGACCTGAGCGCGCGCCATTCTTTTCTTTTCCCCCTTGCGGGGGAGGAAGAAGACCATCGCCCTCTGGCTTCTCAAATCGTCATTGCCGGACTTGTTCCGGCAATCCATCGAAGTCCGGGTCTCGCTCTGTCCATGGACCCTCGGGACAAGCCCGAGGGTGACGATGTGGGTGGGAATGCGTTGTCCTCTGCGAGGCCAACACCATGATTTCGCTTTCTCCCCCGCCAGGGGGGAGATGGTTCGAGGGTGCCGGGACGAACGCCTAAATCCCCGCGCGTCAGAAGCGTTCCGAGAGCCAGATCGCCAGGCGGGAGCCGGCCTTGACGGCGCCGCTCAGGGCCTCGTAGGCAGGGGCCTCTTCGGCGCCGTGCTCCAGGCCGATGTCGCGGTGTTCCAGCTCTTCGGCGCGGAAGGTCTCGATGGTTTCCTTCAGGGGCGCGTCGTCCTCGCCGAGCTGTTCGGCCTGGCGGGCGTAGTGCTCGTCGATGACCTCCTCCACCGCCACGGTGCAGGCCATGGCCGCCTTCTCGCCCATCAGGGCGGTGGCCGCGCCCAGGGCGAAGCCGGCGACATGCCAGAGCGGCTGCAGCGCCGTCGGGCGGACACGCTTTTCCACCAACAGGCGCTCGAAGGTCTCCAGGTGTTTCAACTCCTGTTCGTGCATGTGGCGGATGGTCGGCGCCGAGGGCGACTGGCCGAGCACCGCGAGCTGGCCCTCGTAGATGCGCCGCGCGCCGTACTCCCCGGCGTGGTCGACCCGGATCATGCGGGCGAGGCGCTGGTCGTGAGTCAGATCGCCGGGCAGGTAAGTGTCCGCTGCGGGTCCGTCACGCTCCTCCGGCGATGGGGAGGAGGGCTGCGCCGGTGTACCTTTGTCGCTCATGACAGGGTCCTCTCGGCTGGGCTTTCGGGAACTCTCGCGGCCGCCCGGATGGCGAGCCCGGCGAGGACCAGCGAAGCGAGCACGTTGTAGCCGGCGATGGAGATCCCCAACAGCGACCAGGGCACCTCGTCGCAGGGGGCGAAGGGCTGGTCGAGCAGGAGCTGGCGCAGCTCCTCCACGCTGGCATCGGAGGGCAAACCCGGGGCGGTGCAGCCGGGCAGGCCCTCCCACCACTTCTGCTCCACCCCGACATGAAAGCCCGCGATGCCGGCGCCGGCCAGGAAGGCCGCGCCGCTGCCCAGCAGGGCAAGCCGGCGCAGGTCCGGGCGATCAGCCAGCAGCACCCCCAGGCCTGCCACCGCCAGCGCCGCGCCATAGGCATAGCGCTGATAGATGCAGAGCGCACAGGGGTGCAGCCCGCCCCAATACTGGGAGGCCAGCGCGGTCCCCAGGGCGCCGAGGCAGGCGGCGGCCAGCAGCAGCGGCCAGAAGCGCGGGTTCTGCGCCATCGAGGGGGCGGTGATCTCGGCCAGGGTCTCGATCCTCTTCGAGGTGTGTCCTCTGCCGGACAAACTTACTGCCAGCCGCCGCCTGGGCCAAGGCGCGTAGATGCCGCAGCGGGTTCGTCTCGACGGCGCCGGCCCGCTCCCCCGCCCGGCCACCCATAGGATGCTGGTGCTGGGTGGCCGGGCGGGGGAGCGGGCTGGAACCGATGCGACGTAAGTCGAAAACGCGCCCTAAAACAGATAGCGGATGGCGATGAAGCCGCCGAACAGCAGCACGAAGAAGAGGGTCGCCAGCAGCGGCAGGTGGCGCTCGATGAAAGCGCGGATCGGCGGGCCGAAATACCAGAGCAGGGCGGCCAGCAGGAAGAAGCGGGCCCCGCGGGAGAGCACCGAGGCGATCATGAAGACCATCAGGTCCAGGTTCATGACGCCCGAAGTGATGGTGATCACCTTGTAAGGGAAGGGGGTGAAGCCGGCGCCGGCGACGATCCAGGCACCCCATTCCTCATAGCCCTGCTGGAACTCCGCATAGCGGTCAAGGTAGCCGTAGAATTCGACGATGGGCTGGCCGACGGTGTCGAACAGTAGGGCGCCGATGGCGTAACCCGCCAGGCCGCCGGCCACCGAGGCCAGGGTGCAGACCGTGGCGATCAGCCAGGCGCGATGGCGCGCCGCCAGCACCATGGGGATGATCAGGATGTCGGGGGGAATGGGAAAGACCGAGGACTCGGCGAAGGAGATCACCGCCAGCGCCAAGAGGGCATGGCGATGGCCCGCCAGATCCATGGTCCAGTCGTAAAGACGCCGCAGCAAAAAGGCCCCCGCTTTGCCGGTTGCGCTCCGGGAGGCCCCACCACAAGCCCGCGTGCGGTCACGCGAAGGGCGCCCGGCGAGTGCCCGTGTAGCAGCGTCGCCCGGTCCGGGCAACCGGCTGATCTGCGGCTCGGTTCCGGCGGCTCTCAAAACGCTTTAGGCCCTTGAGGGCTTGGCGGCACCGGCCCGCTCCCCCGCCCGACCACCCATTAGGATACTGGCCCCTTGAACCAATCGGGGGGTGGTCGGGCGGGGGAGCGGGCTGGAACCGTTTCGACGTAAGTCCAAAATGCGTTAGCTTGGGAAATTCAGCCCAGTCAGGGCGCGGCTCCGCGGGACAGCATGCAGGAACACGCAGACGTTCTTTTCGCCAACGACGGCTTCTACGTCGCCTTTCAGACCAAGGACCTGGAGGCCATGGACCGGCTCTGGGCGGAGGACTTGCCGGTGGCCTGCATCCACCCGGGCTGGCCGGCGATCAGGGGCAGGGATGAGGTGATGCAGAGCTGGGCGGCCATCCTCTCCAACGCCGAGGCGCCGGCCATCACCTGCCGCGGCGCGCGGGCCTACCGTTATCGCAACAGCGCCTTCGTCACCTGCTACGAGCTGGTCGGCGACAGCCTCCTGGTGGCCACCAACGTCTTCGTGCGCCAGGCCGAGACCTGGAAGCTGGTCCACCATCAGGCCGGGCCCTGCAACGCCCCGCCGGGCGAACTGCCCGAAGACGAGGAGAGCAGCGTGCAGTAAGGGGTGATCGGCCACACCCCGGCAACAGCCCTGGCCGCAGCGGAGTGGCGGACCAATACCCCCTCACCCCGGCCCTCTCCCGCGTGGGGGAGAGGGAGAAACCAAGAGCCATGCCATCCCATCCTCGTCAGGGGGACAGGGAAGCTATTGAAGCGCATAAATAAATCTCCTCCCCCCTTGATGGGGGGAGGTCGGGAAGGGGGTGATTCTCGTGCGAGATAACCGCCTGTTTCTCTGGCCGGCAATTCTGTCCGGCCGTACGGAAGGCCGGCGCCGAAGTTGTGCGTGGCCTGCGCTCAGATCAGCTCGACGTGTTCCGCCATGGGGCCCTTCTGGCCCATGCGGGTCTGCAGGCGCACGCGCTGATTGGGCTCCAGCGCGCCGATGCCGAAGCGCTCCAGGGTGCGGCCGGACACGAAGACGTCCTTGCCGCCGTTGTCCGGGATCACGAAGCCGAAGCCCTTTTCCACGTTGAAGAACTTCACCCGGCCTTCGACCACCTCCGTCGCGCCCTCGCCCATCGGCTCACCGGCCGCGGGGGCCGAGACGACGCGGTGGATCTCCGCCACCTGCAGGCCCTTGCGGCCCTGCATCAGGTCGCAGACGATCTCCGTGCCCTCGACGAAATCGCGGTTGCCCGATCGTTCCACCACCGAGATATGGAGAAAGGCGTCCGGGGCGCCTTCGTTCAATTGGACAAATCCAAAGCCCTTGGTCGCGTTGAACCACTTGACCACGGCAGTGACTTCGCGGTGAGTGATCTCCTGCGACTCGAAATCACGGTCATTCATTCCTACGGCTACTCCACAACGCTACGTCTTCGCCCCCAAGCCCTTGCCCCGTTTTCGAACCGGGGTCTCGTCGGCCCGTCCTTGCGGGAAGCCGTTACCCGCCGCGCCCGCCGGACGCGCATCCCCAGAGGCGCATCCTTCGGTCAGCCCATCGTTTCGCTGGAAAACAAGCGCTCAGCCGGACCGCGCCTGGGCGGGGCCGGCCGCTCGTCCCCTCTGCCACGATTACGCCCACGATTACGCATGGTGGCGATGCCGGGTATCTTCCCATCTTGGCGCCGGATTAGCCCGCGCGGGGCCCGCGCCGGCGCCTATCCGTCATCAAACTTCCCCAATCGTCCCGCTCTCCCGGAGGTCCGCCGTTTCGGCCCTCCTTCTGCCGGCGCCACCCTCTTAACGGGAGTGTCGCCGGGTCACGCTGCACCGCCGAACGCCGATCCGCCGCCTTCGCGGCTTGACAGATGATCAATTTGTGCCATGCGGCATGACCGTTCCATTTAAGCCTGACTCTTAACCTAGTTCCATAGAAAAGCGTGGAGCGATGCAATCCCAGCGGTTCCGACCGCCGCAAGCCCTACAAAATGTTGGGTTTCAAGGCCTCCGAGGACCGAGACCGTGCCGCCCGCGTGCCACAGACCGGTTGCCAAGCCCGCCCGCGCGGCTATGATGCGCCGCGCCAAAACCCGGGGAGGCGCTCCCTCCTCATACGGTGGCATGCCCCTAAGGCGTGCAGGTGGCCCCTGTGGCGGAATTGGTAGACGCGACAGACTCAAAATCTGTTTCTCGCAAGGGAGTGCCTGTTCGAGTCAGGCCAGGGGCACCAAACGAGGTCGTCCGATAAGTCTTCGGACAATTTGACGGCAGCGCGACGGTGCGTCTCGTGGAAGGCCATCCCGTCCGCACCACCTCCACTATTGCACTTTCAGTCGCGGCTTGCTTGGAATCACCGGGCTGCGGCCTAGTTGGTTGCTGGGGTATGGGGGCCGGCCGGACGGCCGGCCTTGAGAGAGAGCGGGAGTGGGTGATGAACAGCAAGGTACAGTCGGTGCGCGAGGTCCTGGCGCAGGAGCGTGAGGCGGCGGCGGCCCGCCGGCCGGACCGGGCCGAGGCGGAGGAGGCGGTGCGCACTCTCTTACGCTGGGCCGGCGACGACCCGAACCGCGAGGGGCTCCTGGCCACGCCGGAGCGGGTGGTGCGCGCCTATGAGGAGTTCTTCGGCGGTTACCTCGTCGATCCCATCGAGATGCTGCAGCGGACCTTCGAGGAGACCGACGGATACGACGAGATGGTGCTGCTGCGCGACATCCGCTTCGAAAGCCACTGCGAGCATCACCTGGCGCCCATCATCGGTGTCGCCCATGTCGCCTATTTCCCGCGCACCCGGGTGGTTGGCATCTCCAAGCTGGCCCGGGTGGTGGAGGTCTATGCCCGGCGCCTGCAGATCCAGGAGAAGATGACCGCCCAGATCGCCAACACCATCGAGGCGGTGCTGCAGCCCCACGGCGTTGCCGTGGTGATCGAGGCCACCCACCAGTGCATGACCACCCGCGGCGTCCACAAGCCCGGCGTCACCATGGTCACAAGCCGCATGCTGGGCGCCTTCCGCAAGGACCCCAAGACACGCCAGGAATTCCTCGGCATGATCGGCAAGTAGACGGCGTACGGCCCGCCCTCATGCCGCACGACGTACACCCCGACAGACAGCTCAACGTACGCGAGGACCCGCAGCAAGGCGCGGCGGCGGAGCCGCCTCCCGAGCCGGCGATGCCGCGGGCGGCGCTGATCACCGGCGGCGCCCGGCGCATCGGCGCGGCGCTGGCCCGCGACCTGGCGGCCCGGGGTTGGGCGGTCGCCGTGCACTACCGCAGCTCCGAAGGCGCGGCCAAGGCCCTTTGCCGGGAGGTGGGCGAGGCCGGCGGCGCGGCCGCGGCCCTGCGCGCCGACCTGCGCGACGAGGCGGACCTCGCCGGACTGGTGGCGGCGGCGCAACGGACGGTGGGGCCGCTGGGGCTGCTGATCAACAACGCCTCGGTCTTCGACTACGACGACCTCGCAACCGCCGACCGCTCCTCCTGGCAGCAGCATCTGGAGACCAACCTGCGCGCGCCCTTCGCGCTCACCCAGGCCTTTGCCGAGGCCCTGCCGTCGCAGGCCCGGGGCCTGGTGGTCAACATGATCGATTCCCGGGTCTGGAACCTCTCGCCGCGCTATGTCAGCTACACCCTCTCCAAGTCCGGGCTCTGGACCCTCACCCGGACCCTGGCCCAGGCCCTGGCCCCGCGCATCCGGGTGAACGGGATCGGTTTGGGCCCGACGCTGCCCGCCAACGGCCAGAGCGAGGCGGACTTCGCGGAGCGCTGCCGCCGCCTGCCGCTGGCGCGTCCGCCCAGTCTGTCCGAGGTCTCCGCGGCCCTGCAGTTCCTGTTGGAGGCTCGCTCCGTCACCGGTCAGATGCTGGCCCTCGACGGCGGCGACCACCTCACCACCGCCGTCGGCGCGCCGGATGGCGCCGGTTGAGCCCGAACACTCGCGTTCGCCTCACCGCCTTGTGACTCGCTGTTGGGGGCACCGCCGGGGATGGCGCCCCAGATTCTTGCGTAGATCACCGAAAGGCCAGTGTCGCTTGGCCGCCCAAGCGGCGGCCGACCGCGGGCCTGACCGGCAACGCAAGGAAAGGAGGCAGTCATGGCTGCCCATCGAACCACCGCGACGGCCCTCGGCGCCGTTCTGGCAACTTTGGTCCTTGCCCTCACCCTCGGGTCGGCGGCGCCGGCCTCGGCCGGCGTCACGCTGGGTGCCCAGATCGCGTCCGGCACGGCGACGCATCTGCAGGACGGAGAGGTGCTGCTGCACAAGGCCCACCACCGAACCCTGCGCAAGGGGCACGGCCACAAGCACGTCAAGCGCCACGGCCACCACAGCCACCGCTTTCACAAGCACCGCAAGTTTCACGGGGGTCATTTTCGCGGGGGTCATTTTCACGGAAAGCGGCACTTCCATGGCGGGCGCAAGCTGCACCGCAAAGGCGTCGTCCGGCACCATGGGCGCCACGCCTGCCACGATGTGGTGAAGGTCGGCGTCTATCGCGGCCACAAGGCGCTGCTCGGCGGCGTCATGTGCTACGACCGCCACGGCCGCGGCTACATCCTGCAGGGCAGCCGCCACCTGGTGCGCTACCTTCACAGGTAGGAGTGTTGTTGCTCCTCAGACTCGAAAACGCATCACCGGCTCGCCGAGCACGTCTTCGCGCGGGGTGATGCCGAGGCCCGACGCCCGGCTGGCGGCGAAGGTGCCCTCGGACCGCTGCGGTGCGCCCTCGGCGATGGAGCGGGTGACGTAGCTGTTGAAATCGGTGGCAGTGAAGCGAAAGGCTTCCGGCGTCGAATGGGCCAGGGCGGCGATGGCGGCCGTCGTGATGTCGCCGCCCCAACTGTCCTCGATGGTCATGGCAAGCCCCAGGCTGACGCAGAGGTCACGGAGCTGGCGGGCCCTGGTCAGGCCGCCCACCTTGCTGAGCTTGATGTTCACCGCGTCCATGGCGCCGTCGCGCTGGGCGCGCAGCAGGCTCTCCACATCGCCGATGAACTCGTCCAGCACGAAGGGCCGGGCACAGGCGCGGCGCACGCTGAGACACTCCTCGTAGCCGAGGCAGGGCTGTTCGATATAGACGTCGAGGCCGCGCACGGCATCGACCACGCGGCGCGCCTGATGGGGCAGCCAGCCGGTGTTGGCGTCGGCCACCAGGATGTCGCCGCCGGTGAGGGCCGCGGCAGCCGCCTCGATCCGCTGGATATCCTCGTCCGGGTCGCCACCGACCTTGAGCTGGAAGCGCCGATAGCCCTCCGCCCGGTATTGGGCGACCCGTGCGGCCATGGCCTCCGGCCGGTCCTGGGAGATCGCCCGGTAAAGCGACACGCTCTCGCCGAAGCGCCCGCCGAGCAGCGCATGGACCGGCAGCTCCGTCACCTGCCCCAGGAGGTCCCAGCAAGCCATGTCCAGCGCCGACTTGGCCGCCGGCTGGCCCTTCAGGGTTTGGTCCATGGTCAGATAAACCGTATCGATGCCGCGCGGGTCGGCGCCCAGCAGCGCCGGGGCCAGCTCGGCGAGGGCGGCGCGGACACCGGCGGCGAAGACCGGCAGATAGACGGGCCCCAGAGGGCAGACCTCGCCGTGGCCGGTCAGGCCGTTGTCGCAGACCAGGCGGACGACGGTGGAATCGAAGACGTCCACCGACTTGCCGCCGGCCCAGCTGTAGCGGCCCTCGTGCAGCGGCAGGTCGACCTGAAAGACGTCGATGCGGATGATCTTCATGGCGGGGTCCCCTGGGTCGCGAGGGTGCCATCTTGCCGCCGGAGGGGCGCTCTTGTCACCGCCGCCGCCCCGCCGCTTGCCGCTGCGCCCCGGCGGAGCCTGCGCCTCTTAGGAATTCAAACCGGCGTCTTTTGTGCCTATCATGACGGGTCAAGATTGTGGAGCCGCTCTTTGGATCAAACTAAGATGGCGCCGGGCCGCAGCCTGCTGCTGGGCGCCGAACACCAGCTACGTCAGCCGTTCAACGCCATAAGCCTTCTGATCGGCGAACTTAGCCAAGGCGTTTCCGGGCGCGACCGCGACGCCGTCATCGAGGACCTGCGTTATGCGCTGCGCCTCAGCAGCAGCTGGCTGGATTCGCTGGTCGAGCTCGAGAAGGTCGGGCAGGGGCAGATTGCATCGCAACCGCACAACCTCCTCCTGTCCGATCTCCTGGCCCGTCTGCAGGATCACTACGTCCAGCGCTTTGCGGAACTGAAGCTCCGGTTCCGGGTGGTGCGCAGCCACCAGATCGTGCGCGCTGACGGCGCGCTCGTGCAGCGCATTCTCGCGATCCTGCTGGACAACGCGGCGAAGTTCACCCACCAGGGCGGGGTGCTGCTGGGATGCCGCCGGCAGGAGGGCGCGGTCAGGCTTGAGGTCTGGGACACTGGGCCGGGGATCGCGGCCGACATGCAGGAAAGGGTCTTCGAGCCCTTCTTCCGGCTGGAGAACGAGGTGCGCCCGCGCGAACGGGGCCTCGGCCTCGGCCTGCCCCTTGCGCAGGGCCTGGCGGCACTGTCCGGCGCAGAGATCGGACTCACCTCCCGCCCCGGCGGCGGCAGCTGCTTTCACCTGACCCTGCCCACCGCGGTCCCGCGGCCTGCACCGCGTGCGGCGGAGGGGGGCGGTTCAGGAGATTACAACGTTTCCACCAATCCCCTGGAGGGAACGCGGGTGCTGGTGGTGGACTGCGAGGACGCGGATATGCTGTGCCAACACTTTGCTCTGTGGGGCGCTGTGATAGACCGTGTGCCGGCGGGCCGGGCAGCCCTGGCCGACGGACTGGCGGCCGGCCCGGCCCTATTGATCTCCGAGCAGGACACCTTCGTCGCCTGCGGGGGCTGGAGTGTGATGGCGGCGGCTCAGCGCGGGCAGATGGCGGACACGGCCCTGATCCTGCTGGGGGAACAACGCCCGGAGAGCGAACCCAAGGCGGCAAAGGGCAGACTGCACCTGCTGGCCCGCCCGGTGAAGCCGGCCCGGCTGCGTGCCCTCAGCCTCTTTGCGATCAGTACCCGGTGACTACGACCCGGTGGTCATAGCCCTGGGCATTACCCGACGACCATTGCCACGAACCGCGGCCGATCGCTCGGTCGCCGATGCGGTGAGATTCGGGCCCCTAAGGGGCCGGGCTCAGAAGTTGGCGGCTTCCGCCTCGTCCTCGACGGCTCTCGCCTGGGCCGCGGCGCTGATCGCCGCCTGGGTGCGGCTGTCCAGGTTCAGGCGCTTGACGATGGCCGAGACATGGACCCTGACGGTGTGCTCGGAGAGCCCCAAGGCCTCCGCCACCTGGGCATTCGACATGCCCTGACCCAAAAGCTTGTAGACCTGAAGCTGCCGCTTGGTCAGGGCTGTGGCCACGTCCTCCAGAGACTTCTCGTTGCCGAAGGCATAGACCGCCTGCTTCTTGGCCGGGTTGCGCTGTTCCAGAAGGCGCCGCGGGAAAGCGACGCCGCCGGCCAGCACGGTCTGCAGGGCGGAGGTCACTTCGTCGCTTTGCGACGACTTGGGAATGTAGCCCATGGCCCCAGCCTCGATGCAGCGCAGGATTTCATCCCTATCTTCGATGGCGGACATCACCACCACCGGCACCTGGGGCAGGCACTCCCGGATGGCGCGCAGTCCTTCGAAGCGCTTCATGCCCGGCATCAACAGGTCCAGCAGTATCAGATCCAAGTCTGGATTGGCCGACGCCAGATCCAAGGCTTGGCGGAAGTCGGCCGCTTCCAGTAGCTCGCTGCCGCGCTCCAACCGATCGATTAGATGTTTTGCAGCGCTGCGAGTAATCCAATGATCGTCGGCGTAAAGGACCTTCATGATTTAGTCATTCCTGATTTGATTGCTGCTGCACGTGGAAGATATACCTTCCTTCCATTTTGTTATGGCCATGCCCAATTCGCGAGATAAACGAGATGGCAAGATAGCCCGCCGGGATCACGATAACCCACAACTAGCAGAGCAGTTAGTCATTCGATTCTGCAGAGCAACTATTTTCCGGTCTTTCGAAGAATTATCAACCAGAAAACATGGGTTCACCTTTGCGTTTTTTAGGAATTCCGCCAACAAACCCGATATCCACAGCCTCGGAACTCAATATATCCGGCACCTCGGGAGGCATCGAGCCTGCAACTTTTGGTTTATTTTTGACAGTTGCGCCCTTGCTGCAAACAGTGCGGTCGGACACTCCGACTAGCCATTCTCGGTAAGCAAGGCAATGAATTGATCAACACTGACCGGTTTTCTCAAGAGGCGCAGGCCGGCCTCCGAAACGGCCGCCGAGATCTCGCTCGAGGAATCGCCGGTCAGGATGACGCCTCTCACACGGCCCCCCATTTGCGCGAGCACGGCCTGGGTGGCGGCAAGGCCACTTTCGTCCGGCGTGAGCCAGTAGTCCGCGACGACCCAGTCGGGTGTAAGGTCCGCTGAACGCAGCACTTCCAGTGCCTGGCCGCTGCCGGAGGCCACGACGACCTGGGCGCCGAGCCCGCGCAGCAGGCGTTCCGTCGCCCGCCTGACGAGGTCGTCGTCTTCGAACAGCACGATCGTCTTCCCGGCGAGGGGGGAGCGGTTTGGGGTTCGGTCGCTTTCTTCGCCGCTGCTGGCCACAGTCGTCATCCGGTCCATCCTTTCTCGCCCGATTCTCCGGCGCGCGTGGCTGGCGTCCGCCCGTGCTGCCAAGCCGGCCAATCCGGCGAGGACTATGTCAATGATACAACCTTTTGGCGTTTGGCCAAAATACACGCACGCCTAAGTCGCCGATCCGGTCCGGGCCGCCAGTGGTCCGCGGGCAAGACCAGTTGGCGATCGGACGTTTTTGACAGTGACCTTTTGTACTATAGGACAGCAAGCCTGTATTGGACCGCAAGCCTTCTTTCGGCGCCGCGCGGGTCCGCCCCAATTTCCCGAATCCGGATTTTGGCCCTCAGCCAGGTTCTTGCATTGGCGGCGAGGCTGTGAGAGGCCTTGGCCCGATTGTTCCACCGCGACGCCCCGCGGCCCGCGCAGCCGGACAGCCTGATGACGCTCACTCTCTACGGTCTCAAGACCTGCGACAGCTGCCGCAAGGCGGTCGCGTTTTTGAAGGCGCGGGACTGCTCCCCGCAGTTTCATGATCTGCGTGCCGACGGTCTTGACGAAGACATGCTGGATCGCTGGATCGGCGTGGTGGGTTGGGAAGCGCTGCTGAACCGGCGCAGCACCACCTGGCGCGCGCTGCCCGATGGAGCCAAGGAGGGACTGGACCCGGCAGGGGCCAGGCGTCTGCTGCTGGACAATCCGACCCTGGTTAAGCGGCCGGTCATCGCGCTGGGCGACCTGCTGCTTGTCGGGTTTGCTGCCGCCCAGCAGGCGGCGCTGGTCGAGGCCTTGGAGAGTCGTGGGGCGGCAGCCGGCTGAGGTTCGGGTGGCGGGCAGCGCCGCAGTTGCCGGCAGGCGATCCAGTCGCCCGTTCGCGTCCTGCTGTTGGCGCGATTCCGACAGCAGCGCCCCAGGGGCGCAGGCATAAGCGAGAGATCGAGGCGCAATGGCAGGATCCCCGATGTTGGCAGCCGTCCGCTCCGCCTGGGCGCTTTTCGTCGGCCTCGGCATGATCATGCTGGGCAACGGGCTCCAGAATTCCCTGCTTGGCATCCGCGCGACGGCCGAGGCCTTCACGACTGAAACCACCGGTTGGGTGATGTCCGGCTATTTTCTTGGCTTTCTTGCCGGGGCCGTGGTCACGCCCAAGGTCGTCGGCAACGTCGGCCATGTCAGGGTCTTTGCCGCCCTGGCCTCCACCGCGTCGACGGCGGCGTTGGTCCATGCGGTCTTCGTCGACCCCTGGACCTGGGGCTGCATGCGGGTGGTGACCGGTTTCTGCTATGCCGGGCTCTACATCGTCGCCGAGTCCTGGCTGAACGACCGCGCCACCAACGAAACCCGCGGCTCCATGCTCTCGGTCTACATGCTGGTGGTGCTGGGCGGCGTCGCCGGCGGGCAGTTCCTGCTCAACCTCTCCGACCCGAACAGCTTCGTGCTCTTCGTCCTGGCCTCGGTGCTGGTGTCTCTCGCGCTGGTGCCGATTTCGGTCTCCGTCGGGTCGGCCCCCGATTTCTCGGCCCCCACGCCGGTGGGGATCCGCGCCCTCTTCCGGGCCTCGCCGCTGGGTGTCGTCGGGTCCTGGGGGACCGGGGTTTCCAACGGCGCGCTGTTCTCCATGGGGGCGGTCTATGCCGGGCTCATCGGACTGGAGGTCTCGCAGATCGCGGTCTTCGTCGGCATGGTGATCATCGGCGGGATGGCGTTTCAGTGGCCCATCGGTCGCCTTTCCGACAAGTTGGACCGGCGCCGCGTACTGGCCGGGGTCACCTTTTCGGCGGCCTTCATCGGTTTCGTCGCGCCGATCTTCTCCGGCGGCAATCTGATCGGGCTCTACGCCATTGCCTTCCTGCTCGGCGGCATGAGCTTTCCCATGTATTCGCTCTGTCTGGCCCACACCAACGATTACCTGACGCCCAAGCAGATGGTTGCCGCCAGCGGCACGCTCATGCTGGTGAACGGAACCGGAGCGATCTTCGGACCGATCGTGATCTCGCAGCTCATGGGCCGGATCGGGCCCGACGGCTTTTTCATCCTGATCGGCATTGTCCATGCCGCCATCGGCGTCTTCGCGCTCTACCGCATGGCACGGCGCGCCTCGGTGCCGCTGCGCGAACAGGGGCCCAGCATACCGGTGGCCACCTCCTTGAACGCGCCCACCGCGACCCTGCCGATGGATGCCTACCGGGATCACAGGGACCGCGATCTGGCCGCCATGGCCGTCGGCAGCCGCCCGCGCCGTTAGCAGATATCCGGCTTCCGTCGAATCGGTTCCTGCCTGTGTGCGACCGGCCCATGACCGCCCCCCTGGGTCGGCGGGGTTTGCTCATGCAAATCCCTTGGGCACTGCAAAAAAATGCCTAATCCTAAGGCAAATTTTACCAAACAGAGTGATACTTTCGCTGTCTTCGCATCCGCGAATTCGCACTTGCGAAGCGGTAAATGATCCACTAAGGTATTCATAACAATATTGCGACACGGCTGGGTAGAAAGAAATATAATTTCAATGGTAGAGGGCGTGATCTGATGAGGGAAAAGCACGGCTACTTCATCGAGGACCTGTCGGAGGGGATGACGGCGGTTTTCGCGAAGACGGTCAGCGAGGCGGACATCACCATGTTCGCCGGCATTTCCGGGGACACCAATCCGGTGCATCTGGACCAGAGCTTTGCCGAGCAGACCATGTTTTCGGGGCGCATCGCCCACGGCATGCTGTCCGCCAGCTTCATCTCCACGGTCTTCGGCACCCGCCTGCCGGGGCCGGGCTGCATCTACCTGCGCCAGGACCTGCGCTTCAAGGCGCCGGTGAAGGTCGGCGATACCGTTGAGGCCCGGGTCACGGTCAAGGAGATCCAGGCCGAGAAAAAGCGCGTCGTCTTCGACACGGTCTGCTCGGTGGTGGGCGGTCGTGTCGTCCTTGAAGGCGAAGCGACCCTGATGGTTCACAGCCGCCAGGACCTGCCCGTCTCTCCGGAAGAACCGCAGGCCGCCGAGTAACCCCCTCCGAGCCGTCGCAGGACCTCGTTTCTCACCCGCATCACGGCCGCGGCGCGCTCTGAAGGCTGCAAGAGCGCTACCCACAGCCTTTCCGGCGCGCTATCTTCTCGCCGCAATCGCGAATCCGCTGGGCCGTGACGATCGCCAGGTCGGTGCCTCCTGTTTGCGATCGTCGATTTTGGTGTTTTCGTTCACGTGAGACCGCGTTCTCTCCGGTAGACTTGAGGCTCCAGGCCGGCCCAGCCCATGGCAATTTTCCGACACAGCAGCGAGATTCCCGACGAGGCCAAGGGCTGCGTGGTCGTCATCGGCAACTTCGACGGCGTCCACAAGGGCCACCAGACGCTCCTGGCCGATGCCCGCCGCGCCGCCGAGGGGTTGGGCGCACCGCTGGCCGTGCTGACCTTCGAGCCGCACCCCCGCTCTGTCTTTCGGGCGGACGATCCGCCCTTCCGCCTGACCTCCCTGCGCTCGAAGGCCCATGCGCTTCAGGATTTCGGCGTCGACCACCTCTTCGTACTGCACTTCGACCGCGCCTTTTCGCAGAAGCCTGCCGAGGCCTTCGTCGAGGAGATTCTCTGCGCCGACCTGGCGGCGCGCCACGTGGTGGTCGGCTGGGATTTCTGCTTCGGGCATATGCGCCGGGGCAACGTCACCCTGCTGAAGTCCATGGGCGCCAGGCTCGGCTTCGGCCTGACCGCCGTGGACCCGGTGATGACGGCCACCGGGGATGTCCACTCCTCTTCGATCATCCGCCGCCACCTGCGCGAGGGCCGGCCGCGCGAGGCGGCCCAACTGCTGGGCCGGCCCTGGGAGATCGAGGGGCGGGTCGAGAAGGGCGACCAGCGCGGCCGCAGCATCGGCTTTCCCACCGCCAACCTGGCCCTCGGCGACTATCTCTGCCCGCAGCTCGGCGTCTATGCCGTCTATGCCGGCCGTGACCCCGGGGTGGAGCACGGCGAGGAAACCGCCTGGGCGGCGGCGGTGGCCAACCTGGGACGGCGGCCCACGGTGGCCGGCGAGGATCTGCGCCTGGAGGTGCATCTCTTCGATTTCACCGGCGATCTCTACGGCGAGACCCTGCGGGTGCGGCTCATCGAGTTCCTGCGTCCTGAAAAGAAGTTTGACGGACTTGAGGCTTTGCAGGCACAAATCGCCCTCGATTGCGATCAGGCCCGGGCAATTCTGGCCGAGCTGGGCCCGAACTGAGATCCAAATCCGAGACCCCGATCCAAACGGGGGAGCCGAGGCGCAGGCCGGCCTCGCCAGCACAGCCGATTGAAGAAGACCCACGCGATGAGCGTTGACTATCGACCGACCGTTTTTCTGCCGCAGACCGACTTTCCGATGCGCGCAGGCCTGGCCAAGCGGGAGCCCGAAACCCTGGCGCGCTGGGCGGAGATGGACCTTTTCGCCCGGCAGCGCGAAGCCTCCAAGGGACGGGAGCAGTTCATCCTGCACGACGGTCCGCCCTACGCGAACGGACACCTGCACATCGGCCACGCGCTGAACAAGATCCTCAAGGACGTGGTCAACCGCGCCCAGCAGATGCTGGGCAAGGATGCGCACTACGTGCCGGGCTGGGACTGCCACGGTCTGCCCATCGAATGGAAGATCGAGGAGCAGTACCGCAAGGACGGCAGGGACAAGGACGCGGTGCCGGTGCTGGAGTTCCGGCGCGAGTGCCGCGACTTCGCCGAGAAGTGGGTGGCCATCCAGACCGACGAGTTCAAGCGCCTCGGCGTGCTCGGCGACTGGGAGCGGCCCTATACCACCATGTCCTTCGCCGCCGAGGCGCAGATCGTCCGCGAACTGGGCAAGTTCCTGGAGAACGGCGGCGTCTACAAGGGCTCCCGCCCGGTCCTCTGGTCGGTGGTGGAGCGCACCGCGCTCGCCGATGCCGAGGTGGAGTATCACGACCACGTCTCCAAGACCATCTGGGTGCGCTTTCCCGTGGCCCGCGCCGGCGCGCCGCTGCTGGAGGGCGCCAGCGTGGTCATCTGGACCACCACGCCCTGGACCATTCCGGGCAACCGCGCCGTGGCTTTCGGCGAGGAGATCGCCTATGGCCTCTGGCAGGTGGAGGCGGTGGCCGAGGGCAGCCTGGCGCGGCCGGGCGAGAAACTGGTGCTCGCCAAAGACCTGGCCGAGGCGGTGCGCGAAGCCGGCAAGATCGAAAGCTGGTCGCATCTGGGCGACCTCGGGCCGGCCGAACTCGGCGGAACCGTCCTGACCCATCCCTGGAACGGCTTTGGGCCGGCCGACGGCGGCTACGACTTCGACGTGCCGGTGCTGGCCGGCGAGTTCGTCACCACCGAGCAGGGCTCCGGCTTCGTGCACATCGCCCCCGGCCATGGCGCCGACGACTGGGCCCTGGGCCTGAAGAACGGCATCGAGATCCCGCAGACCGTGGGCGGCGACGGCACTTTCTACGACCACGTGCCGCTAACGGGCGGTGCGGTGGTCTATGACGAGAACGGCAAGGCCGGCGATGCCAACGACCGGGTGGTCGCCGCTTTGGGCGAGGCCGGGCAGCTCTTGGGCCATGGCCGCCTGGAGCACAGCTATCCCCATTCCTGGCGCTCCAAGGCGCCGCTGATCTTCCGCAATACCGCGCAGTGGTTCATCTCCATGGAGACCAACCAGTTGCGCGACAAGGCCCTAAAGGCGATCGACGAGACCCGCTTCGTCCCGGCAACCGGGCGCAACCGCCTGCGCTCGATGATCGAGCAGCGCCCGGACTGGTGCATCTCCCGCCAGCGGCTGTGGGGCGTGCCCCTGCCGATCTTCGTGAACAAAGAGACCGGCGAGCCGCTGCGCGACCCGGCGGTGATCGAGCGGGTGGCGACGGCCTTCGAGGAAGAGGGCGGCGATGCCTGGTTCTCCAGCGATCCGCAGCGCTTCCTCGGCAACGAGTACAAGGCCGAGGACTACGAGCAGGTCACCGACGTGGTGGAGGTCTGGTTCGATTCCGGCTCGACCCACAGCTTCGTGCTGGAGGCGCGGCCCGAACTCAAGTGGCCGGCGGATCTCTATCTCGAAGGCTCCGACCAGCATCGCGGCTGGTTCCACACCTCGCTCCTGGAATCCGCCGGCACCCGCGGGCGGGCGCCCTACGACGCCGTGCTGACCCACGGCTTCATCCTGGAGGAACAGGGCCGCGAGAAGATGTCCAAGTCGCGCGGCAACGCGCTCTCGCCCCAGGACGTGGTGGACAATCAGGGGGCGGACATCCTGCGCCTCTGGGTGGTCGCCTCCAACTACGAGGAAGACCTGCGCTTCGGCCCGGAGATCCTGAAGTACCAGGGCGATGCCTACCGGCGCCTGCGCAACACCTTGCGTTTCCTGCTGGGCAACCTGGCCGGCTTCGAGCCGGTGGAGCGCGTCGCCGCGGAGG
Organism: Pelagibius sp.; assembly: GCF_028289705.1. GTDB lineage: Bacteria > Pseudomonadota > Alphaproteobacteria > Kiloniellales > Kiloniellaceae > Pelagibius. Next base: position 33,719 of record NZ_JANQOI010000164.1, read on the forward strand.
AGATGCCGGAGCTGGAGCGCTGGGTGCTGCACCGCCTGGCCGAGTTGGACCTGCAGGTGCGGCGGAACGTAGAGGACTTCCAGTTCCACGCCCTCTACCAAGCGGTCTACAATTTCTGCGCCGTCGATCTCTCGGCCTTTTACTTCGATGTGCGCAAGGACGTGCTCTATTGCGACCGGTCGGACAGCCTGCGCCGGCGCGCCTGCCGCACCGTGCTGGACGAGGTTTTCTCCTGCCTCACCGCCTGGCTGGCGCCGATCCTCTGCTTCACGGCGGAAGAGGCCTGGTGGGCCCGTGGCACGGGACCGGAGGAAAGCGTCCACCTGCGGACCTTCCCGGCGGTGCCGGAGGGCTGGCGCGACGCGGCCCTGGCGGAGAAGTGGTCTGCCGTGCGCGAAGTGCGCCGGGTTGTCACCGGTGCCCTGGAGCTGGAACGCGCCGGCAAACGCATCGGCTCCAGCCTGCAGGCCCATCCGGAGGTTTTCATCGAGCGTCCCGAACTGCTGGCGGCGCTCAAGGATGTGGCGCTGCACGATGTGGCCATCACCTCCGCGGTGACGGTGACCGAAGGCGCGGGCCCGGCGGAGGCCTTCCGCCTGGACGAGGTGGCCGGGGTCGCGGTCTCGGTGCGCTTGGCCGAGGGCAGCAAGTGCCAGCGTTGCTGGAAGGTGCTGCCGGAGGTGGGGGCTGCGGCGAACGCGCCGGAGACCTGCGCACGCTGCGCCGATGCCGTCCAGCACCTCGGCGCCGCGGCGCAGTAGGGCTGGAGAGGCCGGCCCGCCGCGATGCGCTGGACCCTCCTGATCGCTCTGGTGATCCTGGTCGCCGACCAGATCACCAAGGCGCTGATCCTCGGGGTGCTGGAGCAGCCCGGCAACCAGATCGTGGTGACCGGCTTCTTCAATCTGGTGCTGACCCACAACACCGGGGTCAGCTTCGGCCTGCTGCAAAGCGACTCGCCCTGGCGGCCTTACCTGCTCTCAGGCGTGGCCCTGGCCATTGTCGCGGCCTTGCTGGTCTGGGTGAAACGTCAGCCGCTGGGCCTGATCCCCTATGGTGCCGGGCTCGTGGTCGGCGGCGCCATCGGCAATGTCATCGACCGCATGCATCAGCCCGGCGTGGTGGACTTCCTTGACTTCCATGTCGCCGGGTGGCACTGGCCGGCTTTCAATGTTGCCGACAGCGCCATTGTTTGCGGGGTGGCCTTGATCGTGGTCGACGGCTTGTTTGACCACAATAGAAAGAGTAATAAAGAGGCGGGGATAGGGAGGTAGTCGACGATGGATCGCACCGTGACGTTACGTTTACTTGTCGCCAGCAGCCTTCTTTTTACGCTCGCGGCCTGCGGGGGATTCCGTGAGCAGCTTGGCTTGACCAAGCAGTCGCCCGATGAGTTTCGCGTGGTTTCCCGGGCCCCCCTGACGGTGCCGCCGGATTTCGCGCTGCGCCCGCCGGAGCCCGGCGCCCCGCGCCCGCAGGAGGGCACGCCGAGCCAGCAGGCCGAACGGGCCGTGTTCCGCAACGCAACCGGGCAGCAGGCCGCGGCGACGCAGGGCGTTGCGACGCAGACCGCCATACGGCCCAACCGCTCGCTGGGCGAGCAGTCTCTGCTGAACTCCGCCGGCACCCAGCAGGCCGAGCCCAATATTCGCCTGATCGTTGAGCGCGAGACAAAACAGATCAACGAAGAGTCCGACCGTTTCGTCGATATTCTGGTGTTCTGGGACAACCAGAGCCCGGCGGGAACGGTGGTCGATCCCCAGGCCGAGTTGAGGCGCCTGCAGGAAAACGCGGCCCTTGGACTGCCGGCCACCACTGGCCCGACCCCGCAGATCATCCGCCGGCGCAAGGCGCCTCTGGAAGGGATCTTCTAGCGCCGCATTGCGCCTGAGGGGGCGCCCGAAGGACAGACCGGCCGCCCCAACGGGCCGGCTCAGGCCAGCAAAGGGCGCGAAGCGCGCCCGGCTGGTTCACGCCGAGATGAACGAAGTTTCATCTCCTCGATAGGGCCGCCGGCTTGCGGCCCGTCAGGTCCGTGCCATATAGATCCCTGAGGCCAATCCTTGAGGGAAACCAGCAGATGACGCTTCCACGACGCGCCGGCCGTTTTCTGGCCATCGGCCTCGCGGTTCTTGCGGCCCAGCTCGCCACTGCGCTCGGCCCGCTGCAGAGCCCGGCGGCAGCCAAGGTCTTCGATCCCGTCAGTTTCACCCTGGACAACGGCCTGCAGGTGGTCGTGGTGGTCAATCGCCGCGCGCCCATTGTGCATCACTCGGTCTGGTACCGGGTCGGTGCCGCCGACGAGCAGGCCGGCGAGTCCGGCTTGGCCCATTTCGTTGAACACCTGATGTTCAAGGGCACCGAATCCTTGGCGCCCGGCGAATTCTCCGAGATCATCGCCGCCAACGGCGGCCGCGAGAATGCCTTCACCTCCTGGGACTATACCGGCTACTTCCAGACCGTCGCGGCGGACCGCCTGGAAATCATGATGAAGCATGAAGCGGACCGCATGGCCAATCTGGTCTTGAGCGACGCGGTGGTCGATCCGGAGCGCGATGTCGTGCTCGAGGAGCGGCGCAGCCGCGTCGACAACGAACCGCGGGGCCAGCTTGCCGAGCTGATCCGCGCGACCCTGTTCCTCAATCACCCCTACCGCATTCCCATCATCGGCTGGGATCACGAGATCCGCGAACTCAACACCGAAGCGGCCCTGCGCTTTTACGAGCGCTGGTATGCCCCCAACAACGCGGTGCTGATCGTCGCCGGCGACGTCGACCCGCAGGCGGTGCGCGATCTGGCGGACAAATACTACGGGCCGATCCCGGCCGGCGATTTCCCGCCGCGCCAGCGGGTGGCGGAGCCGCCGCAGAACGGCGCGCGGGAGGTCACGCTGCGCAGCCCGCGGGTGCGCGAGCCCTCCTTCTCCATCAGCTATCTGGCGCCCGGCTACCGTCAGGCGGAAGGTCCCGAGGCCTATGCCCTGCAGGTGCTGTCGGAGATCCTGAGCGGCGGCGCCACCGGCCGGCTCTACAGCCGCCTGGTGGTGGACCAGGGCACCGCCGCCTCGGCCGGCGCCGGATACAGCCCCATGGCCTACGACTATGCGACCTTCACCTTCTTCGCCTCGCCGCGGCCCGGCGGCGCCTTGGAGCCGGTGGAAGCGGCGCTGCGCGCCGAGATCGCCTTGCTGCTGGAAGAGGGCGTCAGCGAAGCCGAAGTGGCCGCGGCCAAGAAACGCCTGAGCGCTGGGGCGGTTTTCGCCCGCGACAACCTGAGCACCGCGCCGCGGATCATCGGCGCGGCGCTGACCACCGGCAGCAGCCTGGAAGCGATCGAGGCCTGGCCGGAGCGGATCGAGGCGGTCACGGCCGAGGCTGTCAACGCGGTGGCGAAGAAGGTGCTGCGCGAGGAACAGTCGGTGACGGCCTATCTGCTGCCCAAGCCGACGACCTGACCCGAGCCGATAACCTAATAGGAGCGCCGCAATGGCCCAGCGCAATTCGAACTTGGTGAGTCGGCGTCGGCCCCTGGGTCGGGGTCGGCCCCGGGCCGTGGCCCTCACGGCCGCCGTCCTTCCGGCCCGGGTTTTGGTCCTGGCTGCACTGCTGGCCCTGCTCAGTCTGCTGGCCGCCTTTCAGGCGCGCGCGGTGGAAGTCCAGCGGGTGGTCAGCCCCGGCGGCATCGAGGCCTGGCTGGTGGAGGACCACAGCAATCCGATCATCGCCCTGGATCTCGCCTTTCGCGGCGGCGCTGCCCTGGATCCGGCCGGCAAGCCCGGCCTGGCCTATATGGTCTCCACGCTTATCGACGAAGGTGCCGGGCCACTCGACTCTCAGGCGTTTCAGGGGGCCCTGGACGACCTCTCCATCAGCCTGCGGTTCGAGGCCGGTCTCGACAACTTCTCGGGCTCGCTGTCGACCCTGAGCGAGAACCGCGCGCGTGCCTTCGAGCTGCTGCGCCTGGCGCTGACGGCGCCGCGCTTCGATGAGGAACCGGTGGAACGGATCCGCAGCCAGATCCTCGCGCGCCTCTCCCGCGAAGCGGAAGACCCCAACATGATCGCCAGCCGCACGCTGCGCCGTCTGGTCTTCCAGGATCATCCCTATGCCCGCCCGACCCGCGGCACCGAGGCCAGCATCGCCGCCATCACCGCTGACGATCTGCGCGGCTTCGTGCGGGCCCGTTTCGCCCGCGACCGGCTGTTCATCGGGGTCGTCGGCGACATCACCCCGGATGAGCTGAAAACCTTGCTGGATACAACCTTCATGCCGCTGCCGGCGATGGGGGAGGCCTTCGAGGTGCCGGAGGCGGCGATCGGCAATGCCGGCGATCTGGTGGTCATCGAGCGGAACATCCCCCAGTCCGTGGTCTCTCTGGGCCAGGCCGGGATCAAGCGCGACGATCCGGACTACTACGCCGCCTATGTGGTCAACTACATCCTCGGCGGCGGCGGCTTTGCCTCGCGTCTGGTCGAGGAGGTGCGGGAGAAGCGGGGCCTCGCCTATTCCGTCTACTCCTACCTCAGCCCCCTGGACCACGGCGCCCTGATTGCCGGCGGCGTGGCGACCCAGAACGCGCGTGTCGGTCAGTCGCTCGAACTGATCCGTCAGGAGTGGCAGCGCATGGCCGAGTCCGGGCCGAGCGCCGCAGAGCTGGCGGCGGCCAAGAAGTTCCTCACCGGCTCCTTCCCCCTGCGGTTCTCCAGCTCCGGGCGCATCGCCGGCATGCTGGTGGGCATTCAGCTCGAGGATCTGGGCATCGACTACCTCGACAAGCGCAACAGCCACATCGAGGCGGTGGATCTGGCGACAGCCCAGCGCGTCGCCAAGCGGCTCTATCGGCCCGAGGCGCTTACCGTGGTGGTCGTCGGCGCCCCCGCCGGCGTTGAGCCGACCCGCGAGGCCCCCGGCGACGGAAGCTGAATTTCTCCGGGCTTGGCCGGGAGTTCCCTACGCTTCGGCCCAGGGGTCGTAGCTGCCGATGTTCCAGAGGTGGCCCTCGGGGTCGCGGCAGGAGAAGAGCCGCCCGCCGTGATCCTGGTCGGCAATCTCCATGACGATCTCCGCACCGGCCGCCTTGGCCTTGTCGTAAAGCCGGTCGGCATCGGCAACGACCACATAGGGGCTTTGGGTGGTGCCGCCCAGGGCCTCGGGGGTCGCCTGCAAGTCGCCGAAGGCGTCCGCGCGTTTGGAGCCGAGCATGATCATGCCCGGCCCCAGGGTGAGCTGGGCATGGGCGATGCCGCCGCTGCCGTCTTCGACCACGAGATGGCGCGCGAAGCCGAAGGTCTCACAGAGCCAGTCGATCATCTTCGGCGCATCCGCATAGCGCAGGCAGGGAACGATGGTGCTGCTCATGGCCTCCTCCCGTGCTGACGTCATGCTGTGACCTTAGCCGAGCGATCAGGCTTCGGCTCGGATAATCATCCCATCGCCGAATTTCCGGCCGCCCGCAGTTCGCCAAGGCCAGGCTGGCGGTGGCAGCGCTGTGTCAAATGGCGCCCCCTGGCCTGCAAGCCCCGGAAGAGTCGCCGTTTGCACTTATCGCCTCACGGTTTTGGCGGTACAACGCCCTGCGATATGACAGGAGAGGGGATGCTGGGTGCCCTGCTGCTTCGTTCTCTAGAGCATGAAGGAGAATGGATGACATGAACCGGCGGCACTTCTTGCAGGCAGGTGGGGCGATGCTCGCCTGCCCGCTCTGCGGCGCTCTCGCGGCCCGGGCAGCCCGGGCGGCGGGCAACAAGCCACACTGGTCCTATGGGGGCGCAAGCGGCCCCGATGCCTGGGGCACGCTGGATCCGGCCTACGGCGCCTGCGGCGCCGGCACACAGCAGTCGCCGATTGACCTGAACGCGGCCGTCAGGGCCGAACTGGCCCCGGTCGGCGTGCGCTGGCAGCGGGTGACGCTCGACTCGGTCGTCAACAACGGCCACACCATTCAGGTCAACACGCCTCAGGGCGGCCATATCGAACTCGACGGCGTCCGCTACGACCTCCTGCAGTTTCACTTTCATCATCTGAGCGAGCACACGCTGGAGGGCAGGCACTTTCCCCTCGAGGTCCACTTCGTCCACAAGGCGGCCGGCGGCGACGGTCTCGCGGTGATCGGGGTGTTCTTCGAAGAGGGTGCCGAGAACCCGGTGTTGGCCCCGGTCTGGCAGGCCATGCCGAGGCAGGAGGGCGAGGGCGCGAGCGCAGCCGTCATCGACCCGGCGGCGCTGCTGCCGGCGTCGCGGGCCGCCTTCCGCTATGCCGGGTCCCTGACGACGCCGCCCTGCAGCGAGATCGTCAGCTGGACCGTTTTCGCGGCACCGCTGTCGGCCTCCGGCGGGCAGATCGCCGCCTTCGCTGAGTTGTTCCCGAACAACTTCCGTCCGGTCCAGCCGCGCAACCGGCGCTTCCTGCTGACGGCGGGTTAGCCCCGGCGCACCTCGATCTTCTTGCCCGCCGGCTCGCTGGGCGCGTGCTTGGCGATCCTCAGGCAGAGCACGCCGTCGCTGAAGGCGGCGTCGATCGTGTCGCTGTCGGCATCCGGCGGCAGCCTAAAGGAGCGCTGAAACAGCCCGTACTCGCGCTCGGAAAAGAAGAAGGTGCGGCCTTTCTCCTCGCGGCTGTGGCGCTTCTCGCCGCGGACGATCAGGTTGTTGTCGTGCACCGAAACGTCGACGTCCTCGGCCTTCACGCCGGGCAGTTCGACGTTGATCTCATAAGTATCTTCCACCGCGGAGGCATCGGATCGCGGGGCGACCCAGTCGGCGACCTTCTGGCCGACATTGAGGAGGGGTTCGTAAAGCCGCGGCCACCAGCCGGCGGTATGGGATTGCTCGACCATGGATACCTCGCATCAGGAAAGGGGCATCAAGGAAGGGAGTTGTTAGTCCGATTTGATCCCGCCGCGCGTGCGGCTGCCATGATCCGCGTCAATCCGAACGTTTGTCTCTGAGCCGGCGGTCCGCTTGGTGGGCGGTCTTTTGTGCCGGCGGAGCATGGAATTGCGCTGAGTCAGGCCCCTCCCGTTCTGGTAGAGTGGATCGCATCGAATTTCATTTGAGGTGAAGATTCCCATGATCGGCGCAAGAGATCTCGCGTTCGTCGGCTGCCGCCTGCTGTCGCTCTACGTGCTTTGGGTCACCTTGACGTACCTGGCGCATAGCATCCTTCTCGTCTTTGGCGTGATGGCTTGGTCCTCTTACGCCAGCTCCAGTCTCATGTTGCTGGTGACGCATTTGGCCGTCTTCGTCGCGCTGTGGTTCGGTGCCGGCCGGATCGCGGGGATGGTCGCGTCGGAGACGGCGGCCACGTCGGAAGATCATGCGGGGGAGTGGTCGCGCCAAGCTGCCTTATCGCTGGCGGTGGTCGTTCTCGGGCTGTGGGTCCTGATCCAACAACTCCCCATCTTCGTTAGCTTCCTGCTGCAATTCATCGGTGAGGAGAGGCGGTTTGCGCTCAATACGGATTTGGACCGTCTCGTATGGGTCATCCTGACGACGGGCCTGGGCGTGCTCTGCGTCTTCGGATCCCGGGCAATCGCCCAATTCATCGGCAGGCTGCGGCGCTGGTAGCGGTCGGCTTTCCGCGACTCCGCTTGTCCTGTTAGTTTTGCCAAGACCAAAGGCTCAACTGGAACCTCAAGCCCCATGCCCATCCGCCGTCTGCCCGAGACCCTGGTGAACCGGATCGCCGCCGGCGAGGTGGTGGAGCGGCCGGCCGCGGCGGTGAAGGAGCTGGTGGAAAACGCCCTCGATGCCGGGGCGCGCCACATCGACGTGATGCTGCGCGACGGCGGGCGGGCCCTCATCAGCGTCACCGACGACGGCTGTGGCATGACCCCGGAGGAGTTGCGCCTCGCAGTCGAGCGCCACGCCACCTCCAAGCTGCCGGACGACGATCTGGTGCACATCGCCTCCCTGGGGTTCCGGGGGGAGGCACTGCCCTCCATCGGCGCCGTCGCCCGCCTCACGGTGACCAGCCGGCCCGCTGGCGCGGATGAGGCCTGGTCCCTGGCGGTGGAAGGCGGTGCCGTCGGCGATCCGCAGCCCGCCGCCCACCCGCAGGGCACGCGGGTGGAGGTGCGCGATCTCTTCTTCGCGACCCCGGCACGGCTCAAGTTCCTGAAGACCGCGCGCACCGAGGTCGCCCACGCCCAGGACACGGTGAACCGCTTGGCCATGGCCCACCCCCAGGTGGGCTTCACCCTGAGCGACGGGGATCGTAAGCTGGTGAACCTGCCGCCGGCCGAAGGCGAGTTGTTCGACGCCCGCCTGAAGCGCCTCTCGGCGGTGATGGGCCGGGACTTCGCCGACAATGCGCTCGCCATCGACGCGGTGCGGGAGGGGATCGGCCTCACCGGCTACATCGGCCTGCCGACCCTCAACCGCGGCAACGCCCAGCAGCAGTATCTCTTCGTCAACGGCCGGCCGGTGCGCGACAAGCTGCTCTACGGCGCGGTGCGCGGCGCCTATCAGGACTTCCTCGCCCGCGACCGCCATCCTCTGGTGGCGCTCTTCGTGGAACTGCCGCCGGAGCAGGTGGACGTGAATGTGCATCCCACCAAGGCGGAGGTGCGCTTCCGCGATCCCGGCTTGGTGCGCGGCCTCATCGTCTCCGCCGCCAAGCACGCCCTGGCCGAGGCGGGGCACCGCGCGTCGACCACCGTGTCCGATCTGGCCCTGGGCGCCCTGCAGGCAGGCGGCCAGCCGGGCGGTGGCTGGCGCTATCCCCAGGGGGTGCGGGGTAGCAGCCTGCCGCGCGGCCTCGCCGAGGCGACCGCCCAGTATCATGCACCGGTGGGCGTCGGCTCTTTGCCGGGTCTCGACCAGGCGCCGGCCGCGGCCGCGCCCAACGTCCATGGTGAGATTCCGCCGGAAGGCCGCGACGACAAGGCCGGCTTCCCCCTCGGCGCCGCCCGGGCCCAGGTTCACGCCACCTACGTGGTGGCGCAGACCGGCGACGGCATCGTCATCGTCGACCAGCACGCCGCCCACGAGCGCCTGGTTTACGAGCGCATGAAGCAGCAGCTCGGCGAGACCGGCGTGGCGCGCCAGATGCTGCTGCTGCCCGAGGTGGTGGAACTGGAGGAGCAGGCGGCGGCCCGGGTCGTCGCCCGCGCCGAGGAGCTGGCCGAACTGGGCCTGGTGCTGGAGGGCTTCGGCCCCGGCGCCGTGGTGGTGCGGGAGGTGCCGGCCCTGCTGGGCGAGGTGGACGTCGGGGGCCTGATCCGCGACCTCGCCGACGAACTGGCGGAGCTGGGGGAGGCGCTGGCTCTGCGCGAACGCCTGGAGCATGTCTGCGGCACCCTGGCCTGCCACGGCTCGGTGCGCGCCGGGCGCATCCTCAACGTCGAGGAGATGAACGCCCTGCTGCGCCAGATGGAGGCCACGCCCCACTCCGGCCAGTGCAATCACGGCCGCCCGACCTATGTCGAATTGAAGTTGGCGGACATCGAAAAGCTCTTCGGCCGGCGGTAGTCTCGTTTCGACTTGCGTCGCATGCAGGCCGGCACCGTCAAAGCCTGAGAGTCTGGCTGAAGTTAAGTGGCTTGAGTTCAATGGCTTGCCAAGGTTTTGCCGACCCCCATCGTCACCCTCGGGCTTGTCCCGAGGGTCCATGGAAAGAGCGAGACCCAGACCTCGATGGATTGCCGGAACAAGTCCGGCAATAACGGTCTGGAAAGGCCAGAGCAGGGGAGCCTTTGCCGGATGAGGTCAGGCCCTGAATGACTCTAAAGGATCACGGATGGACCCAAGCCTCACCCTGCAACTGGAAGCCCTGAAGCTGCTCCAGCAATGGACGGTCTGGCTGATCACCATCTCCGCCGGACTGCTGGGCGTCATGGGCTTCGCGCTGAAGAGCCTGCAGGGCAGCCGAGCGGTCTTCGCCGCGCGGGCCGCCATCCTCTGCCACCTGCTGACGGTCCTCGTCGCGGTGGTCCTGGTCGGCGCGATCCCGGATCTGGTGCAGCGCCTGGAGCCGGACAGCCGCAGCGTCTCCCTGCTCTTCGGCTCCGACTTCGAGGGCATCTACGGCCACCGCTACCTGGGCGTTGTGCCGCTCTGGGTGCTGGTGCTGCTGCAGCGCATCGCCTTCTTCCTCGGCCTCGCCTTCATGGCCCGCTTCGTCTGGCTCGCCGTCGGTCAGAACCGCGGGGAGTGAGCCTGCCCGCATGCCCCCTCACCCAGCTTCGCCTAAGTTCGGTCTTTGACCTCACCAAGGCTCCGCAACCCTCTCCCACGCTGGGGAGAGGGAGAAAAAAGGGCCGCTGCATTACCCTCTCCCACGCGGGGGAGAGGGCAACTAGGACGCCCCTTAGACTCCCTCTCCCCTGGCGGGAGAGGGAGGGGCCCATGAAATGGGAGGGTGAGGGGGACTACAGCGCGCGGCCTTTGGCGATGAGGTCGGCGAAGCGCGCCTCGCCGATGGTGCTGCCGCAGAAGATGACGCCGACGCGCTTGCTGGCGCAGGCTTCGCGCAGCGGGCCCATGACGGCGGCAGTGGCGGCGGCGCCGGCGGGCTCCAGGGCGATCTTCAGGGCGTCGTAGACCAGCGCCATGGTGCGCAGCATCGCCGCGTCTTCGATGCGCACCAGTTCGTCGACATGGGCGCGGGCGACGGCGAAGGAGTAGGGCAGGGCCCGGGGCGCGCCCAGGCTGTCGGCGATGGTGTCGACTTTTTCCAGCGCCTGGGGGCTGCCGGCGGCGAAGCTACGGGTGAGGCTGTCGGCGCCCGTCGGCTCGACGCCGATCACCTTGCAGTTCGGCTGCAGCAGCTTGAAGGCTCGCGCCATGCCGGCGATGAGGCCGCCGCCGCCGACGGGAACCACCATCACATCGAGATCCGGCATCTGCAGGGCGCACTCGCGCCCGCAGGTGGCGGTGCCGAGAACGGTGAGCGGGCTTTCGAAGGGATGCACGAAGCGCCGACCCTCCTCTTCGACGATGCGGTCGGCCTCGTCGAAGGCGGCATGGACGTCGTCGCACTGCACCACCTCGGCGCCTAGCGCCTTGCAGCCGGCGACCCGCACCGGATCGGCGGCCTTCATCATCACCACCTTGGCCGGCACGCTCCTTTGAGCCGCCGCCCAGGAGACCGCCAGGGCATGGTTGCCGGCACTGACGGCGGTGGCGCCGCGCTCGCGCTCCTCGTCGCTGAAATCGAGGAGGTTCAGGAGCGCGCCGCGGGCCTTGAAGGAGCCGGCGTGCTGAAAGAGTTCCAGCTTACCGATGACCTCGGCGCCTTCCGGCAGATGCGGCGAGAGAACGTCGCTGGTGAGGGCCACCACCGGGGTCTCGATGATGCGGCCCTTCAGCGTCTCCGCCGCGGCCTCGATCTCGGCCAAGCTGGGGGCGGCCGCCGCTGCGTCCGTCAGGGCTTGATCGCTCATCTCTCTTTTGCCTCTCCCGAATGCGGCGGTCCCGTGAACACGGTCATAAGCTCAGCCATCGAAGCGCAGGAAGATCAGCTTCGCCTTGCCGTAAGTGCGGGCGTCCAGCTCGCTGAAGCCCGCGGGCAGGGCGAAGGGCTCGCTTTTCATCAGCTCCACGGAGACCAGCGCGTCGGGCGCCATCCAGCCCGCCGCCCGCAAGCTCGCCAGTGCCTGCTCGGCGAGGCCCTGGTTGTAGGGCGGGTCGAGAAAGATCAGGTCGCAGGCCGCCGGCGCCGGCCGGGGATGCAGCACGTCGCAGGCCAGCAGCTCGGCCCGCTCGCCCTCGCCGAGGGCCGCGATGTTGGCGCGGCAGATCTCGATGGCCGGGGCGTAGTTCTCCATGAAGGTGGCCTGCTCGGCACCCCGCGACAGGGCCTCCAGCCCCAGGGCGCCGGTGCCGGCGAAGGCGTCCAGCACCCGCGCACCGGGCAGCCGCTTCATGCCCTCGTCGCTCAGCTTGCCGCTGGTCAGGATGTTGAACAGCGCCTCGCGGGTGCGGTCGGCGGTGGGCCGCACGGCGAGATCCGCCGGGGTCGTGAGGCTGCGCCCCCTATGACGGCCGGCGACGATTCGCATGGTTCTCGCGGGTCGCATGGCTCTTACGGGTCTGTTTGCCGGCGGCCGCTTTGGGCCGTTTCGCCGGAGCAGCCTTGCCACTGTCGGTCTTCGTCTGTTCGGCCTTCTTGAAGCCGCGGCGCGAACCCGGGCGGTTGGGCTTGGGTTTCGCCTTGGCAAAGCCCTTGCCGCGTTTCTTCGGCGCCTTCTTCTCCTCCAGTCCCAGGGCCTGGCGCAGCCGTTGCTCCGGCACCTCCTCCAGGGCGCGGTTCGGCAGCTTGCCCAGGGAGAAGGGGCCGTAGGAGATGCGGATCAGGCGGTTCACCGTCAGGCCCAGGTGGGCGCAGATCTTGCGCACCTCGCGGTTCTTGCCCTCGCGCAGCCCCATGGTGAGCCAGGCATTGGCGCCGGTCTGCTGGTCCAGCCGCGCCTCCACCGGGCCGTAGTCCACCCCGTCGACGCGCACACCCTTTTCGAGCACGGTCAGGCGCGCCGGATTGACCCGCCCGCGCACCCGCACGCGGTAGCGGCGCAGCCAGCCGTTGGCCGGCAGTTCCAATTGGCGCTTGAGGGCGCCGTCGTTGGTCATCAGCAACAGGCCCTCGGAGTTGATGTCGAGACGGCCCACCGCCTGCAGGCGCGGCAGGCCCTCGGGCAGATGGTCGAAGACCGTGGCCCGGCCCTGGGGGTCGCGGGCGGTGGTCAGCTCGCCGCGAGGCTTGTGGTAGCGCCAGAGCCGCGGCGGTTCGGCCGCCGGCAGGGCGACGCCGTCCACTTCGATGCGGCTCGCGGCGGTCACCAGGGTCGCCGGGCTGTCGAGAACCTCTCCGT
>NZ_JANQOI010000174.1 GCF_028289705.1 Pelagibius sp.
CGGATGCGCCGGCAGGCCGCCTGCCGGGCCTCCGGCTGATCGTCGGGCGCGCCGAGGCGGGCCATGGCCAGGGCGACGTTGCCCAGCGGAATGCCGATGACCGGAATGCCGCAGCCGTCGGCCCCGCGCGGCGCGGCACCCAGGTCCAGGCCGGTCATGCTTTCGAGCACGCCGAGAATGCGCTGCTGCGCCGGGTGCTCATAGTTCACATAGCCCTTGGTGGGGGCGCCCAGGTGGCGCGTCAGGGTCAGGATGCCGCAGTGCTTGCCGGAGCAGTTGTTGTGGGCGGCGGTCGGCAGTCCGCCGCCGGCCAAGAGGGCGATCAGCGCGGGTTCCGGGCGCGGCATCTGCGGACCGCATTCCAGGTCGGAAACGCTGCAGCCGATGCGCGCCAGCCAGGCCTCCGCTGCCGCGACGTGGCGCGGCTCGCCGGAGTGGCTGGCACAGGCCAGGGCCAGCTCGGCTTCGCTCACGCCGAAGGCATCGGCGGCCCCGCTCTCCACCATGGCCAGGGCCTGGATCGACTTGATGGCCGAACGGGCATAGATCGGCCGTTCGATGTCGCCGGCGGAGAGAACGACCCGGCCGCCGCCGTCCACCACCGCCACCGCGGCCCGGTGCCAGCTTTCCACCATGGCGCCGCGGGTCACCTCCACCAGCTCCGGATTGGCCTCGGGGCCAGCGGCGCCTGAGGGGGCGCTCTCGGTCTCTACGGCGGTTGGCGTCGGGGTTTCGGGCGTCATGGAAGGGGCCGCGCAAAAAACGAAGGGCTGCCCGCGGCAGCCGCCAAGCAGCTTGCCTCCCGCAGCCGGGCCATGCAAGTTTTCGCGCCATGCGCGGTTACTTTGCGATCGGGGCGGAGCGGATCAGCAAGCCCATGAACCTGGGCAGCCTGTTGCGCAGCGCCCATGCCTTCGACGCCAGCTTCTTCTTCGCCATAGCGCCCGACTTCGATACCCGGCAGGTGAAGCTCTCCGACACCTCGGACGCGGCCAAGCACCTGCCGCTCTACACCTACCGCAGCGTGGAGGAGCTGACCCTGCCGCGCGGCTGCGCGCTGGTGGGCGTGGAACTGACGGAGGAGGCCGTGGACCTGCCCTCCTTCTTTCATCCCCAGGCGGCGGCCTATGTTCTGGGGCCGGAGCGCGGCAGCCTGTCGCCGGCGCTGCAGGCGCGCTGCGATCACCTGGTGAAGATCCCCACGAAGTTCTGCGTCAATGTCGGCCTGGCCGGCGCCCTCGTTATGTACGACCGGCTGATCTCCCAGGGCCGCTTCGCCCGCCGCGCGGTCAACCCGCGGGCCGAGCCGGAGGCCCTGCCGGAGCACGTCTCCGGCCCTCAGAAGGTGCGCCACAAGGGCTCATGACGGCAGCTCCAGCCCTGCTTGCATCAGGCCTTCGAGAAGGTGCTCGAAGTCCTTCGCATGGCGGTAGGCGGCTCGTGTGCGGAGCCCCTCGACCGACAGGCCGGGCTCTGCCTTGCGGATGGTCTCCACCTGCCTGTACGCCTGTTCATCGCGGCCCAGGCGACTGTAGCTCGCCGCCAGATAGAGCCGGAGGGTCGGGTTGTCCAGGGGTCCTTTCTCGAGCACGGTGACCGCCTGCTCGTAGAGCCCCGCGTCGTGATAGGCGAGGCCCAGGCCGGTCATGTACCAGCGGGGGCAACGGGGATTCAGGCGCATGGCCTGCTGAATCCGCTCAATGCCCTGCCTTGGCCGTCCTGCCAGGCTCAGGACCCATCCATGGTCCGCCAACACATCGGCATCGTTGGGGCAGAGCGCGAGGGCTGTTTCATAGCATTCGAGCCCGCGGTCGTAGTCTGCAAAGCCGCAGAAGCTGATCGTCCCCAACGCCCAATGCCCCCAGGGATCCGCGTCATCCAGATCGATTGCCTTGCGGGCGAGCGCCCGGGCCCGGTCTGCTGCGAGGTCAGAGTCCCCGGCCCATCCATCGCTCAGAGCCAGGATGTAGGTGAAGGCCAGTTTCGCGTGGGCCCGGGCGTAGCGCGGATCGATTTCGATCGCTCTCTCGAACAGCCGTCGGGCCGCGAGAACCGCGCTCCGCGTCATCTCCTCGATCTGCATTTCGCCGCGCAGCAGGCAGTCATAGGCACTGAGCTTGGTCTCGGTCTTGCGCAGGCTTAGGGTCCGCCATGCCTTGGTCAGCCGGCCGCCGTAAGAGGTTGCCAGGCTGCCCACGATCTTGCGCGTAACCTCGTCCTGCAGGGCGAAGATATCCGTTAACTCGCCCTCATAACGCTCCGCCCAGAGGTGGTGACCGTTCAGCGCATCGATGAGCTGGGCCGTCACCCTGACGCGGCTTTCAGACATCTGGACACTGCCTTCCAGGACGTGCCTGACACCCAGATCTTGCGCCACGCGCTGCACCTTTACGGGCTGCCCCTTGTAGGTGAAGACCGAGGTACTGGCGATGACGAAGAGATCGGGATGGCGCGACAGTTCGCTGATGATGCTCTCGGTCAGACCGTCCACAAAATGGTCGCTGCGGTCGTCCGGCGCCAGGTTCTTGAAAGGCAATACCGCGATCGATGGCTTCTCGGGAAGCGGCAGGGCTGCGGGTTCGTTGGATGCTGGTGCCGCGCCGGACACAGCGGTTTCCCCATGACGATGTAGGATCTCCCGATAGAGCGCCTCGGTCTCCGGCGCCGGCCCGATGTCCAAATCCCGCTGCAAAGCCGAACGGCAATGCCTGTATTGTTCGAGCGCAGCCGCCCTTTGTCCCTGCGCGGCATGAAGAGCCATCAGGACGCGGTGGGTCGCTTCGTGGGTCGGATCGAGCTGCAACAATCGCTGAGCCGTTTCCGCGGCCTGGGCTGCCGACCCGTCCTCTCGCTGATGGGCCAGTAGCCGTTCGAAGGCCTGCAGCGCCAGACGACGAAGCCGCTGGCGCTCGTAGAACAGCCAGTCCTCGAATGACTGCTCGCCGGATTCCACCTCCTCCAGCAGGTCGCCCCGGTAAAGTGCACAAGCCTGTTTCAGGGCTTCGGGCGATCCTGCCGCCACGAGGCTCTGAAACCGGACGGCATCGACACTGACCGAGGCAGGATCGAGATCGACCTGTCGGCGGTCTGCGACAAGGGGAGACGGGTCGAGTTCGGCAAAGACCTTGCGGAGTGCCGAGAGGGAATTTCTCAGGCTGTGGAGCGCCTGCTCGTCGCCGCGATCGCCCCACAGCAGTGACGCCAGTTTTCGCCGGGGCTGGGCCGTTCCAGGCGAAAGCGCCAGGAAGCTCAGGAGCAACCGGGTTTTCGTGGTGGGGAACTCGATGGCTGGGCCGGAATTCAGCCGGCCCTCAAACTTCCCAAGTAGCCTGAGGTCGAGAGCCGCCATGTGCCTACTCCCTGCGCACAGCCCCGCTTTTGCGTCAGCGGTGCGTCTTCCGCCGATTTTTGTCGCTTTTTTGACGGCAGACAATGGCCATGTGACGCGCCGCCGGACGGCTTTTGGGCGGCCGGCTGGAATGATTCACCGGCGGAACATCGAATTCAACGCGGAAGGGAGGCCTGTCATGATTCGATCACTGGGGGTGCGGTGGCGTGCGGCGTGGAGTCTATGGCTGGCGGCGGTCCTGGTTTCGGGATCGATGTCGCCCGGTCCCGCCCTGGCCGGCGACCTGCCCAAGGCGGGCAGTTTCTCGGCGACCTTCGTCAACGAAGGCCGGACCGAGGCCGTCCAGATCGGCAAGGACGAGTGGAGCTGGACGTTTTTCGGCCGCATCGCGACGGTCAACGAGTCCGGCGCAGGCCCCTGGCACAATATGAGCGGCGACTGCCTGGGCATGGGGATCGGCGAGCAGAGCAGTGGCTACTGCCGGCTTTCCGACGCCGACGGGGACATGATCTTCGAACACTGGACCGAGAGCGTGGCGGGCAAAGGCACCAGCAAGGTAAGCGGTGGGACGGGAAAGTTCGAAGGCATCGAGGCGACCTTTGAGTACGATTACGTCCTGCTTCCTTCGAGCGAAGGCAGGGTGCATCTGGTCGGCAAGAAGCGTGGACGGTACACGCTGCCCTAGAGCGGATCATGTTTAGACGCAAACACCGAAGTGTTTGCGTCTAAACATGTGAATCCGCTCTACACTCAAGTATTAGAGCAGATCCTGGTTCGATGTATCGCTCTCGCGATTCCACCGAACCAGGATCTGCTCTAGCAGGTTGTTGAGAAAGTGCCTGTGCGAGGCTCACCACCCTTCGAGGCGGCAGAGCGGGCGCCCGGGTCGGCGCCGCTTTGCGCTTCAGTAGGTGATGAAAGGGTTCAGCCAGCGGCCGATGGGGCCGGTGAGCTTCAGCGGGGCGTCGCTGATCACCAGGCAGAGACAGGGCTCGCCCGGGTCGGCGACCGGCTGGTGGTCCACCGTCGGGTCGGCCACCTGCACATCGCCGCGGGCGTAGTGCCCGCCGGCATCGCTGTAGCCACCGGTCAGAACCAGGGTCACCTCTTCCCCGCCGTGGGTGTGCTTCGGCACGGCAACGCCGGGCTGAATGCGCATCAGGCGGGTGCGCACCTCGCCCCCATCCAGGGCGATCTCGGCCTCTTCGACACCGCGGATCACCGAGCGCCAGTTCAAGGCCGAGAGATCCTGGCCGAGATAGTCGCGCAGCGGCCGGGGCACGGAGCCGTCCACAGACCTGTGATCCGCGGGAGTTCGGGCCGGCGCCCTGCCCCAGGGATCGGCCTCGCCCGGACCGGAGGCTTCGTCGTCGAGCCGGGCGAAAATGTCGCTGAGCGCCGAGTCCGGCAGCCCGACGGGCGCGATCTCCTCGATCAATGAACCGCCGAGGGCTTCGTAGGTCTCCATCTGCGCCCGGCAGGCGGGGCAGAGCGTGACATGACTGACCACGACCAGTGACAGCGGTTCCGGCAGGCTTCCCGCCGCATAGGCCATCAAGATCTCGTCGGAGAGATGGTGCGCCGGCATTACTGTTCCTCCATCAGAGCCTTGCGGAGATGGCCCAGCGCCAAGCGAAGCCGAGACTTCACGGTGCCCAGGGGCAAGGCGGTCTCCTCGGCAATTCTGCCGTGCGCCTTGTCCTCGAAATACGCCATCTTCACCAAGTCCGCTTGCTCCTTCGACAATGTTTTTATCGCCACCGACAAGCGCTGCGACTGCTGCGCAGCCTCGACCATGGCATCCGCATCCTCCACCGCCGCCGGCACCAGGGCCGGATCGTCGGGGTCGTACTCCGGCCGTTTCTCCCGGCGCAGGGCGTCGATGCGCTTGTTCCGCGCGATGGTGAAGATCCAGGTGCTGGCGCCGGACTTCGAAACATCGAAGCTCTCGGCACGCCGCCAGACCATGATCATCGACTCCTGCACCAGCTCTTCGGCCAGCGCTTCGTTGGCCCCCTGGCGCATCAGATATGCCTTAACCCGGGGACCGAAGTACTGGAACAGTTCGGCGAAGGCATCGCGATCGCGGTTCCGCCCCACGGCGTTCAGCAGTCCAGCCAAATACCTGGGGTCCGCCTTGCGGTTCACCCTCTCTGGTGCCGTGGACACCCTAGCGACTCCACCGAAAGTGAAGCTGTCGGGCAGGACCGCTTCTCTGCGTATCGCCACGTTCGCCGCCTGTTCCATTCGATTCTGATATACGGCAGCGGCCGCACTTTGGATCAGCCAACGCAGGTCTGCGTCTGGTATTTTTCATAGACAAGCCTCTACCGGCCCCGCCGTCTCCGGGAGAGCCCCACCCGTTGATCGCCAATTCACCCGCCCGGCATCATTAAATCTATTGTTTTTGAACGGCTCGCGCTTTTGTTATAAGGCTGACTCTGAAGCGGCCGAACGCAGGGGTGGCGGCCCCGCCGGCCGACCCTATAATAACCGTCATGGTCATGTTTAACATCCCATCCACGGGCGCCATGCAACCAAAATACCTCTCTCTCATCGCTTTAGTCGCCCTTTGCGCGAGCCTGGCCGCAACCGGCGCCCGGGCGCAAGGGGTGGAACGACTGGGCGACTTCTCCGATTGGAGTGCCTTCAAGTTCACCGAGGCCGCGGGGCTGACCTGTTTCATCGCCAGCGAACCCACCAAGGCCGAGGGCAACTACTCCAAGCGCGGCGATATTCACGCCATGGTCACCCATCGCCCGGCCGAAGACCGCATCGACGAGGTCAGTATCCAGGCGGGCTATCCCTACCAGGAGAACGCGCCGGTGGAGATCGAGGTCGGCCGCATGAAGGTGAAGCTCTTCACCCAGGGCGAGACCGCCTGGGCCGTGGACCGGGAGACCGACCAGAAGCTGGTGCAGGCGATGATTCGCGGCAACACCATGGTGGTCCGCGGCGTCTCGGCGCGCGGCAACGAGACCACGGACACCTACTCGCTGTCCGGCTTCACCAAGGCCTATCAGGCGATCAAGAAGGCCTGCGGGATCTAAGGCGGGTCTGCGTTTGCGGGCCCGGCTCACCAAGGGCCGCCAGCCGCGCCTCTTGTCCAAGATGGGCCAAGAGCGTATTTAGCGCCCATGAACCATCACGCCGAAGCCTTTGCGCCGCCGCAGGAGGATCGCGACGAAAAGCGGAACCTCGTCGGCCTGACGCGCGACCAGCTCGTCGCCGAGATGGCCGGCCTCGGCGAAAAGCCGTTTCGCGCCAAGCAGCTCTGGCACTGGATCTACCACCGCGGCGTCACCGACTTCGCGGCCATGACCACGCTCTCCAAGGACTTTCGCGCCCGCCTGGCCGAGACCTTTGCGGTCCGCCGCCCGGCGGTGGGTGAGGCCCAGGTCTCCCGCGACGGCACCCGCAAGTGGCTGCTGCGTCTGGCAGACGGCAACGAGGTGGAAACAGTCTACATCCCCGAGGAGGACCGCGGCACGCTCTGCGTCTCCAGCCAAGTGGGCTGCACCCTGACCTGCAAGTTCTGCCACACCGGCACCCAGCGCCTGGTGCGCAATCTGGCGCCGGCGGAAATCGTCGGCCAGATCATGGTGGCGCGCGACGACCTGGGCGAGTGGCCCGCTCCTGCCGAGGGCCGGCAGATCACCAACATCGTGCTCATGGGCATGGGCGAGCCGCTGTACAACTACGACAACGTGGCCGCCGCCATTAAGATCGCCATGGACCCGGAGGGGCTTTCGGTCTCCAAGCGCAAGATCACGCTTTCGACGTCCGGCGTGGTGCCGGAGATGGAGCGCTGCGGGCGGGAGCTCGACGTGAACCTGGCGGTCTCCCTGCACGCCACCAGCGACGACGTGCGCGACCGCATCATGCCGATCAACAAGAAGTATCCCCTGAAGATGCTGCTGGACGCCTGCCGCAGCTATCCCGGCACCCATAATGCCCGGCGCATCACCTTCGAGTACGTGATGCTGAAGGGCGTGAACGACAGCGAAGAGGACGCGCGGCGCCTCGTCAAACTGCTGAAGGGCATCCCCGCCAAGGTCAACCTGATCCCCTTCAACCCCTGGCCCGGCTCCTTCTTCGAAAGCTCCGAGCCGGCGGTGATCACGCGCTTCGCCGACATCCTCTCCGCCGCCCACATCTCGGCCCCGGTGCGCGCCACCCGCGGCGACGACATCCTCGCCGCCTGCGGCCAGCTCAAGTCCGCCTCCGAGCGCAGAAAGAAGGCCGAGCGGGAAACCACCCTACCGGCTCAGCTTTAGGCCGACCTCCCCCGGGTTTTCGACTGAGGTCCGTCCGGCAGAGCCGCGACTTCTGCAGCTCAGGCCGCGTCGTCCCTGGCGAAGTCGGTTTCGTAGCGCAACAGCGTCTTGTCCGGCAGCGGCGCCTGCAGCAGCGCCTCGATATCCAGGCGCTTGGCCGCGTTGGTCGGAAGCTTGTCCAAAAAGGGCGCCGACTTGCCGCTGGCGTTCAGGAGCATGCGAAAGGCCTCGATGCGCTGCCAGCCCTGCGGATAGGCCTGGCGCAGGGCGGCGGCTCCATGGAAGCGCACCCACATGGCCGCGGCCGCGGCGACATGAACCGCGGCATAGGTGGTGCCGTCGCTCTTGCCGTAGTGGTTGGCGGGCGGGAAGCGGGCGACCTGGATGGGATCGGCAGGCGCCCAGCAGTCGATCCGTCCGTAGTGATCGTATTTCTGATAGAGGCTGTAGCGCCGGCGCCTGAAGCGGATTCCGGCGGCGCAGATGGTGCGACGGTGCTTGCCGGGATAGGTGACCCGGTCGATGACCTGACCGGCAGCCGCCACGACGATGACGCCGGCTTCATAAGCGCGGTCCACGGCACGGCCCATGTCGCGGTCCGCCACCAGGGGAAAGCCGAGACTGATGCTGACCACCGGTGCGATCCTGTTTTCGACGACGTGGTTGATCGACTTACCGATGGCCTCTGCCACCTTGCCGGTGACGAGACTGGTGTCGGTCACGCGGTAGGGAACCAGGGGCAGGCCCGGCGCCACACCGGTCAGCCGCGCATTGTCGGCGGAAAGGGCGCTGCCGGAGCGGGTGCCATGGCCGGGGTCCTGCAGAACGGTTTTCTTCAAGGGGTCCAGGGCGGTGCCGCGGCGCGGCTGCAGGAAGTCCCGGCCCAGCCGCGCGAGGATGATGGAACTCCGCCCTTGCGGGCCTTGCGGAAAGAACACCTCGTGATGGGTATAGCCGGTATCGAGATGGGCCACCCGGACACGGCCCCAATCGATCTTGCCCGCAGTGGGCTGAGGCAGCAGAGCCCAGGCCTTGTCGGCCCCGGTGGAGTAGATGTTCCAAGGCGGTACGGCCATGGCGGGATCTCCTTGCGCCTTGCTGGTTGTCTTGCTTTGCCTATACTCCGCGGCTGCTTGGCGCAGAGTCAGTGGATACAACCATAAGGCCTCCCGTTTCATGTCCGACATCAAAAAAGTGGTGCTCGCCTATTCCGGCGGGCTCGATACCTCCGTCATTCTGAAATGGCTGCAGACCACCTACGACTGCGAGGTGGTCACCTTCACCGCCGACCTGGGCCAGGGCGAGGAGTTGGAGCCGGCGCGCAAGAAGGCGGAGATGCTGGGCATCAAGCCGGAAAACATTTTCATCGAAGACCTGCGCGAGGACTTCGTGCGCGACTACGTCTTTCCCATGTTCCGCGCCAACGCGGTTTACGAGGGCGTCTACCTGCTGGGCACTTCCATCGCGCGGCCGCTGATCGCCAAGCGCCAGATCGAGATCGCCGCCGAGACCGGGGCCGATGCCGTCTGTCACGGCGCCACCGGCAAGGGCAACGACCAGGTGCGCTTCGAGCTGGGCTACTACGCCCTCAACCCCGACATCAAGGTGATCGCCCCCTGGCGGGAGTGGGAGCTCAACAGCCGCACCAAGCTGATCGACTTCGCCGAGAAGCACCAGATCCCCATCGCCAAGGACAAGCGCGGCGAGGCGCCCTTCTCGGTCGACGCCAACCTGCTGCACATCTCCGCCGAGGGGAAGGTGCTGGAGGACCCCTGGGACGCGCCGGAGGAGTATGTCTTCTCGCGCTCGGTCGCTCCCGAGGACGCTCCGGACAAACCGACGATCATCACCATGGACTTCGAGCAAGGCGACCCGGTGGCCATCGACGGTGAACGCCTTTCCCCCGCCGCCCTGCTGACCCGCCTGAACGAACTGGCCGGCGCCAACGGCATCGGCCGCCTCGACCTGGTGGAGAACCGCTTCGTCGGCATGAAGAGCCGCGGCGTCTATGAGACCCCCGGCGGCACCATCCTGCTCACCGCCCACCGGGCCATGGAGTCCATCACCCTGGACCGCGGCGCGGCCCACCTGAAGGACGAGCTGATGCCGCGCTATGCGGAACTGATCTACAACGGCTTCTGGTGGTCGCCGGAGCGGGCCATGCTGCAGGCCCTGATCGACAAGAGCCAGGAGCGGGTGAACGGCCAGGTGCGGCTCAAGCTCTACAAGGGCAACGTCATCGTCGAGGGTCGCCGGTCCGCCGACTCGCTCTACTCCATGGAGCACGTCACCTTCGAGGAGGATTCGGTCTACGACCAGCGCGACGCCGCCGGCTTCATCAAGCTGAACGCCCTGCGCCTGCGCCTGCTGAACCGCCAGCAGCGCTAGGATCTTTCGTGCTTTGACGGCACCGGCCCGACGCAAGTCGAAAACGCGCTAGCCCGCCGCGCCGCCGCCTTCCTCGGCCCCACCGACCACGGCCTCGCCGGTGGGATCGGCTTCCACCCGGTCCGCCATGATCTCGAAGGCCTTGGCGTTGTTTTCCATGTGGTCCTTCAGGGGCGCGTTCTGCTCCCCCACGGAACGGAAGAAGCCGGCCGCGTCGCGCAGCAGGCGCGCAGCAACTTCAGCATTGGTTGCCATAGATGCCCCCAAATCTTTTCGTCGGCGATGAAAGGGAAAGGTCCAAGACGCCGCAGGCTAACACGGCGCCCCGGCCCTGTCGCCCGCTTCTTGGGTGCCGGGGCGGGGTCCTTTAGGGGATCACCGCGCGCAGCGCGACCACCGCGGCGCAACCGCCGGCCACGGCAACGATCAGCGGCAGCCGCAGCGCCATCAGCACCGTGGCCAGGGCCGCAAGGCTCTCGGCCGGGCCGGTGGCGAAGGCCATGGGGGCGATGATCGCGGTGAGCACGGCGCCGGGCACGGCCTCCAGCGCGCCGGCGAGGCGGCCGCCCACGGACTGGCGCCGCACCAAGAGGTAGCCGAAAATCCGGGTCGCGTAGGTCGAGACCGCCATCGCCGTGATGGCGGCAAAGACCAGGGGATCAATCTGCATGGCCGCCCTCCCGCGCGCTTGCCGAGGCTTGCGGAGGGCCCTGGCAGGCGCCGACCAGCGCGCCCGCCAGACCGCCGAGCGCGATGTACCAGACTCCCGGCAGCGTCAGGTACGCGGCGACGGCCACCGCGGCACTGGCCAGCCAGGGATAGGCGCTGCGCCGGCCCTTCCACAAGCCCGCCAGCAGCGTCAGGAAGACCGCGGTGAAAGCGAAATCGAGGCCGTAGCGGGCCGGGTCCTGAACGAAGCCGCCGAAGATGGTTCCCAGGGTGGTACAGGCGATCCAGCCGAAATAGAGCGGCAGGGCGAGACCCAGGTAGTAGGCCGGGCTCAGCGGCGCCTTGGCGGCCCGCTGCAGGGCAAAGGCCCAGTTCTCGTCGGCCATGAAGAACAGGCC
Source organism: Pelagibius sp. (assembly GCF_028289705.1). Classification (GTDB taxonomy): domain Bacteria; phylum Pseudomonadota; class Alphaproteobacteria; order Kiloniellales; family Kiloniellaceae; genus Pelagibius. Next base: position 11,082 of record NZ_JANQOI010000174.1, read on the forward strand.
CCCGTAGATCTGGCCGCGCGACCAGCCCTGCAGGAAAGGGGCCAGAGCCGCGCCCATCAGAACGTGGCGCAGGTTGACCATCAGCGCCGTCGCCCCCAGCAGAAGGATCGCCGGCGGCGAGGTCCAGATCTCCACCGCCACGAATTGCGAGGCGCCGGCGAAGACCGTGGCACTCATCAGCGCCACCTCCAGCGGCGTCAGGCCCTTCTGTGCCGCCAGGGTGCCGAATAACAGTCCGTAGACCACCACCGCCACCAGCAGCGGCAGGATGCGCAGCACGCCCGCCGCGAAGTCCCCGCCCACCGGGCCCCGGCGCGCCATAGTCCCCTCCGTTGCGTCCTCGGTCGTCACTGCCGCCTCGTTGCCGGCCGCTTCGCCGTGCATGGATCTCACTCTGGGCGACCCTGGCGCATCGCCGGTGGCCGGTATTGCACGAAATTGCCCCGGCGCGGACTCTGGCCCCCGGGCGCAAGCTGTGCTGGGATGCGGGGGGTCAAGCTGTCGGCATCCAGAACCGAAGTCACCAACGACCGGCGCAATCACGGGAAGAAGCTGTTCCGCACGCGAACTGAGGGAATTCCACCGTCTGCTGTATCCCGTTGATCCCTGATCCTTCTGCGATTGGCCCGTTGAAATGATGACGATCGATACCACCGTGCAAGACACGGCCGAGCGGATTGCCGCATACCTGACCGCCGAAAAGCCCACGCTGGATCCCGCCACCGCGCTGGATCTGGAGATCAACGATCTCCTTCTGAAGCTCGACCCCACGGAAGAGGATCTCTCGACCACCATGCACCGCGTGGTGCTGCAGTACTGGCGCGGACTGCCGAGGGTCAAGGACGTGCCCCATCAGGTCAAGGTCGACCCGGAGGCCTTGGTGCCGGCTTTGGGCTACCTGATGCTGGTGGATGTGGTCGGCGGCCACAGCGGCTTTCGCTACAGCCTCTACGGCACAAAGATCGCGCGGGTGGCGGGCTTCGACATGACCGGCAAGACGGTCTGGGACATCGAGACCAGAAGCGCGATCCAGACCTTCTTTGCCGCCTGTTACCTGGCGGTGATCCGCCTCAGGCGGCCGCTGTTCACGGTGCACGAGGCGCCGCCCTCGATCACCACCTGCCACTGGCACCGTCTGCTCCTGCCCCTCGGCCCGGACGGCCGGATTACCCGCATCCTCGTCTGCAACGTGCCGCTCCACGATGGCGTGCCGGTCTGAGCACGCTCTCTGTTCAGGGATGCCCTGCCCGGCAGACGCCCGGACCTACCGGTCTGTTATTCAGGCGGCGCGGCCCGTGGCGTCCGGCCGGCTCAGGCCGCGGCGGTATTGGCCGGGGGTGAGGCCGGTCCAGCTCTTGAAGGCGCGGGTGAAGTGGCTCTGGTCGTAGAAGCCGCAAGACAGGGCGACGGCGGAGAGTGCCTGGGGCCCCGCCAGCAGAACCTTGGCGGCAGCGACCCGGCGGCCGGTCAGGTAGGCATGGGGCGTGATGCCGACGTCCCGGCGAAAGGCCCGCAACAGGTGGAAGCGACTGAAGCCCGCCTCCGATGCCAGCTCTTGAAGGGTCAGGTCTTGCGTAAACTCATCGTCGATCTTGCGCCTTACGCGCATGATGGCACCGCTCTCCCGGCCCAGCCGCGGCCCCCGGGGGTCGGCATGGCTGTGGCGCCTGACCATGGCCGTCATCGCCTCGGTGAAGGCCTCGTCGACCGCCAGCTTCGGGTGCCGGCACTCCAGGGCGCGGTGGAGTCGGACAAAGCGGGCGGCCAGCGCCGGGTCGTCCATGACCCCTTCGCGAAAGGCGGGAAACCCGGCCTCGCCGTCGGCCAACTCGTCGGCGATACGCTGCACCATGGCCACCGAAGGGTAGAACATGCGATAGGCAAAACTCTCGTCCTCCGCCTCGCCGTCGTGCAGTTCGTCGGGGTTGACCGCCACCAGGCTGCCGGCGGGGGCGACATGGCGGACGCCGCGGTAGTGAAAGGCCTCGGCCCCCGCCAGGATGACCCCGACGGCAAAGGTGTCGTGGGTGTGGGGTGCATAGCTGTGCCGGTAGTAGCGCGCCTTCAGGCATTCCAGGTCGTCGTAGCGCTGCTCACGCCAGAACGCGACCTGGTCCTGGGGGCGCGGCCCGGAACGGGCGTATGCGGTCTGCTGGTCCATGGCCGAAGCATAGCGCAGCGGGCCGGCAAGCCCTTGTACGAAATTGCTCTCACCTATGCCGGCGCAAACCCGGGCGTCAGGGCGGCAGCGGCGAGACCCCGAAGGCCAGCAGATGCAGATGCAGCAAAGCGGCGTAGAGGACCAGCCCCAGCAGCGGGCGCCACCAGCCGATGCCGCGCCAGTCCAGCTTGCTGCGCCCGCTGAGGATCGCGGCAAAGGGAACGAGGCTGGTGGTGAGCTTCATCGGCCCCCAAGCGGCGCCCATGGCCGCCTCGCGGCGGCTGTCGATGTGAACCATGCCGGCGAAGGAGAGCACCGCCAGGCCGCCCATCAGAATGAACGATGCCAGATCGCCATTGACCAGCAGATGGCAGAGTGCCCAGAGGCCGGTGCCCCAGAGGAAGGGGTGGCGGGTCACCGATAGGATGCCCACCGCCGGCGAGCCGGCACTATCTTCCAACAGCCGCTCTCCGCCCACCAGCGTGGGGTTGGGCGTGGTGAGGCTGGCGACGATGAGGATCGCGGCAATGGGCATGACCGCCAGCGGCACCCAATAGAGCACCGGCGGGGTCGTCCACAGCAGGGTCACCGGCGCCGCCCCATAGGCGAACAGCATCCAGATGAAGGACCCCAGCATCACCGCGGAATAGACGGCCCGAAAGACACCTTCGCCGAGCCGGGCCACCAGAGCCGGGCGCAGCGAGCCGCTGGAAAGGATGAAGTGGCCGCCTACGAACAGCAGCGCGGCGGCAATCAACGAATTGAGGCTCCCGACCATGGGTGCAATATGGGCAGCAAATGCCGCAGCGTCCAGACTGTCGGCCCACTGGCGGCCCACTGGCGGCGCGCTTGGCGCGGGACCTCCCCGACCTGACGTGCTAATCAGGCGCCATGACCGACCAGCCAGACACACCCCAAGCTGTGGACAGCGAGGCCGCAGCGCTCGACCCCGTGGCCCGCCTCACCCTCGATCTCCTTGCCGATGCCGGGCCGGGACAAAGCCTGAGTCCCGCCGAGATCGCCCAGGCCTTCGCCGAACCGCGGCGCAAGAAAAGCGATCCGCCGGATCACTGGCGGCGCTACATGAACGCCGTGCGCCAACAGGCGCTCTATCTGGCGCGGGCCGGGCGGATCGTCATCCTGCGCCGCGGCCAGGTCCAGGACCCGCAAGCGCCCATCAAAGGGGTGATTCGCCTCGCCTTGGCCGAGGCTGGCCCGAAGGCAGGCCGCTAGAACCGGTCAGCCGGTTCCGAAGTCGGGAAGCGGCAGTCCGGCGCTGCGGCAGGCGGCGGTCACGGTGTTGGCCAGCAGGCAGGCGATGGTCATGGGGCCAACGCCGCCGGGCACCGGCGTGATGGCACCCGCCACGGCGGCAGCTTCGTCGAAGGCCACATCGCCCACCAGCCGGGTCTTGCCGTCCTCCACGTCGATGCGGTTGATGCCCACGTCGATGACCGTCGCGCCGGGCTTCACCCAGTCCCCCTTGATCATCTGCGGCCGCCCGACCGCGGCCACCAGGATGTCGGCGCCACGGCAGACTGCCGGCAGGTCCCGCGTACGGCTGTGGGCGACGGTGACGGTGCAGCTCTCCGCCACCAGCAACTGCGCCATGGGCTTGCCGACGATGTTGGAGCGGCCGACGACCACAGCGGTGAGGCCGCTGAGATCGCCCAGCCGGTCCTTCAGCAGCAACAGGCAGCCGAGTGGCGTGCAGGGCACCAGCGGCGCCGCCGCGCCGGAGGCACCGGTCATCAGGCGCCCGGCATTGATGACATGGAAGCCGTCGACGTCCTTGTCCGGATCGATGGCGGCGATCACCGTCTGGCTGTCGATCTGCGCCGGCAGGGGAAGCTGCACTAGGATGCCGTGGACGGCGGGGTCGGCATTGAGCTCCGCCACCTTGGCCAGCAGCTCGTCCTGGCTGGTGGTCTCCGGCAGGCGGTGCTCGAAGGAGTTCATCCCCGCCTCCACCGTCTGCCGGCCCTTGGAGCGGACATAGACCTGGCTGGCCGGATCCTCGCCCACCAGCACCACCGCCAGGCCGGGCGTCAGACCCTGCTTGCGCTTGAGATCCGCCACCGCGGCGGCCACGCGGCCACGCAAACCCTGGGCAAAAGCCTTGCCATCAATCAGATCGGCGGAAACCACTGTATCGCTCACTGCCATCAACTCCCTGTCGTTGCGGCGTCACGGGAGGCACCGCTACCCGAGCCCTGCTTTCTAGGCCCGTCCGTTTCCGCCGTCCAGGGCCACAGAACCGACGACGATGGCGACAGCGCCCCGGCGCAGATCCACGGCGCGGATTTGAACGGCATCCGCTCAGAGGCCACCGGTGTTCAGGCTGTACTGGATGTTTCCCAGCACGTCGCGGGCGAAGTAGATCACCAGGATCAGGATGATCGGCGAGATGTCGATGCCGCCCAGGTTCGGCATGAAGCGGCGAATCGGCCGCAAGGCCGGCTCGGTGATCCGCCAGAGGAATTCCCCGATCATGCTGACGAACTGGTTGCGGGTGTTGATCACCCCGAAATGAACCAGCCAGCTAAGGATGGCCGAAATAATGATGGCCCAGAGATAGAGCCAAAGGGCAACTTGGAGAACATTAAAAAGGGGGTTCAAGATAATCATCGGCCCCTACTTGCAACCTCTTGCGGCGGGAAGGAAAGAACTGGGAATCCAGTGGCCGCTACCCTATCGCCGGGCCTGGGCCGAAACAAGATTTTGGGCGCGGGGGCGCCCGGCATCGGCAACCCGCGGCGGCTCAGCCTTTACTTGACAGGACAGCACCTTGTCCACATTATCCCGCCGCCTGCGAGGCCGCTCCGGCAGGCGCCGGAGCCCTTGTCGGCCGATCCCATGCCACCCCCGAGCAGGTACCGCGGTGGCGCCCGGGTTACGGGGCTGTAGCTCAGATGGGAGAGCGTCGCGTTCGCAATGCGAAGGTCAGGGGTTCGATTCCCCTCAGCTCCACCACCCTACGCTCTTCGAGCTTTGGGTGGCAGGCCACCCGGAACCGCACCTCGGGCGAAGGAGGACCGTTTCTGACGTTCTCCCGTCAGTGCGGCCATCCGCCGCGATACTCCGGAGAAGTCCGACGTCAGCGCCCGGTGAGCAGGGCCGTCAGATGGCTCGCGGCGCCGCGGTGGCGGCAGAAGAGGACGTCCAATCGGTCGGCCAGCAGGGCCAGGATCAGGTCGTCATAGTCCATGCCCAGGGCCGGCAGCGCGTCGCTGACCAGACTCTCGCCCGGGGCCCCGGAGGCGGTGAGATCCGGGATCGGATTGGCCTCCAACACATGTAAGGTTCCCTCCGCGTCCTCGCGCAGGTCCAGGCGGATCAGCGATTCCAGGCTGAGCTCGACCCAGACCTTTCGGGCGATCTCGTACGACTGGGCCAGGACGGTCTCGTCACTGCGCGCATCGAGCTGGCGCAGGCCGGCGCCTCCCCTTGCGCCCGCAGCGGCCGTGCCGCTATCCGCAAGCCTGAGGATCGGCTCCTGCTCCGCATGCACGCGCTCGAAGGCGGCAAAAGCGAAGGGATCGGATAGGCGCGACAGCGCCCTTTGCCTGGCGATGATGCAGCCGCCGACCACGATGGAGAACTCCCTGCCCGGCAGATAGGCCTCGATCAGGACGTGGTTCTCCGTCGCCTCGAAGACCCTGGCGACGGTCTCCGGCAACTTCGACTCCTCGTCGACGAAATGGACCTGGCGGGATTCGCGTCCCGACACCGGCTTTACGACATAAGGGCCCCAATGATCCCTAAAGGTCTCGAGGAAGCGGCTGTTGACGTTGGGCCGGAAGGTTCCGCGCGCCGGATGCCAGGTCACGAAAGGCGCCGTCGGCACCTCGATATGACCCAGCTCCTGCTTGAAGATGTGCTTGTTGTCCAGGGTTCCCGCCGTCAGCGGGTTGTGCCCGAGATAGGGGACACCAAGCATCTCCAGCATCGCGGGCGCGTGGCAGACCGGGTTGTAGCCCTGAACGCCGCCGGTGTTGAGCCATGCCAGGTGCACCCCCTCGCGCAGCAACACCTCGCCCAAGCGCATGTCGTCGGGCACCAGGACGCAATGGCGAAAGCCCAGCCGGCCGAGGGCGGCGGCGATGTCCTCGGCGGCGGCGCGATAGCTTTGCCAGCTCCGCGGCTGGCCGCTCGGCCGGATCACGGCGCCTTCGGCCGACCTGTCACCGCCATAGACGACGGCGAGTCTCAGCCGGTCGCGCAAACAATCAATCTGGTGTTCCAGTTCATCGACGCGGCCAGACCGCCGCGCGGGAATCAGCGCGCTCTCCCGCACTTCAGCCGGGTTGCGGTTGTCCCTGGCCTCCTGCAATGCCGTCACTGCGGTTTCTTCTACCTCTTGTCCTGTAGGGCCCGGATACAAACCGGACGCTGAATTGCATTCCTTCGTATGAACTCTAGGGATAAGTGGTGAAGAAGCGGTAAACTGCTTTACTCATACTTACCAGAGATCACTAATATTAACGAAATACTCCCATGATCAACTTGAGAGAATAGATTGAACTCTTCGACTACATCATGTTGATTTCCTCTAGAGCGTGCATAAACATTGAGTTCATCCCGCCCTTATAAGACCGCTTAACTTCTGTCACTTCGCAGTTGCGCGAATAACCAAAACTTAAGCCGAATAGGCGAAACGTTAGATTATGGATCTTCTGACGAAATCCGACCATCGAAGGCTGTCGATCGGCAACGATTCCGAGTCATCCGGAACGGGCCAGAGGGTGCGACTGCTCGAGGGGCAGAACCGTATCCTCGAAACCCTGGCCAAAGGCGCGCCGCTGGACCGCGTGGCACAGACCTTCGTGCTGGTCATGGAAGATCTCTTCGCCGAGACCTGCTGCGCCTTTCTGGTTCTCGATCACGACGCGACGCGGCTGCATCTCTCCGCCGCCCCCAGCCTGGCGCCGCCACTGCGGCGGACCCTCGAGGATCTGGACCTGGCCTGCAACGGCGATCCCTCGATCACCGCGGTGCTGCGGCGCGAACCGATCCTGATCGAGGACTCCACCGTCGACCCGCGCTGGGCCGATGCGCGGGCGGCGATGCGCCAGACCGGCTTCTGCGCCTGCCTGGCGCAGCCGATCTTGGATGCCGGCGGCGCCGCCGTGGGCGCGGTCACCCTGTTCTTCCGCGATCCGCAGACGCTGGACACCATGGATTCCGGCACCATCGACACGCTGGTTCCCGCCGCGCGGATCGCCATCGAGCGGGAACGCCGGGCCCAGGACCTGGCGACCGCCGACGAACGCCTGCTCTCCCTGGCCGAGAACATTCCCGGCGTCGTCTACCAGCGCGTGGTCACGCCCGACGGCGACATTCGCTACACCTACATCAGCGAAGGCGCCTACGAGCTGTTCGGCGTGCCTGCCGAGGAGATCATCGCCGACCCGCGCGCGCTCTTCGACTGCCACGGGCCGGAATACAGCCACGACTTTCGCAAGCGCCTCCTCCAGGCCTCGCGGGAGATGACCCAATGGGACGTGGAGGCCTCCATCATCACCCGCCAGGGTGAGCAGAAATGGACCCACGCCATCGCCCGGCCGCGGCGCAAGGCCGACGGAACCATCGTTTGGAACGGCATCATCCTGGACGCGACGCGCATCAAGATGGCCAACATGGAATTGGCCGCCGCCAGCCGCGCCAAGTCCGAGTTCCTGGCCAACATGAGCCATGAGCTGCGCACGCCGCTGAACGCGATCATCGGCTTTTCCGAGATGATGCTGGGGGTCGGCAGCGGCATCGACGCCGAGAAGTATTGCGACTACCTCAACGCCATTCACAGCAGCGGAAAGCACCTCCTGGAGATCATCAACGACGTGCTCGATCTGGCCAAGGTCGAAGCCGGGAAGATGGTCTTGTCCGAAGAGCTCTGCGATCTGCGGCAGGTGGTCAGCAGTTGCACCCGTCTGGTGGTCGCCAATGCCGAGGAAAACCGCATTGCGCTGGAAAGCGATCTGCCGGCGGACCTGCCGCCGCTGCGCGCGGACGTCCGCAAGCTGAAGCAGATCCTCATCAACCTGCTGTCCAATGCGGTCAAGTTCACCGCGGCCGGCGGCACCATCCGCATCTCCGCCCGGGTGGAAAGCGACGGCCACCTGGCGCTGTCCATCGCCGACAACGGCGAGGGGATTCCCGCCGAAAGTCTGCGCGATGTGCTGAGCCCCTTCAAACAGGCCGACAGCGGCCTGGACCGCCGCTTCGACGGCATCGGCCTGGGCCTGCCCCTGTCCAAGGCTATGGCCGAGCTGCACGACGGGACCTTGGACATCGAGAGCAAACTGGGGGTCGGCACCACGGTCACCGTCCACCTTCCCGCCGAGCGCCTCGAGACGGACCCCCTCCTGCAGATCGCCACACGGCGGGCCAGTTGATCGACGCCGGCGTCAGGCCGGCTGACGCACCCGCTTGGTGGCCGTCTGCTCACGCGGCCGCAGGTGCGCGAACCAGCGGTTCTCCAGCCACTTGAACCCGCCGATCAGGGCGAAGGTGATGCAGAAGTAGAAGAAGCCGACGGCGATGAAGGCCTCGAAGGGGTTGTAGTAGCGAGAGGCCACGATCCGCGCCGCGCCCAGCAGGTCGACGATGGTGATGACGCTGGCGATGGCCGAGCCATGCAGCATGAAGATCACCTCGTTGGAATAGGCCGGCAGGGCCCGGCGGAAGGCGCTGGGCAGAATGACCCGGCGATAGGTCAGGCTCCTCGACATGCCACAGGCCCGCGCCGCCTCGACCTCGCCATAGGGCGTGCCCTCGATGGCGCCGCGGATGATCTCCGTGGTGTAGGCCGCGGTGTTCAAGGTGAAGGCCGCCAGCGCATACCAGTAGGCGTCTTGCAGGAACTCGTAGGTCTGGCTGAGCTCGATCATGAACTGCTGCTGGCCGAGGCCGTAGTACATCAGGAACATCTGCACCAGCAGCGGCGTGCCGCGGAAGAAATAGGTGAAGGCCCAGACCGGCCCATTGATCAGCGGGTTCTTGGAGGTCCGCATGATCGCCAGGGGCACCGACATCACAAAGCCGATGGCCAGGGCCCAGGAGACAAGCTTGGCGGTGGTCCAGAAGCCTTCCAGATAGAGCTGGTAGTTCTCGAAGATGGGCGTGAAATCCATGGTCAGGCCCGCCTAACCCCGGCGCTGTAGCGCCGGTTCAGCCAGTTCAGGAACCAGATGGACACGGTGGTGAACGCCAGAAAGGCGACGGCGACAAAGAGATAAAAGATGAAGGGCTCTCGCGTGCTGCCGCCGGCCTGTCCGGCCCTCAGGACGACGTCATGCAAACCGATGATGGAGACCAAAGCCGTGGTCTTCATCAGCACCAGCCAGTTGTTGCCGAGGCCCGGCAAGGCATGGCGCATCATCTGCGGAACCAGAATGCGCAAAAAGACCTGCCCCTTCGTCATGCCGTAGGCGTGGCCCGCCTCGAGCAGTCCGACCGGCACGGCCATGATCGCGCCGCGGAAGGTCTCCCCCATGTAGGCGCCGAAGATGAACCCGATGGTCAGCGTGCCGGCAGTGAAGGCGTCGACGTCGATGTAGTCCCACTCGAAGTAGGCGCCGATGTTGTTGATCTGGATCTGGCCGCCGAAGAAGATCAGCAGCATCAGGACGAGATCCGGGACTCCGCGGATCACCGTCGTATAGGTGGTGGCGGCACCGCGCCCGATCCTGGACTTGGAAAGCTTCATCGTGGCCGCAATGAGCCCCAGGACCAAGGCGATGGCCAGGGAGACAAAGGCAACGGTCACCGTGACCACGGCACCCTCGAGCAGCGAGGGCATGTACCTGATCAGTTCGCCGTAGCCTTCCATCAATCCGCTCGCCTACCCTTTGTTGCCGTAACCGATGACCGGAGGGAAAAACGGCAAGCGCCACCGCCATGGATCGGGCGGTGGCGCTCTCCGGTCACATCGCTACAGCCGCCTTAGCTGCCGTAGACGTTGAAGTTAAAGTACTTGTCCTGAATCGACTTGTAGACGCCGTTGGCGCGGATCGCATCGATGGCGGCATTCAGCATCTGCTGCAGCTCGTCCTCGCCCTTGCGGATGGCGATGCCAGCGCCCTGGCCGAAGTACTGCGGATCGGTGAAGTCGGGGCCGACGAACTCGAAGTCCTTGCCGCTGTCGGTCTTCAGGAAACCGTCATCGAGCGCCACAGAATCCGCCAGCAGCAGGTCGACCCGCCCGGCGCCCATATCGAGATAGGCCTCGTCCTGGGAACCGTAGCGCTTGACCTCCACCTCGTCGCCGTAGACCTCGGTGACGAAGTTGTCGTGAATGGTGGCGCGCTGCACGCCGACGGTCTTGCCCTTCAGGCCTTCCTTGGTGATCTCGATGCCCGAGCCCTTCTTGCGTACGAACTTGGCCGGCGTCTGGTAGTACTTGTTGGTGAAGTCGACCTTCTTCTTGCGCTCCTCGGTGATCGACATCGAGGCGATGATGGCGTCGTACTTGCGCGCCAGCAGGGCCGGGATGATGCCGTCCCAGTCCTGGGTGACCAGTTGGCACTCCACCTTCATCTGCTCGCAGAGTGCATTGGCGATGTCGATGTCGAAGCCGACCAGCTTGCCGTCGGCGGTGACGGACGAGAACGGGGGGTAGGCGCCCTCGACGCCGATACGGACCTTCTTCCAGTCCTTGGCGTCGGCCTGCGCGGCCCCCAGTGCCAGGGCGGTGGCAAAGACCGCGGAGATGAGCTTTTTCACAACGTGCCTCCATTAGACATTTTTCGATTGAGATGTTCCGGATGAACGAAGGACGCCGTCATTTGAGGTTTCCTTCGAGAAACTGGCGAAAGCGCTCCGAGCGCGGATTGTTGAAGACCTCCCGCGGCGGCCCGGCTTCCTCGATGCGCCCCTGATGCAAGAAGATGGTCTCGGTCGAGACCTCGCGGGCAAAGCCCATCTCGTGGGTGACGACGATCATGGTGCGGCCTTCCTCGGCCAGGCTGCGCATGACCCGCAGCACCTCGCCCACCAGTTCGGGATCGAGCGCAGAAGTCGGCTCGTCGAACAGCATCACCGAGGGGTCCATGGCGAGCGCGCGGGCGATGGCGACGCGCTGCTGCTGGCCGCCGGAAAGATGGGCGGGGTAGTAGTCCTTGCGCTCGTAGAGACCGACGCGCTGCAGGATCTCCTCGCCGTAAGCCACCGCCTCGGCGCGCGGGCGCTTCAGGACATGCAGCGGCGCCTCGATGACGTTCTGCAGCACGGTCATATGGGACCAGAGGTTGAAACTTTGGAACACCATGGCGAGGCGGGAGCGAATGCGCCGGATCTGTTCCGGATCCTGGGCCACCAGGCCCTCACCGCGCTTGCCGGGGACCAGGCCGAGTTCTTCCCCGCCCACCGTGATGCGCCCCGCATTGGGCGTCTCAAGCAGATTGATACAGCGTAGGAAGGTGCTTTTGCCGGAGCCGCTGGAGCCCAGCATGGCGATCACGTCGCCTTCATGGGCAGTCAGGGAGACGCCCTTCAGAACCTCCAAATCGCCGAACGACTTGTGGATATCCTCCGCCACCAATGCCGCCGGGGAGGCGGCGGGCGCAGCGCCTGGATCCGCCAATGCCACCCTGTTCTAGCTCCCCGTCCCTTGCGCCTCTTCCGTGACGCTTTGATTTCGACGGTACGGCAGGCGGGTGGTGCCTGCCAAGCAAAACCTTCCGCGACATACGGCTTTCCCGGGAGGCGCTGCTCCGCTCAGGGCAAGGCCGATCGCAGGGCCTCCAGGCGCTGCTGCAGTGCGGCGCGCTGCGGTGCGTCGGCGGGGAGGCCTTCGATCAGCGGTGCCGCCCGCTCCAGGGCGCCCCTGGCCGCTTCCCGCTCGCCCAAGACCGCGTAGGAGCGGGCCAGACGCAGCCAGCCGTCGGGATCATCCGGCTGCTCTTCGAGGCGGGCGGCCAAACCCTCCACCATGGAGCGAATGAAGGCCATCTGTTCGTCCGGCGGCAAAGCCTGCATGGACTCGATGTCGGCGGCGCTGGGCCCGCGCGGCGGCGCCCCGGAGCCTTCGCCTTGCGGTTGAGGGGTTGCGGGAGCGGTTTCGCCCAGGCTCGCCGCGGCATTGGCGATCTGCCGTTCCACCACCGCCAGCCAGGGGGCGTCCGGCGGAGCATCCGCCGCCAGGCTGCGCCAGACCGCCAATCCCTCGGCCAGGCGTCCGTCCTGGGCCATGGCCAGCCCGGCATAGTAGCGCGCCCGCGGATTGCCGGGATCGGCCTCGATCGCCTGGGCAAAGGCCAGGCGCGCATCGCGGCCGACCTGCCCGCCGGCGGCGGCCACCAGCACCTCGCCCAGGGAGGCCAGCACCTCGGGGCCGCCACGCCCCAGGCCGACGATGCGGCGATAGGCGTCTGCGGCATCGCCATAGCGGCCCATGCGTTCATAGACCCGGGCCAGAACCAGCCAGCCCTCGGCATCATGCGGATCGCCGGCGAGGCGGCTTTCGAGCTGGGCCACCAGCATGGCCGCTTCCCGGCCGCTGCCGTCGTGGCGATCGGCGAAGGGCAGCCCCGGCAGGCCCGGCGACCCCAGGGTGGCGTAAAGCCCCAGGCCGGCCAGCGGCATCAGCACCACGACCAGGGCGATGCCGATGCGCCGAACGGCCTTTGCGCCCTTGGCGACGGGCGCCGCAGACTGCGCCGCCTCGTCCGAGGCAGCGGCGGTGTCGCTCTGCAGCAGCCGGCGTTCGATCTCGAGTTGCGCGGCCTCCACCTCGGCCTCGTCCAGAAGGCCGCGCTGACGGTCCTGCTGAAGCTCACGCAGTTGGTCGCGGTAGACCGCCTGATCGAAAGCGGCGCGGCCAACGGCCTGATCCTGCCGGCGCACCAGCGGCAGCAGAAGCACGGCGACGACGCAGGCCGTCAGGGCGCCGGCAAGCAGCCAGAAGATCATCGCCGTTCCTTGGGCTCCGCGGGCGCGGTCGGCTGATTGTTCTGGGCGGCATCGGGATCGTCCAGCAGCCGGGCCAGGCGCGCCTCTTCCTCGGCGCTCAACGACGCGGCACCGGTGGCCGCGGCGCGCTGCCGGCGGAAAAAGAAGAAGACCGCGGCCAGGCCGAACAGCAGCACGATGCCCGGGCCGAACCACAGCAGGTAGGTGCCCGGCTTCACCGGCGGGCGCAGCAACACGAAGTCGCCGTAGCGCGCGACCAAGTAGTCCAGCACCTGCTGGTCGCTGTCACCGGCCACCAGGCGTTCGCGCACCAGCAGGCGCACCTCCCGCGCAATATCCGCATTGGAGGAGTCGATCGACTCGTTCTGGCAGACGACGCAGCGGATCTCCTTGGACAGCTCCCGCGCGCGCTGCTCCAGCACCGGATCCGGCAGAATCTCGTCCGGCTCCAGCGCCACTGCTGGCATGCCGATCAGCAAAGCCAGGACCACCGCGAGCGCCCTCATGGCCGCAATGCCCGCAGCATCGGCTCCACTTCCTTCTCGATCAGATCGCCCACCAGGGGGCCGCGGTGGTGATAGCGGATGCGTCCCTCGCCATCGAGGATGAAGGTCTCGGGCACGCCGGAGACACCCCACTCCACCGCGCCGCGCCCGCTGTCGGCGCCGATCCGGCGGTAGGGATTGCCCAGTTCCTCCAGCCAGGCTACGGCGGCCTCGGGCTTGTCGCGGTGATTGATGCCGTAGAGCGGCACGCCGCTGCGCTCGGCCAGTTCCGTCAGATAGGGGTGCTCTGCCCGGCAGGGCACGCACCAGGAAGCGAAGAAGTTCACCATCACCACCTCGCCCTGGGCCAGATCGGCGCTGGCGAGGCCGGGCTGGGGGAGGCCCGGGACCGGGGGCAGGTCGAATTCCGGGGTCGGGCGGTCGATCATCGCCGAGGGCAGGGCCTGGGGATCGCGGTCCGGCGACAGGCCCCAGAGGAAGTAGCCGGCCAGAACCGCAAAGATCAGCAGGGGCAGCAGGAAGAAGAGCCGCTGGGTCATCGCGTTCGATCCGCCATAATCTCAGGCCGGGATCGGCTCTTGGGCCGCGTCCGGCCTTGCCTTGGCCCGCTTGGGGGCGCCGATACGCAGACGCCGGTCGCTCAGGGAAACCAGGCCGCCGAGGACCATGACCAGACAGCCGAGCCAGATCCAGGGCACCAGGGGTTCGTGAAAGATCCTGACGGTCCAGCCGCCGCGGCCGTCGGAATCACCGATCACCGCATAGAGATCGGAAACCCCGGTGGTGTGGATGGCGGCTTCAGTGGTCGGCATGTTCTGCACGGGATAGAGCCGCTTCTCCGGGGTCAGCACGGCCACCGGGCGGCCCTCACGGGTCACGGTGAAGCGGGCGCGGTCGGCCAGGTAGTTCGGCCCCTCGATCTGCTCGACCCCGTCGAAGCGGTAGTCGTAGCCCGCGACCTGCATGCTTTCACCGGGGCGCAGGTTGCGCACTTCCTCCAGGTTCCAGACCGAGGCGCCGATCATGCCGGCAACCGCGATGGCCATGCCGGCATGGGCCAGGGTCATGCCGTGGGCGGCCCGCGGCAGGGAGCGGGCGCGGCGCCAGGAGTCGCTCAAGGGCGCGCGGAACAGCTTGATGCGCCCGCCCCACTCCACAAGGCTGGCGACGAACAGCCAGGCCGCCAAGCCCATGGCGGCGGCGGGCAGGACGGGCCAGCCCTCGCGCAGATAGAGGGTGAGGCCGGCGGCAGCCAGCGCGCCGAGGGCGGCCAGCTTCAGGCGGGCGAAGACGCCGGCCAGGTCAGCCCGCTTCCAGGGCATCAGCGGCCCCAGGGCCATGAAAAAGATCAGCGGCACCATCAGCGGCACGAAGGTGGCGTTGAAGAAGGGCGGCCCGACGGAGACCTTGCTGCCGTCGACGGCCTCCAGGAACAGGGGATAGAGCGTGCCCAGCAGCACCGTGGCGCAGGCCGCGGCCAGGAAGAGGTTGTTGATCACCATGCCGCCCTCGCGGCTGATCGGCGCGAAGAGGCCGCCGGGCTTCAGCACCGGCGCGCGCAGCGCGAAGAGCAGCAGCGATCCGCCGATGGTGATGAGCAGCAGGATCAGGATGAACAGGCCGCGCTCGGGATCGGTGGCAAAGGCATGCACCGAGGTTAGGAGGCCGGAGCGCACGATGAAGGTCCCGATCAGGGAGAGCGAGAAGGTGAGGATCGCCAGCAGCACGGTCCAGACCTTCAGGGCATCGCGCTTTTCCACCACGATGGCCGAATGTAAGAGCGCCGTGCCCAAGAGCCAGGGCATGAAGGAGACGTTTTCCACCGGGTCCCAGAACCACCAGCCGCCCCAGCCCAGTTCGTAGTAGGCCCACCAGGAGCCGAGGGCGATGCCGCCGGTCAGGAAGACCCAGGCCAGCAGCGTCCAGGGCCTCACCCAGCGCGCCCAGGCGGCGTCCAGCTTGCCTTCGATCAGGGCGGCGATGGCAAAGGAAAAGGCCATGGAGAAGCCGACGTAGCCGGCATAGAGCATGGGCGGGTGAAAGGCGAGCCCCGGGTCCTGCAGCAGCGGGTTGAGGTCGCGGCCGTCGGCGGGTGCCGGGAACACTCGAAGGAAGGGATTGGAGGTCAGCAGCGTGAACAGCAGAAAGCCGATGCCGATCCAGGCCTGCACGCCGAGCACCCGCGCGCGCAGGGAGGGCGGCAGGTTGGCACCGAACAGCGCAACCATGGAGCCGAAGAGGGCGAGGATCAGAATCCACAGCAGCATGGAGCCCTCGTGGTTGCCCCAGACGCCGGTCACCTTGTAGAGCATCGGCTTGGCGGAGTGGGAGTTCTCCGCCACGTTGATCACGGTAAAGTCGGAGACGACGTAGAGATAGGTCAGCGCAGCGAACGCCAACGCCACCAGGACGAGCTGCAGGACCGCCGCCGGGCGGGCCAGCGCCATCCAGGCCGCATCGCCGCGGGCCGCACCGATCATCGGCAGGCTGCCCTGCACCAGCGCCGTGAGCAGCGCCAGGATCAGGGCGAAGTGGCCCAGCTCGGCGATCATTGGGAGAGTTCCTCCCCGTGGCGCCAGTTCCCGGAGGCCTTCAGCGCGTCCACCACCTCGCGGGGCATGTAGTTCTCGTCGTGCTTAGCCAGCACCTCGCGGGCGGCAAAGGTGCCGTCGGCGCGCATGTTGCCCAGGGTGATGACGCCCTGGCCCTCGCGGAACAGGTCGGGAAGGATGCCGACATAGGTGACCGAAACCGACTCGGTGAGATCGGTGACCCGGAAGTTGACGGTGAGACCATCGGCCGAGCGTTCCACCGAGCCCTCCTCCACCAGTCCGCCGAGGCGGATGCCGCGCTCCGGCGCCGGGGGTTCGGCGATCAGGTCCTTGGGACTGCGGAAGTGGTCGAGGTTCTCATCCAGGGCGGTCAGGACCAGGGCCGTCGCACCGCCGAAGACCAGCAGGGCAGCCAGCACGATGTAGAGGCGGCGGCGTTTGCGGGTCAGGCTCATGATGTCGCTTCCTCCTGGCGCGGCGGCGCCTCCTCGCGGCGTGGACGGCGGCTCGCTCCTTGGGCCTCCAGGTCTGCAAGGCGGCGCTGGCGGGCCCGCAACTGGCGCAGCGTCGTCACCAGCAGGCCGAGCATCACCAGCAGAGTCAGCCCGAGCGCCGGCCAGACGAAGGCGGCGTAACCACCCATCTGAAAGAAATCCGCGATCTCCCTCATCCTTTCTGCCGGGGCGCCTTGTGGACGGAGGCCTAGGCCGCCCCTGGCCCCCTGTCATCGTTGTTTGACAAATCTAGGGGCTCCGCCCCAGGCCGTCAGTTACATTTGCGTGTGTGCGACCGAAATACGCAGCGGTCGCGGCGTTGCACAGATCCGGCCGGCGCGCTCGCCCGCCTCCCGCTAGCTTGCCTTCAACCTTGCCAGATCCAACGCCCGCAGCCTTGCGGCGATGAGCTCGCTTTTCATCCTCAGTAGGACCAGAGTCACAAAGTACAGCTTGAAGCCCAGGGCCGTGATGAGCAAGGGCCACAGCATGGAGCTATGGATGGTCGGCCCGTCCAGGCGCAGCACCGAGGCGGGCTGGTGGAGGGTCGCCCACCAGTCCACCGAGAACTTGATGATCGGCACGTTGATGACCCCGACGAGGGCCAGGACCGCGGCGGCGCGATAGCCGCGCTGCTGGTCCTCGAAGGCGTGCATCAGGGCCATGTGGCCGAGGTAGAGGAAAAACAGGATCAGCATGGAGGTGAGGCGCCCGTCCCACTCCCACCATGTCCCCCACATGGGCCGCCCCCAGAGGGAGCCGGTGACAAGCGTCAGAAAGGCAAAGCCGGCGCCGATGGGCGACGAGGCCTTGGCCGCCACGTCCGCCAGGGGGTGGCGCCAGATCAGCGCCGCCGCGCTGGCCACGGCCATCGCCACATAGATGAACAGCGCCATCCAGGCCGAGGGTACGTGGACATACATGATCCGCACGGTCTCGCCCTGCTGGTAGTCGGCCGGCGCCACGAAGAGCGCGAGGTAGAAGCCGATGCCCAGCGCCGCCACGGCGCCGAAACCCGCAAACGGCAGGACGCGGTCGGCGATGCGCGTGAAGCGGGCCGGATTGGCGAAGCGGTGCATGTCCCTGTTCCTAGTGTTTCCTCATAGTTAGTGCCTTGACGAAGATCATTCCAGCCTGCAGGACCCACCGCACGCCCTCTTCCGGGGCCTACTCCAGAGCCTGACGCAGGGCCGCGGCGGCGGCCAGGGGCGTGACCAGCAGCATCACCAGCAGCAGGGCGCCCAGAAACAGCAGGTTGGGCCGTGCCGAGAGGTCGGCCAGGGCGGCCTCGGTAGCGCCGACCCCGAAGATCAGCGCCGGCACATAAAGCGGCAGAACCAGCAGCGGGATCAGCACGCCGCCGCGCCGCGCGCCCAGGGTCAGCGCCGCACCGACCGCCCCGATGAGACTCAAGACCGGCGTGCCCAGCAGCATCGCCAGGAGGAGAACGCCGAGGCCGGTGAGATCCATGTTGAACAACACGGCCAGCAGCGGCGCCGCGGCGATCAGCGGCAGCCCGGTGGTGAGCCAGTGGGCGGCCACCTTGCCGAGGATTGCCAGTTCCAGCGGCAGTGGCGACAGCAGGAGCTGTTCCAGGCTGCCGTCCTCGTAGTCCGCCAGGAACAGCCGCTCCAGGGAAAGCAGCACCGCCAGCAGGGCCACCACCCAGATCACCCCCGGCGCGATGAGCCGCAGCAGATTGGGCTCCGGCCCGATGCCGAAGGGAAACAGCGCGGCGGTGAGGACGAAGAACAGCACCGCCAGCCAGGCATCGGCGCTTTGCCGCAGCGCGAGGCGCAGGTCGCGCCCGACGATGACCGCAAGGCCCTTCACCACACCAGTTCCGGTAGCGGCGGCGGCGCCAGGGCATCGAGGGACAGGGGTTCGGCATCCGGCAGATCCAGCGCGGTGTGGGTCGCCACCACCACCCGGCCGCCTTTGGCACGATGGGCCGCGATGGCCTCTGCCAGCTTGCCGACGGAGGCATGGTCGAGGCCGACCGAGGGCTCGTCCAGCAGCCAGAGCTCCGCCGGGCTCGCCAGCAGCCGCGAGAGGGCAAGGCGGCGGCGCTGGCCCGCCGAGAGCAGGCGGCCCGGCAGGTCCGCCAGTCCGCCCAGGGCAAAGTGGTCCAGGGCCGCCCCGACATCCGCGGTCCGGCCCCGCAGCGATGCCCAGAACCGCAGGTTCTCTGCGGCGCTCAGCACCGGCTTCACCGCGTCCAGGTGGCCGAGGTAGTGGAGCCTCGCGGCGTGGCCCTCAGGGTCCTCCGTGATCGACCGTCCGGCCCAGAGGATCTCTCCGGCCGCCGGGCGCAGCAGGCCCGCCATGAGGCGCAGCAGGCTCGACTTGCCGGTACCGTTGGCCCCGGTCAGCAGCAGCGCCCCGCCTGACGGCAGGCTGTAGGACAGCCCGGCGAAGACGTCCCGGCCGCCGCGCCGGCAGAGCAGGTCGCGCCCCTCGAATTGAGCCTTGGCGGATTGAGTCATGCGTTGAGGTCGAACGCTAGGAGAGGCGGCGCTTGGCGCTGGGATCGGGTGTCACGAGGGCGGTATAGCAGATCGCCGCCAGCCCAGGCCAGGACATCGGCCAAAAGGCCCAACCAACGGGCGATAAGCGGCTTTGTGACAACGGAATATTAACGCTGTTCATCCATGGTCAAGACGCCCTGATTCGCGCCATTCAAGCCGACTTTGCCGAGGCCATTCCATTGTCCGTGAGACCGATTATCCTGGCCGAAGACAACGACAGGCTTCGCCGCCTCTATTCCGACATGCTGGAGTCGGCCGGTTTCAAGGTGATGCACGCCAGCGATGGCGAAAAGGCCATCAGCTTGCTGCACAAGGTTGTCCATCCACAGCTCATCATCCTGGACGTCATGATGCCGCGCCTGGACGGCATCGAGACCTGCGCGCGGATCCGCAAGATGCAGGGGCTGCGGCCCTGCCCGATCCTCTTCCTGACGGCTCTGGACAACCCGGAGACCATTCTCGAATGCCTCAGTGCCGGCGGCGACGACTACCTGGTGAAAACGGCGCCGCTGACCGAAGTGATCGAACGGGTTCAGTACTGGTCGCGCAAGGGGACCATCGAAGAGGGCGCGGAACGCCGCAAGAAGGCCATCAGGGAACTGGAGGCCATCCAATCTGGGACCAGTGACTTCTCTTCCGCCAAGGTCGCCGAGGACGTCTCCAACGATCAGGCCATCCTCGACCAAATCGCCGACTTCATCAAAAACACCGACGGTGCCTTCACCGAAAAGGAGCAGTCGTTCTACCGCTTCGGCTATCTGGTGGGCCTGGTGAACGCCTGCATCAAGAACCTCAACCGAAGCGACGCACGGTTCAACCGCCTGGTACGCAATCTGGTCTACAAGACCGGTTTCGTCGACCGTAAGGAAATCGAGGCGTTGCTCGACAACTACGAGCGCATCGTCAACCAGAGCCAGTTCCAAGCCGGCTGGAAGCACGGGCAGGACGTGGCGGCGGAGATCTCTGTCCCGACAGGAGATGCGGAGGCGGCCATCCCATGAGCGCGGTCAGCGCGGCGCTGGCAGAGCTCTGGCCGACCCTTGCAGTGATCGGCATCGGTTTGGTGGTCCTCCTGACCGCCGGCCAGTTCTATCTGACCCTGTGCCAGGGCCGCCAGCTCCGCAGCCGGGACGCCGCGGAGGGTCAAGACGGCAACGGCCAGGCGACCCTGGAAGCCCTGAAGAGCCAGCTCGACGAGGTCTCGGCAAGCCTGCGCGAGGCCCGCGACCGGGCCAAGGAAGCGGATCGGGCAAATCAGGCGAAATCTGCCTTCCTGGCCATGATGAGCCACGAGCTGCGCACGCCGCTCAGCGCCATCATCGGCTTTGCCGAGATGATCGAACAGCAGGCCATGGGCCCCATCGGCAACCTCAAGTACCGAGACTACGCCACCGATATCCGGCTTTCGGGCCAGCACCTGCTGGGCATCATCAACGACATCCTGGACCTCTCGAAGGTCGAGGCCGGCAAGGAAAGCCTGCAGGAATCCGAGATCGCACCCGACGAGGTGGCAACGGCGGTGCGGGTGTTGCTGGAGGGCCATGCGCGCGACGCCGAGGTGACCTTGAGCTTCGACTGCCCCGAGGACCTG
>NZ_JANQOI010000193.1 GCF_028289705.1 Pelagibius sp.
CACCAGGGCAGCGCTGCGCAGGACAGGGAAAAGCCGCACCGCGGCGGCGAGGTTCTCGCGAACATTGGTTTGAGAGAGCCGTGTCCGGCCCTGGTTCAGATCCACCGCGCCTTCGTAGCCGCCGCCGATGATGACCGAACCTTCCTGCGACTGCTTGAGGGAGAGCTTGTGTCCTTCGCAGCCCACCACGCCCTCGACAAAGCGCGGCAGGCGCTCGGTGACCAGCATCTGCAGGGCGGCCGGGCGCAGCGGCACCGGCTCCCCCACCGCCGCGGCCAGCCGATTGCCCCAGGCGCCGGCGGCGTTGACCACGAACTGCGCCGCAAAGTAGCCCTTGGCCGTGACGACCCGCAGGCCGCCGCCATCCCGTTCCACAGTGGTGACAGGGCAGCCCTCATGAAGCGCGACACCGGCCGCCTTGGCGGCGCGCCGGAAGGCGTGGACGCAGCGCAGCGGATCAGCAAAGCCGTCGTCCTCGACATAGAGAGCGCCCTTGCAATGCGCCGCCAGGTTCGGCAGCCGCCGCTTGAGCTCAGCGGGGCCGATCAGGCGTTCATGGTCGTAGCCGAGCTCGCGGATCATGGCTTGCCGGCGCTCCAAGGCGGCAAGGCCGGCCTCGTCCTCCGCGACGCGGATCTGCCCGCCGGGAGCGAAGCCGCCGTCGTCGCCGATGAGCGCCGGCAGGCAGCGCCAGAGCTCCAGCGCCGCCAGGACCAGCGGGATTTCCGCGGGATGGCGGTTCAGGCTGCGCACACCCCCGGCGCTGGCGCTGGAGGCGAAGCGCCCGCAACTCTCGGCCTCCAGTAGGGTGACCTTCAGCCCGGCCTTGGCGGCGGCATGGGCGCAGGACAGGCCGATCAGGCCGCCACCGATGACCATCATGTCGCTGCGCGCCGGCGTCATAGCTCCGGCTCCGCTTCCAGGTAGTCGCCGAGCAGGATCGGCTTCAGCGGCGGACGGATGCGCAGGGCCCCGGTCTCGTCCGGCGGCTGTCCGGTCTCAGCCGCGATCAGGCGCACCAGACTGGGCCCGCAGAAGCGGCCCTGACAGGGGCCCATGCCGCAGCGGGTGAAAGTCTTCACCCGGTTGGGCCCGCCGGCCCCCTGGTCGACGGCCTGGCGCACCGCGGCTGTTGTCACGCCCTCGCAGCGGCAGATCGGGGTGTCGTCGGTCAGGTGGTTTTCGAGCGGCACCGGCGCGTAGAGCCGGTCGAGAAAGGCCCGCGCCCGCTGCTGCCGGGCCCGGCGGGCGCGCAAGGGTGCCGCCGCCTTTTCGCTCTCCGCCGTCGGGAGACGGCCAAGATGTTCGGCGGCCTTCAGGGCGGCCAGCGTTCCGCGCAGCGTGGCGAGGTCCGCGCCTTCGACGCCACCGCCGTCGCCGGCGATCCAGACCCACGCGTCGGAGCTCCGCCCGTCGGGATCGCAGAGCGGCTCGAAGCACTGGCGTTCATCGTGCCAGCGGTGTTCGAGCCCCAAAAGCCGCGAGACCTGGGTCGAGGGAATGACCCCGTCATGCACCCCCAGCAGCGAACAGGGGAGTTCGTGGCGCCGGCCGCCGCTCTCGAAACTCAAATGCTCCAGACTCTCATCACCAAGGGCTGCGAGGCGCGTGACGCCGCGATAGATCCGCGCCCCGGACAGGGCGCGGCGCAGCAGCAGGCCGAAGCCGCGGATCATGGTGCGGGGATCGCCGAAGAATGCCTGCGGCAGGCCGGGAAAGGCTGCGGTCATGCGCCCCGGCGGCGCCAGATCGAGGATCGCCGCCGCGCGGCCGCCCAGCGCCGCGATCTGCGCCAGGTAGAGCAGCAACAGGGGCCCCTGGCCCGCCAGCACCAATCCTTCCGAGCCCGGCCGCAGGCCACCCACCTTCAGCGCCGTCTGCAGGGCACCGACGCCCATCACGCCGGGCAGGGTCCAGCCGGGAAAGGGCAGCGGCCGCTCCATGGCGCCGGTGGCCAGGATCAGCGCCTTGGCTGCACCCTCGCGGATCGCATGGCGGGTGCCGCCGCCGTCGGCCTCGCGCTGCAGCCAGCTCAGCCGCAGATCCGGCGAGACGTCGAAGACCGTGGCCCCCGGGCGGTAGTCCAGGGCGGACTGGCGCAAGGCGGCGACCGCTTCGCGCGCGCCGCCGTAGCTTGCGGCGACCTTGCCGAGACCCGAGGAGTCGGCGCCCAAGATCCGCTCGGCCTGCCGCCAGACCTGGCCGCCGGGCTCGGCCTGTTCGTCCAGCAGCAGGACGGTGAGCCCGTGTGCCGCGGCGGTGGTCGCCGCCGCGAGGCCGGCGGGCCCGGCACCGATCACCGCGAGATCGACGGGCTCAGTCATCGCCGGTGCCCACCTGTTCGCCCGTTTCGACCACCATGCCCTCGGCCACCGGCGTGAGGCAGGCCTGGCTCTGCGGCCGGCCGTCGATGGTGCAGAGGCAGCCGAAGCACTGGCCGATCAGGCAGTAGGTGCCGTTGGGTGCGCCGCTGGCGGGGTTGCGGGCGAAACTGCGGTGGCCGGCGGCGAGCAACGCGGTGGCCACACTCTCCCCCGCCCGCGCCTCGAGGGGCGCGCCGTCGACGATGACGCGCACCGCCTCGCCGCTGCCGGTCCGTACGAACCAGGTCATGCCACCGCCTCGTCGAAGCGGGCAGCGGAGAACGCCGGGTAGCGGTCCGAGAGGCTGCCCGCCAGGATCGCCGCGGCCACCTCGCGGGCGTGCACCGCGGCCAGGGTGACGCCGCTGTGGCAGGTGACCAGAAAGGCGCCGGGGCAGCGCTCCGATTCCTGGTAGATGGGAAAGCCGTCGGGGGCGAGCACCCGCAGGGCGCCCCACTGTCGCACCAGCCGCGCCTGTGCCAGGCGCGGGAAGGTGCGCACCGCCCGGCGGGCGATGGCCCGCGCCACGTCCTGGCTGGTGCCGCGGTCGAAGCCCACGTCCTCGTGGCTGTCGCCCAGCATCACCGTGCCCTCACCGGTCTGGCGGATGGTGTGGCAGGCAAGATCGAGGAACGCCGGCAGGCGCTCCGAGACCAGGATCTGCCCGCGCTCCGGACGCAGCGGCGCCTGCAAGCCGAGTTGCGGCGCGAGCTTGGCGTTGCCCAGCCCGGCGGCCAGCACCACCCTGCCGGCCTGGACGTCCCGATCCCCGGTGGAGATCCGGAAGCCGCCGCCGGGGTCGGCGCGGACCTCCGTCACCAGCCCGCTTTCGGTCCTGACCCGCGGCGACCGCAGCAGAGCGCGGCGCAGGGCCGAGAGGGTCGCCAGGGGATCGGCGAAGCCGTCATGGGGGCAGTAGGTGCCGCCCACCACCTCCGGCCCGGCGGCAGGCACCAGGTCCAGGACCGCCTGCCGGTCGAGTACCCGTGTGTCGTTGTCGCCGGGGGCGGCCTGGTTGTGCATGCGCCGCACCGCCGTCGCGTAGCGCTCCAGTTCCGCCTCGTCGAGGGCGAGCTTCACGCCGCCGGTCTGGCGGTGGCCGGGATCGATACCACTTTCCTCAACGAGGCTCTGGGCAAAGCCGCTCCAGAGATCGGCGGAACGCCGGGTGAGGGCGGCATAGTCGGCGAGGCCCAGGCCCTTGCCCTGCACCCAGACCAGACCGAAGTTGCCGGCCGAGGCGTGAAAGCTGTCGTCCCCTGCGTCGAGGAGCAGCACCTCCGCGCCAGCCTTCGCCAGACCGTAGGCCAACGCCGAGCCCACCAGCCCGCCGCCGACCACGGCGATCTCGCATTCGATGTGTTTCGCCGATGACAAAGGCATGGCCGCGCTACCCGTGCAAGGTGAGCGCAGCGGGCTCGGCAGCGGGCGCGCTCAGGGCGGCGCGGCCGAAAGCGAAGGCTTCGCGGGAGAGCGGCGACTGCCGGCCCAGCGCCAGGTCGCAGATCATCTCGCCCGTCGCCGGGCCGATGCCGAAGCCATGGCCGGAGAAACCGGCGGCGACGATCAGGCCGTCGATGCCCGGCGCAAAGTCGATGACCGGCAGGGCATCGGGGGTCAGGTCCAGAAGGCCGGCCCAGATCCGTCTCACCCGGGCCTCGGCAAAGTCCGGCAGCAGCGCGCCGACCAGATCGATGGTGCGCTTCACGCTGGCGGTGGTGGGCTCCACCTTGGGGCGGCCGTCTTCGGTCTCCCCAATCTCGCCGTGCCAGGCCTCGGCGCCGCTAGTGACCCGCAGACAGCCGTCCACCTGCTGGCGCGCCGCGCAGTCAGCACTGGCGACCCCCAGCACCGGCGCCAGCAGCGGCGGTAGGGGCACGGACTGGATCACCGTCACCATGGGAATGCGCAGCGGGACCGTCAGCCCCAGGGGCTGCAGCAGCGCGTTGATGCCGATGCCCGGGGCGAGAACGCAAAGGCCCGCCGGCAGCCGCCCGGCGGTGGTGCGCAGGCCCTGCAGACGCCCACCGGCAACCTCGACCGCCTCGACCTTTTCGCCGAAGCGAAAGACCGCGCCGTGGCGTTCGGCCGCCGCGACGAAGGCGCCGACGCTGGCCACCGGATCGGCATGGCCATCGGTGGGACAGAAGGAGGCGGCGAGAACGTCGCCCGAGACAGCCGGCGCGATCTCGCGGATTGCCGCGATGTCGTCGAGGAAGGTGAGGTCGAGGCCGAGGGCGCGCTGATCGGCCACAAGCTGCCGGATGGTCTCCACCTCCGCCGGCGTGCGGGCCAGGCGCAGATTGCCGTTCCGGCGATAGTCGGTCGGCGCGCCGAGTTCGGCTTCGAGATCCGGCCAGAGCGCCACGGCACGCTGGGCCAGGGGCAGTTCCGCCGGGTCGCGGCCGGACTGACGCACCCCGGCCAGGGTCCAGCCGGAGGCCATGGCCGCCGGCCCGTAGCTGTCGATCACCGTGACCTTCGCGCCCGCCTTGGCGAGCCGGTAGGCGGCGCTGCAGCCGGTGATCCCGGCGCCGACGATGGCGATGTCCGGCAAGGTCAAGAGCCGAACCTCTCGTAGCGGAAGGGCGCCGGGTCGACCAGCGGCGCCCGTCCTGTGGCGAGCTGCGCCGCCAGATGCCCGACGCCGGGGCCGAGCCCGAAGCCATGTCCGGAGAGGCCGGTCGCCATGATCAACCCGGGCAGTTTCGCGACAGGCCCGATCACCGGGATCTCGTCGGGCATGACGTCGATCATGCCGCCCCAGCGCTCCACCGGGCGAACATCGGCGAGTTGCGGATAGAGGGTCTTTGCCGCCTGCAGGACAGAATCGAGAAGCTGATGGTCGGGCGCCGGATCGAAGATCCGCACAGCCTCGAAGGGGCTCGCCTCGTCGGCCTGCCAGCGGTGGCTGCCCAGGGGTCCGAAGTAGGTCTTGCCGAGACGCAGCTTCACGATGCGCCAGCGGTCTTTCAGGACCGGCGTGAAGGCGAAGAAGTGCCGGAAGGCCGCCGGGATGAGGTCGAAGCGCGCCGCGCCGCTGCGCGCCACGGTGTAGCCGCCGTCGACGCGCCGGCGGATCGAAGCGCCTGAGGCACCGAAGGTGCTGTTGGAGATCAGCGGCGCCTCTGTTGTGCGCTGCGCGGAGGACTGGACCGCAAGCTGCGGCAGGGAAAGTCCGAGGTTCTCCAGGAAGGGCCGCGACCAGACGCCGCCGGCCAGCACCACCGCCTCGCAGGCAATCGAACCGTGCTCGGTCACCACCTGGGAGACCTGACCGCCGGCGGTCTCGATGCTGCGCACCGCCGTGCCCTCGAAGATCTCCGCCCCGGCAGCGGCGGCCAGCCGCGCGACGGCGGGCACGGCGCGGGCCGGTTCCGCGTAGATGTCGCTCGGCGTGTGCAAGGCGCCGACGAAGCGGCCCTCCGACTGACCAAGCATGGCGTCGGTCTCGGCACGGCTCAGCAGGCGGGTGTCGAGCTGGAAGTCCTTGGCCCGCTCCAGCCAGTCGGCATGCCCGGCCAGATCCTTCTCGTTGTCCGCCAGGTAGGTGGTGCCACCTGTGCGCAGGCCGATGTCTTCATCGAGCTGTTCGTCGAAGCGCCGCCAGAGCTGCTGGCTTTCGATCATCAAGGGCAGCTCGCGCAGATCGCGCCCCTGTTTGCGGATCCAGCCCCAGTTGCGCGACGACTGTTCGCCGGCGATGCGCCCCTTCTCGCAGAGCACCACAGGCACCTTCCACTGCGCCAGTGTGAGGGCTGCCGAGACGCCCGCGACACCGCCGCCGATCACCACGACGCTGGCGCGTTTGGGCAGCGGTCGCTCTTCGGAATGCGCGAATTCGGGCGTCACAGCGGGCCTCATTTGCGTGCGGAACATCGTGCCGGATCGACGGCAGAGACCGACGTGGAAAGCGGTCGGACTTGCCCTCTGGGCGCACGACCTTCCTGCCAAGTCCACGTGGCTGTCAAGGTTCAAGCCGCCGAAGGGCGCCGCCAAGAACCCGGCGAGTACCCCTCAAAGCGAGTCCGACAAGCCCCTTTTCTGACCGTGCGCAATGACCGCCTGCAGGCAGCCGATGAAGGTGCTGGCGGCCGTCGTCAGCGGCCGGCCGCGCACGTGCACCACCGCCATCATCACCTCCACCGCCGGCTCGATGGGGCGGACCGCGAGGTCGGCGCGCGGCTCGAACCAGAGGCTGAATTCGTCCACCAGGGCGATACCGGAACCCAGGCGCACGAGGTCGCGCAACAGGGTGGTCGGTTCCGCCTCGATGGAGACGGTCGGCGCCGGGTCGTCGGGGATCAGGCGCTCGCGGATGGAGCGGGCGAAGGGCAGGTTGCCGCGGTAGGCGATCAACGGCTGACCCTTCAGGTCCTCGCGCTGCAGAGCGGTCTTCGCCGCCAGCTCGTGATCCGGGCGCATGATGGCGACGATGCGTCCGCTGCTGAGCGGGACCGTCGCCGCCAGGGGTTCCTCCTCGGTGTAGTGCACCACGCCCAGGTCGATACGCCCCGAGGCGGCGTCCTCCAGGATCAGCAGCGGTGCCTGCACGTTCACCAGGATCTTCAGATCCGGATTGGCGTCCGCCATGGCGACGATGGCCCGCGGCACGATGGCGGCGGCGAAGGCCGGCGCCGTGGCCAGACGGAAAGGGCCGCCGCCGCGGTTGCGGATGTCGGTCACCAGGCTTTCGAAGGCGGTCATCTCCTCGCTGACGCGCTCCGCCTCGCGGGCCAGGATCACCGCCTCCCCCGTGGGGCGTAGGCGCCCGTCGATGCGTTCGAAAAGCCGCATGCCGGCCACGTCTTCCAGGCGTTTCACCGCCTTGCTGACCGTCGGCTGGGAGAGATTCAGCTCCGCCGCCGCCCGGGTCACCGAGCCCTGGCGGATCACTGCGGCGAGCACCTGCAGGTGTCGGTTTGAAATCATAGTATTCCTTTAGGGAATGGATTTCCGAAGAAATGTAATTTGCATTATGACATCGCCAAGCCGAACATGAAAACCTGGCGCGGCCGGCGTGATGTCGCGGCAAAACTTGTCGTGCGCGGGCAAAGCACCCGCGCGATCGCGCCGATTGCCGTGGTTCTGAGGGAGGAGAGCCACGTGTATCGCGAAAGCCGCTTGAAGGCGAAGCTGCGGGCCGGGGAGCCCACGCTGGGCTGCTGGCTGTTCATGGGCAGCCCGGTGGTCAGCGAACTGCTGGCCCACGCCGGGTTCGACGCGCTGATCGTCGACCACGAGCACGCGCCCGGCGGCCTGGAGACCGGCATCCACCAGATGCGCGCCATCCAGACGACGCCGACCACGGCGCTGGTCCGCGTCGCCGACAACCAGCCCATGTACTTCAAGCAGAACCTCGATGCCGGCGCCGAGGGCATCCTGGTCGCCAACGTGGAGAGCGGTGAGGCCGCGGCGGCGGCGGTGGCCGCCTGCCGCTATCCGCCGCAGGGCATCCGCGGACATCAGACCGGCGCCTCGCGCGCGTCCGACTGGGGCTTCCTGCCGCCGGCGGACTACTACCGCACCTGGGAGCAGAACTTCCTGCTCGCCCTCCTGATCGAATCCGACAGGGGCGTGGCCGCCATCCCGGAGATGTGCGCACTGCCGGAGGTCGACATGCTGTTCATCGGACCGACGGACCTGAGCGGCAGCATCGGCAAGGCGCGCGATTTCGAGGCGCCGGAGTTCAAGGAACTCATGGCCGAGGCCGAGCGCCGCATCCTGGAGGGCGGCAAATGGCTGGGCGCCGTCACCCTGCCCGGCGACAGCCCGGCCGCGCAGTTCGCCCGCGGCTATCACTTCGTCACCAACGCCAACGACGTCACCCTGCTGCGCGACGGCGCGCGGGGCGCCGTTGCCGCCGGCGCGGCCTAGGAGGGAGGCGCGGCGATGAGTACCTGGCGCGTCGGTGTCGACTCGGGCGGAACCTTCACCGACGTCTGCCTTTTGGAGGAGGAGAGCGGCCGCCTGGCGGTGTGGAAGGTGCCGAGCACGCCGGACGATCCCTCGGTGGCGATTTCCGGGGGCGCCCGCGAGGCGCTGGACCGCTTCGCCGGCGACTCGGCGCTGGTCGTCTTCTTCGGCCACGGCACGACGGTGGCCACCAACGCCCTGATCCAGCGCCGCGGCGCGCGCATCGGCCTGATCACCAGCGAGGGCTTCCGCGACCTTCTGGAGATCGGCCGCCAGCGCCGCCCGGACCTCTACGACCTGCAGGCCGACAAACCGGAAACGCTGGTGCCGCGCGACCGCCGCCTGGAGGTGCCGGAGCGCATCCTGCACGACGGCGCGGTGCTGGCGCGACCGACCCCGGAGGCCATCCAGGCCGCCGCCCGCCACCTCGCCGCCATGGGGGTGGACGCCCTGGCGATCTGCTTCCTCTACAGCTTCCGCGACCCGACCCACGAGCGCCTGGTGGCGGAGATCGCCGCCCAGCAGCTCGGCGATACCTTCGTCACCTGCTCCCACGCGGTCTGCCCGGAGTTCCGGGAGTTCGAACGCCTCAGCACCACCGTGGTCAACGCGTTCCTCGGCCCGGTGATCAAGGGCTATCTCTCGCAACTGGCCCCGCGCCTGGCCGATGCGGGCATTCGCGTCGAACCGCACATCACCCAGTCCAACGGCGGCACAATCACTTTCGAAACCGCCTCCGAACTGCCGGTGCGCACGGTGCTTTCCGGCCCCAGCACCGGGGTCATCGGGGCGCTGGAAACGGCGCGCGCCGCCGGGATCGAGAACATCATCACCTTCGACATGGGCGGCACCTCCACCGACGTCTCGCTGGTCGAGGCGGGGCGCCCGCGCACCACCACCGAGGCGGAGGTGCACGGCTATCCGCTGAAGGTGCCGATGATCGACATCCACACCGTCGGCGCCGGCGGCGGTTCCATCGCCGACGTGGATGCCGGCGGCCTCCTGAAAGTCGGACCGCGCAGCGCCGGCGCGGCGCCGGGGCCGGTCTGCTACGGCCTCGGCAACGAAGAGCCGACGGTGACCGACGCCAACGTGGTCATGCAGGTGCTGAACCCGCGCGAACTGCTGGGCGGCCGCATGCCCATCGAGCGCGGCAAGGCGGTCGGCGCCATCGGCTATCTGGCCGGCCGCCTCGGCCTCGACATCAACGAGAGCGCCGCCGGGATCATCCGGGTCGTGACCGCGAGCATGGCCCGGGCCATCCGCGTGATCTCGGTGCAGCGCGGCCACGATCCGCGCGACTACTGCCTGGTGGCCTTCGGCGGGGCCGGGCCGCTCCATGCCAGCCGCCTGGCCCGGGAACTGGAAATCCCCAAGGTCCTGGTGCCGCGCAATCCCGGCATCCTCTGTGCGCTGGGGCTGCTGCTCACCGACCTGCGCCACGATCTCTCGGTCACCCGGCGCCTGCGTCTGGACGAGGGCGCGCAGGGCGAGGCCCATGAGGCCTTCGCAAGCCTGCGCGGCGACGCCGAGGCCTGGTTCGAGCGCGAGGGCGTGGCCGCCGAACGCCGCCGGCTGGTGGCCTCCGCGGACATGCGCTACGCTGGCCAGAACTACGAGCTCAACGTGCCCCTGCCGGAGCTGGCGGGCGAAGCGCAGTTGCTCGACGCGCTGCGCTCCGGCTTCGAAGCGGCCCATCAGCGGCTCTACGGCTACACCGCACCGGAGGAGCCCATCGAGGTGATGACCTTCCGCATCGAGGCTTACGGGCTGGTGGACAAACCGAAGCTGGGCGCCGCGCCGGACGCCGGCCCCGATGCCGCAGGCGCGCGCATCGGCGAACGCGAGGTCTACCTGCCGGAATTGAAGGACTTCGTCGCCTGCCCGGTCTACGACCGCGAGCGCCTGGCCGCCGGCAACCGGATCGAAGGGCCCGCTGTCGTCGAACAGATGGACTCCACCACCCTGGTGCTGCCGGGGCAGAGCGCCACGGTCGACCCGCACCTCAACCTTGTGCTGGAATTCGGGGAGGGCGCATGAACGACGGAGCGAAGGGCGGTAATTGGACCGTCGATCCGGTCACCGTGGAAGTGATCGGCAACGCCATCTCCTCCATCGCCGAGGAGATGGGAGAGACCCTGATCCGCGCCTCCTACTCCACCAACATCAAGGAGCGGCGCGACTGTTCCACCGTGCTGTTCGATGCCCAGGGCCGCACGCTCTATCAGGCCGAGCACATTCCCATTCACCTGGGTTCTCTGATGGGCGTAGTAGAAGCGATCCTGGAGCGCTTCCCCGCCGATCAGATCCGCGAGGGCGACGTCTTCATCGGCAACGACGCCTACACCGGCGGCGGCACCCATCTGCCGGACATCGTCCTGGCCTCGCCCATCTATCACGAGGGCGCCCTGGCCGGCTGGGCCACCAACCTGGCGCACCACGCCGACTTCGTCGACCGCGGCCATGACCACATCTACCAGGAGGGCCTGCGCATCCCGCCGATCCGCCTGCAGCGCGCCGGCGAGCTGCAGCAGGACGTGCTGGATCTGATCCTCCTGAACTGCCAGGTGCCGCGCGAACGGCTGAACGACCTGCGCGCCCAACTCGCCGCCAACCGTTTCGGCATCCAGCGTTTCCAGGCGCTTTGCGCGCGCTACGGCACAGACTTCCTGAACCGGGTGTTCGACGAACTGCTGGACTATGCGGAGCGGCGCATGCGCGCCGGCATCGCCGAGATTCCCGACGGCACCTACGAGTTCGAGGACAGCTTCGACGCCGACGAACTGGACGAAGCTCTGAACTTCCGCCTGCGCCTGACGGTGCGCGGCGACGAGATGGATCTGAACTTCATCGACATTCCCCCGCAGGTGCGCGCCGGCCTCAACCTGGTGGAGACCGCGCTGCTGGCCACCGCCTACTACGCCGTCAAGACCGTGGTCGACCCCAGCGCGCCGCCCAACGCCGGGCTGTTCCGGCCGATCACCGTGTCGGCGCCCTACGGCTCGATCCTCAACTCGGCCCCGCCCGGCGCGGTCAACGGCCGCACCAACACCTGTCAGCGGGTCGTCGACCTGGTGCACGGCGCCCTCGCCCAGGCGGTGCCGGAGCGCCTGGTGGCCGCCTGCAACGGCGCCGTCACCTCGGCCACCTTCACCGGGACCAACCCCCGCACAGGCGAGTTCTATGTTTATCTGGAGACCCTGGGAGGCGGCTTCGGCGCGCGGGCCAGCAAGGACGGACTGGACGGCGTCCAGGTCCACGTCACCAACACCAGCAACCTGCCGGTGGAAGGACTGGAGCCGGAATACCCGCTGATCGTCGAACGCTACGAACTGGTACGCGACTCCGGCGGGCCCGGACAGTGGCGCGGCGGCATGGGCATCCGTCGCCAGATCCGCGCCATCGACCACCAATGCCGCATGTTCATCTATGGTACCCGGGAGGAGTCCGCGCCCTGGGGCCTGTTCGGCGGCCTGGAAGGCGGGCGCTACCGGCTCGAGCGCGATCCCGGCGTCGCTCCGCTGGTCAGCGGTGTCGGCGAACTGGCGCCGGGACAGTCCGTGGCCGTGGTGACCCCGGGGGCCGGCGGCTACGGCCCGCCGGAGCGGCGCGACCAGGCCCTGGTTCGCCGCGACCTCGCGGAGGACAGGATATCGCCGGAGACCGCGCGGCGCGCTTATGGGATCGAGTACGGGGAGGAGAGTGACGTGGCCGCCAAGGCGGGCCGGTAACCGGCATCAACACGAATTGGGAGGTAAAGATAATGAGCGATAAGCCGAAGACATTTTACGATGACCTCAGCCGCCGCCACATGCTGGGCGGCATGGCCGCCCTGGGCGGCGCCGTTCTGGTGGGGCCGGGCCTGATCGGCCGGGCCCAGGCCAAGACGCCGGGCACCCTGGTGTTCGGCCTCTCGTCCTATCCGCCGGGCATCAAGCCCTGGGAGAACAAGGGCACCGCCAGCAGCACCGTGAAGCTGCAGTTGTTCCGCGGGCTTCTGGGCTACGGCCCGGACGGCGGCCTGCAGCCTGAGCTGGCCGAGTCCTGGGAGATCCCCGACGCCCAGACCTACATCATCCAGCTGCGGGACAACGCCTACTTCCACAACGGCGACCCGGTCACCGCCGAGGACGTCAAGGTCTCCCTGGAGGCGATCGCGGCGGAAGACTCGACCGCCCATCTGCGCTCGCGCTTCGGCGTCGTCGAGTCCATCGAGATCGTCGACCCCAAGACCGTCAGGATCAATCTGAAGGAGCCCCAGGTCACCTTCATCTACCTCCTGGCCAGCGTGCACTCGCACATTGTCTCGGCCAAGGAGCTGGCGAAGGACCCGAACAACTTCGTCGGCGCCGGCCCCTATCGCATGGTCGAGGTGGAGCGCGGCACCCGCATCGAAATGGAAGCCTTCGACAAATACTACAAGGCGGGCCTGCCGAAGACCAAGAACCTGCGCTTCGATGCCTACAAGGACGAGAACCTGCGCGTCGCGGCGCTGGAAGCCGGCGATGTCGACGTCATCGAGTATGTGCCCTGGCAGAGCATGGATTCCATCGGTGCCAACTCGAAGCTGAACCTGGACGTGGTGGACGGCCCCTTCATGTATCTGCTGTTCAACACCGAGGCCGGGCCCTTCACCGACCCGCGCCTGCGCCAGGCCGTGGCCTATGCGGTGCAGCGCCAGGACGTCATCGCCGCCGCCTTCTTCGGCCGCGGCAATCTCTTGGGCGCCATGCCGATCCCCAAGGGCTCGGAGTATCACGAGCCGAGTTTCGAGGGGCATTGGAAGCGCGACCTGGAGAAGG
Organism: Pelagibius sp.; assembly: GCF_028289705.1. Classification (GTDB taxonomy): domain Bacteria; phylum Pseudomonadota; class Alphaproteobacteria; order Kiloniellales; family Kiloniellaceae; genus Pelagibius. The sequence goes on from NZ_JANQOI010000193.1 coordinate 13,082, forward strand.
CCAAGGCGCTGCTGGCCGAAGCCGGCTTCCCCGACGGCTTCCAGGCCACGCTGCTGTCCACCGCCCAGTACGGCATGCACAAGGACACCGCCGAAGTGGTGCAGCAGAACCTCGCCGACATCGGTATCCAGGTGAAGCTGAACCTGCCGGACTGGGCGACCCGCGTCTCCCTGGGCAACCGCGGCCAGTACGACTTCGCGGTCATGGGCTCGGCCGGCGACTTCAACGATCCCGACGCGCTGACCAACTTCCTCGACGGCACCCGCGGCAATTCCTACGTCCGCTCGCTGGGCTTCGCCGACGATGAAATCAACGGCCTCCTGGCGGAAGGCCGCCAGGAGCTCGACCCGGCCAAGCGCAAGGCGATCTACGACAAGGTCCACGCCCGCGCCCTGGAGCTGGCGCCCATCGTGCCCATCAACTGGCGGGCCCAAGGCTACGCCACTCAGGCCTATGTGTCCGGCTTCAAGAACATGCCGGGCTTCCTCACCTTCTACTCAGGCTATACCATCGAGAACACGGCCATCGAGTAGTAGCGAGGCGGAGACCCGGACAGTATGGGTGGAGGCGGCCTGACGACTTACGTGGCCCGGCGCGTGTTGATCGCGCTGGGCCTCGTCTACATCGTCACCACCATCGTCTTTCTGGTTCTCCACGTCATCCCGGGCGACCCCGCCATGCTGCTGTTGAGCGGCGGCGGGGTCGATCCCTCGGCGGAGGCCGTGGCCGAACTCAGGCGCAAGCTCGGCCTCGACCAGCCGATCTTCACCCAGTACATCGACTATCTCGCCGGCCTGCTGCAGGGCGACCTCGGCAACTCCTTCCAGGACGACCACCCGGTCGCCGCCGAGATCGCCAAGCGCCTGCCGCGCACCATCGAGCTGATCCTGGCCGCCGCCCTGCTGTCGGTGCTGACCGGCCTGCCGCTGGGCACCCTGGCGGCACTGCGCCAGGGCGGCATCACCGACCGCAGCCTCTCGCTGGTCGCCGGGCTGATGCTGTCGGTGCCGGTCTTCGTCACCGGCACACTGCTGGTGTTGGTCTTCGCCCAGAAGCTGCAGTGGGTCCCGGCCGGCGGCTTCGTCGAGTGGTCGCGCGATCCCATACGACATCTCATCCACCTGCTGATGCCGGCGGTCACCATCGCCATGGGCCTCTCGGCGGTGATCTTCCGCATGATGCGCACCACGGTCCTGGAGACCCTGCAGCAGGAATGGGTGCGCACCGCCCGGGCCAAGGGGCTCTCGGGACGCAGCGTGCTGCTGCGCCATGTCGTGCGCAACGCCCTGGGGCCGGTGCTGACGGTTCTCGGCCTGCACATGGGCACTCTGCTGGGCGGCACGGTGCTGGTGGAGTACGTCTTCAACTGGCCCGGCCTCAGCGGCTTCCTGGTGGTGGCGGTGGAGACCCGCGACTATCCGGAGGTGCAGGGCATCGTGCTGGTGATCTCCTTCCTCTTCATCCTGCTCAACCTGCTGGTCGACCTGCTCTACTCGGTCCTCGACCCGCGCATTCGCCTGGAATGATCGCGCGGTGCCGAGCATGAACCCGAAACTGCGCCGCCTGCTGCCCCGCCTGCTGCTGGTCGGACTGATCCTGGGGCTGGCGCTCTTCGCGCCGCTGCTCACCGACCAGGACCCGGTGAAGATGACCATCTCCGAGCGCCTGCAGCCGCCCTCGGCCGACCACTACCTCGGCCAGGACGAGTACGGCCGAGACATCCTGGCGCGGCTGCTCTACGGCGCGCGGGTGTCGCTGGCCGTGGCGCTGCTGGCCGCCGCCGCCGCCGGGGTCATCGGCGTCACCCTCGGCCTGGTCGGCGGCTACTTCGGCGGCATCGCCGAGCTCTTCACCGTGCGCCTCACGGACATCGTGCTGTCCTTCCCGCCGATGCTGCTGGCGCTGCTCATCGTCACCATCCTGGGGCCGGGGGCGGAGACCCTGACCCTGGTGCTGACGATTCTCTACACGCCGGGCTATGCCCGGGTCGCCTACGGCGAGACTCTCTCCGCGCGTTCCGTCGAGTACGTCGAAGCCTCCCGCGCGTTGGGCGCCTCGCCCTTCCGCATTCTCTTCCGCACCATCCTGCCCAACATCAGCGGGCCCCTCATCGTGCAGTTCTCGCTGACCGTGGCCTCGGCGATCCTCATCGAGTCCGGCCTCAGCTTCCTCGGCCTCGGCGTGGTGCCGCCGGATTCGAGCTGGGGCCTGATGATCCGCGCCGCCCGCGGCTACATGGTCTACAGCCCGCTGCCGCTGCTCTGGCCCTGTCTCGCGCTGACCGTCACCGTACTGGCGGTGAACGCGCTCTGCGATGCGCTGCGCGACATCTACGATCCCAAGGCGGCGCGCGAAGGCGGCCTGTTGCAGGCGGCCCGCTCCCTGGTGCGCTTCCCGGTGGCCGGCGAAGCGCGGCGCGCCGAGGCCGAGCCAGCCGAGGACGCGCAGGTCAAGGTCTCCGACCTGCGCATCGAGTTCGCCACGCCGCACGGCGCCTTCGCTGCGGTGGACGGCGTCTCCCTGGCCATCGGGCGCGGCGAGACCGTGGCGGTGGTCGGCGAGTCGGGCTCCGGCAAGACCATGATCGGTCTGTCCATCCTGCGCCTGATCCCCGGGCCCCATGGCTCCATCACCGCCGGCAGCATCGCCCTGCGCACCAAGCAGGGGGACGTCCTGCCCCTGGAGCAGCTCGACGAAGAAGCCCTGGAGGAAGTGCGGGGCCGGGATGTGGCCATGGTGTTCCAGGAACCCATGACCAGCCTCAACCCGGTCTATCCGGTGGGCGAACAGATCGCCGAGGCGCTGCGCCGTCACCACGACCTGAACAAGCGCGAAGCCCTGGCCAAGGCCATCGAACTGCTGGAGCGGGTCGGCATCCCCGACGCGGCGCTCAGGGTGCGCGACTATCCGCACCAGATGTCCGGCGGCATGCGCCAGCGCGTCATGATCGCCATCGCCCTGAGCTGCACCCCGGCCCTTGTGGTGGCGGACGAGCCGACCACGGCGCTGGACGTCACGGTGCAGGCCCAGATCCTCGACCTCTTCCAGCACCTGCGCGACGAGGGCGACAGCGACCTCGGCCTCATGTTCATCACCCACAACCTGGGTGTGGTGGCGGAGATCGCCGACCGGGTGTTGGTGATGTATTGCGGGCGCATCGTCGAGGAGGGGCCGGTGCGCGAAGTCTTCCGCGACCCGCGCCATCCCTACACCCGCGGCCTGCTGTCCTCCATTCCCAGGGTCAACCAGGCGACCGGCGAGCGGGCGCCGCTGACGGCGATTCCCGGCACCGTGCCGGGGCCGGGGGAGCGGCCCCAGGGCTGCGCCTTCGCGCCCCGCTGCGCCTTCGCCGAGCCGCGCTGCTCCGTCGAAGAGCCCGTGGCCCACAGCTTCGCGCCGGGGCGCAGCACCCGCTGCCTGCGCTGGGACGAGCTTGGGCCCGCGGCGGCGCGGGACACGGAGCGGGAGATCACGCAGGAGGCGGGGCAATGACGACCTCCGGGAACGCGCCAGCAACCACCATCGTCGAGGCCCGCGACCTGACCAAGCGCTTCCGCGCCAGCGGCGGCGGCTGGGGCCGGCGTGCCCAGGTGCATGCGGTCGAACAGGTGGACATCACCCTGGCCCCCGGCGAGGTGGTGGGCCTGGTGGGCGAGTCCGGCTCGGGCAAGAGCACCCTCGGGCGCCTGATGCTGCGGCTCATCGAGCCCACCGAGGGCCGCATCCGCTTCGAGGGCGAAGACATCACCGACTGGAGCCAGGGCCGTCTGCGGCCCTTGCGACGGCGCATGCAGATCATCTTCCAGGATCCCTACAGCAGCCTGGACCCGCGCAAGACCGTGGCCGGCCTGATCGGCGAGGCCTTCGCCATCCACAAGCTCTACAGCCGGCGCGAACGCCGCGAACGCACGGTGGCGCTTCTGGAACGGGTCGGCCTCTCGGCGGACCACCTGGAGCGCTTTCCCCACGAGTTCTCCGGCGGCCAGCGCCAGCGCCTGGGCATCGCCCGCGCCCTGGCGGTGGAGCCTCGCTTCATCGTCGCCGACGAACCGGTCTCAGCCCTCGATGTGTCGGTGCAGGCGCAGATCATCAACCTGATGGCCGGGCTGCAGCGCGATCTGAACCTGGCGCTGCTGTTCATCTCCCACGATCTCAGCGTGGTGGAGTACATCTCCGACCGGGTGATGGTGATGTACCTCGGGCGCATCATGGAGGAGGCGCCGGCCCGCGACCTCTACACCAAGCCGCGCCATCCCTACACCGAGGCCCTGCTCTCCGCCGCGCCGGTGCCCGAGCCGGACGTGGAGCGCAAGCGCATCATCCTGGAGGGCGACCTGCCGAGCCCCATGGACCCGCCCTCGGGCTGCGTCTTCCGCACCCGCTGCCCCTATGCCCTGCCGGCCTGCGCCGAAGCGCCGCCGCCGCTGCGCGAAGTCGCCCCCGGCCACCGCACGGCCTGCATCCGCGACGACGTGCTGTAGCAGGTTGTTGAGAAGGTGGCTGCACGGAGCACAGCACCCTTCGAGACGGCCCTTCGGGCCTCCTCAGGGTGAGGTCAAGGTGTTGGATTGATTGACCTCATGCTGAGGAGCGAAGCGTCTCGAAGCACGAGGTCAGTCACCAAACCGGCTCTTTCAACAGCCTGGTAGGGCCTCGTCGCGGCGGGGCTGATCACCCAACTCTTCGACGCCCATCTCTTCGACTAGGAAATCGAGAAAGGCACGCAGCTTGGCCCCGACATGGCGGCGGGAGGGATAGACCGCGTAGAGCGTGGTTTCGACGGCCGACCAGTCGTCGAGGACGCTCAGCAGGCGTCCCTCTTCGATGTCTTCGCGGACATAGATCCAGGGGATCAGGCTGAGCCCGAAGCCGGCGCGCAGGGCATCGCGGACGGCGAGGCTCGACGTCACCTTGTAGCGGCCACGCACCGGAACGCGGACTGAGCGGCCCGCCTTGCGGAAGCTCCACTCCCGGGCATGGCCGGAGAGGGTGAACTGGACGCAGTCGTGCTGTTGCAGATCGTCGGGCCGCTGCGGCACGCCCCGGCGTTCGAAGTAGTCCGGACTGCCGCAGACGACATGGGACAGGGTCATCAGCCTGCGCGCAATCAGGCTCGAGTCCTCCAGGTTGTCGCTGCCGCGAATGGCCAGGTCGAATCCCTGCTCCACGATGTCGACCCGCCGGTCGTCCATCCTGAGGTCGAGGGACAGATCGGGGTGGCGTTCGAGAAACTTCGGTATGGCTTCGGAGAGGCAGAGCAGGGTGACGGTCATCGGCGCGCTGACCCGCAGCAGGCCCGCCGGCCGCTGCTGCAGGGGGCCGAGGGCGCCATCGGCCTCCGCCAGGTCGTCCAGGATCTGCTCCACCCGCTCGTAGTAAAGGCTGCCGGCCTCGGTGAGGCTCATGCGGCGGGTCGTCCGGTTGAGCAGCCGCACGGCAAGATGGGCCTCCAACTCCCCGATGTTCTTGCTGACGGCGGCCGGCGACAGGCCGAGATGGCGCGCGGCGGCGGCAAAGCTGCCGAGGCCTACGGCGGTGCGAAACACCGTCAGGGCGGTCAGGCGATCCATGATCATTCACCATGAGTGAATAATAATGCCACCAGATTGCGCATTATAAACCGAAGATCAAGCCGCTATCTATGGCTTGGGCCAGGAACGCCGAAGGCGGAACGACCACCGGACAGCGGACACCTGCCCACCTGGAGCGAACCGCACCCCCGAGAAGGAGTTGGAGCCATGCGAATCCTGGTCTTTGGAGCAACCGGAAACGTCGGCCGCAGAGTGGTGACCGAAGCGCTTGCCCGCGGTCACGAAGTCACCGCCGTGGTCCGCAACCCGGCGCGGGTCGATGAGATCCCCGAGGGAGCAAAACCCCGGATCGGTGATGCCGCCAAGGCGGCGGAGGTGGCCGCCCTGACCGCCGGTCAGGACGTGGTGATCACCGCGACCCGTCCGGCCCCCGGCAACGAAAAGGATCTCGTCGAAACCACCGAGTCCCTGCTGACCGGGCTCGCCGAGAGCGATGCGCGGCTGCTGGTGGTCGGCGGCGCCGGCAGCCTGAGCGTTCCCGATGGCAATGGCACCCTTGTGGTCGACGATCCGCGCTTCGTGCCGCCGGCATGGCGGCCCATCGCCCAGGCCTGCACGGAACAGCTCGAGGCCTGCCGCGCCGCGACCGCGATCGACTGGGCCTATCTCAGCCCGCCGGCGCTTTTGGAACCGGGCACGCGGACCGGCCGCTACTGCCTCGGCTCGAACGAACTGCTGATCGATGACGAGGGCCGCTCGGCGATTTCCATGGAGGATCTCGCAGTGGCATTGCTGGACGAGGCCGAACGCCCCAGACACCACCGCGCCAGGTTCACCGTCGCATCCTGACATCCGATCTGGAGTGCTCTGCCAGTTCATTTCGACGAGGGAACGGCACGATCAAGAAACACAAACCGTTCCCTCGCCGAGCCGGCACCAACTAGTCCAAGTTCCTACACCACTTGATTAGTCGTTTTGGCGCCGGCGACGGCTTCGACAACGTATGGCTGCGGGAACTCCGGAGGGTTCGACGAAAGGCCGAAGTGCCCGTCGAACCGCTGTGCCGTGCCGGAAAATATCTCATTCCAACAGCACCTTACCCTGACACTCCCGGGCGAAAATGTGCGATGCTGCAAGGATCGATCGTTTGCAGCCGGCCATTCGACTCTGCGGGAGTCCCGATGCATATAATGGTAGGCTCGAACGATGGACCGCGATGTTCTTGATTCCGCAAAGCCCGACCGAGGCCGGTCGGACGTCGCCAGGAGTTTTTTCTTCATCGCAACCGGCGTGCTCGCTGTCGCAAAGCGCGCCGGGGTCAGCCTGAGAGGCGGGGCAGGTCCATAAAGCAGACAAGCAGCCGGGGACGGTTATGGGGGTCGCCGTCCGCAATTTGGGGAGAGGGGATTGCAAAGAGATACAGGGGACTCGGACGCCAGCGCTTTGGCCGCGCTCGAAGCGCGGCTGCGCGAGGATCAGGAAAACCTCTGCCGGCCGGCCGAGAACTGGGTGCTGCCGCACCACCACGAAGGACAAAGGGTGCTGGACGCCGTCATCATCGGCGGCGGCATGTGCGGCCAGCTCCTCTGGTTCGCGCTGACCAATGGGGGCATGCGCAACATCCGTATCCTCGACCGCAGCCCGGAGGGGCTGGAAGGCCCCTGGATGACCTATGCCCGCATGGAAACCCTGCGCTCGCCCAAGCAGCTCACCGGCCCGGCCTATGGCTACGGCGCCCTCACCTTCCGCGCCTGGTTCACGGCGCAGTTTGGCGAAGCGGCCTGGGACGCCCTCGACAAGATCCCCCGGCCCATGTGGATGGATTATCTGAAATGGTACCGCAAGGTGCTGGAGATTCCGGTGGAGAACGGGATCGCGGTGAAGCGCATCCTTCCGGAGGGCGACTACCTGCGCCTCGAACTGACCGGTGCCAAAGAACCGGTCCTGTTCGCCCGCAAGTGCATCATGGCCACGGGGCGCGAGGGCACCGGCCACCCGCAGATCCCCGGCTTCGCCCGTGACCTGCCGCGCAGCCACTGGGCCCACACCTCCGAGGACATCGACTTCGCCGCCCTGAAAGACAAGCGGGTGGTGGTGATCGGCGCCGGCGCCTCGGCGGTGGAGAACGCCGCCGAAGCCGCGGAGCATGGCGCGAAGGAGGTGCGCCATCTGATCCGCCGCCGGGAGATGCCGACCATCAACAAGATGATGGGCATCGGCTCCTTTGGCTTCACGGCCGGTTACGCCGACCTGCCGGACGAATGGCGCTGGCGTTTCATGCAGTATTCCTTCGCCACTCAGACGCCGGCGCCGCGCGGCTCGACCCTGCGGGCGAGCCGCAACGACAACGTCTATTTCCACTTCGGCAAGGGCATCGCCGGGATGCAGCTCTGCAGCGACGAGTTGGTCATCGACACCGTGGACGGCGTGCGGCTCGCCTGCGATTACATGATCCTCGCCACCGGCTTCACCACCGATCCCCTGGCGCGTACGGAACTGGATGGCTACGCCGACAAGATCGAACTCTGGCGCGACCGCTACACGCCGCCGGCCAACGAGCAGAGCGAAGACCTGGCGAACTTCCCCTACCTCAACCGCGACTTCACCTTCCGCGAGCGCGATCCCGGCGCGGCGCCCTGGCTGAAGCACATCTACTGCTTCAACTACGGCGCCTCGGCCAGCCTCGGCAAGGTGAGCGGCGACATCCCGGGGATCAGCGAGGGCGCCTCCTGGCTTGCCCGCGAGATGGCGGCAACCCTTTACCGCGAAGACGTGGCCGCCTACTTCCAGGGCATGATCGACTACAGCAAGCCGGAACTGCTGGGCGATGAATGGACGGCGAGCGAGATCGAGGCCGAGGCCGTGGCGCCGCTCAGCGAGGCGGGAGGCTGATCATGGAAGCCGACACGCTCAACGACGACGACGTGGTGCTGCGCGAGGCTGGCATTCCCGCCGACAGCCCGGTGCAGGCCGCCCTCAGCGGCCGTGCCGATATCCTGGCCATGACCCAGAAGGCGCACGACGCCGCGCTCACGCCGGCGGAGCCCGGCGGGCTCTCCCACGCCCTGCGCGCCGCCCTGGCGGTACGGGCCGCGCGGCTGCACGGCGAGGCCTCTCTCGCCGCCCACTATGCGTCGCTGATGGCCGAGGCAGGCGCGGAAGGCGACGTCGCGGCGCTGGCCGAGCCCGCCACCAAGGACTTCGCGGATCGGCGCCTGGCCGCCTTCGCCGCCTACACCGACCTCGCCTCCCTTGCGCCCAAGGACGCCACCGAGGCGGACATCGCGGCCTTGAAAGCCGCCGGCATCGGCGATGCCGACATCGTCCGCCTGGCGGAGCTGACTGCCTTCCTGGCCTACCAGTTCCGCGTCGTCGCCGGGCTGAAGCTGATGCAGGCGACGGCATGAGCGAGACGCTCCACGACTTCACCGTCGAGGTGCCGCTCTGGCGGCCCCGCGTCCGGCCCATCGACCTGGCGGAAGCAACGCCCGACCAGCTTGATGCGCTGAAGGTGACGCCTTCCAACACCAAGGTGTCAGACTACGTGCTGGTGCTGGCCAACGACGTCGAGACCCTGAAGGCCCGCACCCCGCTGTTCAACGCCATCATGTACAACCGCGGCGGTCTGGGCCGCAGCGGGCGGGAGTTGGGCGCCGTCGGCGCCTCCGTGGTCAACCGCTGCATCTACTGCGCCGCGGTGCACGCCAGCCGCTACAACCAGCTCACCAAGACCGAAGACCACATGCGCGAGGTCTTCGCCCAGGGTGAGGCCGCAACGCTGCCGTCCCGCGAAGCGGCGATCTACGACTTCGCGGTGAAGCTCTCCAAGACTCCGAGCGAAGCGACGGAAGCCGACATGCAGGCCCTGCGCGACGCGGGTTTGAACGACGAGGAAATTCTCGACCTTGTGCTTTCCGCCGCCCTCTTCGGCTGGGCCAACCGCCTGATGCACCTGCTGGGCGACCCTGTCGCCAGGCAAGCGGAGGAAGCGTGATGGCCGGGCCGGACCAGAGCCTCTCCGTCGGGATCGCCGGGGCCGGGGCCATCGCCTATGGGGCGGCGGCCTTTCTCGAAGACGCAGGGCACAAAGCGAGCCTCTGGTCGCCGTCGGGCGCGCGCACCAAGCGCCTGGCCGCGGGCGAGCCGCTGGTGGCCAGCGGCGCCGTCGAAGGCCGCTTCCATCCCCGCATCGCCGGCTCCGCCGCCGATCTGGTGGAAGGCGCCGATGTCATCCTGGTCGCTCTGCCGGGTTACGGCCACAAGGCGGTCTTCGACGCCATCGCGCCGCACCTGCGCGCCGGACAGACGGTGCTGATCTCCTCTCACGCCTCTCTCGGCGCACTGTATCTCTCACGACGTCTGGCGGAGCGCGGGCTGGTGCTGCCCATCGTCGCCTGGGGCACCACCATCACCTCCGGGCGCCAGCCGAGCCCGGTGGAGGCGCAGGTGAACACGATCCGCAGCAAGGTCGACATCTGCACCCTGCCGGAGTCCATGAGCGCCCAGGGCCTGGCCTGCTGCCGGGCGCTGTTCGGCGACCGTTTCGTCGAGCGCGACGGCCTGCTCGCCATCACCCTCAGCAACCTCAACCCGCAGAACCACATGGGCATCGCGCTCTGCAACATGACCCGCATGGAGCGCGGCGAGGCCTGGGACCAGGGGCTGAACGTGACGCCGAACGTCGGGCGCCTGCTGGAGGCGCTGGACCGCGAGCGCCTGGCGATCTGCAAGGCCCTCGGCCTTTCGGTGCGCACCATCTTCGAACACTTCCACCTTTCCTTTCACGTCCCGCAGGACAGCGTCTCGGCCATGAACCAGGAGATGCACCGCCAGGGGCGCGGCGGGACCGGCCCGGCCACCGCCGACAGCCGCTATGTCACCGAAGACGCGCCCTACGGCCTGCTGATGACGGTGAAGCTGGGCGAGCTGGCCGGCCGTCCGGCGCCGCTGCACCGCGCCGGGGTCGAGATCTTTTCCGCGCTCTACGGGCGCGACTTCTTTTCCGAGAACCAGCTTCTGGAGGCGCTGGCGCTCGATGCGCTGTCCCTGGATGAGCTCAAGCGGCTCGCCCGGGACGGCTATCCCACCGGCGGGCAAAGGCCGACGCAAGAGCGGCCGCAGGTCCGGCCGGAACGCGCGGGGTGACCCGCGTGAGACCTTAGAGTTCGGCAATCTGTGGCAACCAAAAAAGAGGGGAAAAGAGATGACCAAGTTCACGACAAACAGGCGCCGCTTGTTGAAGGGCGCCGCCGCGGGAGCGACGGTGCTCGCCGCCCCGGCAGTGCTGCGGACCAACGCGCGGGCGGCCGGAGCGGTCAACGTCTGGACCTATGCCAACTTCATCCCGGACGACTTCAAGAAGGAGTTCGAAAAGGAAACCGGCATCGAGGTGCGCATCCGCCTCGTCGACGACCAGGGCAAGCAGTTCAACCTGCTGGCCGCCGAGGCCCCAAACCCGACGGCCGACGTCGTCACCGTGGCCGGCCACCGCTTCCTGCAGTTCATCGATTCCGAACTGCTGGCGCCCATGGACACCGGCCGCCTGAAGAACTGGGGCACCATCAATCCGGTCTACTCGGAGAGCGACTGGGCCACCGTCAAGGGCAACAAGTGGGGCGCCCCCATTCTCTCCGGCGCCGAGATCATGGCCTACAACAGCGACGAGGTGACGCCGGATGAGGCCCGTTCCTGGGACATCATGTTCTCCGACAAGTATGCCGGGCGCACCGCCTACATTATTCAGGACATGATGTCGGTGATGATCCTGGCCAAGGGCTATGACGGCAACATGATCGAGTACATGGACAATCCGGCCCAGGCCGCCGCCATCGTCGAGGAGGTGCGCGACTTCCTGATTTCCCACAAGGGCAAGGTGCGCAAGTTCTACGAGTCCGGCGCGGAAGTGCAGCAGATGTTCATCAACCAGGACATCGTGTTGGCCCACGCCTGGAGCGGCCCGATCTCCAAGCTGATCATGGACGGATTCCCGGTGCGGATGACCATCCCGAAGGAGGGCTCCTACGGCTTCGTCTATACCCTGAATGTCGCCAACAACGCGCCCAACGCGGACAACGCCTACAAGCTGCTGGACGCCCTGCTGGCCTCCTCGCAGGTCGGCGCGGAGATGACCAAAGCCTCCGGCTTCATCTCCACCTTCCAGGGGGCCGATGCCCATCTGAACGATCTGGAGAAGAAGGCCGCCTCCTTCACCGAGGAGGAGCTGGCGGGACTGCGCTTCTTCCGCGCCGAGGCCAACAAGATGAAGTACGAGCTGATCGATCCGGCGGTCGAGCAGATCAAGGCCGCCTGAGGCCTGGACATGTGACGGGGCGGGGCACCTGCGCGGGCGCCCCGTCCCGGTCCCGCCGTCTCGTTCGAAGAAAAGGCCTCAATGACGCAGAGCGAACCGAAGCTTGCCGGCGTGGGCGCGGCCGGAACCGCCGGCGGTGGGCGCAGCCTCTGGGGGCGGCTGCTGACCAGCGAGGTCTACCAGGCGCTCAGCGCGGTTCTCTTCAAGACCCAGCGCCGGCAGTTCTGGCTGCTCGCCAGCTTCCCGCTGTTCTGGGTCTTCTTCGCCCATCTCGGGCCGATCCTCCGGATGTTCTGGATCAGCTTCCTCGACGCCTATCCGCCCAGCGTCGGCCAGACGCCGGAGCTCACGCTGGCGAACTGGACGAAGTTCTTCGAGGAAGCCATCTTCGTCATGCCCTACTTCCGCACCCTGGGCTTTGCTCTGGTGCTGACGGTCTCGACCCTGGTGATCACCTATCCGGTGGCCTATTTCCTGGCCAAGCACGTGCGCCGCAACCGCCAGCTTCTGTTTCTGCTGATCCTGCTGATCCCCTTCTGGGTGGGGGAGATCGTGCGCACCTACGCCATCATGATCCTGTTGGGCAACAACGGCGCGGTGAACCTGATCCTCAAGTCTCTCGGCCTCGTCGACCGGCCGATCCCCTTCATGTACACCAGCTTCTCGCTCAGCGTCGGCATCATCTACCTGACCTCGCTCTACATGCTGCTGCCGCTCTATTCGGCTCTGGAGAAGATCCCCAACAACTATCTGGAGGCCGCCGCCGATCTGGGCGCCGGCTCCTGGACGCGCTTCCGGCGGGTGACCCTGCCGCTCTCCAAAGAAGGTATCGCCTCCGGCTGTACCCTGGTGTTCCTGATCTCCACCGGCTACTACGCCACGCCGGTGCTGCTGGGCGGCCCCAGCACCACGGTCTTCTCGGAGACCATCGCCGGCTTTTTCTACGTCGCCGGCGACCAGTGGCCGGTGGGCGCCGCCTTCGCCTCGATCATGCTGATCACCACCCTCTCGGCGGCGGCGATCTTCCTGAAGCTCATGGGGCGCAGCGGCCCCGGTATGCTGCGCTAGGGGAACGGATCCGATGACCCGCCATACCCGCATCCTGATGTCGGTGATCTACTGGGCCTTCATCGTCTACCTCTTCGTGCCCCTGGTGCTCATGGTCATGATGGGCTTCAAGGATTCCAAGTTCATCGGCTTTCCGATCCGCGGCTGGACCTTGGAGTGGTACACCGGCATCTTTCAGGACGCCGAGGTGCTGAGCGTCTTCGCCTATTCCATGACCATTGCCATCGCCAGCACCGCCCTGTCGCTGGCCATCGGCACCTGGGTCGCCTGCTTCCTCGGCCCCAACCGCTTCCGCGGCAAGCTGATCGTCTTCGCGCTGACCTGCCTGCCGGCGGTGATCCCCGGCATCATCTCCGCCATCTCCCTGCGGATCTATGCCCGCGCCCTCGACATCGAGCCGGGCATGCTGGCCATCATCCTGGGCCACACGGTGCACAACGTGCCCTTTGTCGCCCTGGTGGTGATGGCGCGGCTCGCGACCCTGCCGCCGAGCCATATCGAGGCGGCGCGCGACCTGGGGGCCGACTCAATCGTCGCCTTCTTCCGCGTCACTCTGCCCTATCTGATCCCGGCGCTGGTGGGGGCCGGTATCTTCTGCATGCTGCTGAGCTTCGACGACTTCGTGCGCTCCTTCTTCCTGGGCAGCTACGAACCGACCCTGCCGGTGCTGATCTTCGCCATGCTGCGCAGCGGCATGTCGCCAGAAATCAACGCGATTTCAGCCGTCGTGCTGGTGCTGACCGCGGTGCTCGGCCTCTGGGCCGAGCGCTCCATGCGGCGGCTGAACAGGGGATCCTGAGATGACCGAGGCCGCGGCCAAGACCGAAGTGACAGCCGGCGAGACCATCGTCCACCTGGAGCGCATCACCAAGCGCTTCGGCGCCGTCACCGCCATCGACGACCTGGACATGCGCATCCGGGCCGGCGAGTTCATAACCTTCCTGGGGCCTTCGGGCTGCGGCAAATCCACCACCCTGCGCATCCTCGGCGGATTCGAGACCCCCGACGAGGGCCGCGTGGTCATCGACGGCGAGGACGTGACGGCGCGGCCGCCCAACCGCCGCGACGTCAACATGGTGTTCCAGGACTACGCGCTCTTCCCCCACATGAGCGTCGCCCGCAACATAGCCTTCGGCCTGGAGCTGAAGGGGCGCTCGAAGGCGGAGATCGTCGAGCAGACCGACGCGCTGCTGGACTTCCTGCAGCTCACCGGCCTGAAGGACCGCATGCCCGACCAGCTCTCCGGCGGCCAGCGCCAGCGCGTCGCCCTGGCCCGCGCCCTGGCGCCGGACCCCAAGCTGCTGCTGCTGGACGAACCGCTGGGCGCGCTCGACGCCAAGCTGCGCGGCCAGGTGCAGGTCGAGCTGAAACAGATCCAGAAGCGCACCGGCAAGACCTTCTTCTTCGTCACCCACGACCAGGAAGAGGCGCTCACCATGTCGGACCGCATCGTGGTGATGAACAACGGCCGGGTGGAGCAGGACGGCACGCCGGAAGAGCTCTACTTCCACCCGCAAAGCCGCTTCGTCGCCGAGTTCATCGGCGAGACCAACCTGATCGAAGGCATCGCCCGGGGCGGCGATAACGGCAGCCTGGTGATCGATTGGAACGGCGTCGACCTGCACGGCACCGTGCAGGGGCCGATGCCGGACAGCGGCGCCAGCGTCACCGCCGCGCTGCGGCTGGAAAGCGTGGTCTGCCATGCGGCCAAGCCGGCGAACGGCCGCGCGCTGGCCGGGCGGGTGGTGAGCCGGATCTTCAAGGGCAGCCGCACCACCCTCGACATCCGCATCGGCGAAGAGGACGGCGCGGTGGTGCGCGCCTACATGGACGCCGGCGAAGCCGAAGGCATCGCCCAGGACCAGCTCTGGGTCTCCTGGGACTCTTCCCGCCTCTCGGTGCTGCGGGACTGAGGCAGACACAAGTAAAGGGCGGACCGAAGCGGCCCGCCCTGAAGTCTTAAGGCATCGATCGCCTTCGCGATCCTTGGGGACGACCCTCAGATGTCTTGATCGAGGGCCGTCCCCTGGAGATCACGCCAGATCGAAACGGTCGAGGTTCATCACCTTGCCCCAGGCCGCCACGAAGTCGGCCACGAAGGCTGCTTGCGAGTCCTCGCATCCATAGACTTCCGCCAGAGCGCGAAGCTGGGAGTTCGAACCGAAGATGAGGTCGACACGGGTGCCGGTCCACTTCACCTCGCCGGTGGCACGGTCGCGCCCCTCGAAGACGTCATCGGCATCCGAGGCCGCCTTCCAGGTCGTGCCCATGTCCAGCAGGTTCACGAAGAAGTCGTTGGTGAGACTCTCCGGCCGCTCGGTGAAGACGCCGTGCTTGGACTGCCCGACGTTGGCGCCCAGAACGCGCAACCCCCCCACGAGCACCGTCATCTCCGGTGCCGTCAGGGTCAGCAACTGCGCCCGGTCCACCAGCAGGGCCTCGGCCGCCACGCTGTAGGCGGTCTTAAGGTAGTTGCGGAAGCCGTCGGCGGCCGGTTCGAGGACGGCGACGGACTCCACGTCGGTCTGCTCCTGGGAGGCGTCCGTGCGCCCCGGGGTGAAGGGCACGGTGACATCCTCTCCGGCGTTCTTCGCCGCCTGCTCCACGGCGGCGCAACCGCCGAGGACGATCACGTCGGCGAGGGAGACCCTCTTGCCGTTGGCCTGCGCGTCGTTGAAGGCCTTCTGGATGCCTTCCAGGGTCTCCTGCACCGACGCCAACTGGGCGGGCTGGTTCACCTCCCAGTCCTTTTGCGGCGCCAGGCGAATGCGCGCGCCGTTGGCGCCGCCACGCTTGTCGGAGCCGCGGAAGGTCGCCGCCGAGGCCCAGGCAGTGGAGACAAGCTGGGAAACGGAAAGCCCCGATGCGAGGATCTGGCCCTTGAGGGCCGCAATGTCCTGCGCGTCGATCAGATGATGGGTGACGTCGGGAACCGGGTCCTGCCAGATCAGCACCTCTGAGGGGACCTCCTTGCCGAGATAGCGCGCGCGGGGGCCCATGTCACGGTGGGTCAGCTTGAACCAGGCCCGCGCGAAGGCATCCGCGAACTCCTCGGGGTTCTCGTGGAAACGCCGCGAGATCGGCTCGTAGATGGGGTCCATCCGCATGGCCATGTCCGCCGTGGTCATCATCGGCGCGTGCCGCCGGGCGGGATCGTGGGCGTCGGGCACGCTGCCCGCGCCGCCGCCGTTTTTCGGGGTCCACTGCTGGGCGCCGGCGGGGCTCTTGGTCAGCTCCCAGTCATAGCCGAAGAGGGCATCGAAATAGCCGTTGTCCCACTTCACGGGATCGGTGGTCCAGGCACCCTCGATGCCGCTGGTGATGGCATCGACGCCCTTGCCGCTGCCGTAGCTGCTCTTCCAACCGAGGCTCTGCTCTTCGATGGCCGCGCCTTCCGGCTCGGGACCGACGAGGCCTGCGTCGCCGGCGCCGTGACACTTCCCGAAGGTGTGCCCGCCGGCCACCAGCGCCACCGTCTCCTCGTCGTTCATCGCCATGCGCGCGAAGGTCTCGCGGATGTCGCGGCCCGAGGCGACGGGGTCCGGATTGCCGTTGGGGCCCTCCGGGTTCACGTAGATCAGCCCCATCTGGACCGCGGCCAGGGGACGCTCGAGGTCGCGCTCGCCGCTGTAGCGCTGGTCGCCCAGCCAGGTGTTCTCGGAGCCCCAGTAGATGTCCTCCTCGGGCTCCCAGACGTCCTCGCGTCCGCCGGCGAAGCCAAAGGTCTTGAAGCCCATGGATTCCAGGGCGCAGTTGCCGGCGAAGATCATCAGGTCGGCCCAGGAGATCTTGTTGCCGTACTTCTGCTTGATCGGCCAGAGCAGCATGCGCGCCTTGTCGAGGTTCGCGTTGTCGGGCCAGCTGTTGAGGGGCGCGAAGCGCTGGGTGCCGGAGGAGCCGCCGCCGCGGCCGTCGGCGGTGCGGTAGGTGCCGGCGCTGTGCCAGGCCATACGGATGAACAGCGGGCCGTAGTGGCCGTAGTCCGCCGGCCACCAGTCCTGGGAGGTCTTCATCAGCGTGAAGATGTCCTGGCGCAGGGCATCCAGATCGAGGGTTTTGAACGCCTCGGCGTAATTGAAGGCCTTGTCCATGGGATCGGACAGGGGCGAGTTCTGGTGAAGGATCTTCAGATTGAGCTGGCTCGGCCACCAGTCCCGATTGGAAATGTGAACCCGGCCGGTCACCGGGCATTTGCTGCCGCCGTCCATGTCTTGTCTCCGGTCGTCGTGAGCCTTGGAATTAGAATAGTTCTAAATATATAAGATTTAGAATCGTTCTAACAAGGGGCAATTATGGCTCTTTGCCCCTTCGGAGCCTTCGCTGGGCGCCGGCATCGGTCGCTTGCCATTGGGGCCGGGGAACGCCCCCATGAACGCGCAGTCCGAAGGAGAGGCTGGACAACCGACCACGGACACCAAGCAAACGTTTAGGAATTCGTACCTCCCGTTCACGCGGGAGAAGGCGGCTGGCTGCGCGGGCGCAGATTGCCCAGCGATTGGGCTGCACACCATGGCGGGCGCGGATGACACGCCAAGCCGGTATGTGCAATCCTGTTTGCCGCCAGATAAGCGGACAAGACCGGGCGCTGCGGGATCGGTTGATCCACCTGAGCGCGATGCGACCCGGCAAACGCGACAGTCGAGCCTCGCAAACCTTCGGGCCCGGGCGCCGCACCGCGAGGGAGGCTTCGGACATGTCCTCTGAGACGATCAAGGCAAGACGCTCGTACCAGGCCTGGGTCGCCAACGAGACCATGGAGGACTACTCCCTTCGCTACGCCGCGACCGCGTTCCGAAAATGGCGGCCCTTCGTCATAACCAACACCGCCCTGGGCGGCATCTCCTTCCTGGCCCTCGAGGCGATCGGCGGCGCGATCACGCTGAGCTATGGGTTCAGCAATGCGCTTCCCGCAATCCTCGTCGTCTGCACCCTCGTCTTCATCACCAGTCTGCCCATCGCCTACTACTCGAGCAAATACAACATCGACATGGACCTGCTGACGCGCGGTGCGGGCTTCGGCTACATCGGCTCGACCATCACGTCGCTCATCTACGCCTGCTTCACGTTCATATTCTTCGCTCTCGAGGCGGCGATCATGGCGCAGGCCTTGGAAATCTATTTCGGTCTTCACATCGTTCTCGGGTACATCCTGTCCTCGCTCGTCATCATTCCGATCACGTTTCTCGGCGTCACCCTGATCAGCAGGCTGCAACTGGTTACCCAGCCGATCTGGGTCATCATGCTGATCGCGCCGTTCGTGTTCATCTTTCACAAGGAACCCGAGGTCCTGTCCGACTGGATCGCCTTCGCCGGCGCCCGCGGCAGCGAGTCCGGGTTCAATTACCTTTACTTCGGCGCGGCGACCGGGGTCCTGTTCTCGCTGGTCGTGCAGATCGGTGAACAGGTCGACTACCTTCGTTTCCTGCCCGACAAGACGCAGAAAAACAGACTCAGTTGGTGGGCCGCGGTCATCTCGGCAGGCCCGGGGTGGATCGTGATCGGCGGGCTCAAGATCCTGGCCGGCAGCCTCCTGGCCGTACTCGCCGTAAGCAGCGGCCTCGCCTTCGACGATGCGGTCGAGCCCATCCACATGTACATCCAGGCCTATGGATACGTGAGCAGCGACCCTTGGATCGTCCTCACCGCCGCAACCGTTTTCGTGCTCATCTCGCAGGTCAAGATCAACGTGACCAATGCCTACGCGGGCTCGCTCGCGTGGTCCAACTTCTACTCGCGGGTGACCCACTTCCACCCCGGGCGCGTCGTCTGGCTCGTGTTCAACATCCTCATCTCGCTTCTCTTGATGCTCCTCGGCATCTTCGAGACCCTGGAGACCGTGCTCGCCGTCTATTCCAACCTGGCGATCGCATGGATTGGCGCGATCTTCGCCGACCTCACGGTTCTGAAGCCGCTGGGCATTAGCCCGTCCTATGTCGAGTTCAAGCGCGCACACCTCTATAACGTCAACCCGGTGGGCTGCGGTGCCATGGCCATCGCCTCCCTGGTCTCGGTCCCGGCCTACGGCGGCGTCTTTGGGGAGGTGGCCGAGGCCTACTCTGCGGGGCTGTCGCTGGCCACCGCCTTCGTCGTGGCGATCGCCATCGGTGTCGTAACCCGGGGCAAGTATTACATCGCCCGGGAGGACTCCCTGCCGCGCCGGCTCAAGGGGCAACACATGGTCCGCTGCTCGATCTGCGCGTATACCTACGAGCCCCAGGACATGGCCTATTGTCCCTTCTATCAGGGTGCCATCTGTTCGCTGTGCTGCAGCCTCGACGCCCACTGTCACGACGTCTGCAAACAACCGGAGCACGTGCGCGTCGCGGCCGTCGCGAGCCCCGGCGGCGCGCATTTCCGGCGCATGATCCAGCCACATCTGGCGCAACGGCTGGCCAAGTTCCTCGGGGTCTTTCTTGCGCTCGCCGTGGTGACGGCCGCCGTCTTCCTCTTGGCCTACCGGATGATCGAACTCGATGGAACCTTCGCCCAGGCGGACAACGCGCGGCTGCTGCTGCGGCTCTACGTCGCCAGCCTGGTTCTGATCTGTATCGGTGCCTGGTGGATTGTGCTGTCGCACGAAAGCCGCGAGCTGGCCGAGCGCGATCTTGTCAGCTCCTTGGAAAAGCTCTCCGAGACCCGGCAGGAACTGATGCAAAGCGAACGCCTGGCGACCATCGGCCAGCTCACCGCAACGGTCAGCCACGAGCTGCGCAACCCCCTTGGTACGCTGGTCTCGTCGGTCTCCGTGCTGCACAAGTACCTCGACCGGTCGGAGCCGCCGGTACGGGACGAACTGGACCGCATGCAACGCAACATCAAGCGTTGCGTGCGGATTATCGAAGACCTGCTCGAGTTCTCACGCGACCAGAGCGTTCACGTCCGCCCGGTCCCTATCGACCGCTGGATCGCGTCTGAATTGGAGGAACAGGAGCTCCCGGACTCCATAGAGCTGCGTACCGAACTCCGCTCGAACGCGACCGTGGTCATAGACAGCGAGAAGTTCCGTCAGGTGCTGGTGAACCTGCTGCAGAACGCGCATCACGCCATCGCACTGCGCGACGACACGGGGCCGCCCAATGGAGCGTTGACCGTCGCGACACGGGCCAACGGGGAACGCTTCGAGCTTCAGATCTCGGACGACGGCTGCGGTATCCGTCCCGACTCGAAGGACCGGATCTTCAAGCCCCTGTTCAGTACCAAGGCGTTCGGTGTCGGGCTCGGGCTGCCGTTGGTCAAACGCATCATGGAAGAGCACGGTGGCGGCATCGATGTGCAAAGCCAATGGGGCAATGGAACGACCGTCATGCTCTGGCTGCCGCTCGCGCCCGAGGGCACGGCGGCGGAGCGCACATCGAAGATCTTGAGATCATGAGAGCGGACGATGTTAAGGCCATGCCAATCACAATTGGGCGCCGATCAGGATGAATGACCAAGTACACACCACGGGGGTGGACTTGATCCGTCGCGTCCTGGTCGTCGATGACGACCATGACTTCGCCGACAGCCTCTGCCATTTCCTCAGGCTGGAAGGCTACGAGGCGAAGCAGGCTTACAGCATCACCGCTGCCCAGCAGGCGCTGGACGACTACCCCGCCGAGGTCGCACTGATCGACATCCGTATGGGAGAACAGAGCGGCCTCAGTCTCGTTTCGGACTTTCGCGGGCGCAGTCCCGAGGTCACCTGCATCCTCATGACCGCGTTCGCATCGGCGGACAGTGCGATCGAGGCGCTGCAGAAGGGCGCCTACGACTACCTCTGCAAGCCGTTCTACCCCGAGACCCTGATCGCCACGCTGGAGCGTTGTTTCGAGAGAATGTCGCTCGCTCGCGGCCGCGAGGAAGCCGAGGCAGCCCTGCGTCGCCGCAACCGGGAACTGGAGGAACTCAACGCCCGCCTGCGCATGGTCGTCGGCAGCATGCCGGCGCTGTCCGCCTGCACAACGCTGCGTCAACTCTGTGCCGCCGTGCTCGAGCAGGTGGCGGCGAACATGGACGCGCGCAAGGGCGCCGTCTATCTGAAGGAAGGCGACAACCTCGTCTGTAAGCACGAGCTTGATTCCGGGCACCGTGAGACGATTGCCCTTCCTCTTCCGCCGGACGACCCTTTCCAGCAGGTGCTCACCTCGCGGCGGCCAGTTTTCTCGCTCGGTCCCGGGGCTGCCGCCCAAGCCTTGCCCGCGGGCTGGCCGACGGCGACGCGTGGGGCATTGCTGACCTTTCCGATCACCGGCGCGAGGCAGGCCCCGGTTGGCGTCTTGACCGTGCAGGCGGCCGAAGACAAGACCTTCACGCAGCAGGACCGCGAGTTCGGCCTGATCCTCGTGTCACTCGCCAGCGAGGCGATCAGGCTCGTCCAGGCGCACGAGCAGCTGCTTTGGAGCGAGGAGCGCCTGCGCGAAGTCATCGACAACTCACCCTCGCTGATCTCGCTGAAGGATCTGGAGGGCCGCTTCGTCGTCGTCAACAGACGCTTCGAGGAATGGCACGGATACGGGCCTGAGGAGGCGCTCGGCAAAACTTCCCAGGACCTTTTTCCGGACGAGGTCGCCGCCATCTATGCGGCGCGATACCAGGAGGCGCTCAGCAGCGGCAAGGTCGTCGAAGAGGAGATCGAGATTCCCTTCGCCGACGGCTCCGTGCATTCGGTGCTGGTTACGAAGTTCCCGGTGCCGGGCGCGCATGGGCAGCCCGTAGGCATCGGCACGATCGCGACCGACCTGACCGATCGCAGGCGCGCGGAAGAGCAGCTGCGTCAGGCACAAAAAATGGAGGCCCTGGGCCAGCTCACGGGCGGAATTGCGCACGACTTCAACAATCTGTTGGCGGTCATTTCGGGCAACCTGGACCTGATCCAGGATGACGTTGCGGATACGGACTTGTCCGAGATTGCCGAGGATGCCCAGGCTGCGGCACGCAGTGGCGCGGAACTGACGCACCGGCTGCTCGCATTCGGGAGACGGCAGACGCTGCGCCCGCAACCGACGGTCGCGGGCAAGCTGGTCACAGGCATGTCCAGAATGCTGGAGCGGACGCTGGGCGAGAACATCCAGATCGAAATTGCCCTGCCCGACGGACTGTGGCCCATAGACGTCGACAGGAACCAGCTGGAGACGAGCCTCCTCAATCTCGCCATCAATGCCCGGGACGCCATGCCGGACGGCGGGGAGCTCACGATCGTGTCGAGAAATGTCACGCTAGACCACGGTTACACCGACCGGCATGCAGCGGTCGACACCGGTGACTATGTCCTGATCGCAGTTAAGGATAGCGGGACCGGCATGTCACCGGAGGTGGCGGAGCGCGCCATACAGCCGTTCTTCACCACCAAGGAGGTCGGCCAGGGCAGCGGGCTGGGGCTCAGCATGGTCTACGGCTTCGCCAAGCAGTCCGGCGGCCATCTGGAGATCTCGAGCAAGCTCGGCAGCGGCACCGCCGTCAGACTCTATCTGCCCAGGGCAACCAAAGGTGCGGTCGAAGTTGAAACCGATGCGCAATGGATGTCCGAGGCGAACGGCAAGGGCGAGCGCATCCTCCTGGTCGAGGACCAGACCGACGTCCGCAAGCTGGCCCGAAGGCTCCTCACCCGGCTCGGCTACGTGGTGTTCGAGGCGCGCGACGGCGTAGCCGCATTGTCGCTTCTGGACGATCTGGTCGATGTGGATCTGCTGTTCACGGACATTATGCTGCCGGGAGGAATCGGCGGGGAGCAGCTTGCCCGGGAGGCGCGGGCCCGCTGTCCGAAGCTGAAAGTCCTCTATAGCTCCGGCTACGCGCGCAGCGCCGCCCGTTCGATCAACGACCCGGATGGCGCGATTCCGCTGGTCAACAAGCCGTTCGTGATGAAGGACCTTGCCGGCGCGGTTCGGCGCACGCTCCAAGCCGGCGAAGCATAAGCAGATCAGCCGGTGGTCCGGATCAATCCGACTGCAACGCTGCCGTGAACATGTACCCGGTGCCCCGGACCGTCTTGATGAGCCGCGGGTTCCGCGGGTCGTCGTCGAGCTTGCGCCGCAGCTTGCCGATCAGAACGTCGATGCTCCGGTCGTAGGGCTGCCAATAGCGGTTGGCAATGAGCTCGAGAATCTGATCCCGGGACAGCACCCGCGCCGGCCGCTGCGCCAAGGCGGCGAGCAGCTCGAACTCATAGCTGGTCAGCTCGACCTCTTCGCCATCGGGCGACACGAGGTCGCGCTGCGCGAGATCCATGGTCCATCCCGCAAAGCGCAGGATCGAGGGAGAACCCGCGCCGACTGCTGCGTCCGGCTCCCGCGCGGCCGAGCGGCGCAGAACGCTGCGTATGCGGGCGAGCAGCTCACGCCGGTCGAAGGGCTTGGTGATGTAATCGTCGGCGCCGAGTTCCAGCCCCACAACCTTGTCCACGCTTTCGCTTTTGCCCGTCAGGATGATGAGCGAAACGTTCGACTCCGCCCGCAGGCGCCGCGCCAGGGTGAGCCCATCCTCGCCGCCCGGAAGCCGCAAATCGAGAATCACCAGATCGATTGGCTTTGCCTTCAGCGCCCGCCACATGGCGCGGCCGTTCGGCGCCGAGTCCACCAAAAATCCTTCAGCGGTCAGGAAGCGCGTCAATAGTCGGCAGATGCGTGGGTCGTCGTCCACGACCAGAACGCGCGGCGACTCATCGGCCTGGCTCACGTTGGCCCTCGGGAGCTCGATTGGTTGACCGTCTATACGCAACTCTCGGATTGCTCGAGAACGGGCATTCGCAGTCTTTGGATCAATCATTGACCGAATTGAACCACGCTCGGAACCAGAATTCGAGCTGGTTACAAAACTTTACAAATTGGCTTCTCCGGCACGCAAAGCCCTTACATGGCGTCGCTATCATCCGCCGTGGGGACGAGCCCACCCGTCCAACAAGAGCGGTTTTCCGTGTCCGCACGTGTGGCTGTGCGGAACTGGCAATCGAGAAAAGGGCTGCTTTCAGAAGGCGGTGAGGGCAGGCAGGTCTGGGGATACGGCGATGGGACACGTCAACGGCAGCACCAATAGTGACCTTGGGCAGCTCATCGACGCCCTCTATGACACCGCGCTCGCGGTCATGGACGAATGTGCGTGGTGCAACGTCCTTCCCAAGCTGGGCCACGCCTTGGACGCCTCGGCGGGCAGCTTCATGACCCATGACCTCGCCGCCGGCGATGGCGCGCTGCGGCACAGGTTCAACATTCAAACCAAATACTATGATGCCTATAACGATGGGCTGTCTGCGTTGGACCCGTGGATGACGTCGGCCGCATTGTATGAGGAAGGCGCGGTTATCGCCTGCGAGGATGTCTTGTCGGAACGGGAGTTAAAGCAGACCGAGTTCTACAAGAGGTATCTGCAACCGCAGGCCCTGTTGCACCATCTATGTGGCGTCATCTCCTGCGAGGGTGCGGAGGCGACCGTCATCAGCTTCATGCGTCCGGCCCATGCCGCCCACTTCGGCCGCGAGGAAAGGGTCGCGCTGTCGCGGCTCCTGCCGCACTTGAAGCGAACGATGAAAGTTCGCGACGAGGTCGTGCGCGATCGGCACGCGCACGAGAGCCTCGCCGAGATCATCGATCACCTGCCGGTCGCATTTATTGTGGTTGACCACACGGGACGCGTGAATTTTTGTAACCGCGTGGCAAACGACATGTTCGCCTGCGGGGACGGTCTTCGGTTGAGAACCGAGGGCGTCATCGCCACGGCCTCCTCCAAGAACACCGCGGATCTGCGGCAACTCATCGCCGATACGGCAGGTGCCGCGCCAAATGGCAGGGACCCGACTTCAGGAGAGCATTTCATCATTTCCAGGGGGCCGGAACGTTTGCCGCTCATCTGTGTGATGTATCGCGTAAACGGATCGGGGCATCACGACGATCAGATTCAAGCCCCGGCCGTCGCGTTGGTCATCAAGGATCCGCTTGTGGACAGCGGCGAGGGACTCACGGACTTCGCCCGTGCGTACAAGCTCACCAACGCCGAGGCGCGCCTGGTCTGCTTGCTTACCGACGGCCACGGCCTCTTCGATGCGGGACACAAACTCGGCATCACCAAGAACACCGCGCGAACGCACATGCGCAACATCTATTCCAAGGTGGGAACAAACCGTCAGGCCGACCTGGTCCGTTTGCTCGGGCGCTTTTCGGTGTTTTGAGCCGCCGGGTCCGCGTTCCCGACCCGATGGGCGCCGAGCTCTCCCAACAATTGTAATCCGTTTGTAATCGGTGGCGTCCTTCGGCCGTGGCGCGTCCGGACTCGCCATGCGCCTCACCCCCAGGGGTGAGGCCAGCCCTCTGCGATTGTCCGTAACCTGTCACTTCGATGCTTGATCGCCACCAGTGGTGACGTGGCCCGGCAGCCACCCTGCACTTGGCGGCTCAAGACAGGAGAGAGCGGCACACCACAATCACCGACCGAGAAAGGGAGGCCTTGCCATGGCGAAGACCGTGTTCCGAGCCGATATGAACAAGTGGCCGGAAGAGCAGGACATCAAAACACACAATCGCTGGCATCACGACATACCCATCGTCGAGAACTTCAAGCCCGGCGACGAGTTCCGCGTCGAGTGCTACGACTGGACCGGCGGCCAGATCAAGAACGACGATTCCGCCAACGACATTCGCGACGTCGATCTGACCAAGGTGCACTACCTCAGCGGCCCGTTCGGGTGCGAGGGCGCGGAGCCCGGCGATCTTCTGGTTGTCGACATCAACGACATCGGCTGGCTGGAAGATTCGCAGTGGGGCTTCACCGGCATATTCGCGCTGGAGAACGGCGGCGGCTTTCTCGACAGGCACTTCCCAGAGGCGAAGAAGGCCTGCTGGGACTTCAGTGGTGTCTACGCCTCCTCGCGTCACATTCCCGGCGTCCGCTTCCCCGGCATGATTCATCCCGGCCTGATCGGCACCCTGCCGTCCGAGGAGCTGCTGGCCACCTGGACCAAGCGCGAGGCCGCGCTGTTCGACACCGATCCGGACCGGGTGCCCCCATTGTGCACGCTTCCGGACGGGCTTGCCGGCACCGACACGGCCCTCATGGGCCAACTCACCGGGGCCGCGGCCGAGAAGGCCGGCCAGGAAGGGGCGCGGACCGTTCCCGGCCGCGAGCACGGCGGCAACTGCGACATCAAGAACCTGTCGCGCGGGTCGAAGGTCTACTTCCCCGTCTACCAGAAGGGCGGTGGCCTCTCGATGGGCGACATCCATTGGTCGCAGGGTGACGGCGAGATCACCTTCTGCGGCGCCATCGAGATGGCCGGTTGGATCGACATCGGTATCGACATCATCAAGGATGGTGTCTCGAAGTACGGCATCACCAACCCTATCTTCAGGCCGAGCCCCATCGAGCCACACTACGACGACTATCTGATCTTCGAAGGTGTTTGCGTCGACGAGCACACCGGCGAACAAAAATACCTGGACGCCACCGTGGCCTATCGCCGCGCCTGCCTGAACGCCGTCGAGTACTTGAAGAAGTTCGGATACTCGGGTCAGCAGGCCTACATGATCCTAGGCACCGCCCCGGTCGAAGGGCGGATCAGCGGGATCGTGGACATTCCAAACGCGTGCTGCACCGTCGCCATTCCGACCGGGATCTTCGACTTCGATATTCGGCCCAACGCCAACGGGCCGACGAAGGCGATCTCCGGCGTCGACGTGGCCGCTACCAGTTGAGCTGAAAGTCGTGGGGGCGCGGGCCAACCGCGCCACCATCTTTCGGCAGCCGGCGGGGCAGGTTTCGTAGCCGCGATCATTGGGCCGGCCACGCCCGCCAAACGAGGCGTGGCACGAGCCCGACGGTGAACGAGCAAACGCCGGTTGGGAAAGGGAGGACAAGAACATGTTGCTGGGCATGGTGTTGCTCTACGTCGGCGCCGTTCTGTTCTGTAACGGCCTGTGGGTCATGGGGCGCATCGGCGACCGGGAGATTACGGTCATCAATGTCTTCGTCGGCGGCCTGACCCTGATTGCCGCACTGTTCCTGGCCTTTGGGCCGGGGGCCGATGCAGGCTCGATACGGGCTGCGGCCTATACTCTGCTGTTTACGTTCACCTACTTCTGGGTCGCGTGGAACAGGTGGAACGGGGCCGACGGCCGCGGTCTGGGATGGTTCTGCTTTTTTGTCGGCATCACGGTGATCCCGATCACCCTGGTCTCGCTGGGCGGCGCGGTCAGCCTGTGGGACTGGTGGTTCACGCTGTGCTGGGCCTCCTGGGCGGTTCTCTGGCTGCTGTTTTGGGCGCTGCTTGCGCTCAACAAGGAAAACCTCACCCAGTTCACCGGGGCGTTCTGCGCCCTACAGGGTATCTACACCGGCTGGATACCGGGATTCATGCTGCTGAACGGCTGGATCGGCCCGCTCGCGGAGGGTGGAGCCTGAGGTCACGGCCCTAGACCCGCGGGGGCATGACGACGGCCACGATCCCGCGCGCGACGGCCAGACAATGGACGGTCAACGAGGAGACGTCTTACATGCCTTTGTACAATTACGACTGCGCGCAGTGCGGCGAGTTCGACGACTGGCGCAGCATGAGCGAGGCCAGCGAGCCGAGCGTCTGTCCTGACTGCGGCGATCTGGCGCCGCGCGCCGTTTCGGCGCCGAATCTGGCCATGATGCCGCGGCACAATCGCATCGCCCACGAGCGCAACGAGAAGTCGGCACACGAGCCGAGGTTTATGTCCAAGGCAGAGCAACAGGCCATAGGCCGGAAACGGTCTGGGCATGACCACCACCATCACGGGCATGGCCACGGCCACGCCCATGGTTCGTCGGGCCGCCCCTGGATGATCGGCCATTGATGGATCGGCAATAGCCTCGGCGGAACAGCCCTTCGGATCCGCCGTTTAAGGACCAGCGGGCACGAGCTTGCCGGCTAGTGCGCCATGATCTTCGACAGGAAGTCTTTCGTTTCCTGCGCCTGGGGCCGCTCGAAGAAGTCGTCCGGCGTCGCCGCCTCCAGGATCATGCCGTCGCCCATGAAGACGACGCGGTCCGCCACGCTGCGGGCGAAGCCCATCTCGTGGGTGACGCAGACCATGGTCATGCCGCCTCGCGCCAGGCCGACCATGCAGTCCAGGACCTCGCCGATCATCTCCGGGTCGAGCGCGGAGGTGGGTTCGTCGAACAACATGATCTTGGGTTCCATGCACAGCGCCCGCGCAATGGCGACCCGCTGCTGCTGCCCGCCCGAGAGCTCGTCCGGATGCTTGGCCGCCTGGTCGGCGATGCGCATGCGGTCGAGCTGGGCCATGGCGTTCGCCTCGGCATCGGCGCGCGACGTTCCGCGGACGCGGATCTGCGGCAGGGCGCAGTTTTCCCGGACGGTCAGGTGCGGGAAGAGGTTGAACCGCTGGAACACCATGCCGACCTCGCGGCGGATTTCGTCGAGGGCATCGAGATCGTCGGTCAGTTCGACCCCGTCGACGATGATCCGGCCGCCGTCGTGGGCCTCTAGCCGGTTGATGCAGCGGATGGTCGTCGACTTGCCAGACCCCGACTGTCCGCAGATGACGACCTTCTCGCCCAGTCCGACCTTGAGATCGATGCCCCTGAGGACCTGAATCGGACCGAAGGACTTCGTCACACCGATGAGTTGGATGACCGGATCAGGCATGGGTCAACCTCGCGCGTTTCTCCAGATAGGCGCCGTAGCGGGACAGGCCGAATACGAAGAGGAAGTAGACGGCGCCGACGAAGAAATAGACCTCGACATACTGCGCGCCCCATTCGCCGGTCCCGACCGCCGCGTTGGCCGAGGCCATGATCTCGAAGAAGCCGATGATCGTGACGATGGAGGTTTCCTTGAAGGTGATGACGAACTGATTGATGGTCGCCGGCAGGGAGTTGCGAAACGCCTGCGGCAGCAGAATGTCGAACACGCGGCTCCAGTACTTCATGCCCAGGGCGGCGGCGGCTTCTTCCTGGCCCGGCGGGATCGCCTGCATGCCCGAACGGATGATCTCCGCCTGATAGCAGGCGAAGAAGATGGCAAATGCGAAGATGACGCGGCCCAGCTTGTCGCCCTGCGCCCAATCCGGGACCGTCAACGGGATGACGACGGCGGCGGTAAAGAGGATCGTCAGCAAGGGCACGGAGCGGAAGAGGTCGATGAAGACGCTCGTCACGTGGCGCACGACCGGCAGCTTCGAGCGGCGGGCCAGGGCCAGGCCGATGGACATCGGCATGCCGATCACCGCCACCGAGCAGAAGATGAAAACCGTCAGCGAGAGCCCGCCCCACTGCTCCGTGGTGACCACCGAGAGGCCGAAGACGCCGCCGTGCATCAATACGACGAAGGTGACGAAACCGCCGATCCACAGCGCCGGCAGGCGCTTCAGGCTCCAGAACCAGGGAACGCAGGAGAGCGCCATGGTCGCGACGATGGCAAGGCAGGCGAGGGTCGAACGCCAGTGCTCCTCGTAGGGATAAAGGCCGAACAGAATCAAGCGGCCCCTGGCCTCGATGACCGCCCAACAGGCGCCCGCGGCGTCGCGGCAGGTCTGCCCGTCCTCCAGGGACCAGAGCGCGCTGATCAGGGTCCAGTCGACGATGCGCAGGGCGACCCAGACGACGACCGCGCCGAAGCAGAGGGTGACGATGGTATCGACAGGCGTCGCGAACAGGCGGCGGCGTGCCCAGCCGAAGGCGGTGGTGTCGACCACAGGCGGACGAAGTGCGGCTTCCATGGCTAGCTCGCCTGACCCTTCAGGGCCAATCGCTTGTTGATCCAGTTCATGGTGAACCCGAGCACATAGTTGATGAGCAGGAAGCCGGCCATCAGCAGCGCGATCAACTCGATGGTCTGACCACTCTGGTTGATCGAGGTGGAAACGATCATGAAGTAGTCGGGATAGCCGATCGCGATGCCCAGGGTCGTCGCCTTCATCAGCCAGATGAACTGGTTGGTCAGGGCCGGCAGAATCGCACGAACGGCCAGCGGAATGCGCACGAAGCGGTTGACCATGAAGGCGGTCATCCCCAGGCCGCGGGCCGCTTCGATCTTGCCTTTGTCGACGGAGAGGAAACCGCCGCGCACGATCTCGCCCACATAGGCACCACCGAAGACGGCGATGGAGAACAAGAGGGCCGTGAACTCCGGCTTGATGGCGATGCCGCCGACAAAGCGCAGGCCGCGAAGCTCGGGGATGTTGACGAGCGGGGCATCGGCGCTCCGCCCGCTGAAGAGCAGGATCAGGAACAAGACGATGCAGACCGCCCCGAAGGCCGACCAGGCATGACGCTTCAGGGTCTCGTTCGTCTTACCAGCGGCCGCGATCGCATAACCGGCAAGGCCGAGGCCGATGAAGAACAGAATGATGTCCAGCGCGGACATGTCGAGGGAGGGCACGATCAGCCCCCGGTTCGAGATGTAGCCGACGTCGAAGACCGAGATCGCCTGGCGTGGCGAGGGCAGATGCGTCAGCACCGCGTACCAGACGAAAACCTGCAGAATGAGCGGGACGTTGCGGAACACCTCGACGAAGGTCGTGCCGACCAGGTTGAGCACGAAGTTGTCGGAGATTCGCATCAGCCCGACGATCACGCCGATGACCGTGGCCAGCGAGATCCCGAGAACGCCGACCAGCAGGGTATTCAGCAGCCCCGCCAGCAGGATGTCGGCATAGGGGCTGTTGGCCGTGACCTCGAAGAGCGAGAAGTTGATCGGCCAGCCGGTGGATCTCTCGAGGAATCCGAACCCGGTCGCGATGCCCTGTTCGAGGAGGTTGTGGCGCGTCGTCAGCACGAAGGTCAGGAGGATCCCAAGGGTCACGACCAGAACCGTGCCCTGGATGAACCTGTTTCGCGTTCGACTGTTTTTCAGGATCGTCTTCATCGCCGAAACCCCCGCAAGAGGAAGGCGCCCGGCCGGTCCGGGAGGGCGACCGGCCGGGACAGGTTGTGGTCAGTCGAGGACCAGCGTGTAGTGGAGACCGCCCTTGCTCCAGAGATTGTTTAGGCCGCGCGGCAGCTTGTACGGCGAGCCTTCGCCGACCGTGCGGTCATAAATCTCTCCATAGTTGCCGACCGCCTTGATCATGTTGTAGGCCCAGTCGTTGGAGAGGCCCAGACGGTCGCCGATGCCCGGTGTCGCACCCAGCAGCCGGCCGATGGACGACGACGGCGGATTGGCCCGCATCTCGTCGACATTGGCCTGGGTGATCCCATGTTCTTCGGCCATCAGAAGGGCGGAGACCATCCAGTTGATGACATCGATGAAGTTGTCGTCGCCCTGGCGGGCGGCGATGCCTTCCGGTTCCAGCGCGAGCACCTCGTCCAGGATCACGAAGTCGTCCGGGTTCGGCGCGTTGAACCGGGTGGCCGCCAGGAACGGCCCGAAACCGGCCAGCGCATCGCAGCGGCCCGCGTAGAGCGCAGAGCGCAGCTCCTCGGCCTTCTCGAAGTTCAGCGCCTCGTAGCTGATACCCTTCGCCCCCATGTAATCGGCGACGATGCGTTCGATGGAGGTGCCGGCATTGATGCAGAAGACGCCGCCCTCCAGGTCGGCCGCGCTCGTCGCGCCGAGTTCCGCGCGCGTCAGGATGTTGGTCGGACCGATGAAATAGGGCCGGGCGAACTGCAGGCCGAGTTCGGTGTCCCGCCCCATGGTCCATCCCGTCACCTTGATGATGACGTCGATGTCGCCGGACTGCAGGGCCGGGAAGCGCTGTGCCCAACTGACGGGAATGATCTGAAGCTTGTCCGGCGAGCCGAGAATGGCGGTCGCCAGCGCCTTGCAGAATTCGATGTCGAATCCGGTCCACTTGCCCTTGTCGTCGACCTCGGCGAAGCCCAGATAGCTGCCGTTGTGGCCGGTGCAGAGCAGGCTGTCCC
This sequence comes from Pelagibius sp., assembly GCF_028289705.1. Taxonomy (GTDB): domain Bacteria; phylum Pseudomonadota; class Alphaproteobacteria; order Kiloniellales; family Kiloniellaceae; genus Pelagibius. Next base: position 44,807 of record NZ_JANQOI010000193.1, read on the forward strand.
GGTCCTGGATGGTCTTCACCGTTTCGCCGGATGCCGCCAGCACCGGGGCGGAAACGGCGGCGGCCAGGGCGGCCCCCGCCAGGGCCGATGTAAACCTCTTCATCATCTCTTGTCTCCTCTCTGTTCTGGGATTTTTCTCAGGAAATCTTCTTTGCTTTGTCCGGCCTCTGCGCAGCCATCGCATCGCAGTGTCGGCGAACGAGATCCCGGTAGAGCTGGCTGATTCGCTCGGTCATCGCTCCGCGGTCGCCGCTGCCGATGGTTCGGCCGTCGATGCTGCCGACGGGCGTCATCCCGCCGAAGGTGCCGGTCAGAAAAGCCTCGTCGGCGCCATAGCTGTCGATCAGCGTGTAGTTCCGTTCGAAGACCGGGATGTCGTTCGCACGGCAGAGCTCGATCACGTTCCGGCGGGTGATGCCGTTCATGCAGTAGTCGCCGGTGGAGGTCCAAACCTCTCCCTTCCGGACGATGAAGAAGTTGCAGGCGTTGGTGGTGTTGACGAAGCCGAAGGGGTCGAACATCAGCGCCTCGTCGCCACCGGCACGGATGGCCTGGTTGCAGGCGATGATGCAGTTGAGCTTGGAATGGGAGTTCAGCTTCGCGTCCTGGGTCAGCGGCAGGCCGCGGTGCTGGGCCACGCTGACCAGGCGGATGGGCCGCGGAATCGACGGTTGCGAATGCTCCATGATGATTGCGACGGTGGGACCTGACTGAGACAGGGCCGGATGCTGGAACGGCCGCACCTTGACGCCGCGCGTGACCATGAGTCTCGCGTGCACATGGTCGGTCATGCCGTTGGCGCGCGCCGTCGCATCGAGGGCGTCGGCGATTTCCTGCCTGGTCATCCCGATGTCCAGGTCCAGCGCCAGCGCGGCCTCGAACAGGCGGTCCAGATGCGCCTCGAGGAAGGCCCAGACACCGTCGTGCAGCCTGAGTCCTTCCCAGATGCCGTCGCCCAGCATGAAGCCGGAGTCGTAGATCGATACCACCGCCTCGGCCTTCGGGACGATCTTCCCGTTGAGGAACAGCTTGAGGGACTCGTTCCGCGGATCGGCGGCGGTGCTGTGCGTGCTGGTCCTTTGGCTCATCGGGCGCCGCCTGCCGTTCCGATGGCGCCCGGATCGAGTTCGAAGCCGGCGCCATAGTTGGTGCGCAGGTAGTCCAGGAAGCGATCGTGGAATTGCCGGGTGTGCGCGTGGGCCAGCCTGTCGGCACCATCGAGGTCGTGGGCCTCGATCGCGTCGATCATCTCGTGGTGCTCGCTGGCCAGCGGCCGGTCGTAGGTCGATTTTCCAAGAAAGTCGAAGTGGAGATGAAGCAGGCGCCGTCCCTGGTCCAGCAGCGCGTCGTACTGCTGGGCGAGGTAAGGGTTGCCGCCCGCCGCGGCGATGGCCATGTGGAACGCCTTGTTGGTGCTCGACATTTCGAAGTGGTCGTACTCGATGAGGGTTTCGTCGAAGGCCTCCGCAAGCCGGCGCATGCGGGCAATGTCGTCGTCCGTGCGGTGTTCGGCGGCGAGGCGCGTGTTGATCCGCTGCAGCAGGTCCAGGGCCTCCACGTAGCGCGGGAACTTCGCCAGGTCCAAGGGCGCCACCAGGGTGCTGCGGTTGGTCAGCATGACGACAAGGCCCTGCATGACCAGGCGGTTGAGCGCCTCGCGGATCGGCGAGCGGGACATGCCGAAACGCTGCGCCAGGTGGGTCTCGTCAAGCGGCTCGCCCGGCGACAGGGCGAGGGTGAGGATCTCCCGCTGCAGCGTTTCGTAGACGGCGTTTGACCGCCCCCCCCGGGTCCGCCGATCCGCCGTTTCCCGCAAAGCCTTTTGGTGGCCCTGGCTATCCACGTGTTCCACCCTCAACTTTTCTCGCCAACTTTTTTTGTCGACTTTCTGTCGACTGTATATCAATATGCCGACACATTGTCGACAAAAATCAGGCGTGCGCGGAAATCCAATGTCCGGGAGCAGACCCAACATCCTCTTGTTCATGGTGGACCAGCTCACCGCACAGGTGTTGCGGCCGTATGGGGGAAGCGTCTGCAAGACGCCGAATCTCGACGCGCTTGCCGGCCGCGCGGCGCTGTTCGAGAACGCCTACTGCAACTATCCGCTCTGCGCGCCGTCGCGATTCTCGATGATGTCCGGGCGCCTGCCGTCACGCATCGGCGCCTATGACAACGGGGCCGAGTTCACGGCCTCGACACCGACGTTCGCGCACTATCTCAGGCGGCTTGGCTACTACACCTGCATCTCCGGCAAGATGCACTTTGTCGGCCCCGACCAGCTTCATGGCTTCGAGGAGCGGCTGACCACGGAGATCTATCCGGCGGATTTCTCCTGGACTCCGACCGCCGGCTACGCGGACATCGAAACCGACGACGAGCGCCGCTACGCGGCCGGGACATCGACGGTGGAATCGGTGCTGGACTCGGCGCCGATGGCCCGCACCATGCAGATCGACTACGACGAAGACGTCGTCCACCATGCGGTCAGAGAGCTCTTCGTCCGCGCGCGCTCCGAGGATAAGCGCCCCTTCCTGATGACCGTGTCGCTGACCCAGCCGCACGACCCCTATGTCACGACGCGGGAGTATTGGGACCGCTACGACGACGCGGAAATCGATCCGCCCCGGGTGCCCCACATCCCGCTCGAGCAGCGCGACCCCCATTCACGCTCCCTGCACGTGCACTACGGACAGGACCGGATCGAGATATCCGAGGAAGCCTACCGCCGCGCCAGACGCGGCTATTACGGCATGGTTTCCCACGTGGATGCGCTGTTCGGCCGGCTTATGGCGGCGCTTGGCGAAGCGGGCTTTGCCGAAAACACCGTGGTCGTCGTCACCTCCGACCACGGCGACATGTTGGGCGAACGCGGCATGTGGTTCAAGAAGACGCTCTATGAACCGGCGATCCGCGTGCCCCTGGTCATCGCAGACCCCCGCCGGCGCGCGCAGCGGGTGACGTCTCCGGTTTCCCTTGTCGACCTCTTCCCGACGCTCCTGGATCTGGCCGACGCCCCGGAGGACGCCGTCTCGACGCCGCTCGACGGGCATAGCCTTGTGCCGCTGTTCGACTCCGACGCAAGCACGCGCGAGGTCTTCGTCGAGCACATCGACGGGGGCACCGTAGCGCCGCGCGTCATGGTGCGCTCCGGCTCCTTGAAGCTGGTCGTCTCGCCGGCCTATCCGACCCTGCTGTTCGATCTGGCGGCGGACCCGGACGAGCGCAACAATCTGGCCGGTCTGCCGGAGGTGGCCGATGCGCAGGCGCGACTGCAGGCCCTAGCGGCGGAGACCTGGGACCTGACGGCGCTTGCCGCAGAGGTGACCGAAAATCAGGCCTCGAGGCGCGTGATCGCCGAGGCCAGTGCGCTTGGGCGGGTCGAGGCCTGGGATTTCCAGCCCCGCGCCCTGGTTCAGAACACCCGCTATGTCAGACGCGGCGATGCCTTTCCGACCGTGGAGCGGCGGGGATACCTGCCCTACGCGAAGACCTGAATTCCTAGGAGAAGCGAGATGCAGCTTTCCGGAGTCCTGCCGGCCCTGGTGACGCCGTTCGACCGGGATAACAAAGTCGACTTCAAAGCGCTGGAGGCGCACATGTCGGCGCTCCGCTCCGCGGGCGCGAGCGGATGGGTGCCCTGTGGGTCCACGGGCGAGTATTTCTCCATGTCCAATCAGGAAAGAGTGGATGTGCTGAAGTTCGTGAAGGACTTTGCCCAGGACGGCGAGACGCTGATCGCCGGGACCAATGCGCCCGCGACGCGGGAGGTGATCGAGAACACGGCCGCCGCCAAGGACATCGGCTACGACACCGTCTTGCTTGCAACGCCCTTCTATACCCGGCCCAGCGACGACGAGCTCCTGGCCCACTACAACAGCGTGCTCGATGCGGTCGACGTGAACATTGTCCTCTACAACTACCCGCCGAAGGACGGGGTCGAGATCTCGTTCACGGTGATGGATGGCCTGGCGGACCATCCGCGGGTCATCGGCATCAAGGAATCGAGCGGGGTCCTGCAGCGGGCCGTCGACATCGTCAGCCGCTACGACGGCCGCATCCAGCTCGTCAGCGGCTCCGACGACATCGCGCTCGACTTCATGTTCTGGGGTGCGGACAGTTGGATCTGCGGCCCGGCGAACTGCATGGCCAAGGCGTGCTGCGATCTGGACCGGACCTTCCGCTCCGGCGACCTGGCAAAGGCGCGCAAGCAGATGGCGACCCTCTATCGGGCCATGAACAGCCTGGAGAGCGGCAAGTTCGTCCAGAAGGTCAAGTACGGTTGCGAGCTGCAGGGCACGCCGGTCGGCGTCTGCCGCCAGCCGCTGCTGCCTCTGAGCGATCAGGAAAAGCAGGACTTCAAGGTCGCGTTGGAACCGATCCTGAACTGGTCCTGATCTGGTCCTGAACTGGCGGGACCAGCGGTGCTCCCGCCGCGCCCAAACTGAATTGCGAGGCTGGCGAGCCGGTCATGGCAAAGATCGTCGTCGTTGGTGGAGGGGTCGTCGGCATAAGCTGCGCGCTGTCGCTCCAGGCTGACGGGCACGATGTGGTCGTGCTGGACCCCGGAGAGCCGGGCGAGGGCGCCAGCCGGGCATCCTGCGGCTCTATCGCCGTCAGCGAAGTGGTGCCGCTTTCCAAGCCCGGCACCCTCCGGCTCGCGCCCAAGTGGCTGCTTGATCCCAAGGGGCCGCTGGCCCTGCGCCCGGCCTCGTTGCTTGCCGTTCTGCCGTGGTTCCTGCGTTTCGCGGGCAACGCGCGCGGCGATCGCATCCGATCGATCAGCCGCGACATCGCCCTGCTGACCGCTCATGCGGTATCCGACACCGAGGATTTCCTGGACCGCTACGGACTGCGGTCGCTGCTGCGCGAGGTGCCGGTCATCCAACTCTTCGACAGCAAGGAGGAACTCGAGAAGGAGCGCGGCTACCTGGACCTGCGCCGGGACCTGGGGTTCCAGATCGATGTCGTTTCCGGCAACGAAGCGGCGGAGCTCGAACCGGCCCTGGCGAAGGATTTCGCCGCGGCCGCTGTCCTTCGGGACTGGCGCTCGGTCGTCGACCCGAAACGCTATGTCGTCGAGCTCCACAAGGCCTTTGCCGCCCGCGGCGGCGAGGTCCGGCGGTTGAAGGGGACCGGGTTCAACCGGCAGGAGCGTCAGGCCCGCGCGGTGCGCACCCAATCCGGCGAAGCCGTCACCGGCGATGCCTTCGTGATCGCCGCGGGGGCGGCTTCAAAAGACCTGGTATCGGACCTCGGATTCACCATCCAGCTTGCCGGCGTGATCGGCTATCAGAGCCTGCTGAAGGCGCCCGGCATCGACCAGACCCACGCGCTGATCTATGGGAAAGGCGGCTTCGGCATCACACCCTATGAGAGCGGCCTTGCGGTTGCCGGCAGCGTGGAGTTCGCCAGCGCCTCGGCCGCGCCGGACTGGCGCCGCGCCGATATCCTCGTTGAACGGGCCCGGAGGGTCCTTCCCGGCCTCACCGCACGATCCGCCGAACGGTACTTCGGGCGCCGGCCGCTGACGCCCGACACGAAACCGATCATCGGGCGCGCGCCGACCGCCGACAACGTCGTGGTCGCGACCGGCCACGGCCAGCTTGGACTGACCCTCGCCGCGACCACCGGCAGGCTGGTCCGCGACCTCGTCGCAAACCGCAGATCCAACGTCAACCTCTCCGCCTACCGCGCGGACCGTTTCTAGGAGGACCTGACGCCATGCGCTGGACGCGGACACTGCAGACCGTCGATGTACACTGCGCGGGCGAGATCGGCCGCGTGATCACCGGTGGCGTCATCGACCTTCCCGGCGAAACCATGGCGGCCAAGCTGCAGCACATCAACAGCACCGACGACCGCCTGCGCCGCTTCCTGACCTCCGAGCCGCGGGGCGGACCGGCGGGATCGGCCGTCTTGCTGACACCCCCGACCCGCCCGGAGGCGGCGGCCGGCTTCCTCGTGCTGCAGCCCGATCAGGCCCATGCCATGTCGGGCTCCAACGCGATCTGCGCGGTGACCGCCCTGCTGGAAACCGGCATGGTGGAGATGCGCGAGCCGCAGACGACCATCACCCTGGACACGGCGGCCGGGCTCGTGCGGGCGGTGGCCCGCTGCCGCGACGGCCGGTGCCTGGACGTCACTCTGGCCATGCCGGCGGCCTTCGCCGAGGATCTGGATGCTGTCGTGGAGACCGACGATTGGGGGAAAGTGCGATACGACCTGTGCTTCGGCGGCGTGTTCTATGCCCTGGTCGACGTCGACCAGTTCGGCCTTCGGATCGAACCGCAGGCCGCCCGCGCGCTGGCCGAAGCCGGGGTCAGGTTGAACGAGAGTATCAACGCCCAGCGCCGCATTCGCCATCCCGCCACGCCGGAGATCGAAGGTCTGGCCTACGTCATGTTTCGCAGCGCCGAGCCCGACGGCGCCTTCAGGACCTGCACGACCCTGAAGCCGGGCCGCGTCGACCGCTCGCCCTGCGGGACCGGCAGCAGCGCCAACGTCGCGGCCCGCCATGCCCGCGCTTCGATCACGGTGGGCGATACGCAGGTGAGCCGGTCGATCATCGGCAGCGAGATCGTGACGACGCTCCACGGCACCACGGAGATCGCGGGCCGGGCAGCGACGCTTTCCAGCGTCACGGGATCGGCCTGGATCTACGCCCTGTCGCAGATCGGCCTCGACCCCTCCGACCCCTTCCCGGAGGGCTTTCGCCTGTCGGACACCTGGGGCGGCGTCTGAGGCGCCGCGGTGGCCCTGTCAACCGAAGCCGAAGGCGGACTGCTGCCGTTGCTCAATTGTAGAGAACAGACGTGCCACACAGCAGCGACAGTCTCCCTTCGCCAAGGCTTCGGGAGACACTCCTACGCCTAAACGCCTTCAGGCGCCAGACCACGAGGGTGGCCTGCCACCCGAAGCCGAAGGCGTAGGGTGGCGGAGAGGGTGGGATTCGAACCCACGAGGCAGTTTCCCACCCACACGCGTTCCAGGCGTGCGCCTTAAGCCACTCGGCCACCTCTCCTTAACGGCGATCCCCCCACCCGACAGCCATCCGCCCTGCGGAAACTGCCTACTGCGGCGCAAAGGTCCGGAACCGCCGCCTGCGCCGGCACCCGGATGCCCCGGGGCGGCGGATCAGCGACGCGAACCTAACCGAGGCCGGCCCCGGATGCAATGGCCCCGGATGCAATGGTCCGGGATCCCTGGCCGGGGCGCCGGGGGTGGTGGTCAGGGGCGGAGCGCAGCCGATCTCAGAGGAATCGCGCCCAGGAAGAATGCGCCGGGCTGCCGCTTGGCCCTTCGCGGGGCGGCCTGCTAATATCCGCCGCGTCGCGCCTGAAAGCGCCGGATCGCCAGCCAGGGTCGGCAAACCAGGATCCGGTCGGCTGGGGCGGCGGCGCCTTTGGGGGGTGCATGATCGTTGGCCGCATTCTTGGCTGGTTCTTTCTCTTTGCCGCCCTGGTCCTGGCCGGCTGGGACGGCGTCTCCGCGTTGAGTTCGGGGGAGTGGCGCTTTGCGCCGCTGGGCCAGCGCTGGTTCGAGATCGATCAGGCCTTCGGCGGCGCCAGCCTGAACATGCTGCAGGCCGGCATCGAGCGGCGGATTTCCGTCGACCTCTGGGACAACATCTTCACGCCGCTGCTGGGCTGGTGGGCCTGGGCGGTGTTCCTGGCCGCCGGGCTGGTGCTGGTGCTGCTGTTCCGGCGCTGGCGCCCGGAGCGCCAGCCCAAGCGCTTTTCCGTGCGCGGAAAGCGCTAGGAGAGTTTCTTGTTTCCCGGCACCGGCCCGCTCCCCTAACCATCCCCCATCTTGAGGGCGGCCAGGAACGCCGACTGCGGGATTTCCACGTTGCCGACCTGGCGCATGCGCTTCTTGCCGGCCTTCTGCTTTTCCAGGAGTTTGCGCTTGCGCGAGACGTCGCCGCCGTAGCACTTGGCGGTCACGTCCTTGCGCAGGGCGGAGATGGTCTCGCGGGCGATGACCTTGCCGCCGATGGCCGCCTGGATGGCGATCTTGAAGAGCTGGCGCGGGATCAGATCCTTCAGACGCTCGCAGAGCGCCCGGCCGCGCGGCTCAGCCTGGCTGCGGTGGACGATCATCGCTAGGGAATCCACCGGTTCCTGATTGACCAGGATGGAGACCTTCACCAGCTCGCCCTCGCGGTACTGGTCGATCTGGTAGTCGAAGCTGGCATAGCCGCGGGAGACCGACTTCAGGCGGTCGTAGAAATCGAACACCACCTCGTTGAGCGGCAGGCGGTAGACCAGCATGGCGCGGGTACCGGCATAGGTCAGGTCAAGCTGCTCGCCGCGGCGCTCCTCGCAGAGCTTCAGGATCGGGCCGAGGAACTCGTCGGGCACCAGGATGGTGGCCTTGATCCAGGGCTCCTCGATCTTGGCGATCTTCACCACGTCGGGCATGTCGGCGGGATTGTGCAGCTCGACCATCTCCCCCTTGGTCATGTGGATCTTGTAGACCACCGAGGGCGCCGTGGTGATGAGGTCGAGATCGAACTCCCGCTCCAGGCGCTCCTGCACGATCTCCAGGTGCAGGAGCCCCAGGAAGCCGCAGCGGAAGCCGAAGCCCAGGGCGGCGCTGGTCTCCGGCTCGAAGAGAAAGGAGGAGTCGTTGAGCGCCAGCTTGCCCAGGGAATCGCGCAAGGTCTCGTAGTCTGCCGCATCCACCGGAAACAGCCCGCAGAACACCACCGGCACCGAGGGCTGGAAACCCGGCAGCGGCGCGGCGGCCAGGCGCTTTTCCTCCGTGATGGTGTCGCCCACGTTGGTGTCGGCCACCGACTTGATGCTGGCGGTCAGGAAGCCGATCTCGCCGGGCCCGAGGGACGGCAACTGCGTCATCTTCGGGGTGAAGGCGCCCACCTTGTCCACCAGATGAGTGGCGCCGCTACCCATCATGCGGATCTTCATGCCCGGCTTCAGGCGGCCGTCGACCACGCGGATCAGGGTGATGACGCCGAGATAGGCGTCATACCAGCTATCCACCAGCAGGGCCTTCAGCGGCGCCTCGGCATCGCCCTTGGGCGGCGGCAGGCGCTGCACCAGGGCCTCCAGCACCGCGGCCACCCCCTCGCCCGTCTTGGCCGAGATCGGCAGCGCCTCGCCGGCGTCGATGCCGATGACTTCCTCGATCTGTTCCTTGATGCGTTCCGGCTCGGCCGCCGGCAGGTCGACCTTGTTCAGGACCGGCACGATCTCATGGTCGTTGTCGATCGCCAGATAGACGTTGGCGAGGGTCTGGGCCTCGACGCCCTGGCTGGCATCCACCAGCAGCAGCGAGCCCTCGCAGGCCGCCAGCGAGCGGCTGACCTCGTAGGAGAAGTCCACATGGCCCGGCGTGTCGATCAGGTTAAGCTCATAAGTCTCCCCGTCCTCGGCCCGGTAGTTCAGGCGGACGGTCTGGGCCTTGATGGTGATGCCGCGCTCGCGCTCCAGGTCCATGGAGTCGAGGACCTGCTCCTTCATCTCGCGGTCGCTGAGGCCGCCGCAGAGCTGGATCAGCCGGTCCGCCAGGGTCGACTTGCCGTGGTCGATATGGGCGATGATGGCGAAGTTGCGGATGTGCGAGAGGTCGGTCATGGCCGGTCAGGTCTCGTTGTCGAAGAGGGTTTCGAGGTCGCGCCGTCCGT
>NZ_JANQOI010000025.1 GCF_028289705.1 Pelagibius sp.
TCGGACCAGGTGAATCTGCTCTAATTCTTAAGTGTAGAGCGGATTCACATGTTTAGACGCAAACACGGAAGTGTTTCCGTCTAAACATGATCCGCTCTATGCGACCCGGCCCATGGAGAAACCCCGGGCGAGGTGGTTTTTCATGAAGGCGATCAGGACGATGCCGGGGACCAGGCTCAAGACGCTGGCGGCGGCCAGCAGCGCGATGTCGGCGGCCAGCACCCCGCCGGCGCGGGTCATGATGCCGCCGATGGGCTTGGCCTGGACGACGGTGAGGGCGTTGGCCAGGAGCAGCTCCACCCAGGAAAACATGAAGCAGAAAAAGGCCGTCACGGCGATTCCCGGCGCGATCTGGGGCAGCAGGATCTTCAGGAAAAAGCGTGGGAAGCGGTGGCCGTCCATCATTGCCGACTCGTCCATCTCCCGTGGGACCGCGGAGATGAAGCCCTCGAGAATCCAGATTGCGATGGGCACGTTGAAGAAACAGTGGGCAATGGCGACGGCGATATAGGTGTCGATCAGACTAAGCTCGGAGAAGATTTGCACGAAGGGCACCAGCAGGATCGCCGGGGCCATCATGCGGAACATCAGGAAGCCGAAGAACAGCACGCGGTCGCCATGGAAGCGGTAGCGCGAGAAGGCATAGGCCGCGGGCACGGCGACAGTGACCGCGATGATCACGTTCAACGATACATAGATGGCGGCGTTGACGTAGCCGAGATACCAGGCGGGATCGGTGAAGATGAGCTGGAAGTTGGCCAGCGTGGGCGCCTGGGGAAGCAGGGTCAGCCCGCCGCGGATCTCCCCATTGGTCTTCACGCTCATGACGATCAGCCAGTAGATGGGCACCATGAGCAGGACGACGTAGATCGCCGGCGCCAGAGAGAAGCGGCGGGTCATGGGCGCGCGTCTTTCGTCTCGTCGGCTTTCGTCTGCTCGGGGTCCTTCGGCATGATCAGCGTGAAGAAGGCCCAGGAGACCGCGAGCACGATGAGGAAGTAGATCACGGAGATCGCGCCGCCCTCGCCGAGGTCGAACTGGACCGTGGCGGTCTGCACCAGCTCGTGGGACAGGAAGGTCGTGGAGACGCCTGGACCGCCGCGGGTCACCACGTAGGCCTCGGTGTAGATGATGAAGCTGTCCATGAAGCGCAGCAGAACGGCGAGCAGCAGGACGAAACGCAGCTTCGGAAGCTGGATGTAGCGAAAGGTCGCCCAGCCGCTCGCCCCGTCGATGGCGGCCGCGCGGTAGTAGTCGTCGGGGATCGCGCGCAGGCCGGCAAAACACAGCAGCACGACGAAGCTCGTCCAGTGCCAGGTATCCATCAAGGCCAGAACGGACCAGACCACCAGCGGGTCGGTCATGTCGAGGGCGAAGCCGAGGCCGGCCACCGCCGCCGTCAGCAGCCCGACCTCCGGCAGGGTGAGGACCTGCCAGATGTAGCCGACCACGATGTGCGGCGTCAGCAGGGGGATCGCCATCAGCACGATGTAGAGGGACGAGAGGATGCCCTTGGTGGGCATGCGCAGGGCGATGTAGATGCCGAGGGGAACCTCGATCGACAGCACCAGGGCCGAGAACCCGAGGCTGCGCGCCAGGGCGGCGTAAAACTCCGGCGATGTCAGCACCTGCTGGAACCAGGCTGGTCCGACCCAGATAAAGTTGTTGCCGGCAAAGGTGTCGTGCACCGAGTAGTACGCGACGAAAGCCATGGGGATTACGCCGCAGAGCGTCATCACCGCCAGCGCCGGCGCCAGAAATCCGTAGGCGATGGTGTTATGAGGCTTGGTTGCCACGCGGGCGCGCAGTCCTTGGAACGAGAATCGACGGGTGCCGCGATGCTAGCCGGAATCCCCCGGCCGGAACAGGCGGCTTTCGCCGCTGCCCCGGGTGTCGCCGGCAACCTCCCCGCTGTTTGTTTCGCTGAACCGGAGACCGAGGGTCCCCGGCGTCGCGATACCGGTATCAGCTTTCCACCTTGAGGTGGCCGTCCAGGCGGATCGGCCGGGAGACGTTGAAGTAGTTCGGCGAGGTCCTCATCACCGTCTCGTGGATGTCCCGGAACTCTTCCTCGCTGCCGTCGCCCTTGATGCGCACGGTGAAGAGGATGGAGTCGTAGCCGGGCTTCACGGCGGCGTCGATGCCCAAGAAGCCGCGCAGATCGAGGTTGCCGTAGGTCTCGATCTCCAGCGACTCCAAAGTGATGCCTTTCACCGCCGCGCCGGCCACGTAGCCCACCATCATGCAGGCGTTGAGCGCCGTCATCAGCATTTCCTGCGGGTTGGGCGCGGTGTTCTGGCCCAGCAGTTCGAAGGGCTCGTCGACGGCGATCTTGAACCGGCGGGGCACCTCCTCGCCCCCGATGGTGTAGGACTCCACCGAGGTCTCGCTGCGGGTCTGTCCCTGCCAGGCGGAGCTGACGTGGAAGGCCACGATGCCCTTGGCCGGGTCCTGCTTGATCTCCTCGACGACGCTGGCGAGCGCTTCGAGATCGAGGCCGTTCACGGTTGCGGGCTTGGCTTGCATGGCTGTCTGACTGGTCATGGTCGCTTTCCTTGGTATCGGGGGTGGGGCGGAGAGGGCCTACATCAAGGGCGCGAGCGCGGCCTTGATGCGGTCGACCTGGGCCGAGGTGGTCAGCCCGGCGAGGACCTTCAGGAAGTGCGGGTGCTGGGCGCCGGAAAGGATGTACTGCCAGCGGTAGGCGCGCAGCACGCCGGCTTCCAGCATCTGCCGTTCGGCTTCGGTGAACCTGCGGCCCGCGGTCTCGGTGAAGTAGCGGACGTCCTCGCCGGCCTGGACCTGCAGGATGCCGTCGACCGCGCCCACCAGTTCGATGAACTCGTCGACGCCGCGGTCGCGCTCCGCCGCGCTCAGTTTGCCGTCGAAGCGGATCCACTCCAGCTCGTCCAGGATGGCGTGCTGGCTCTCCTCCTTCCAATGGAAGAGGAAGATGTCCTTGTAGAGCGCCGAGAGCTTCTCGTCGCGGTCGATGCTTTCGCGGTAGTGCTGCTGGGTGAAGAGCTCGATGTGCAGGGTCAAGGCCAGCACGGCCCAGGTGCCCTTGCTGAGCACCGCCGTCGCGACCTCGTCGGGGTCGGGCAGAAAGCGGTAGCCGGCGGGCATGACGTCGGCGGCCAGGGTCTCGACCCGGCGGAACAGCTCCTGGTGCTTCAGCTCTTCGTCGCAGAAGCGCACCAGCGCCTCCAGGGCCGTCTGGTCGCCCAGCCAGTGCTCGCCGCTCAGCTCCAGCACCTTGGCGCAGATGAAGCGCTCCACGAGGCCGAAGACATTGGCATAGGTGCGGCCCTGCACCTGGCTGAGATAGAGCTGTTCGTCGGCGGACAGGAAGTCCAGTTGGTCGACCAGCGAAAGCCCGTCGGGCAGAAACTTGTGATCGCTGTCCAGCATGCGGCCGCGAAGGACGTCGTCTTCGATGTTCCAGCGGATGCGCTTGGAGGCGGCGATACAGCGGGCGTAGCGGTCGTGATCGGTTTGGTTCGTCTCGATGTGCATTGGTTTGCTCCCTTGATCAACGGTGATGGGTTGGGTGCGGCGCTGCTCGCGGCGAGCAGTTTGCGGGGCCTTGCGGCCTAGTCGGATGACTCGCGCGGCGGTGCCGGCAGCGCTGTTTCCGGCAGAACGGCATTGCCAAATCCGTTTGCGGCCTGCGCATGACGGGCCCAGGCCTCACATTCGGCGGCGCTTTCGGCAGCGCTGCGGTCTCCGGCGTTGCGCTGCTCGGGCCTATGCGGGCTGCAGAGGACTTCCGTCCGGTCCAGGGCGATATCGCGGAGCCCCTGGCGGCTCATGCCCTGCAGCGCGACGATCGCGATGCGCCGCTGTTGGAGGGTGGCGAAGTAGCGGCACAAAGCCCCCAGGACCGTGCCGAGGCGCCGCAGCGACATCGGCGGGGTGACAGAGGTCGTGGGGACTCCGCTGGCGGTTTCCAGTGTGAACATGAGTGATCTCCTTGTTCTTCAACGGAAGCGCTGCGGCCACGATCCGTGTTGAGGTCTGTCATCTCCTTGGGTGAAGGGACTCTGGGCGAGTTCTGATCCCCGTGCTTGAAGGCCGTCTTGATTTCTTCTTCAGAAGTCCTTGATTTCGGTCTTCACGGGATCTCCCGGCCTGGGACGATTGGTTCCATACCAACCGGTTGGTTTGTTGTATACCGACCGATTGGTATGGCGTCAATGGTTTTGTGAGCTGGCAATGTTTTATGTTATTTAATAAGTAGTTGAACAATTGATCCTTGTGAAAACTCTGCCTTCACAGTACTCTTGCCGAGGACGGAGATACCGTCCGGTCTGTACTCTGAAGCGAGTGAGCCCATGCTGCAAAAGGCCGATTTGACCCGCGAGAAGATCCTCGAGGTGGCGGAGACCCTGGTTTTCGACCAGGGCTTTGCCGGAACCTCGCTGAGCGAGATCGTGCGCGCCGCCGGGGTCACCAAGGGCGCGTTTTTCCACCATTTCGACAGCAAAGACGCCCTCGGCCGTGCGCTCGTGGAGCGCTATGCCCGCAACGACTTTGGGATTCTGAACGCGATTGCCGAGCGTGCCGGGGCGCTGGCCGACGACCCGCTGCAGGAAGCCCTGTTGAATCTGAAGCTCTTCGAGGAGTGGCTGGAAGGTCTCGAGGCGCCCTTGGCCGGCTGCATGTACGCGTCCTTCACGCATCAGCGCGAGCTCTTCGATGCCGAGACCCACCGCTTCATTGCCGACAGCCTGCAGGATTGGGCCGCGATCTACGAAAGGGCCTTCGAGCGGGTGATCGCCGAACGGCCGCCCCGGGTGGAAGGCGTGACCGCCAAGGCGCTGGCCGAGTTTCAGCTCTCCGTGATCGAAGGAGGGATACTGCTGTCCCGTGCCTTGGAAGACCGGGACCTCCTGGTGCGCCAATGCCGGCAGCTTAGAACCTATATCGGCCTGCTGTTTGCAAACTGAGGTGCCCTGACCTTCGAAACGGGCCGCCGATGGGCTATCCTGCGATGGCGGGCGTTGAGGGGCTATCGTTGTGATCTATGGTTTCGGGAGCTATCGGCTGGATACCGACCGTCTTGAACTCTGGCAGGGCGAGAAGGCGGTCGCGGTGGAGCCGCAGGTCTTTCACCTGCTGCAGCACCTGATCGAAAACCGCGAACGGGTGGTCGGCAAGGACGAGCTGATCGAACAGGTCTGGGGCGGCCGTATCGTTTCCGACGCGACCTTGAACAGCCGTATCAACGCGGCCCGGCGGGCCGTCGGCGACAGCGGCAAAGAGCAGGCGGTCATCCGCACCGCCGTGCGCCGCGGATTCCGCTTCGTCGCCGAGGTCTGCGAAGCCGATGCAGAGTCCGGCATCGGTGGTTCAAGTCAGCGCGGCACGATGAAGGACGCCGCTCTTCACGTGATGGCTGAGACGAAATCTCATGGGCAGACTCAAAATTCCGAAAAACCTCTCTCCGGCAAACCCTCCATTGCCGTGCTGCCGTTTGAAGATCTCTCAGGAGCATCGGATTTCTTTTCAGAGGGCGTGGCCGAAGACGTGGTCGCGGCCTTGTCGAAGTTTCGATGGTTTAAGGTCGTCTCGCCGCGCTCCAGCTTCCGGTTTCGCACCCATGATCACAGCGATTTCGGCGGCGTCGCGAGCGATCTGCAAGTCCGCTATCTGGTCGATGGGAGCGTTCGCCGTTCAGGTGAGCGATTGCGGGTTGTCGCACGGCTGACAGATACCCAAACGGCAAAGACCGAATGGAGCGACAAGTTCGATCTGCATCAGAGCGACCTCTTCAAGATTCAGGACCAGCTCACGCGCAGCATTATCGCGGCTGTGGCCCCCGCCTCCCTGACCGCGGAGATGACTCGTGCCCGGCGCCGTGAAGGGGATGACCCGGAGCCATGGATGGCGGCCATGCGGGCGCATTCCTATCTGCGCCGGCTGACCCAGGCCGACAATGCAAGGGCGCGGGCCATCTTGATGGAAGCTCTCGGGGAAAACCCGGAGATCGCCATGCTGGCCAGCGATCTCGCCATCAGCAACGTCTACGACGTGCTCTTTGGCTGGGGTCGGACACGCGAAGAGGCGATCGAAGAAGCCGCCAGATTTGCTCATCAGGCGATCCAGGTGGATGCCAGCGATGCTATGGGTCATACGGCGCTGGGCTTTGCGGCTCACATCAATCGTGATCACGACGAGGCGGTCGACGCCTTTGCAAGGGCGCTCGGCCTCAATGAAAACTTGGCCGAGGCGCATGGCTATCTCGCAATGACTCTCGGCTTCGTCGGCGACCTCGAGAAGGTCATGCATCATGTCGATGTCGCGGTTCAATTGAGCCCCTATGATCCCATGCTCACCTTTTGGTATGACGCGGTGGCGATGGCCGCTTACATGGCGCGGGAGTTCGAGGCTGCGGCCGACTGGGCAAGCCGCTCCGTCTCCGCGAACCCTGAGTACATTGGCGGCTTTCGGGTTCTCGCCGCGGCTTGCGGTCAGCTCAAGCAACTCGACCTGGCCAGGGAGGCGGTCTCCAAGATGTGTGTGTTGGATCCATCCCTGACCTGCGATGCCACAAGCCGTCAGCTGCCGTTCAGGCACCCGGCGGATGCTGATCTCTACACCGATGGCCTGCGCGCGGCCGGGCTGCCATAGGTCCGGAAAAGGCTGCCGGGCAGTCTCTGTGCTCGTTGCGGCTTCGATTGCCGGGTTTAATCGAACGCACTGATTAGATGGCCAATGGGCTCTCTCCTTTGGACGACACAGACAAGGTTAAGAACGCCCGACCTGCCGATCGGGGAATCAAGCTAGGCGATCTCCGTGCAGTCGGCGGACGCGGTTGGAGGGCATCGCTCTGCTTGACGGCTGGTCTGATTTGCCTTCCAGATTCCCTCGACCCTATCGGGATGGAGGGGCAAGAGCCGTGATCTATGGCTTCGGGAGCTATCGGCTGGATACCGACCGCCTTGAACTCTGGCAGGGCGAAAAGGTGGTCGCGGTCGAGCCACAGGTCTTTCACCTGCTGCAGCACCTAGTCGAAAACCGCGAACGGGTGGTCAGCAAGGACGAGCTGATCGAACAGGTCTGGGACGGCCGTATCGTTTCCGATGCAACCCTGAGCAGCCGCATCAACGCGGCCCGGCGGGCCGTCGGGGACAGCGGCGCGAAGCAGGCGGTCATTCGGACCGCCGTGCGCCGGGGCTTCCGCTTCGTCGCGGAGGTCACCGAAGGGGCCGGCTGCGGTGCCGGCCAGGTTCAAGACAGCCAGGCGGCCGAAGGCCCGCCGGCCGCGCTGTCCGGCGGGCCTGATGTGCCGATCTCCGCGCCGGAGGTGCCGCAAACCATCGTCGGCGAACGCAAGCAGGTGACAGCGCTTGTCGCCGGCCTGCGCGGTGCCGGCGAGCTGTTCGGCGCGCTGGATCCCGAGGCGGCCCTCGTAGAGATCGATCCGGCGCTCAAGGCCATGTCCCAGGCCGTTGCGCGCTACGGCGGTGCCGTGAGTGCCGTCGTCGACGACGGCATGCTGGCGCTCTTCGGCGCGCCGCAGGCGCAGGAGGATCATGCCGTGCGCGCCTGCTATGCCGCCTTGGCCATGCGCAGTGCCGTCCAACGGCTCGGTTCCGATCGTTTGCAGCCGGCCATCGGCCTGCACTCAGGCGAAGCGGTGGTCCGCACCAGCGCCGAGGGCGCGGCCCGCTCTTACGAGGCCATGGGTCCGGCCGTGCAGATCGCCCGCCGGCTGCAGGAACGGGCCGGGCCCGCAGAGATCGCCTTGACGGCAGCCACTCGGGAGCGCGCACGCGGCTACTTCCAGACCACCGCAGGCGGCAAGCTGGAGCTCGCGGCTGAGAACTCCACCACCGTCTATCGTCTGACGGCACCGTCCCAGGCTCGCACTCCCTGGCAGGCGCGCGCCGGCCGCAGTCTCGCGCAGTTCGTCGGACGCGAGCACGAATCGGCCCAGCTTGGCCGTGCCCTGCAACGCGCCGGGCTCGGCAGCGGCGAAGTCATCGCTGTGGTCGCCGAACCGGGGGTTGGCAAGTCGCGCCTGCTGCATGAGTTCCTTGCGACGCCGGCGGCCACGGACTGGACCCTGCTGGAAACCGGTGCGGTGTCTTACGGTGCGAGCGAGTCCTATGGGCCGGTGGCGGCGCTGCTTCGCTCCTGGCTCTCGGTCGATCCGCAGGACAGCCAGACCGCGGCGGCGGAAAAGGTCCGCTCCGCTGTCCTGGGCCTGGATAGAGGACTTGCGGCCACCCTGCCGGCCCTGCTGTCGGTCCTTGATCTCCCAGTCGACGACCGCGCGTGGCTGGCGCTCAGCCCGCCGCTGCGACGGCGCCACATCCTCGATGCCCTGAAGGCCGTCTTCGTCCGGGAGAGCCAACACAGGCCGCTCGTTCTGGCGCTCGAGGACCTTCACTGGTTCGATGCGGAGAGTCTGGCCTTCGTCGACGGCCTGATCGATGGTTTGGGCGCCGCACGGATGCTGCTGGTGGTCACCTTTCGGCCGGAGTTCAAACACGCCTGGGCCGCGAGAAGCAGCTATAGCGAGATTCGGCTGCGCCCCCTGCAGGACGAAAGCGCAAGCCGGCTGCTCGACGACTTGCTTGGAACCGATCCCGGCCTCTCGGAGGTGAAACGCCTTTTGATCGAGCGCACGCAGGGCACGCCGCTGTTTCTCGAGGAAACCGCTCAGGAGCTTGCCGAAACCGATGCGCTTGTCGGCCAGCGCGGGGCCTATCGTCTGGCGGCTCCGGTCGAGTCCTTCGAGATTCCGGCGACCGTGCAGTCGGTGCTCGCCGCGCGCATCGACCGCCTGGCGCCGCCCAGCAAGTACCTGCTTCAGGTCGCTGCCGTGATTGGCCCCTCGATCGCCGCTGACGTGCTGGAACAGGCCGCGGAGCTCCCACCCGGGCAGCTCTCCGAGACCCTGGCCGCTCTGCAGGCTGGCGATTTCCTTTTCGAATCCCAGCTTTTTCCCGAGCGCGTCTATACCTTCAAGCATGACCTCACCCGCGACGTCGCCTATCGGGGTCTGTTGCGTGCCGACCGGGCCGGCTTGCACCGGCGCGTTGCCGAAATTCTGGAGCGGCTTTACGCCGGTCGTGTCGCCGAGGCGGTCGAGAGCATCGCCGGGCACTTCGCCGCCGGCGAAGCGTGGCGGGAAGCGACGACCTACTTCCTGATGGCCGCCGAGCGCGCGAAGGAACGCTACAGCTACAAGCAGGCCGCGGGAATTGCGCGCAAGGCCTTGGAGGCGGCGGCCGCCGGGGGTCTGGCCGAGCAGACTTCCCAGTCCCACGTTCTGCTGGGAGACCTGGAGAGTCTTCTCGGTGATTTGGATGCCGCCAATCATCATTATGACGCGGCCATCGAGGCGGAGAGCGACGACACGCGGCGGCAGGTCGTCGCCAACAAACGGCATCACCGTGATTTCGTGATCAGGGGTGAGGCCAGGCTTGCCTACTATGAGCAAGGCAGCGGCGACCAGACCCTGCTGTTGATCCATCCCTTCATTTACGGCCTTCACGTCTTTCAGCTGATTGTCGAACAGCTTTGCCAACGGTTTCGCATCATCACCATCGACGGGCGCGGCACCGGTGCTTCCGACCCGCTGCCGCCGGGTTATACGCTCGACGACCACGTGGAGGACTTCGCTGCCGTGATCCAGGCCGTAAAGCGCGGCCAGAGAACGACGGCGGTGGGTATGTCGCGCGGTGTCAATCTGCTGGCGAAGCTGTCGGTGAGCAGGCCGGAATTGCTGGACCGTCTCGTCCTGGTCGGCGGCGGCATGCGCCAGACCGTCGGGCTGGGCGTGGTTCCGGCCGAGGGCAGAGGGGCCGAAGGCCGCCAACCCACGCCCTTTGACCAAGCGCTGGAGGCGGGCGACTTTGCCAGAGCCGTCAGGATTTTCTCTCGCACGATCTACTCCGAAGACGGCACCGGCGACCTGCGCCTGCAATTTGAGGAGCAGTGCCTGAAGCTGCCGCGCGAGACCCTGGTCAACTTCTTCACCTTCGATCCTTCCGTCGACATCGCCAATGTGATCGGTCGGATTTCGAGACCGACGCTGGTCATGCACGGCACGGTCGACGAGGACGTTCCCCTTGAGGAAGGTATCGCCATAGCGGACGCGATTCCCGATGCGCAGTTCTATGCCTTTGAAGGAAAGGGGCATCTGCCCACCTTCACCGCAACGCACGAGTTCTGCGACCGTGTCCTCCGTTTCGTCGAGGAGACTCCGGTCTAGGAAGAGTTGTGAGCCCCAGAGAGGCTCCCTCAGCCCCTCAATTGGCTGGCCACCAGGCTCAGGGCGATGGCCGCCATCACGCAGCCGACGAAGGCGTCCAGGAGACGCCAGGACCGCGGGCTGGCGAAAAAGGGCGCCAGGCGTTTGGCCCCGTAGCCGAGCCCGTAGAACCAGAGGCCGGAGGCCAGGATCGCCCCCAGGGCGAAGGCCAGGCGCTCGCCGCCGCCGTACTGGGCGGCGATGCCGCCGAGAAGGATCACCGTGTCGAGATAGACATGCGGGTTCAGCAGGCTGAGCGCCAGAGCGGTCGTCAAGGCGGCGCGGAGCCCCTCACCGGCGGCGGCGCCGTTGCCTGCCTCCAGGGTTCCCGGCCTGAGCGCCGCGCGGAAGGAGCGCAGGCTGTAGGCGGCGAGAAAGGCCGCGCCGCCCCAGGCGGCAATGTCCGGCAGGCTGGGCACCGCCCGCAACAGGCTAGCGAAGCCGCCGGCGCCGAGGGCGATCAAGACCGCGTCGATGACGAAGCAGAGCGACGAGACGGCGAAGACATGCTGGCGCCGCAGGCCCTGGCACAGCACGTAGGCGT
>NZ_JANQOI010000027.1 GCF_028289705.1 Pelagibius sp.
AGGCCATGTGCTCCAGCAGGTGGGCGATGCCGTTCACCTCCGGCGCCTCATGGCCTTCAAGGGCACCGAGCGGCGCTCGGCCCGCGATATTGCCGAAGAGATCGAAGCCGTCGGCGGCCACCTCAACGCCTATACCAGCCGCGAGAACACGGCCTTCTATGCCAAGGTGCTCTCCGAGCACGCCGACCTGGCCCTCGACATCATCGCCGACATCCTGCAGCGCCCGACCTTTCTGGAGGACGAGCTGGAGCGGGAGCGGGCCGTGGTGCTGCAGGAGATCGGCCAGGCCAACGACACGCCCGACGACATCGTCTTCGACCACTTCCAGGAAACCGCCTATCCGGCCCAGGCCCTGGGCCGGTCGGTGCTGGGCGAGAGCGCCACGGTGGCGGGGCTCAGCAGCGCGGCCTTGCGCGCCTACATGCACAGCCACTACGGGCCCGGTCAGATGATCCTGGCCGCCGCCGGCGCCGTGGAGCACGATCGTTTTGTCGAGCAGGTCACCGCGGCCTTCGACGGCGGCGTCTCTCCTGCCAACGGGGCGGCCAACGAGGCCACGGAACCGGCGGCCTACCGCGGCGGTGAGCGGCGGGAGGAGAGGGATCTGGAGCAGGTCCACCTGCTGCTCGGCTTCGATGCGCCCGGCTATCTCGACGGCGACTACTACGCGCTCTCGCTGCTCTCGATGCTGTTCGGCGGCGGCATGTCTTCGCGGCTGTTCCAGGAAGTGCGGGAGAAGCGCGGCCTGGTCTATTCGGTCTACTCCTTCCATTCCGCCTTTCTCGACGGCGGCCTCTTCGGCATCTATGCCGGGACCGGCGAAGCGGAGGTGGCGGAGCTGGTGCCGGTGGTCTGCGGCGAGATGACCAAGCTGACCGAGAGCATCGGGGCCGAGGAGCTGGACCGGGCACGGGCCCAGGTGCGCGCCTCCTTGCTGATGAGCCGGGAAAGCGGCGCCTCGCGCGCCGAACAGCTTGCCCAGCAGCTCCTGATCTACGGCCGCTCGATCCCGCTGGCGGAGGTTCTGGAGAAGATCGACGCTGTCAGGCTGGACGACCTGCGGCGGGTCGCCGGGCGCCTGCTGGCCTCGCCGCCGACGGTGACCGCCATCGGCCCTCTGGCCCGGCTGGAGCGCGCTGAGCGGATCGCCGCCCGGCTTTCCTAAGGCGGCGCAGGGCCATGCTCTTTACGGTATTTCGCGGCGACGGGCCGCTCTCGGTCCGCCTGGAGGGCCCGCGGGTCTATCTCTGCCCGCCGCGCATGGCGGACTGGAAGACCTGGGCGGCGCTGCGCGAGGAGTGCCGCACTTTCCTGGTCCCCTGGGAGCCGACCTGGCCTCACGACGCCCTGACCCGCCAGGCCTTCCGCCGCCGGCTCAAGGCCTACAACCAGGAATGGCGCCGAGGCACCGGGTTCAGCTTTCTGGTCTACCGCCTGCACGACCGCACCCTGATGGGCGGCGTCACCCTCTCCAACGTGCGCCGCGGCGTGGCCCAGGCGGCCAGCATGGGATACTGGATCGGCGAGCGCTTCGCCCGCCAGGGCTATATGACCGAAGCGGTGCTGGCGGTGGTGGAGTTCGCCTTCGAAGAAC
Organism: Pelagibius sp.; assembly: GCF_028289705.1. Taxonomy (GTDB): domain Bacteria; phylum Pseudomonadota; class Alphaproteobacteria; order Kiloniellales; family Kiloniellaceae; genus Pelagibius. Next base: position 1,595 of record NZ_JANQOI010000027.1, read on the forward strand.
TGGGCCTGCACCGCATCGAGGCCGCCTGCCTGCCGCACAACGACGCCAGCCGCAACCTGCTGCTGAAGGTTGGCTTCCGGCAGGAGGGCTATGCCCGCCAGTACCTGCGCATCAACGGCAAGTGGCAGGACCATCTGCTGTTCGAAATGCTCCGCGACGACCCGCGTTTGTGAGTCGCTGTGGCACCCTCCTCGTGCCAAGGGTCCGTTCCGCCGTTCACTGGTACATCATCGAGGAGAACAGGTTGCCATCGGGTGTGTGGCTCACCCCCCTCCCAACCTCCCCCCGTCAAGGGGGGAGGAGATTCTTTCAGCCGTTTCAATAACTTCCCCCTCCCCCTTCGACGGGGGAGGGATGGGGTGGGGGTGACATCCCAACCGCCGCAAGCCGTCCGCCACGGCGCATTCGATACTTCTATGGTCACCCTCAGGCTTGCCCCGAGGGCCCAAGGCGCCGTGCGCTGCAACCTCACTGGGGAAGGGCCGGGTCCCTGGAGCCGAAGGCCGCGGGCGGGCAGGTTAGGGAAGTGTAGAGAAAGACTCGAGGCGGTGCCCGCCCCGTTCAGGCGTGGCCGGCGTCGCCGGAGAGCATGGAGACGTCGACCCCCAGCTTGGCGATGGCCCGTTCCCACTTGTTGTCGAGATCGTTGTCGAACACCAGCGCCTCGTCCGGGGCGACATGCAGCCAGCCGTTGGCCTGGATCTCGGAATCGAGCTGGCCCGGCCCCCAGCCGGCGTAACCCAGAGCCAGCAGGCTGCGCCGCGGCCCGGCGCCATCGGCGATGTCGCGCAGGATGTCGGTGGTGGCGGTGAGGGCGACCTCCTCGTCCACCTGCAGGGTGGAGTCCTGCCGGTACTCGCCGGAGTGCAGCACGAAGCCGCGGCCCGATTCCACCGGCCCGCCGAAGTGCACGCGGATCTCATCGTCCACCTTGGGGCTGCCGATTCCAAGCTGGGTCAGCAGGTCGGCGAAGGTGATGGCTCCCACCAGGCGGTTGATCACCAGCCCCATGGCGCCATCGGGATGATGGGCGCAGATGTAGATGACACTGCGGGCGAAGCGGGCATCGCGCATGCCGGGCATGGCGATCAGCAATTGGCCGGTAAGGGAGTCTTGGCTTTCCATGCGTTACTTTAGGGCCTGTCGACTCTTCCTTTGATGCCCCGTACGTCTCAAGCTTCTGCCCCGATCCTCGCGATGGCAGTATTCTAGGCGGCGAACGATCCCTGGACCCAGCACGATGGCCCTCCAGCCGTCACACGATATTGTGAGCGTGGCAATCTGGCCACTGGATATTATGGGTTGCGCCGTCTATATGCCGTGGGGCGGGGCTTCGGCCCCCCTTGGCGCTCAACCCACTGCGAGTGAGAATGCCAGTTAAGCACCTGAAATTGAAGCTTTTCGCCCTGGTTCTGGGGGTCCTTGCGGGACTCTCGGCGGACCCGCGCGGCGCCCTGGCGGCGGCCAGCAACTGGGCGGCGGAAGAGCAGGTGCGGGTGCGCCTGATTTCAGCCGGACAGGCCGCCGCCGGCGACCGCCTGGCACTGGGGCTGGAGTTCGACCTGCAGCCCGGCTGGAAGATCTATTGGCGCAGCCCCGGCGATGCCGGTTTCCCGCCGGCCATCGACTGGAGCGGGTCGTCCAATCTGGCGGCGGGCGAGATTGCCTGGCCGGTGCCGCATCGCTTTTCCCTCTTCGGGCTGGAGACCTTCGGCTACGGCGACAGCGTGGTGCTGCCCATCGATGCCGCGCTCGAACGGCCGGGTGAGGCGCTCTCCCTGGCGGCGGCGGTGGACTATCTGATCTGCGAGGAGATCTGCATTCCCTATCAGGCGCGGCTCAGCCTGGATCTGCCTGCCGGGCCGCAGAGCCGCGCGCCCGAGGCCTTTCTGATCGAGAGTTTCAGCCGTCAGGTGCCGGGTCGCGGCGCCGAGCGCGGGCTGAGCCTGGACTCGGCGGTCCTCGCCGGCAGCCTGGAGGCGCCCTTGCTGCAGGTGGTGGCCCGCTCCGACGTGCCCTTCACCGCGCCGGACCTGCTGGTCGAGGGCCCGCCCGGCTTCGCCTTCGCCAAGCCCGAAGTGGTGCTGTCCGATGACGGCCTGCGCGCGGAGATCAGCGTCCGGACGTCCCATTTCCAGGACGACGTGGTGCTGGAAGGCAAACGCCTGACCCTCACCGTGACCGACGGCCTGCGCGGCCTGGAGCAGGAGAACGTCGCCCGCTTCGCCGAGATGCCGGCGAACCTCGGGAGGACCGGAGACATCTTCACCGATCCCTGGGCACTGGCGGGCATCCTGGGGCTCGCCCTTCTCGGCGGCCTGATCCTCAATCTCATGCCCTGCGTCCTGCCGGTTCTGTCCATCAAGCTGCTGTCCATCGCCGAACAGGGCGGGCGCGAGAAGCGGGCGATCCGCGCCGGCTTCCTGGCCTCGGCGGCTGGCATCCTGTTCTCCTTCCTGGTGCTGGCCTCGGGCGCCGTCGCCCTTAAGGCCACCGGCATGGCGGTGGGCTGGGGCATCCAGTTCCAGCAGCCCCTGTTCCTCAGCGCCATGGCCCTGGTGATGGCCCTCTTCGCCTATAACCTCATGGGCTTCTTCGAGGTGCCGTTGCCGGCCTTTCTGGGCAACCTCGGCAGCGCCGGCCCCGACAAGGGCCTCGCCGGCAACTTCGCCACCGGCGCTCTGGCGACGCTGCTGGCGACCCCCTGTTCGGCGCCCTTCCTCGGCACCTCCGTCGGCTTTGCCCTCTCCCGCGGCGCGCTGGAGATCTACCTGATCTTCCTCTTCCTCGGGATCGGCCTCGCCTTGCCCTACCTGCTGGTGGCGGTGCTGCCGCGCCTGGTCTCCTGGCTGCCGCGCCCGGGCCAATGGATGGTGACCCTGCGGCGCGTCCTGGGGTTGCTGCTGGCGGCCACTGCGGTCTGGCTTCTGACCGTCCTGGCGGTGCAGATCGGCACCCTGGCGGCACTCCTGGCCGGCGGGCTGTTGCTGGCGCTGGGTCTTGTCCTCTGGGCCGGCCCCAATCTGATGCAAAAGCATCGCCTGGCGACCCCGGCGGCGGCCAGCCTGCTGGCCCTGGCCGCCCTGGCCCTGCCCAGCGGTCTTCCCCAAGACACCACAGAGAGCCCTGCCGCCGTCGAGAGCGCCTGGCAGACCCTGGACGAGGCGCAGATCGCCGCCCTGGTGGCTGAGGGCAAGGTGGTCTTCGTCGACGTCACCGCCGACTGGTGCATCACCTGTCAGGTGAACAAGAAGCTGGTGCTCGACAGCGAGGCAATAGCGAACCTGCTCGCGGGCGAGGGGATTGTTCGGATGCGTGGTGACTGGACCCTGCCGAGCGATGAGATCTCGGCCTACCTCGCCGGCTTCCAGCGCTATGGCATTCCTTTCAACGCGGTTTACGGCCCTGCGGCGCCCGAAGGTATCGCCCTGCCGGAGTTGCTGACCACCACCGCGGTCCTGGCTGCGGTCTCACAGGCCGCCGGTGCCGCTATCGCAATCGTCGAACCCTACAGCGACACCAAAGCCCAGTAGTCTTCTTCGCCGCGCTCTTTCCCTGGGCGCCGCCAGTCGCGAAGCTTTCGCAAGTACTTGGAATGGGGCCCTCGGCAGCCTATCATTTAGACAGCGCGCTGGTGCCGCGCTGTTTGCACTCTTCCAGTCCCGCCGATCTCTTCGCAGGCCTGCTTGCCAGGCCGACGAGGAGCGGCAGGCATCGATTCAGGGGAATCTCACGATGACAATCAAGGTTGGCGATCGCGTACCGAACGGTTCTTTCAAGCACATCACCAGCGAGGGGATGGGTGAAATCTCCACCGACGAGCTTTTTGGCGGCAAGAAGGTCGTTCTCTTCTCTCTGCCCGGCGCCTTCACGCCGACCTGCTCGGCCAAGCATCTGCCGGGCTTCGTGCAGCAGGCCGGCGACCTCAGGGGCAAGGGCGTGGACACCATCGCCTGCATGTCGGTGAACGACGCCTTCGTGATGGACGCCTGGGGCAAGGATCAGTCGGTGGGCGATTCGGTGCTGATGCTGGCCGACGGCAACGGCGAATTTGCCAAGGCCCTGGGCCTCGATTTCGACGCCAGCGGTTTCGGCATGGGCACCCGCGCCCAGCGCTTTGCCATGATCGTCGATGACGGCACGGTGACCACCCTCAACGTCGAAGAGCCCGGTGCCTTCGAGGTCTCCAGCGCCGAGGCCATGCTCGCCGCGCTTTAGAGCGCAGCGCAGACGGCGAACAAGCGGCGGCCCGTTCGGGCCGCCGTTTCGTTCTCAGCCGGACCGAGACTAGCAGGGTTATGGCCACCTTCGACCGCCAGGAAGACCGGCTCTATCAGGATGCCGACTTGGCCCAGTTCTACGATCTGCAGAACGGCTGGGCCGCGGACTTCGACTTCTGTACGGCGATGGCCGAGGAGGCTGGCTCGGTGCTCGACCTCGGTTGCGGCACCGGCGAACTGGCGGCAAGTCTGGCCCGCGACCGGAATGTGGTCGGCGTCGATCCGGCGGCGGCGATGCTGGATGTGGCCCGTCGGCGTCCCGGCGGTGACGCCGTGGACTGGGTGGAGGCGGACGCGCGGGACCTTCGCCTCGGCCGGCATTTCGATCTGGTGCTGCTCACCGGCCACGCCTTCCAGGTGTTCCTCGCCGAGCGCGACCAGCGGGCGGTGCTCTCGACCATCGCCGCACATCTCGCCCCGAACGGCCGCTTTCTCTTCGACAGCAGAAACCCCGCCGCCGAAGCCTGGCGGAACTGGACGCCGGAGGCCTCGGAACACAGCCTTGACCACCCCCGTCTGGGCAAAGTGCGGTCGTGGAACGACGTGGCCTACGACGCGGACAGCGGCGTCGCGACCTATCAGACCCACTTCGAGGTTCTGGCCACGGGACAGCGCTATGCCGCGGCCTCGCAGATCCGCTTCACCGAGCAGGCAGTTTTGGCCGCTCTGCTGGAGGCGGCAGGGCTCGCGGTCGAACGGTGGTACGGCGACTGGAACGGCGGGGCTTGGCATCCCGCCGCCAAGGAGATCATTCCCCTTGGCCGGCTGGGGCTAGAGTAGCGCCGCCTGTTTGACTGCGGCGGGCAGTCCCGTCACTTCGCCGGGGCGCAGCACCGCCGGGTCCCAGGCCTTGCGGGCGAAGACCTGATGCACCGCGCCGGCAAAGCTCTCCAAGGAGTCTATTGGATAGTCGGGATCGAAGCTCGCCTGGTCCCAGCGCGCGCAGAAATCGACGCAGCTCTGATAGTAGGGGTTGTCGCTGTGGACCGCGCGTTGCTCGCGGTTCCAGCCGTAGTGATGGGCGTAGTAGTACATCTGGAAGATCCCGTGGTGCTCAACCACCCAGGTCACCTCTTCGCGCACGAAGGGGCGCAGGATCTCCGCCGCCATGCGGTCGTGGTTCTGGGGCGCCAGGCCGTCGCCGATATCGTGCAGCAGAGCGGCCACCACCCAGTCGGTATCGGCGCCCTCGCGGCGCGCCCGGGTCGCGGCCTGCAGCCCGTGCTCCAGACGGTTCACCTTGTAGCCGGAGAGCGTCTCCTCGGCCTGGCCCGCCAGCTCCCGCAGCAGCCGGTCGGCGGTGCCGGCCAGAAAGGGCGCCTCCAACTGGCGCAGCAGTTTGTAATCGTCCTTGGTTCCGTCCGCCATGCGGATGAAGGACACCGTTTCATTGGTAGATGACATTGTCGTTTCCCTGATAGAGCTGTCCCGGATCCTCGAGGCCTGCGCCCAGGGTCGCCGACTGGGCGGCCAGAACCTCTTCGTAAAGCGCCAGATGCGCCGCCGTCAAAGTTCCCGCCGGCGGGGCGACATTGATGCGGTTCTGCACGCGGTCGACCCCGCTGAGCAAAACGGCAAAGTCCCGGCCCTTGTCCTGAACCGGCGTATCGGGGCGGATGAACCGCAGCACCAGGCCGATCCTCCGGTCAGCGGAGTCGTTCGGGCCGCTGGCGTGAAACAGCCGGCCGTGATGCAGCGACATCTGCCCGGGCTGCAGTTCGGCGTGGAAAGCCTGGCGCTCGTCGACCTCCACCGCGACCTCCTGGCCGCGGCTCAAGAGGTTGTTTTCGGCAAAGGTGTCGACATGCGGCTGAAGGCTTTGCTTGTGAGAGCCGGGCAGGAATTTCATGCAGCCGGACTGCCGCGTGGCGGGGGAGAGCGCCAGCCAGGCCGTCACCTCGTGGTCCGAGCCCTCCATCCCCCAATAGGTCAGGTCCTGATGCCAGGACACGATCTTGGTGGCGCCGGCCTCCTTGACGAAGTACTCGCCGCTCCACAGCGCGATGTCGGGGCCGAGGATGCTCTCCACCCGTCCCAGGATCCGAGGGTCGCGCGCCAACTGCAGCGGCAGGTCCATGGCCAAGTGCGCCCCGACCCGCAGGTAATGGCCGATGGGCCGCGGCAGGCCGCCCCCAGCATAGCGCTGCTCGATCGCTTCCAGAGCCGCGCGATGCCCCGCCGCCTCGTCCGCGCTCAGAACGTCGAGGGGGCAGAGATAACCCTGGTCGCGGTAGCGGAGGATCTCCGTCTGGTTCAGGGTTCCGGTCATGCCAACTCCTCGGCAAGCCGGGTTCGACCCAGGCTGCCTGCGGGAATAGTCACCATGAATGATATCGCGGTTGCGGCCGAGGGGAAGCCGAACTTTCGCCCCGCTCAGTGGGGTCATTTTCGTAGCGATCTATCTGCGAAGCGTGCCTAAGCCCTCTGCAGCATGCGTTGCCACCAGCCCACGTCGTGCCAGCGGCCCAGCTTGAAGCCGACTTCCCGGTAGACGCCGACAGGCTCGAAGCCCACCGACTCGTGCAGGGCGATGCTTGCGGGATTGGGCAGGGCGATGCCGGCGAAGGCGGCGTGGAATCCGCCCTGTGCAAGCTCTGAAAGGAGTTCCCCATAGAGCAGCTTGCCGATGCCGGCGCGGCGGGCGGTCTCGGCGACATAGCCGGTGACGTCCACCGACCAGCGATAGGCGGCGCGGCTGCGATGCTGGCTTGCGTAGGCGAAGCCGACGACCCGTTCCGCCTCCACGGCGACCAGATAGGGATAGCGCTCCAGGGTGTCGGCGATGCGCCCCGCCATCTCCTCGACGGAGGGCGGAACCTCCTCGAAGGAGATCGCCGTTGCTTCGACGATGGGCGCATAGATCGCCTGGAGGGCCGCCGCGTCCTCGCGGCGGGCGGGCCTGGTCGTCACAGTGAATGCGGTCATCGAACCATCGCGCTGTCGGAAACCGGATCTGACAGCGGGTCACTATAGCGGCAAGGACGGCTTATGACAGTCGGCTGCCCGCCGCAGCGGGTCTTCGCCCCGGTCGTTGCCGCCGCTCGCTACGGCAGCTTGGCGACAATGTCGCGGAACTGGTCTTCCGTGAAAGCCTGCAGCGTGGTGGTGCGGACATTGCCCAGGGAACCCAGGGTCAGGGCGAACTGGGCGGCGGCCGCGTCGTCGGGAAATTCCGAGATCGCGACGAGGTCATAGGAACCCATGGTCAGGTAGAGGTCGTTCATTTCGCCGCCCAGCTTCTTGGCCAGCAGCCGCACGCCGTCGACCCGCTTGGGCGAGTCCTTGATCGCCTTGATTCCCTGTTCGGTGTAGTTCACCAGCGATATGTAGGTGGCCATTGCACATCTCCCTTGTTGCCGTGGTTGGCGGGTTGGATCCCGCGGATCCGCCTGTTCTTGGGAGCAGGGCTGTGGCCTGAGGATAGCACGCCGCCGCGCGGCGAGAGGCTGGTGCCGATTCGACGAGAGTCGACAACGCGTTAGCGCGCCGTCTCCAGTCCGGCGCGGGCCAGTTCGTCGGCGCGTTCGTTGTCGGGGTGGCCGGCGTGGCCCTTGACCCAGTGCCAGCGCACGTCGTGGGGTTTCAGCGCGCGCTCCAGCCGCTGCCAGAGATCGACGTTCTTCACCGGCTTCTTTGCAGCGGTCTTCCAGCCGTTGCGTTTCCAGCCGTGGATCCACTTGGTGATGCCGTCGCGCAGATAGGTGCTGTCGGTGTGCAGGTCGACCAGCGAGGACCGCTTCAGCGCCTCCAGCGCCATGATCGCCGCCAGCATCTCCATGCGGTTGTTGGTGGTCGAGGCCTCGCCGCCCGAAAGCTCCTTTTCGGTGCCCTTGAAGCGCAGCAGGGCACCCCAGCCGCCGGGGCCGGGATTGCCCGAACAGGCGCCGTCGGTGAAGATCTCGATACTCTCGCCTTGCGGCGTCATGGCCGTCCTTTCAAGCCTGCGGATTCACAGGTCCAATCCATAGGCGCTTGGTCCCCGCACGCCCTGGTGAAACTGCAGCTTTTTCCAGTACTCCAAGGGGTCCTTGGGCTTCACGAAGGCGCCCTCGGGGTGGTGCAGCCAGTCGTAGAGCCGGGTCAGCAGGAAGCGCAGGGCGGAGCCGCGGGCCAGCAGCGGCAGGGCCTCCAGTTCCTGATCGGAGAAGGGCCGCTCGCGCGAATAGGCCTGCAGCAGCATCCGTGCCTTGGTGATGTTGAAGGCGTTGTCCTGTTCGAAACACCAGGCGTTGAGGCAGATCGCCAGGTCGTAGGCGAAGAAGTCGTTGCAGGCGAAGTAGAAGTCGATGATCCCGGTGAGCCGCTCGCGGCGGAAGAAGACGTTGTCGGGAAAGAGGTCGGCGTGGATGACCCCGGCGGGCAGGGCCTCGGGCCACTGCGCTTCCAGCGCGCTCAGCTCGCGGTCCAGCGCTTCTGCCAGGCCCGGCCGGATCTCGTCGGCCCGCGGCGCACAGGCGTCCAGCAAGGGGCGCCAGCCGCCCACCGAGAGCGCGTTTTCGCGGCGCAGCTCGTAGTCGGCGCCGGCCAGGTGCATGCGCGCCATGGCCGCCCCCAGGGCGGCACAATGAAAGGTCTGGATACGCCGCGGCCAGAGACCCTCCAGAAAGGAGATCAGCGCCGCCGGCCGGCCGCAGAGTTCGCGCAGCGCCTTGCCGTCGGCGGCATGCAGGGGCAGGGGACAGTGGATACCGCGGGCGGCGAGGTGCTCCATGAGACCGAGAAAAAACGGCAGGTCATGCGCCGCCACCCGCTTCTCATAGAGGGTCAGGATGAAGGTGCCCTTTTCCGCCTGCAGCAGGTAGTTGGAGTTCTCCACCCCCTCGGCGATGCCTTTGAAGGACAGCAGTTCGCCCAGGTTGTAGTCGGCCACGAAACAGGCCAGCTCTTCGGCGGAAACTTCGGTGTAAACGGCCATGGGTGACGCTGGGCTGAAAGGAGAGGCGGTCCGGTGGGGTTGGCGCTTGCCGGGCGTCGGCTCAGGCGCTGGCGGCGGTGCCGATCAGGGCCTTGGGCAGCTTGAAGATCACGTCTTCCACGGCGCCGCTGACCTCCTGGATCTCGACATCGAAATGCAGGCGGCAGGCCTCCAGCACCTCCTCGACCAGGATTTCCGGCGCCGAGGCACCGGCAGTCAGCCCCAGGGTGGAGATGCCGCGCAAGCTCTCCCAGTCGATGTCTTCGGAACGCTGCACCAGAAGCGCGGTCTCGCAGCCCTCCCGCCGGGCCACTTCGACGAGGCGCTGGGAATTGGAGGAGTTCGGCGCCCCCACCACCAGCAGGGCATCGCAGTTCCGCGCAATCGACTTCACCGCCTCCTGGCGGTTGGTCGTCGCATAGCAGATGTCTTCTTTCTTGGGCCCGTGAATCTCGGGGAAGCGCCGCCGCAGGGCCGCGATGATCTCGGCCGTATCGTCGACCGAGAGGGTGGTCTGGGTGATATAGGCCAGGTTTGTCGGGTCCTTGACCTCGAGGGTCTCCACCGCCGCCACGTCTTCGATCAGCAGGATCGAACCTTCCGGGACCTGGCCCATGGTGCCGACCACTTCCGGATGGCCGGCATGCCCGATGAGCAGGATCTGGCGTCCGAATCGGGCGTGGCGCTCGGCCTCCCGGTGAACCTTGCTGACCAGCGGGCAGGTGGCATCGAGATAGAAGAGATTGCGCCGCTCCGCCTCGGCCGGAACCTCCTTGGGAACGCCGTGGGCGGAAAAGATCACAGGCACATCCGGCGGCACCTCCGTCAGCTCTTCGACGAAGACGGCCCCCTTGGCCTCCAGGGACTGGACGACGAAGCGGTTGTGCACGATCTCGTGACGCACGTAGACCGGGGCACCGTACTTGTGAAGCGCCCGTTCGACGATTTCGATGGCCCGCTCTACCCCGGCGCAGAAGCCGCGCGGATTGGCCAAGAGAACGGTAAGCGGCGTCTTGCTCATGCTGTCGGTCCGTGGTCTTTCCAAAAGAGGTGCTTCCCGTAAACGATATTTCCCATAAACAATACTTCAGGGGCCTCTTGCCCCGGCATGCAAGGGCGAATTGCAGCATCGGCCGCCATCGGCCGCTTCTGGGGCCATGGCGGGCCTGGCCCGGGGCCCCAAAGGCGGCACTTGTGGCCCGGGCGGCGGTTCCCTAAAGTCCGCCGAGGCATCGAAATGCCGAGTCCGCGAGTCGGCGGTGTGCCTCGCCAAGCCCCGCGGACAGTAGTACAGCCGGTCAGCAGAAGGAAGGCTTCATGACGGATCCCATCCCCGCCCAGAAAGAGCCCTACAAGGTCCAGGTGGAGGCGGGCAAGAAGTACTTCTGGTGCGCCTGTGGGCGCAGCCAGACCCAGCCGTTCTGCGACGGCTCGCACTCGGGTACGGGGATCACGCCGGTGATGTACGAGGCGCCGGCCGCCAAGGACGTTTTCTTTTGCGGCTGCAAGGCCAGCGGCAACCAACCGCTTTGCGATGGTAGCCATGCCAAGCTGTGAAGCCGCGGCCTGGCAGACCAACCCCGGACTGAGACCTTTTCTCCTCCGCGAGCCCTGATGCCGAGCCTTTCTCTGCGATCGACTGCCTTTCGGGCCTCCCCGGCGCTGCTTGCTGCCGCCGCGCTCACGCTGCTGGCGGCCTGCGCTACCGACGAGGCCCCGAAACCCTGCCCCGAGGTGGTGGTGCTGACCGATGCCGCCAAGCAGGTGAAGTTCAGCGGCCTGGGCCGCGACCTGACCGATGTGCTCTTCGAGGCGGAGGTGGAACCCGCCCGGCTGGTCTGCGAGTACGACGATGCGGAGGTCGACGTCGATCTGCAGGTGCGGGTCGTCGCCTCCCGGGGGCCGGCCAACGCCGATCGCCTGGCCAATATCCGCTATTTTGTCGCCGTGGCCCGGACCAACCAGGCCGTGCTGGCGCGGGAGTCCTTCGATATCGCCATTCCCTTTCCCGGCAACCGCACGCGGGTTTCCGGCCTGGAGGAGATCGGCCAGATCATTCCCCTGGCCAGGGGCGAAGACGGTTCGGACTACCGGATCTACATCGGCCTGGAACTGACGCCGGAAGAGCTGCGCTACAACCGCGCCAACCGCTGACCGCATATCGTCCACACGGGGGCGTGAAGCGCTGGCGGTTGAATTCGGCGGCCTGAGCGGCTAGCTTCTCCCTCAGGCAGGGCGGTGCCGAGATGTGCCGACTTGCCGCCAGTGATCCCTTGCGGGAGAGACCGGTCTCGAAGACGGACCGGCGCCGAAGGAGCAACCGCCCCGGAAACTCTCAGGCAAAAGGACCGCAAGGGGGAGGCAATTCTGGAAAGTGGTCGCGGCATCCGGCGGATGCTAGCGCCTCACCGAAGGAGTAAACCGGCCCGCGCGCATGGGCGCGCTTCCGGCGAATCTCTCAGGTATCCATGACAGAAGGGGCCGGAGTCGCCGACAAAACGGTGGCTGCGGTCGGACTGAACTCTGTCGAGGGAGCTGGGAGCGATGCAGGAAAGCGAATCCGGGGCGAGACACACACCGCTATACGCCTTGCACCAGGAACTGGGCGGCAAGATGGTGCCCTTTGCGGGCTATGCGCTGCCGGTCCAGTATGCCGCCGGTATTATGGCCGAGCACAAACAGGCGCGGACCCAGGCGGCGCTGTTCGACGTCTCCCATATGGGCCAGCTTCGCCTGGAAGGCGACGACCGCGTGGCCGTGTTGGAGGCCCTGGTGCCCGCCGAGCTGGCCGCGCTCGGGCCCAACCGGCAGCGCTACAGCTATTTCACCGCCCCCGACGGCGGGATCCTCGACGACCTGATGATCAGCAACCAGGGCGATTGGCTGAGCCTGGTGGTCAATGCCGCCTGCAAGGCCGAGGACATCGCCCACCTTCAGGCCCACCTCTCGGGCGATGCCCGACTGACGGTCGAGGAGGAGAGGGCGCTGATCGCCCTGCAGGGGCCCGCCGCGTCGGCGGTTCTGGCGCGCCATGCGCCCGGGATCGAGACCATGCGCTTCATGCAGGCCGAACCGGTCGAGATCGCCGGCATTCCCTGCCGGGCCAGCCGCTCCGGCTATACCGGCGAGGACGGCTACGAGATCTCCGTGCCCGCCGAGCGGGCCGAAGATCTGGCCCGTTTGCTGCTGGGGGAGCCGGAGGTGGAGGCCTCGGGCCTCGGCGCGCGGGACTCGCTGCGCCTGGAAGCCGGACTTTGCCTCTACGGCCACGACATCGACCGCACCACCAGCCCCATCGAGGCCGACCTGGCCTGGGCGATCCAGAAGCGCCGGCGTGCCGAAGGCGGTTTTCCCGGTGCCGAGACCATCCTCAAACAGCTTGCCGAGGGGCCGCCGCGCCGCCGTGTCGGCCTGCGCCCGGAGGGGCGCGCGCCGATGCGCGAAGGCACGCGCCTGAAGGACGGCGCCGGCCAGGACGTCGGGCATGTCACCTCCGGCGGTTTCGGGCCGACGCTGGGCGCGCCCGTCGCCATGGGCTATGTGGCCGCCGCAGCGGCGGCCGAAGGAACCGAATTGCAAGCGGAAGTGCGCGGCAAGCTGTTGCCCTGCCGGGTGGCGGCGATGCCCTTTGTCCAACACAATTACTACAGAGGCTGAGAACAGGGGGACCTGAGTCATGAGCGGACACGTCTACACCGAGGATCACGAGTGGCTGGCTGTCGAGGGCGATGTCGCCACCGTCGGCATCAGCGACCACGCCCAGGAGCAGCTCGGCGACATCGTCTTCATCGAACTGCCCGATGTGGGCAAGCAGTTGGAGAAGGGCAGCGAGGCCGCGGTGGTGGAATCGGTCAAGGCCGCCAGCGAGATCTATGCCCCGGCCGACGGCGAGGTGCTGGAGGTGAACGAGGCCCTGACCGAGGAACCGGGCCAGGTGAACAGCGATGCCGAGGGCGGCGGCTGGTTCTTCAAGATGAAGCTGTCGGATCCCGGCCAGGTGGCGGATCTGATGGACGCCGCCGCCTATAAGTCCTTCGTCGAAGGATAGGCTTCAGCGCAGCCGGTTTCTGCGTTGAAAAAGGCGCTTGGCAAGCCAGCCCGGCAAACAGGAGACAAGCATGAGCGAAGCAGAGAGCAGTCTGGCGGATCTTGAGGTCAGGGACGACTTTATCCGCCGCCACATCGGCCCCGGCGAACCGCAGATCGACGAGATGCTGGAGGCGCTGGGCCTCGACTCGCTGGAGGCGCTGATCGACAAGACGGTGCCGGCCTCGATCCGCAGCGACGGACCGATGCCGCTGCCCGAGGTGCGCAGCGAACGCGACGCTCTGGGCGATCTGCGCGCCATGGCCCACCGCAACCAGATCATGACCTCGATGATCGGCATGGGCTACTACGGCACCATCCTGCCCGGCGTCATTCAGCGGCGGGTGCTGGAGAACCCCGGCTGGTACACCGCCTATACGCCCTATCAGGCCGAGGTCAGCCAGGGCCGGCTGGAAGTGCTGCTCAACTTCCAGCAGATGGTCATCGATCTCACGGGGCTGGAGATCGCCAACGCTTCCTTGCTGGACGAGGCGACGGCGGCGGCCGAGGCCATGGCCATGGCGCATCGGGTTTCCAAGTCCAAATCCGAGAGTTTCTTCGTCGCCGACGACTGCCACCCCCAGACCCTGGCGGTGATGCAGACCCGCGCCGCCTCCATGGGCATCGAGATTCTCGTCGGCAATCCCGAGAGCGACCTGGAGGGGCGCGAGGTCTTCGGCGCCCTGTTGCAATACCCCGGCACCTACGGTCATCTGCGCGACCTGACGCCGATCGTCGAAAAACTGCATGCCCAGAAGGCCCTGGCCGTCGTGGCCACCGACCTGCTGGCGCTCACCCTGATCACCCCGCCCGGGGAGATGGGTGCCGACATCGTGGTCGGTTCGGCCCAGCGCTTCGGCGTGCCCATGGGCTGCGGCGGCCCCCATGCCGCCTTCTTCGCGACGCGCGATGCCTACAAGCGCTCGGTGCCCGGGCGTTTGATCGGGGTTTCGGTCGACGCCCAGGGCCGGCCGGCCCTGCGCATGGCCCTGCAGACCCGCGAGCAGCACATCCGCCGGGAGAAGGCGACCAGCAATATTTGCACCGCCCAGGTCCTGCTGGCCATCATCGCCGCCCTCTACGCGGTCTATCACGGCCCCGACGGCATCCAGCGCATCGCCCGGCGGGTGCAGCGCTTCACCGGCATCCTGGCCGCCGGGCTTCAGCGCCTCGGCGTTCGGGTGGAGAACGAGACCTTTTTCGACACCCTGACCCTCAGGTTGCCCGGCCGTGCCGAGGTGATGCTGGCCAAGGCGCGGGAGGCCGGCATCAACCTGCGCCTGATCGATTCCGGGCGCCTCGGCATCTCCCTTGACGAGACCACGGTGCGCGGCGATATCCAGCGGCTGTTCCGCATCTTCGCCGGCTTCGGCGCCGCGGTACCCCAGGTCGCGGAGCTCGACGGCGAGGCCAGGCAGGGCGTCCCGGCGGCGCTGGTGCGCAGCAGTGCCTACCTCACCCATCCGGTGTTCCACCTCTATCACGCCGAAACCGAGATGCTGCGCTACCTACGGCGCCTGCAGGCCAAGGACATCGCCCTCGACCGCTCGATGATCCCGCTCGGCTCCTGCACCATGAAGCTGAACGCGACCACGGAGATGCAGTCGCTGTCCTGGCCGGAGTTCGCCGAGATCCATCCCTTCGCGCCGCTGGACCAGATCCAGGGCTATCACCAGCTCTTCGACGAGCTGGAAGGCATGCTCTGCGCGGCGACCGGCTTTGCTGCCGTCTCACTGCAGCCCAACGCCGGCTCCCAGGGCGAATACGCCGGCCTGATGACCATTCGCAAGTACCACGAAAGCCGCGGAGAGGGGCAACGCGACATCTGCCTCATTCCCTCCTCGGCCCACGGCACCAACCCCGCCTCGGCGACCATGGCGGGGCTCAAGGTGGTCGTCGTGGCCTGCGACGACGAGGGCAATGTCGACGTCGCCGACCTGAAGGCCCGGGCCGCCGAACACGGCGAGCGGCTCGCCGCCCTCATGGTGACCTATCCCTCGACCCACGGCGTCTTCGAGGAGGCGATCCGCGAGATCTGCACCGTCATCCACGACCACGGCGGCCAGGTCTACATGGACGGCGCCAACCTCAACGCCCTCTTGGGCATCTGCAAGCCGGCGGAGATCGGCGCCGACGTCTCCCACATGAACCTGCACAAGACCTTTTGCATTCCCCACGGCGGCGGCGGGCCCGGCGTCGGGCCCATCGGGGTGCGCGCGCACCTCGCCCCCTTCCTGCCGGACCATCCGGTGGTCAAGGGGGTCAACCCGGCGGCGGGCGAGGGCGAGACCATCGGCGCCATCGCTGCGGCGCCCTGGGGTTCGGCCTCGATCCTGACCATCTCCTGGGCCTATATCGCCATGATGGGGGCCGAGGGGCTGACCCGGGCGACCCAGCTTGCGATCCTCAACGCCAACTACATCGCCCAGCGCCTGGCGCCTCACTATCCGGTGCTCTACACCGGCCAGAACGGCATGGTGGCGCATGAGTGCATCATCGACCTGCGCGATATCAAGGCGGCCTGCGGCATCACCGTGGAAGACGTCGCCAAGCGCCTCGTCGACTACGGCTATCATGCCCCCACCATGTCCTTCCCGGTGGCCGACACCCTGATGATCGAGCCGACGGAGAGCGAGGCCAAGCGGGAGTTGGACCACTTCTGCGATGCCATGATCGCCATCCGCAAGGAGATCGCCGAGGTCGAGTCCGGCGCGGCAGACGCCCAGGACAACCTGCTGCACAACGCGCCCCACACCCACCACCTGCTGATGGCGGACTGGGAGCGGCCCTATTCCAAGGATCGTGCCTTCTTCCCGCTGGACGGTGCCATGGCCGACAAGTTCTGGCCGCCGGTGGGCCGCATCGACAACGTCGCCGGCGACCGCCACCTGGTCTGCACCTGCCCGCCGATGGAGGCCTATCAGGAAGCCGCGGAGTAGCGAGGTTCGCGGCCGCGCTTCGGCCCGGCCGCGGACAAGGCAAAGGCGTTCAGGTTGTGGCCGGTCGTGGCGGCGAAGAGGTCGCGGCCGTAGATGTCCTCCATGGCTGTCGTATGGAGGCATTCCGGGTGTGGAACCGGGTCCGCGATGGCCTGGCCTGCGATCAGTTGATAGCCCATGCAGACCGCTGAAATTGTCATGCTGAGCGAACGGAACCCCCTGCCGTAACAGGTCATCCCGTTGGTCTCGGCCAACTCG
The DNA here is from genome assembly GCF_028289705.1 of Pelagibius sp. Classification (GTDB taxonomy): domain Bacteria; phylum Pseudomonadota; class Alphaproteobacteria; order Kiloniellales; family Kiloniellaceae; genus Pelagibius. The sequence continues at coordinate 18,073 of NZ_JANQOI010000027.1, forward strand.
GCAATTTCTTCGAGAAGACGGAACACCTCCGCCTCCGTGCCGCGCAGCGTCGAAACGTCGACGCCGATGGCCTGAACCTCCGCGGCCCGCAGGCAATGCAGGTTGCGGCGAACCACGGGCATGTTGGCCTGCGGATCGGCGATACGCAGAAAGACGGCGCGCCCGAAGGGCTTCAGTGGTCCGATCGCCGCCTTCATCTGCGGCGTCCAGGTCCGCGCATCGGCATCGACGATTTCCCAGCAGAGCGCGTTGCGCGCGTTGTCCGGAAGGTGGCTGCAGAGCTTCAGATAGTCCTCGCGGCTGCGATGCCTCAGTAGGGTGGAGAGGTGAATTGGGACCATGGTGATGCTGGAGATGCCCTTGGCCGCGACCTCGGCCAGATCCCGGCGCACCTTGCGCAGCGCCAGGCGGTCCACGACCGCCAGGACAGAGGCTTCCTGGTTGCTGTCCATTCCATTGATGTTCAGGGGCGTCCCGTCGCCACTCACCACGACCGCCTCGGTCAGGTAGACGCCGATCTTGTTGCTTTGGGCATGCCACATGGGCCGGCAGACGAACTCGACCTTGGGTGCCGCGCCGCCGGTCGAAGGGTCCGAGACGGTTGCGTCCGATACCCGAAACCGGTCGATCTGGCGCTCGGCATGCTGTATCGCGAGCCCCACTCTCGCAAGAACCGGGTTCACGGGTCCCGACGACCGATTCGCCTGGTCATCTGCCACGGGTTCGAGGCCGACCCCGAAGGCCGGTGCCTTGATCAGCATGGAGTCTTCGATTTCGTGGAGCTGATCCAGTAGCTTCCCATAGCGACCTACAGTCGCGGCCAATCCTTCCGGGTTGTCGCCATTCAGCTCAAGCTGATCGAATTCGTGCTCGATCTCTCCCAGAAGATAGGAGACTTCCTCGGGGGTCAGCGCGCGGCTTCCCGCGGCTGCCTCGGCGGCGGTGAAGGTTGAGGAGCCGCCGGTCCTCTCTTCCGCTTCGTCCAGCATCGCCACCAGGGTGTCGGTGCTCTCCAGCGCCTCGGCCGCGACGGAGCCGTCCGCCTTGGCGACGAGCCTCTGGATGCCGAGGGTCTCCAGATCTTTTGCTTCATCCTCGCCGAGCAGCGTTTCCAGGATCTGTTCGGAGATCATCGCCGCCTTGAGGCGCGCTTCCACCTCCGAGCAGTTGTTGAAGACGATCACGTAGGAGCCGTTCTGGTTCCGGGTGAAGAGATCGCTCGGACCCAGATGCGCCTTGAGTTCCATCCTGATGACATGGTGCACGCGGTCGGCAAAACGCGGCCAGCGATCGCCCATGCGCTCCTGCAGCGCGTCCGTATCGAGCAAGAGAACCCGTCCGGCGACGACGCCTTCCTGCGGCTCCTTGGTGTCGGCTAGGTGTTTGAGCCAGCCTTCGAACTGTGTCCGGGAGGATTCGTCCGGGGCTTTGGCTGCTGCGGTTTCTTCGGCTGGCGAAGGCTGCTCGTAAAGCGGTTTCGAAGGGCTGGCCATATCGTTCACCTGATCCAGTTCGCTCGCTGGCCGTCAGCTCAGGGCTATGAGGCGTCCGCTGGTCCGCAGCGGCGTGGCCCCTGGAGGATCACCGACTCGACAATTGCCAGCAGGTTGTCGAGGTCGAAGGGTTTGGCCAAGAGAACGTCGGCGCCGAGATCGCCGGCAATCTTCAGCGGCTGCATGTTCTGTGTGCGGCCGCCGCCGGACATGGCAATGATCCGTACATTCGGGAACCTCTGGCGGATCTCGACGATGGTTTCGACCCCTTCCTTCTCCGGCATCAGAATGTCCGTCAGAACGAGGTCGACCGTCTGGGTCTCAAGGGTCTCCAGGCCCTCGGTCCCGTTAGCCCGGGAGAAGACCTGGTAGCCGGCCCCTGTAAGCGCAGTTTCGATCATTGACCTTACGCTGTCCTCGTCATCGATCACCAAGACACATTTGGCCCCGGTCATGCCCCAATTTCCCCGATCCATCCAAGTGCTTGCGACTCTGCGATGGTCGTTGAATGGCAGTTTCAACTTTAACAGGTCAATACTAAAGTTCTGGTTAAATAAAGCGCAAAGTTGTTAGCCAATTTCGCTAATTAGTTTTCTTATGATATCCATAGGGTTTTTGGTAGACGTTCCGTCCTCATCTATTCATGGCCTCGGGCTAACGGCTGCTTCTAAACCGAGACGGACATGCCCGGCTTTGCTACCTTTTGGAGCAAAGGTATTGGAGGGACGTTACGGGACTGGGAAGGGGGGTAGAGTTCGGGTTAGGCTTGGCTGGCCGCCGCAGCGAAGAGGCCGCGGCCGTAGATGTCCTCCATCGCGGTCTTTTGGAGGCACTCCGGGCGCTTCACCGGTTCGGCGATGGACGGCCCGGCGATCAGCTGGTAGCCCATGCAGGCCGCCGAGATGGTCATGCTCAAGGATTCGAATCCGCGGCCGTAGCTGGTCAGCCCATTCTTCTCGGCCAATTCGGCGATCCCTTCGAGGAGACGCAGCAACTCCGCCTCCGTGCCGCGCAGCGTCGAAACGTCGACGCCGATGGCGTTAACGCCGGCCGGCCGCAGGAAATGCACGTTCCTGCGGACCTCGGCGATGGTGGTCTGGAGGTTGCTGATCCGCAGAAAGACGGCGCGGCCGAAGGGCTTCAGAGGCTTGATGGCGGCAGCCATCTGCTGCGCCCAGGCCTGGGCGTGGGAGCCCAGGATTTCCCAGCACAGCCCGCTTCGCGAATCTTCCGGCAGGTAGCTGCAGAGCTTGAGATATTCCTCGCGGCTGCGGTGCCGCTGCAGCGTGGAGAAATGGACCGGGACCATGGTGATGTTGGAGATACCCTTGGCCTCCGCCTCGGCCAGGTCCTGGCGCACCTTGCGCAGCGCCAGGCGGTTGGCGACAGCGAGGATGCCGGCCTCCTGATTGCGGTCCGCCCATCCGGTGTTCAGCGGCTGCCCGGCCTCATCGACCAGGTTGGCTTCGCTCATGTAGACGCCGATCTTGTTGCTCTGGGCGTGCCACATGGGGCGGTAGCCGAACTCGACGTCCAGCGCCGTTTTGACGGTGGGCTCCTGGGCGGCCTTTGCGGCAGGCGCCTTCATCCGGTCGATCTTTTCCTCGGCGTGTTGTTTGGCCTGCTGAACCCTTGCGAGGACGGGCTTCGTTGCCTCCGGCTGTGTGGGCGCACGGCTGGGTGCCTCTGTCTGGCCGGGGCCGAAGGCCGGCGCCTTGACCATCATCGACTCTTCGATCGTCTGGAGCTGGCCGAGCAGCTTGCAGAACTGTTCGGTGGTATTTGCCGCCGCATCGCCGGCGGCCTTCAGTTCGAGCCGGTCGAACTCGTGCTCGACCTCGCCCACGAGATGGGCGGCCTCGTCCTTCGCCAGGGCGCGGCGGCCGGCGACGGCATCGGCGGTGGTGTAGGTCTCCGGCGCGTTGATCTGCTCCGCCTCGCCCAGCATGGCGGCCAGGGCCTCGGCGCTTTCCAGGGCCTTCGCGGCAACGGAACCGTCCGCCTGCACCACCAGCCTCTGGATGGCGAGGCTTTCCAGGTCATCCGCCTTGTTCTCCTCGAGCAGCCGCTCGAGAATCTGCTCCGAGATCCGCGCCGCCTTCAGCCGCGCCTCGACCTCCGAGCAGTCGTTGAAGACGATCACGTAGGAGCCGAGCTCGTTCCGCGAGAAGATGTCGCTGGGGCCCAGCCGGTCCTTCAGCTCGAGCTTGACGATCTCGTGAAGGCGGTCGGCAAAGCTCGGCCAGTCTTCGCCCATGCGCTTCTGAAGGGCCTCAGTGTTGAGCAGGTGGATCTGCCCCGCGGCCAGGCTCTCCTCCGAATCGCGGACGGCGGCAATATGCATCAGCCAGCTATCGAACTGCGAAGCCTCGGAGGGTTTGGCCTCCCCGGGGTCGCCGGAGGCGGCGGGCTCGTTCGGCGGTGTCGCGGACATCAGGAAGCCGTCTTCCCAGGGGCTGCCCGGTTCGGCCCGTCCAGCAGCACCGACTCCACGACCCCAAGCAGCTTGGCCAGGTCAAAAGGCTTTGGCAGCAGGACATCGGCGCCGATCCCGCCGGCGATCTTCAGCGGCTCCATGTTGTGCACCCGGCCGCCGCCGGACATGGCGATGATCCGCAGGTCCGGCGTCTTCTGCCGGATCTCGACGATGGTTTCGACCCCCTCCTTCTCCGGCATCAGGATGTCCGTGATCACCAGATCGACCTGCTGCGAATCCAGAACCTTCAGCCCCTCGGTCCCGTTCTCGGCGCAGAGCACCTTGTAGCCGGCATGGGAAAGCGCCGCCTCGACCATGGCCCTCACGCTGTCCTCATCGTCGATCACCAAGACGCGCCTGGCTTCGGTCATGATCTCACGTCCTCGGTTCCCGGAGTTGGGTAGGAACGCCGCTCGCATGGCGGAGGAGCCGATCCGTTTCCGCGCCGCCTTCGTGGTCTGGCGGCCGGCCGTCGCCCTCCGGATCGTTGGTGGGGCGTGGATTCGCGTAAGCGGACCATCTCCTGCCGATGCTCAACTATCGCAAGGCGGATCTAAATTTTCGGTATAGTGAGCGCGGGATTTACTAGTCAAATACGCTAGTTTGCGTTGTAAAAATTCCTAGGGACTCTCGACTGCTGTCGAATAGGGACATTAGAGCGGATCATGTTTAGACGGAAACACTTCCGTGTTTGCGTCTAAACATGTGAATCCGCTCTACACTTAAGAATTAGAGCAGATTCACCTGGTCCGA
>NZ_JANQOI010000032.1 GCF_028289705.1 Pelagibius sp.
GATCGCTCCTATCTTTCCTGGTTTGCCGACCTAAAAGATAGCCGATCCCGTCGCCGCCAACCCACATAGCATCTTGTTCCGGCAATCCATCGCGGTCCGGGTCTCGGTCTTTCCATGGAGCCCCAAAAGCTATGGGGGACAAGCCCGAGGGTGACGATATGAGTGGGAATGACTGTGGGAAGTTATTGAAATAAGAGCGCTTATTTCAATTCACATCCTCAAGCGACCTTGGCGGGGCGCAGCAGGAAGGCCGGGATATGATCGCCGAAGGCCGTCTCGCCCGGGGCAAGGCTGCCGCCCTTCGGCTTCCGGCTGCGGTCCTGCCGCGGCGGCTGGCTGTTCGCCGCCTTGGGCGTCGCCTCTTCGCCGTCGCTCGCCCGCGGCGTTCCCTCGAAGGGGACGACATCGCGCGCGCCTTGGTCTTCGCGGTCCTCCGCTGCGCTGCGTGAGCGCCTGGAGGGACGCCGGGAAGAACCGCGCCGCTCGCCCTCTTCGCCGCGGCCGCCGCGCCGGCGCCGTCCGCCACGCGAAGCCTCGCTGGCCCCGGCCTGCCAGCCGCCGACCTCGTCCAGGGTGACCTGGGGAATCTCTTTGCCGATCAACCGGACCACGGCGGAGAGGTATTTGCTCTCGTCCCTGAGCGCCAGAGTGAAGGCTTTGCCGCTGCGCCCGGCACGGCCGGTGCGCCCGATGCGGTGGATGTAGTCCTCGGAATTGGAGGGCACATCGAAGTTGAAGACATGAGAGACGGCGGGGATGTCCAGGCCGCGGGCCGCCACGTCGGAGCAGACCAGGAACTGGACGCTGCCGTCCTTGAAGGACTGCAGGGTGTCCATGCGCACCGGCTGAGCCATGTCGCCGTGCAGGGCGGCCACGGAAAAGCCGTGGCGTTGCATGGAGCGGAAGACGATATCCACGTCGCGCTTGCGGTTGCAGAACACCAGCGCCGACTTGACGTCTTCGCTGCGGATCAAGGCGCGCAGGGCGGCGCGCTTTTCCTTGGCCGCGCCGTCGACCTTGAGCAGGCCCTGGGTCACGGTCTCCGCGGCGGAGGTTGGCGGGTCCACCGAAATCTCTTTCGGGTTCATCAGGAAGCTGTCCGCCAGGCGCCGGATTTCCGGCGGCATGGTGGCGGAGAAGAACAGGGTCTGCCGGATCTTCGGCAGCAGGCCGACGATGCGCTCGACATCCGGCATGAAGCCCATGTCCAGCATGCGGTCGGCCTCGTCGATCACCAGGATCTTCACGTCGGCGAGCAGGATCTTGCCACGCTCGAAGAGGTCGATGAGGCGCCCCGGCGTGGCGATCAGCACGTCGACGCCACGGTCCAGCTTCTGCTCCTGCTCCACGAAGGAGGAGCCGCCGATGAGCAGCGCCATGGAGAGCTTGCCGTACTTGCCGTAAAGCTCGAAGTTCTCCGACACCTGGGCCGCCAGCTCGCGGGTCGGCGCGATGATCAGGGAGCGCGGCATCCGCGCCCGCGCGCGCCCGCGCGAAAGGATATCGATCATCGGAAGGGTGAAGGAGGCAGTCTTGCCGGTGCCGGTTTGGGCGCAGCCCAGGACATCGCGACCAATCAATACGACCGGGATGGCCTTTTCCTGAATCGGTGTCGGGGTGGTGTAACCGACTTCCTCGACAGCTTTCAGGACCTCTGGACTCAGTCCAAGATCTTCAAACGTCATGCAGCTCGTTGTCTTCTTGAAGTGCGAACGCCGATCGAATTCATCCATTCGCGGCTCGGGCGGATCATAAGAAAAACCGACAACATGTCAATCATTGGAAATCGTCGTCTTGAATTGGCCGGCAGTTCTCATTGTCCATTATAATAATGTTCCTATATCCTGGTCGTATTATGGTTAATATTTCTGATACGACGATAGTGCAGCCTGCGGTTGTCAGCAAAACGCTCGGGCTGCTTGTCGTTGATCTGCAGACGCGCTTGGCGCCGGCCATCCCGGAAAGCGCAGCGGTCGTGGCGCGAATCTCAAGGCTGCTGTCGGCGGCGGAGGCGGCGGGCCTTCCGGTTCTGGCGACCGAGCAATACTCGAAGGGCCTGGGCCCCACAGTTCCCGAGTTGCGCCGGCACGTGGCAGAGGAGTGCATCTTCGAGAAGACGGCGTTCGCCGCGCCGCGCGAGGGCGGTTTCCGCGATGTCCTCTCCGGGCTTGGCCTTCGGACGCTGATGGTCGCCGGGATGGAGGCGCATGTCTGTGTGCAGCAGACCGTGCTCTGCCTTCTTGAACAAGGCTTTGCCGTGCATCTCGTGGGCGATGCCGTCGCTTCCCGGGTGCCGCTGAACAAGGCGGTCGCCCTGCATCGCATGGCGGCGGCCGGGGCCCATATCACCGATACCGAAGCCGCGCTTGTCTGGCTCGGCGGGCTGCAATCCAACAGGCCACCCGCGCGACGGGCATAGGGCCTCCCGTCACCGCAATCACCCCGCTGTTCCCCTCGCAAGCAAAGAAAGAAACGATGGCTGAAAGACTTCCGCTCGCGCTGCTGCCCGGTCTGCTCTGCGATGCCGCCCTCTGGGAGCATCAGGTCGCCAGGCTCTCCGACATGGCCGACTGTTGGGTGGCGGACTTTACCACCCAGGATTCCGCCGAGGCCATGGTCGAGAGCGTCCTCGCGGCCATGCCGGAGCGCTTCTACCTGGCGGGGCTCTCCATGGGCGGCTATGTCGCGCTGGAGCTGATGGCCCGTGCGCCGGAGCGGGTCGAGAAGCTGGCGCTGATCGACACCCGGGCCCAGGGCGACACGGAGGAGCAGACGGCGCGCCGCCGCGGGCTGATCGAGCTGGCTCAGAAGGGGCAGTTCAAGGGCGTGACGCCACGCCTCCTGCCGCTGTTCATCCATCCCGACCGGATGGCGGACGAAGCCCTGACCGCTGTCGTCATGGGCATGGCCGAGCGGGTGGGCAAGGATGCTTTCCTGTCCCAGCAACGCGCCATCATGACCCGGCGCAGCCATACCGAGACCCTGGCCGGCATCACGGTGCCCACCCTGATCCTCTGTGGGCGGCAGGATGCGCTGACCCCGCTGGCCGACCACGAGGCCATGGCCGCGGCCATCGCCGGGTCGGAGCTGGTGGTGGTGGAGGACTGCGGCCACCTGGCCACCATCGAGCGGCCGGAGCCGGTCACCGCCGCCATGCGCCGCTGGCTTCAGGGCTGAGGACGACCGGCGGTCCGCGCGCTTGTTCCATGCGGTTAACGCATGGCCGGCTTGACGAAGAAGCGGGCGAGCCACCTTGACGCGGAGAGTTCGTTAGCGCACTTGCAGTCTGCCGCTGTTACCGGTTGTCGGAGTCTTCTTGGCGGACGTTGTGCCTCGGCAGAGGCAGCGCCGGCCGACTCCCCGCCGGGCAGGGGGTAGCGCGGAACTATTGGACGACAGACTCATGGATATTGCCCTCGACGCACCGGTCCGGGCGACCGTTGCAGTTGAAAAGAACAAGGCCGACACCTGGAGCGTCGGCTTCTACTTCATCGATGCCGACGGCCGCCGCGACCGGCGCTGCCTCGGCGTCTACGAGACCGACGCCGACGCCGCCCAGGCCGTCCGGCGCCTCTGGTTCGGGATGAGCCTGGAGAACGCCGCCTAAGGCGCTTTCCACTCACTTTAAATCGGAACCGACCTGCTGCTCTGTGCCGAGCATGGAGCAGTGGGCTTCCGGTCGCCTTCAATTGAATCGGCGCTGGAGCAGCATCACAAAGATGAAGCTCGCGCCGATGGACGCCGTGATGATGCCGATCGGCAGCTCCTGAGGGGCCAGCAGCACCCGCGCGACAAGGTCGCTCGACAGCAGCAGCAGCGCGCCGAAGAGGGCGGAGAGCAGGAGGTTCGCGCGGTGCAGCGGCCCGACCAGGGCGCGTGCCATGTGCGGCACCATCAGGCCCACGAAGCCGATCACCCCCGTCACCGACACGAAGATCGCCGTCGAGAACGCCGAGACCAGGAAGACCTCGAGGCGAAAGCGGCCTGCTTTCACGCCGAGGCTCGTGGCCGTCATCTCTCCGCCCAGCAGGGCATCAAGGTGGCGGTGCCGCAGGGCGGAGAATGCCGCCAGCGCGGCAAAGCCGAAGAACACCAGGGGCAGGTTCTCCCAGCGCGCCAGGCCGAGGCCGCCGAGGCTCCAGAACAGCACCGAATGGGCGGCCCGCTGGTCGCCGGCGAAGACCATGTAGTTGGTCACCGCGGTGAACAGGAAGGAGACCGCGAGCCCGGCCAGCACCAGCTTCTCGGGTCCCTGAAAGCCCATCCTGCGGACCAGCGCCAGAACGATCAGGGCCGCCAGCATGCCGCCGCAGAAGGCCGCCAGCGGCAGGGTCCAGATGCCGAGCCGGTCGCCGGTCACGGTGATGACGAACACCGCCCCGGCCGCGGCGCCGGAGGAGAGGCCGAAGAGAAAGGGATCGGCCAGGTCGTTGCGCGTCACGGTCTGCAGCAGGCAGCCCACCACACCGAGGCCCCCGCCGACGAGGATGGCGAGCAGGGCCCGCGGTGTGCGCAGGTCGATGACGATCCGGTCCACCGGCGTCGCCGCTGTGCCTTCCGCCAGTCCGAGCGCCCGGGCGAAGGCGGCCAGCAGATCCCCGAGCGCGATGGGTGTGGACCCCCAGCCGACGGACAGGAGCGCGAGTGCGGCAAGCCCCGCTACCCCTGCCGCGGCCGTAAAGGACAGACGGAACACAAGCCGATCAGAAGGCTTTGGGGTTCATCGCCTCTGCAATCTTGGCGATGGCGGCGATGTTGGCCGGGCCGGGAGTCAGTTCCTCATAGCGCAGCGCAACGAAACGCCCCGCTTTGACGGCATCGGTCTCCTTCATCGCCGGGTGGGTGCGCAGCCAGTCGAGAAGACCCTGAGCGCCGGTGCCCTGCTGATAGTCCAGCAGGATGAGGAACTGAGGGTTCGCCGCGGCGACCGCTTCCCACGAGGATCGTCCCCAACTGGTTTCCATGTCGCCGGTGACGTTGACGCCGCCGGCTGCTTCGATCATCGCGTTGATGATGGCGTATTTGCCCGCGGTGAAGGGTTTGTCCTCGCCTGAGTCGAAGAGGAACACCCGGGTCCCCTTTGCGTCACCGATCTTGGCGGTGATGTCGGCAAGCTGTGTTTTCCAGCCCTCCACCAGGGCTTCGGCCTCCGCCGTCTTGCCGAAAACCGTGCCCAGACGCAGAACGTCTTTGTAGAGCAGATCCATGGAGGCCGGCGGCTGGGACTTGTTGAGGTGGATGCAGCTCTCGGAAAGGATCAGGGTCTTGATCCCGTGGGCCGCCAGCGTGTCGGGGGTGACGTCCCCACCGGGCTTCATCCCATAGTACCAGCCGGCAAGGAACGCGTCCGGAGCGGCCGCCACCAGGGTTTCGACCGTCGGATACTTGGGCGCCAGTTCGGGGATGTCGCCTCTCTTGATCTCGAACTCCGGGCTAGTCTTGTACCAGCCGGAAATCCCGGTCACGCCCACCATCTTGTCCTGCAGGCCGAGCGCGAAAGCCATTTCGGACATGTTGATGTCGTGGACCACCAGGCGTTCGGGGCTCTTGTCGAAGGTCAGTTGCTCACCGCAGTTGTCGACGGTCACGGGAAAGGCCTGGGCCGATCCGGCAAACGCCAGGCTGAACAGCACCGGCATGAGGTACTTCATCGAAAGGCTCCTTCAGTTGGGGGTGGTGTGATTGCGGTCGACCGGGATATCCAGCACCGAGACCAGCCGGTTCTCCGTCGGGTGCGCCAGATGCAGGAAGTCGACGCCGAAGACCTGGCGCACGGCGCTGGTGGTCAGCACGTCTGCTGTCGCTCCGGCGGCCACCACATAGCCGCCGTTCATCAGCAGGGTGTGGCTGGCCAGTTTGGGGATCAGCGCCAGTTCATGCAGCACGCAGAGACAGGTGATCCCGCGGGCGGCGACCAGGGACAGCAGCGTGCCCTTGGCCTTCGGGTCCAGATGGTTGGTCGGTTCGTCGAGAAACAGGATGTCCGGTTCCTGGCACAGCGCCCGGGCGACCGACGCGCGCTGCAACTCGCCGCCGGAGATCCGGCCGAGCCGGCTCGCCTCCTTGCCCGCAAGCTGAAGATCGGCGATCGCGTCTTCGACCACGCGGTGGTGCGCCGCGCGGGAGACACTCGTCTTGTGCGGGATGCGCCCAAGGGCCACGTAGTCGTAGACCGTCAGGCGCCGGTCCGGTTCGTCCAGTTGTCCGACATAGGCGATGCGGCGGGCCCGCTCCAAGGGCGCGTAGCTGTCGAAGGGTTTGCCGGACAGGCGGAGCGCGCCTCTTGTCGGGGTCAGCAGCCCGGCGAGCATGCGCAGAAGCGTCGATTTGCCGGCGCCGTTGGGACCGGCAATCGCGACGATATCGCCGGCCCGGACGGTGACGCTGGCATTGCGGACAAGCGCGCGCCCGGACTCCCCGTGATAGGCAAGGCCCTCGGCCTGAAGCACAGCCGGATTGCCGGACGAATCCGTCATGGCGCGATTTCTCCATCGGCATTGGCGATGCTGCTGAGGGCGGGCACTCGGGCCAGCGTCTTTCCGGCAAGGGCGGGGGGGCGCTCCCCGGAGCGGGTCCAGCCGTTGGCAGAGGTCTCATAGAGCCTCGCAAAGGCGACGAGTGCATCGATGTCGTCGGCCGGGTCGATGTCGCCGAACAGGTAGGTGGCCTTGTCGCTGGCCTGGAAGGCGACGGTGCAGGGCCGGTTGCAGCCGGCCATGCAGGCAATACCGGAAACCGAGAAGCCCTGCGCAACACCGGACTGCGCTACAGGTCCGAGAGCTGTCCGCAGGCGCCTGATCAAATCCCAGCCGGGTGCCGATGCCGTCGGCACCGGCCGGCAGGTTGTGCAGACGGCAATACGATGGCTGCGATCGGATGATTGAGGAGGGGTCGCCATGGCCAGTTCTGGTCTTAGAGGAGGGACGAGAACTGAGTGGTTAAGCCCGAACAACCAACAGGGTAGATTCTGTATGCCATTCCAACCCTCGGAAACACCCCGTCCCGGTTTCAAACGCGGCGATGGCAGGTCTCCTGGCTCGCGGCTCATCGCTTCGCACCCGCCTTCCCGATCCTACCGGATCAGTGGCCTTATCGGGTGCACGCTCGCCGCTTACAGTTGCGGGGGCAGCCACGGCTTTGGTCGCGGATCGACGGACCGCACCGTGTTCCCTTTTCATCCGCCGTCCCGTTGAAACGGCGGAACCATCACTGCGCACTTTGGGGCAGTTCGATTGCGCTTGCAATCGATTTGACGTATCCGCGGCCGGGTCGGTCAGACCGGACAGTCTCAAGCAGATTGTGGAGAGAGTGTCTGCAGGGAGTACGCCACCCTTCGAGACGCGGTTCTACGAACCGCTCCTCAGGGTGAGGCAAGGTGTTGGACTGATTGGCCTCATGCTGAGGAGGCCCAACGGGCCGTCTCGAAGCACGAGGTCAATCACCAAACTGGCTCATTCAACAGCCTGCCAACAGCCTGCCAACAGCCTGTTATATGTCCAGCTCTTCGACGAAGCGGGCGTTTTCCTGGATGAAGGCGAAGCGCGCCTCCGGCTTGCGGCCCATCAGGCGCTCGATGATGTCGGCGGCCTTCTTTTCCTCCGCCGCCAGGCTCTTGTCGCCCTCGGTGGCCACCATCACCCGCAGCAGGGTGCGCTTGGCCGGGTCCATGGTGGTGTCCTTGAGCTGCCGGGCCGGCATCTCGCCCAGGCCCTTGAAGCGGCTGACGTCGATCTTGCCGCGGCCCTTGAAGTGGGACTTCATCAGCCGGTCCTTGTCGGGGTCGTCCATGGCATAGACGCTCTCGCTGCCCTGGGTCAGGCGGTAGAGCGGAGGCTGTGCCAGATAGAGGCGGCCGCTTTCGATGAGGCCGGGCATCTCCCGATAGAAGAAGGTGATCAGCAGCGAGGCGATGTGGGCGCCGTCCACATCGGCGTCGGTCATGATGATGATGCGCTCGTAGCGCAGCTTGTCGACATCGAAAGCGCCGCGGGTGCCGCAGCCCAGCGCCTGGCTGATATCGGCGATTTCCTGATTGGCCTTCAGCTTATCGGCCGAGGCGCTGGCGACATTGAGGATCTTGCCGCGCAGCGGCAGCACCGCCTGGCTCTCCCGGTTGCGTGCCTGCTTGGCCGAGCCGCCGGCGGAATCCCCCTCCACCAGAAAGATCTCGGTGCCTTCCGAACGGTTGCGGCTGCAGTCCGACAGCTTGCCGGGCAGGCGCAGCTTGCGGGTGGCGGTCTTGCGGGCCTGCTCCTTTTCCTGGCGTCGGCGCTGACGCTCCTCGGCCCGCTCGACGAAGCGCTCCATCAGCATCTTGGCGCGCTCCGGGTGGCCGGAGAGCCAGTGGTCGAAGTGATCCTTGATGGAGGTCTCGATCAGCCGTGTTGCCCCGGCGGTCGCCAGCTTCTCCTTGGTCTGGCCCTGGAACTGTGGATCGCGGATGAACAGCGACAGCATGGCGCTGGCGCCGCCGAGGATGTCGTCGGCGGTCACCTGGCCGGCCTTCTTGGTGCCGGTCAGTTCGCCATAGGCCTTTATGCTTTTCAGGAGGCCCGCGCGCAGCCCCGACTCGTGCGTACCGCCTTCGGGCGTCGGCACGGTGTTGCAGTAGGAGTTCAGGAAGCCGTTCTCGTCGGCCGGCCAGGAGATCGCCCACTCGACCCGGCCCTGCTCCTCAGGGAAGGCGGCCTCGCCGACGAAGGGGTCCGGCGTCAGGGTCTTGCGCTGCTTCAGGGTGGCGGCCAGGAAGTCGGAGAGGCCGTTCGGGAAGTGCAGCGAGTCCTTGTCCGGAACGCCGTCCTCTTTCTTGAGCAGCTTCTTGTCGCAGGACCAGCGGATCTCAACGCCGCGGTATAGATAGGCCTTGGAGCGCGCCATGCGATAGAGCTGGCCGGGGCGGAAGCTGGCCTCCTCGCCGAAGATCGAGGGGTCCGGGTGGAACAGGATCGTGGTGCCGCGCCGGTTGTTGACGGGCTTGCCCTTGGACAGCTTGTTCTTGGGCTTGCCCTTGCTGTAGGCCTGCTCGTAGAGCTTTTTGTCCCGCGCCACCTGGATGATCAGTTCGTCGGCCAGCGCGTTGACCACCGAGAGGCCGACGCCGTGCAGGCCGCCTGAGGTGGCATAGGCCTTCTGCGAGAACTTGGCACCGGAGTGCAGCGTGGTCAGGATCACCTCCAGCGCCGACTTGGGCTTGTACTTCGGGTGCGGGTCGACCGGGATGCCGCGGCCGTTGTCGGTGACCACCACCACGTTGCCTTCATGGAGCTCCAGCTCGATGCGGCTGGCGTGGCCGGCCACGGCCTCATCCATGGCATTGTCCAGCACTTCGGCGACCAGATGGTGCATCGCCCGTTCGTCGCTGCCGCCAATGTACATGCCGGGACGGCGCCGGACCGGCTCCAACCCTTCGAGGACTTCGATATCCTTCGCCGAGTATTTGTCCGGGGTCTTTTTCACTGCTGATTGGAAGAGGTCCGCCATCTTGGCCTATGCTTTGAGGAGAATCTTAAATTTCGGTAACCGAGGTGACGCCCTGAAGGCTGCGCCACGGGAGAGAATCGGCCTATAGAGTATGGTACCTGATGTTTACCCCCGATATCTAGTTGCCCCCGGCATCGCTTCGCGAGGTAATCCGACTCGCTGCGGGGATGGCCGGTCCCAGTATCTATGTCCAGGGAGGGGACAAGTCCATGTCTTACACTGATGCCGTCTAGCGGCTCCGATACGCCGGCCAGCCCGCGCGGCGAACTGGCGACCCGTACCCTGACCATGCCGGCCGATGCCAACCCCAGCGGTGACATCTTCGGCGGCTGGGTGCTCTCGCAGATGGACATCGCCGGCGGCATCACCGCCGGGGCCCGGTCCGTCGGGCGGGTGGCCACCGTCGCCATCGATGCCATGACCTTTCATCGGCCGGTTTTCGTCGGCGACGTGCTCTGCACCTATGCTGACATCATCCGGGTCGGGCGCAGCTCCATGGCCATCCATATCGAGGCCTGGGCCCTGCGCGGACGCATGGGCGAGCGGGTCAAGGTGACCGAAGGCACCTTCACCTTCGTCGCCATCGACGAGTCCGGCAAGCCGCGCCCGGTGCCGGAGCAGGGGGCCGGATGAGACGCCTCTGCCTTTGCCTGCTCATGATGGTGGGGACGGTTGGGGCCGCAATGGCCGGTGAGGCCGATGTGGTGGGTGCCGAGGCGGTGCGGGAAGGGGACGGTACCTGGCGCTTCCGCGTCACCGTGCGCCATGCCGACGAGGGCTGGGACCACTATGCCGACCGCTGGCAGGTGGTGGCGCCGGACGGACGGGTGCTGGGCACCCGCGTGCTGCTGCATCCCCATGAGACCGAGCAGCCCTTCACCCGCTCACTGGGCGGCGTAAGCATCCCCGACGGCATCGACCGGGTGATCATCCGCGCCCACGATTCCGTGCACGGGGACGGCGGTGCCGAGATCGAGGTGGAGCTGTCGCCCTGAGGTCTTCGGCGCTGTCAGGTCACGCGATCAGCTTGCGCCACAACCCGAAGGGCGCCCCCGGTTCCTCCCGCGCGACCCAGCGATAGGCCAGGCGCTGCCAGGGCTCGACGCGGCGGCGGCGGTTGTCGAGCGCATAGACGCCCTTGTCGCTGTGGACCAGCAGCACCGCATGACCCTGGCCGTTCTGCAGGCGGCAGGCGGCGAGGGTCAGGGCCGAGCGGGGCCAGCCATGATCGTTGCACAGCGCAGCCAGCTTGCTGATGGCGAAGTCCTCGCAGTCGCCTTCGGACACGGCGATCTGCCAGCGGTCGGAGCCGTCCGGGCGGAAGCGGATCAGCCGATTGATCCGCTCCTGAACCTGCGCCAGTTCGCTTTCGCGCTCGCGGGTCAGTGTGATGGGGCTGAGCGTATGGGCGGCGGGATCGAGATCCGGGTGTTGCCTGATCAGCTCAAACCAGGCCGCCGGCGCGGCACGGAAGCCGGCGGCTTGCATGTCGCTTGAGAGCGGCAGGGGTGGCGGGAGCGAAGTGCGATTGGCCAGCGCCGCGGAGGGCAGGGCACAGCCGGCGGCGAGGCCTGCGAAGGCGCCCAGCAGGCTGCGCCGGCTCAGGCCAGGGTACGGCTTGCAAAGACCGAGGGGGGAGGGTTTGGGGGACACGCTGAACTCCGAGCAAAGAGATCGATGACCGGAGTTCTACAGGTATTACTGTGTTTGAATGGTGGATTATTAGAGTTGATTTTGTGCAAATTAAATAAGAAAGGCGTGTTATTTGTTTTTTATTAACTATTAATTAGGGATTATCGGAATACGTTAGTTTAATATTTACAAACTGTAAATAAATCAGGGAATAGATCCCTGATGGTGCCGATGGCGGCACCAATGGTGTAGAGACCCTCCGGCCCCACTGTCATTTTCAAGCTACAGGCTGGTTCTAGGGCCCCGGACTCACCTGATCATCGGCCTCCTCGGCGGCGCGCCGGTTGGTCACCGTGAGGCTGAGACGCTCCGGCGCGATGGCCAGGCGCGGCGGGATCGGCCGCGCTTCGGCCGTGGTGATCCAGGCGACCTCCGTTGCCCGCGGGAACGCGGCGATGCTGAGGACAAGACAAACGACAACCAGGAGACCGTGCCAGGCGAGGCGTATCGACATAACGAGACTGAACCACATCAAGAAAACACGATCGCTTTATAAGGAATGTCTTGTGGTTCGGGCGTGATCTCTTGGCGGCAGAAATATGCTTTAAATAAAGTCGTTCTGTGATTTCGCGTGTTCTTTTACTTTTCCTTAACCACATAAGCGATCGACAGAAAGAAAAACCCCGCCGAGCCTCGCCCGGCGGGGTTGTTTCGGTCTGCTGCGCCCTTGATCGGACGCGCAGCGCCTGCGGAGTGGGAGGCCCGTCAGGCGGAGTAGTACATCTTGAACTCCACCGGGTGCGGGGAGTGCTCGAACTGATAGACCTCTTCCCACTTCAGGTCGATGTAGCCTGCGATCTGGTCCTTGCTGAAGACGTCGCCGGCCAGCAGGAACTCGTGGTCCGCTTCCAGGCAGGCGACGGCCTCGCGCAGGGAGCCGCAGACCGTCGGAACGTCGGCCAATTCCTCTGGCGGCAGGTCGTAGAGGTCCTTGTCCATGGGATCGCCGGGATGGATCTTGTTCTTGATGCCGTCCAGGCCGGCCATGAGCATCGCCGAGAAGGCGAGGTAGGGGTTGGCCGTGGGATCGGGGAAGCGCACTTCGACGCGCTTGGCCTTGGGGCTGTCGCCATAGGGAATGCGGCAGGAGGCCGAACGGTTGCGCGCCGAGTAGGCCAGCAGGACCGGCGCCTCGAAGCCGGGGATCAACCGCTTGTAGCTGTTGGTCGAGGGGTTGGTGAAGGCGTTGATGGTCTTGGCGTGCTTGATGATGCCGCCGATGTAGTGGAGGCAGGTTTCCGACAGGCCCGCATAGCTGTCGCCGGCGAACAGCGGATTGCCGTCCTTCCAGATGGACTGGTGCGTGTGCATGCCCGAGCCGTTGTCCTCGGCCACCGGCTTCGGCATGAAGGTCGCCGACTTGCCGTACTGGTGGGCCACCTGATGGACGACGTACTTGTAGATCTGCAGCTGGTCGGCGGCCTGCACCAGGGGTGCGAACTTCATGCCCAGTTCATGCTGCGAGGGGGCGACTTCGTGGTGGTGCTTTTCGATGGACAGGCCCATCTCGCCCATGACCTTCAGCATCTCGGCGCGCAGGTCCATGCCGGAGTCCACCGGCGGCACCGGGAAGTAGCCGCCCTTGATCCCCGGGCGGTGGCCCAGGTTGCCGTTCTCGAAGACCGATCCGGTGTTGTAGGGGCCTTCCTCGGAGTCCAGGAAATAGAAGGTCTGGTTCTGGGAGACGTCGAAGCGCACGTCGTCGAAGACGAAGAACTCGGCCTCCGGTCCCCAGAAGCACTGATCGCCGATGCCCGAGGCCTTCAGGTAGTTCTCGGCGCGCACTGCCGTCGAGCGCGGGTCGCGATGGTAGAGCTGGCCGGTCGAGGGCTCGACGATGTTGCAGAAGAGAATGAGCTGCGGAAGGTTGGAGAAGGGGTCCATCACCGCGGTGCTGAGATCCGGCTGCAGGATCATGTCGGACTCGTTGATCGCTTTCCAGCCGGCGATCGAAGACCCGTCGAACATGACGCCTTCGGTCAGCGCGTCGTCGTCCACTGCGTCGACATGGATCGCCAGGTGCTGCCACTTGCCGCGCGGATCGGTGAAGCGGTAGTCGACATAAACGACGTTGTTCTCTTTGATCATCTCGAGGATGGTTTTTGCGTCTGACATGGATGCTCTTTCCGTTCTCTTGGACTTTGTGATTGAAAACCTGATGACCGCCCGCAGATCCCGGGGCCCCAGCGGCCCCGGACAGTCCGGCAGGCGGGCCTAGACCGCCGCCGCGCCGCGCTCTCCGGTGCGGATGCGGATCGACTCATCGATGGCGCTGACGAAGATCTTTCCATCGCCAATGCGACCGGTGTGTGCGGCCTGTTGGATCGCCTCGACGGCGCGCTCGACCAAGTCGTCCTCGAGGACGACTTCAACCTTCACCTTGGGAAGGAAATCGACGACGTATTCCGCACCGCGGTAGAGCTCGGTGTGGCCTTTCTGGCGGCCGAACCCCTTGGCTTCGGTGACAGTGATGCCTTTGATGCCGACTTCGTGCAGGGCTTCCTTCACTTCGTCGAGCTTGAACGGCTTGATGATCGCTTCGATCTTTTTCATCGCGTACTGGGGCCTCGCATTTGGTACTGGTGACAATCCGGCAAACCTCTGCCCATTGGCCGCCTAAGCAGGACGCGTGCCAACCGGGAGGCCGCTGAGAAGATCCGGGATTCCCGGACGGCGGGCCCGCGAAATTCGACTGTAGACGTGCGATCTCTGCCTATTTTTTAGGCGGTATGAGCAAATTCCGGTCAGGCGGCGCCGGTTTGTCTGGCGTCCAGGTGAGTGCCGATCCGCTCCAGCGCCAGGCGGATGTTCTCCAGGGAATTGGCGTAGGAGAGCCGCAGGTAGCCCTCGCCGAAGCGCCCGAAGGAGGTGCCGGCGATGGTGGCCACCCCGGCCTCTTCCAGCAGTTCCAATTCCAGGGTCTTTGCCGGAATGCGGGTGCCGGAGATGTTGGGGAAGGCGTAGAAGGCGCCGGTCGGCTCCACGCAGGAGACCCCGGGCAGGGCGTTGAGGGCCCCGTGGATGGCCCGGCGCCGCACGTCGAAGGCCGCCATCATCTCCGCCACCGCGTCCTGCGGCCCGCGCAGGGCGGCGATGCCGGCGTACTGCGCCGCCGCGTTGACGCAGGAATGACAATTGATGGCGAGCCGCGTTGCGGTTTCGGCCAGCGCCGTGGGCCAGACCGCAAAGCCGAGGCGCCAGCCGGTCATTGCATAGGTCTTGCTCCAGCCGTCCAGCATGATCACCCGCTCGCGGATCTCCGGGTACTGCAGCAGGCTGACGTGCTCGCGCCCGTCGTAAAGCATCTGGCTGTAGATCTCGTCTGAGAGAATCGCGACCTGCGGATGCTCGGCGAGGCCTTCGACCAGCCGCTCCACCTCCTCGCGCGGGGTCACGCCCCCGGTGGGGTTGGCGGGGCTGTTGATGATGATCAGCCGGGTGTTGGGCGTGATCGACTGCAGCACCGCCTCGGCGGAGAAGGCAAAACCCTTCTCCTCGGAGAGTTCGATTGGGACCGCCTTAGCCCCGGAAAAGTTGATCACCGACTCATAGATGGGAAAGCCGGGGTTCGGATAGAGGATCTCGGCCCCCGGCTCGCCGAACATCAGCACGGCGAAGAACATGGTCACCTTGCCGCCGGGAACCACCACCACCTGGCCGGGATCGATCTGCACGCGATGGCGCAGTTCCAGATCCTCCGCCACGGCTTCGCGCAGTTCCAGAATTCCGTTGGCCGGCGTGTAGCCGTGGTGTCCGTCGCGCAGGGCCTTCACCGCCGCTTCGACGACATGCTCGGGCGTTTGGAAGTCAGGCTGTCCGATCCCCAGGTTGATGATCGACTTGCCCTGCAGTTCCAGTTGCTTGGCCCGCGCCAGCACTTCAAAGGCGCTCTCGGTGCCGAGCCGCCCGATGGCTGTGGCCAGTTGACGCATCTCCGCCATTCCCTTTCTTATGTGCCCGGATCTCCAGGCGGCAGCACACTAAGGCAGGGGCATACAAGGCGGCAAGCCGGACCCTCGTTCGTGTCTGCCGGTCTCGTGAGGTGCCGCCGTCTCGGCGGGTATCTCCCGGCGTATTCGTCTTGCGCGTTACAGAGCGATGAAATCTTGCTATCCCATAGGAAGAAAGGCGGCCCCTGTGGGTGGGTCAGATTGACAAATCGCGTTTTGGCCCTAGGCTCCCGCGGCGCGAGGGCGATTGCAAATCGTTGATTGGAGAAGCAACCGGTTATGGAGGATCCCGCTATCGAAACCGAGACTCTCAGTCCAGCAGATCACGATCGCCCAGAGGACCACAATCAAACAGACACCATCGGCTGCCGGATCGGCCGCGCGCGCGAAGCCGCCGGATTGACGGCCGCGCAGGCCGCCCGCCGCCTGGCCGTCAAGACCGCGACCTGGCAGGCTTGGGAGACCAACCGGTCAGAGCCCCGCTCCAACAAGCTGATCATGATCGCCGGCACCCTGGCAGTGAGCCCGGCCTGGTTGCTGACCGGGCGGGGCGAAGGTCCCACCGAGGCCATCGCGGACGACGTCCAGTTGCTGTTTCAGGAACTGCGGCTGATTTCGCAGGAAGTCGATACGGCGAAAGCCCGCCTGGATGGCATCCTGCAACGCCTGGAGACCTTCCACTCCTATAACCACGTCGAGTCGCAATAAAGCGCGGCCGGCGGTTACCGTTCCCGCCAATCGGAGCGGCCGAAGCCTGGCCGCTCTTGACGCTCCCGTGGTATGGGCTTAAACACGCGATCTCCGTGCAAGCCGCCGGTTCCCCGGCGGGCGGATCAGCGAAGATTGCGCCCGTATTCACGCCTTCGCGGATGGTGGCTGTAGCTCAGTTGGTTAGAGCGCCTGGTTGTGGTCCAGGAGGTCGTGGGTTCAAATCCCATCAGCCACCCCAGATTCCGATTTTTCCAACCGGCTACAGACGCCTTGGGTTTGGTCCCGACCCCGCGTGATCGCCTAGGGTCGAACCAGGGATTTTCCTAGTCGTATTCGCTGATCGATAGAAGCCCGAAGCTGTCCTGCACCGCCGTGCGCCGCGCGTTGGTCTGGAGGGCTGTCAGCAGGCTCGAGAGACGCCACTCCGGCGCGGCGGGTGCGGGGCCCAGATCGAGGGCGAAGGTGATGCCCACGCTGTAGCCGCCGCCGCTGTCAGCGGCGAAGTCGGACCCGAAGGTGAACGGCCCGAGGTGCTGGTCGAGCCCAAGGCGCGCCTCGGAATGAGAGGCGAGCGGATCGTGGGTCAGGTCCAGCGCCGCTTCCAACCCGCGCTCCAGGGACCAGCGGGAGGCAAGCGAGAGTTCGGTGAGCTGGCGCTGCGGCAGCACATCGAACTCCAATTGGCCCTCATGGCGTGCGCCCATCCAATCGAAGCCAAAAGTGAGCTCCCCGTCGGCGGCGCCTTCCGCGGTGCCGCCAGCCTGGAAATCCTGCGCCAGGTCCAGCGCCGCACCGATGTTCAGGCGGGGCAGGTGGAGGCTGCCGGTCACGGCGAAGTCGAAACTGTGTTTTCCCGAGGCGAAAGACCGGAAGTCGCCGCTGAAGGTCAGGGGCAGCTCGACGGCCTGGCCCAGATCGAACCGCGCCGCCGCGCTCACCCGGCTGTGGCGGGCGAGGGGATCGTCCGCTTCGTCGGCCTGGGAGAGGTTCAGGGAGGCGAAATACTCCCTGTGCTCGGCGAGCAGATGCAGGGGGCCCAGATCGAACCGGGTGGAGACCTCGCCCATGGCCGAGCCGTCCCCGTCCATGACGAGATCCAGTTCTTCACTGTGACCGAGGGAGGTAGTGGCAAGAGCGAGCAGCAGCGTCAGGCTGATCAGGACACTGTGCAGCGGCGATCTGCTATCGCAGGCGGAAACGCGCATCAATCGCTTGGCTCGTTTGGCCCCGGCAGCGCCCTGGGGCCCGGTAATATCTCGTTAAGAATTCATAAAGTAATCATCTTAATATTTCGTAAACCATAATAAATTTGTTCGTTTCACGTGAAACAATGAATCGAGATCTTGTGTATAAATACAGATATGTAAGTAATAAGTCTTATGAGGAAGAATGTTGGTGGCAGACGTGTAGTCACGAACAAAGTCAGCAAAGAACTGTGTGACACCAAAGTGTCCTGTGACAGGGATGTGACCGCCAAACGATTTCAGATTGTTGTTAATGCCCGGCGGCTGTTATTTCGGGGGAGGGCGTTGAGGGCTGGCTTGGCGGCGCGCTTCCGAGGCGCCCGTTGCCGCTCTGCGGTTTTGATTTGCCGTTACTTCCAGACCGGGTGCCCCCGCCGCCGGGGGCGGCCTGCACGCTTGGCAGAGCCGGGTCTGAGACCTTATGCAAGGGGAAGCCGCGGTGCGGGCCGTGCAGGCGAGCGGCTGTACGCCCCTGGTGCGGACCGCGGCCTGTACGGGGTCTGGCAGTGCTCATTGTACGTGCTTCCGGCTATGGGCGTGATTGAGAGAGGGGAACGAAGGCGATGCCGGACGGGCGCGCGGGACGAGGCAGCGAAGTTCTGACGGTCGCACAGATGTATGAGGCCGACCGTCTTGCCATGGACGCCGGTATACCGGGGATCGAACTGATGGAAGCGGCGGGCCGGGCCGTCGCCGAGCGCGCCCTGGAGATCGCTCCGGCCGATGCCACCGTCCTTATATTATGCGGGCCGGGGAACAACGGCGGCGACGGTTTCGTTGCGGCACGCCACCTGGAGGCCGCCGGCCGCCAGGTCCGCCTGGCCCTGCTCGGAAGTCTGGAGGGGCTGTCGGGCGATGCCGCCGCCGCTTCCAAAACCTGGGAGGGGGCGGTCGAAGCCCTCGACCCGGGGGGGCTCGCCGGGGTCGGCCTGGTGGTGGATGCGCTCTTCGGGGCCGGCCTCAACCGCGCCCTGGACGGCGAGCCGGCCGCGCTGGTGGAGGCGGTTGCCGAGGCGGGAATCCCGGTGCTGGCCGTGGACGTGCCCAGCGGGATCGCCGGCGACCGTGGCGAGCCGCTGGGCGGGGTGGCCTTTCGCGCGGTGGCGACGGTCACCTTCTTTCGCAAGAAGCCGGCGCACCTGCTTGTGCCGTCACGCGCCTTCTGCGGCACCGTCTCTCAGGTGGATATCGGCATTCCCGAGAGCGTCCTGGAGCGGATCGAAACTACCTGTTACGAGAACGGCCCGCCGCTCTGGCTGGACGGCTTTCCCTGGCGCCGGGCGGACGCGCACAAGTATCACGCCGGCCACGCCCTGATCTGCGGGGGCGCGACGATGACCGGGGCGGCCCAACTGGCTTCGCGGGCCGCGCTGCGCGTCGGGGCGGGGCTGGTCACCGTCACCTGCACAGCCGACAGCCTGCCCGTCTATGCCCTGGCAAACCCCAGCGTGATCACCCTGCCGCTGGCCGCGCCGGAGGACTTCGCCGCTGCCCTGGAGGACCCGCGCCGCAACGCCCTGCTGCTCGGGCCCGGCAACGGCGCTACGGCGGAGACCCGCGCGCGGGCGCTGTTGGCCCTAGGGAGCAGACGAACCGTGGTGCTGGATGCCGATGGGCTGACTATCTTCGAGAACGGGTCCGCGGAACTCTTTACGGCCATCGCCGTGGCTGAGGGCGAGACGGTACTGACGCCCCATGACGGGGAGTTCAGGCGCCTCTTTCCGGATCTGGAGGGTAGTCGCCTGGAGCGTGCCCGTGCCGCCGCGCAGCGCTGCGGCGCGACGCTGGTGTTGAAGGGGCCGGACAGCGTGGTGGCGGCGCCGGACGGCCGCGCTTCCATCAACCCGGCGGCCCCGCCCTGGCTGGCCACCGCGGGCACCGGCGATGTGCTGGCGGGCATGGTCACGGGTCTGTTGGCGCAGGGCATGCCGGCCTTCGAGGCGGCGAGCGCGGCGGTTTGGCTGCACACGGCGGCGGCCTTCCGCTTCGGCCCCGGCATGATCTCGGAAGACCTGCCCGATGCCCTTCCCGATGTGCTGGGCGAGCTCTACGAGGTCGCGTAATCCGCGCCCTATCGTTCTGAAATTATGCAATAATTTTAGGCAGTTCGCTTGTAATCGTTAACGAAAACTTCACGCCTGCAGGCGCAAAATCACGCCTAAGTTGGTCAAGGATTGGCCTTTCTCGGGGGGTGGCCTTGATTGAGAAGGTATTGAAATCATGCTTGCAACGAACTGGTTTCGGCAATCTGCGCCAGCCGACCAGATAAAGGTCGGCAGCGTCTACCAGCGGGCTCATGACGGTAACATCATCGAAACGGCGAAGGTGATCGACGTCGGCCGCGACGCCTTGGGCATTCCCCACGTGACCTATGACGTCTCGGTCGAACGGGCTCGGCTCGCCAAATACGAAGAGCGGCGTACCCTGGGTCTCGAGAGTTTCGCCGAGCGCTTTCGCGAATCCATTGCCGCCGACCGGAAGGGCGACGGCAAGCCCGCCGCTTCCAGGAAGTCCCCCGCCAAGCACGACGCCTGAACCGCCGGCGCCACGTTCCGGCAGGATCGCTTTCCCGCGGTCGGTCGTGCCGATGGCCCGGCCGGCGACGATGGCGCCCCAGGCCCCATGGACAAGTCCCCACGGACAAGGCTCAGCGCGCCCCGCAGTGGTTAGGTGAAATTAATCCTGCGTCAAAGATTTATCCCTAATCTGACCGACATGGAAACCACGCGACAGGAAAAGGCCCAGACGTCCGTCGACCAGACGTCCGTCGACCAGACGTCCGTCAACCAGTCGGCCGAGACCTCGGCCCGGCCGAGCAGCCTTTGGCGGCAGCTCTCGGGCGCCTTCGGCGGCGGCGACCGGCGCAGCCTTTTCTCCAAGCGCGGCACCAACGCGGCGGGCGTCAAGGCCGGCCGCATCTTTCGCCACAGCGACGGCAAGGGCCGCAACGAGACCGCGACAGTCATCGGCCTCTGCGAGATCCTGGGCATGCCCCACGTCCGTTACGACCTGCGGATCGATCAGCCGGGCCACCGGCCGTTCGAGGACGGCCCGCGGGTGCTCGGAATGAAGACCTTCGTGGAGCACTTCTGCGAGCCCGTCGGCTCCTGACCGCCGGCGTCGCGGCGTCCGTCGCCTCAATTCCACCGCTCTGACCCCCGGCCGCCACCTGGGCACTGCCGCAGCAGCGCAAATTCGCCGATTTTCCGCGCCCTTGCGTGGCCGCTTGCTATTGCGCGACCGGTCCCGATGATATACATCGGCCATCCGCGGATAACGCGGGCGTGGCGGAACTGGTAGACGCGCTGGTTTTAGGTACCAGTGGAGTGATCCATGGGGGTTCGAGTCCCTCCGCCCGCACCAACCGAACGTGGTGGGATCACGGTCCTGCCCGGCTCAACAGGCACCCCTCGGATCATCACATGAGACAAGGCTCGGAAAGGCCTAGCCGAACATGCAGGTCACGGAAGTAAGCAGCGAAGGCTTGAAGCGCGACTTCAAGGTTGTCATCGGCGCCAAGGAGATTGGCGAGAAGGTCGAAGCCCGCCTGCGGGAGCTGAGCGTCAAGGTCAAGGTCCCCGGCTTCCGGCCGGGCAAGGCGCCCATCAAGCTGCTGAAGCAGCGCTTCGGCCCCTCGGTGATGGGCGAGGTGCTGGAACGGGCGGTCACCGACTCCTCGGCCCAGGCGCTGAACGAGCGCGGGCTGCGTCCGGCAGTCCAGCCGAAGATCGAGATCGTCTCCTTCGACGACGGCCAGGACCTCGAATACAGCATGGCCATCGAGCTGCTGCCGGAAATCGAGCCAATGGACTTCTCCAAGATCGAGCTGGAGCGGGTCAAGGTGATGGTTCCGGACGAGGAGGTCGGCGCGGCCATCGACCGCCTGGCGGAGGCCCGCAAGGAGTCCAAGCCGCTGGAGACCCCGCGCAAATCGGAGTCCGGCGACATTCTGGTCATCGATTTCAAGGGCACCGTCCACGGTGAGGCGCTGCCCGGGATGGCCGCCGACGATCATCACCTGGAGCTGGGATCCAACAGCTTCATTGCCGGCTTCGAGGACCAGCTCATCGGCGTCGAGGTGGGGGAGACCCGGGAAGTCAAGGTGACCTTCCCCGAGGCCTATGGCAACGAGAAGCTGGCCGGCCAGCCCGCGGTCTTCCAATGCACCGTCAAGGAGATCCGCGAAGCGGTGCCCGTGGCGGTCGATGACGAGATGGCCAAGTCGATGGGGGCGGAGAGCCTGGAAGACCTGCGCGACAAGGTGAAGGAGCGGCTCGGCGCCGACTATGACGGCCTGTCGCGCATGCGCATGAAGCGCAAGATCCTGGACAAGCTGGCCGACGCCCACGACTTCGGCGTGCCGGAGAGCATGGTCGAGCTGGAGTTCGAGGCGATCTGGCAACAGGTCGAGGCGGACCGCCAGAGGGGCAATGTCGACCCGGACGACGAAGGCAAGGAAGACGACGACGTGAAAGCCGAGTACCGGGAGATCGCCGAGCGGCGGGTGCGCCTCGGGCTGCTGCTCTCGGAGGTCGGCCGTCTCAACCAGATCGACGTGACCCAGGACGAGGTCAATCAGGCGCTGTTCCGCGAGGCCCAGCGCCACCCCGGCCAGGAACAGCAGGTGCTGGAGTTCTACCGGGCGAATCCGGAGGCCATGGCCCAGCTCCGCGCCCCCCTGTTCGAGGACAAGGTGGTCGACTTCATCGTCGACCTGGCTCAGGTAACCGAGCGCGAGCTCTCGCCGGATCAGCTCCGCGAGGAAGAGGAGAAGGAGGCCGCCGAGGCCGAGACACCGAAGAAGCCAGCCAAGAAATCTGCCAAGAAAGCGGCCAAAAAGGCGGCTGGCGCGGACGCGGCACAGGCGGAAGAGACCGAGGCCGGCGAGGCTGCGGCCGAGGCGGGCGCGGCGGACAAGGACGGGTCCTGAGGGCCGCCGGCCGGCGGCCTGCGTGCGAAGTGCTTTTCATAGCGGCGCGAAACACTTAGATGTGACGTTGTCTTGGTCGACGGCGCCACGGCGGGCGTGCCCGGCGCACCGGAGGCCAGCTCAATAGAGGAAGGTCCATGAGCTACCTGTCTGACTCGGTCCCCAACCATCACGATCTGGTAATGAACACCCTGGTGCCGATGGTGGTCGAACAGACCAGCCGCGGCGAGCGCGCCTACGATATCTATTCCCGGCTGCTCAAGGAGCGCATCATCTTCCTGACCGGGCCGGTGCACGACGCGGTGGCCAGCCTGGTCTGCGCCCAGCTCCTGTATCTGGAGTCGGAGAACCCGACCCAGGACATCTTCTTCTACATCAACTCGCCCGGCGGCGTGGTGACCTCGGGCCTGGCCATGTACGACACCATGCAATACATCCGGCCGGCGGTGCAGACCGTCTGCATCGGCCAGGCCGCCTCCGCCGGCTCCCTGCTGTTGATGGCCGGTGCGCAGGGCAAGCGCTTCGCGCTGCCGAACTCCAAGATCATGATCCACCAGCCCTCCGGCGGCTACCAGGGGCAGGTCACCGACATCCAGATCCATGCCGAGGACATCCTCCGCACGCGGACCCGGCTGAACGAGATTTACGCCCAGCACTGCGGCAAGGATCTGGCCACCATCGAATCCTCCATGGAGCGCGACAATTTCATGTCGCCCGAGGAGGCCAAGGACTTCGGTCTGATCGACGAGGTGGTCACCGAGCGGCCGCGCGGCGACGACGAGGCGGCGGGTGAGGACGGGAAGGACGGCTAGCGGGGCCGGGCGCGGCCTGATGGGACGGGTCCCGGCGCTCCAGGGTGGCATGGCCGGCCGGCGCTCCGCCCGTATGGGTTGTGGGCGCCGGTGGCGATCGTTAACCCTTCCATTAAGAGATTATTGAACCCTGGCAATTAGGCTCAAATTGCCCTGTTGGAGAAGCACCCCCGTACCCCCTTCGGAGCAACCTGGAATACCTTGGTTTTTGTCGTTGTGCGGGCACGGGGCGTATGACTAACATGGCAAGGTGAGGAACAAGCGCCTAGAAAAAGCGGTATGAGCAAGTCAAGCGGCAGCGATTCCAAGAATACCCTCTATTGCTCCTTCTGCGGCAAAAGCCAGCATGAGGTGCGCAAGCTCATCGCCGGTCCGACGGTGTTCATCTGCGACGAGTGCGTCGTGCTCTGCATGGACATCATCCGCGAAGAGCACAAGACGACCCTCGTCAAGTCGCGCGACGGCGTTCCCACACCCCAGGACATCTGCACGGTGCTGGATGACTATGTGATCGGCCAGGCGCATGCCAAGCGCGTGCTCTCGGTGGCTGTCCATAATCACTACAAGCGCCTGGCCCATGGGGCCAAGTCGGCCGATGTCGAGCTGGCCAAGTCCAACATCCTGCTCATCGGTCCGACGGGCTGCGGCAAGACGCTGCTGGCCCAGACCCTGGCGCGGATTCTCGACGTGCCCTTTACCATGGCCGACGCCACGACCCTGACCGAGGCCGGCTACGTGGGCGAGGATGTCGAGAACATCATTCTAAAGCTGCTGCAGTCTGCCGACTACAACGTCGAGCGCGCCCAGCGCGGCATCGTCTACATCGACGAGGTGGACAAGATCAGCCGCAAGTCCGACAACCCCTCCATCACCCGCGATGTGTCGGGCGAGGGCGTCCAGCAGGCGCTCTTGAAGATCATGGAGGGCACGGTGGCCTCGGTCCCGCCCCAGGGCGGCCGCAAGCACCCGCAGCAGGAATTCCTGCAGGTCGACACCACCAACATCCTGTTCATCTGTGGCGGCGCCTTCGCCGGCCTCGACAAACTGATCGCTGGCCGCGGCAAGGGAACCTCCATCGGCTTCGGCGCCGATGTGCGCGGGCCCGACGACCGCTCCACCGGCGAGGTGCTGAAGGATGTGGAGCCGGAAGATCTGCTCAAGTTCGGTCTGATCCCGGAGTTCGTCGGCCGCCTGCCGGTGGTGGCGACCCTGGAGGATCTCGACGAGGATGCGCTCATCGAAATCCTCACCCAGCCGAAGAACGCCCTGGTCAAGCAGTACGAGCGGCTGTTCGAGATGGAGGACGTGCGGGTCGACTTTACCGAAGACGCGCTCCGCGCGATTTCCGCCAAGGCAATTGCGCGCAAGACCGGCGCGCGCGGGCTGCGTTCCATCATGGAAAGCATCCTGCTCGATCCCATGTACGATCTCCCCGGCCTGGAAGGGGTGGAGGAAATCGTCATCAACCGGGAGGTCGTCGACGGGCGGGCCAAGCCTCTCTACATCTACACAGACCGTCGTGAGGATCTCGGAACAAGCGCTTAGGTGCTTGTTTTGCTGCCATTAATGCGGGACCTTGAAGTCCCGGCAAGAATCTACAATTTTTAACGGATGACGCTCTAGACTCGGCCCCCGACCGTTGTTCGTTGGTATGCGGCCTGTCCGCTCTTAGGTCTCATAAGAGGTATCATGTTGGAAATCGCTCGCGGCAACCTGTTCCCTGTCCTGCCTTTGCGCGACATCGTCGTCTTCCCGCACATGATCGTGCCGCTGTTCGTCGGCCGCGATAAGTCCGTGCGCGCCCTCGAAGACGTCATGAAAGACGACAAGCAAATTCTGCTGGTCACCCAGAAGAATGCGGCCCAGGACGACCCGACCCCGCCTGACATCTATTCGGTTGGCACCATCGGCACGGTGCTGCAGCTCCTGAAGCTGCCGGACGGCACCGTCAAGGTGCTGGTCGAGGGCGGCCAGCGGGCGCGGATCACCAAGTACGCCGACACCGAGGAGTTCTTCCAGGCCCACGCCGAGATCGTCCAGGACGATGACGGCGACGACCGGGAACTCGACGCCCTGGCGCGCACCGTAGTCTCGCAGTTCGAGCAGTACATCAAGCTCAACAAGAAGATCCCGCCGGAAGTGCTGGTATCCATCAACCAGATCGACGACTTCAGCAAGCTGGCGGACACCGTCGCCTCGCATCTGGCCCTGAAGATTCCGGAGAAGCAGGAGCTGCTGGAGAGCGAGACCGTCAGCGACCGCCTGGAGAAGGTCTATGCCTTCATGGAAGGCGAGATCGGCGTGCTTCAGGTCGAAAAGCGGATCCGCAACCGGGTCAAGCGGCAGATGGAGAAGACCCAGCGCGAGTACTATCTGAATGAGCAGTTGAAGGCCATTCAGAAGGAGCTGGGCGAGGGCGAGGACGGCCGTGATGAGCTGGCCGAACTGGAAGAGCGCATCAAGGCCACCAAGCTGTCCAAGGAAGCCAACGAAAAGGCCATGGCCGAGCTGAAGAAGCTGCGCGCCATGAGCCCGATGTCGGCGGAAGCCACGGTGGTGCGCAACTACCTCGACTGGATCCTGTCCATTCCCTGGAAGAAGCGGACCAAGATCAAGCGCGACATCAAGCACGCGCAGGGCATCCTCGATGCCGACCACTACGGCCTCGACAAAGTCAAGGAGCGCATCCTCGAATACCTCGCCGTGCAGCAGCGCATGAAGAAGGTGAAGGGGCCGATCCTCTGCCTCGTCGGACCGCCGGGCGTCGGCAAGACCTCGCTCGGCAAGTCCATCGCCAAGGCGACCGGGCGCAACTTCGTGCGCATGAGCCTGGGCGGCGTGCGCGACGAAGCGGAGATCCGCGGCCACCGCCGGACCTATATCGGCTCGATGCCGGGCAAGGTCGTGCAGAGCATGAAGAAGGCCAAGTCCTCCAATCCGCTGTTCCTCTTGGACGAGGTGGACAAGCTGGGCGCGGACTGGCGCGGCGATCCCTCTTCGGCGCTGCTGGAAGTGCTCGACCCGGAACAGAACAGCACCTTCAACGACCACTACCTGGAGGTCGACTACGACCTTTCGGACGTGATGTTCGTGACCACCGCCAACACCCTGCGCATGCCGGGGCCGCTGCTGGACCGCATGGAGGTGATCCGCATCCCCGGCTACACCGAGGATGAGAAGACCCAGATCGCCCTGCGCTATCTGATCCCGAAGCAGATGAAGGACCACGGCGTAAAGCCTGAGGAGTGGACGATCTCCGAACAGGCCCTGCGCGACCTGATCCGCCAGTACACCCGCGAGGCCGGCGTGCGCAATCTCGAGCGCGAGATCGCCGGGCTGGTGCGCAAGGCGGTCAAGGAAATCGCCATGGGCAAGGCCAAGAAGATCGCCCTCAACCGGCGCAATCTGGCCAAGTACGCGGGCGTTCCGCGCTATCGCCATGGCGAGGCGGAGCAGGAGGATCTGGTCGGCGTGTCCACCGGTTTGGCCTGGACCGAGGTCGGCGGTGAGCTGCTGTCCATCGAGGCGGTGACCCTGCCGGGCAAGGGCAAGGTCACGGCCACCGGCAAGCTGGGCGATGTCATGAAGGAATCGATCCAAGCGGCCGAATCCTATGTGAAAAGCCGTGCTGTCGACTATGGCATCAAGCCGACGCTCTTCGAGCGCAAGGACATCCACGTCCACGTGCCCGAGGGCGCGACCCCCAAGGACGGGCCCTCGGCGGGTGTCGCCATGGTCACCGCCATCGTGTCGGTGCTGACCGGCAACGCGGTGCGCCGCGACGTTGCCATGACCGGCGAGGTGACGCTGCGTGGGCGGGTGCTGCCCATCGGCGGGCTGAAGGAGAAGCTGCTGGCGGCGCTGCGGGCCAACATCAAGACGGTTCTCATTCCCAAGGAGAACGAGAAGGATCTGGCCGACATTCCCGACAATGTGAAGCGCGGGATGGAGATCGTACCCACCGCCACGGTGGACGAGGTTCTGGCGCGGGCCTTGGTCGACGAACTCACGGCGATCGAGTGGAACGAATCGGACCAGGAACTCGCCGCGACTCGGGCGCCGGAAGGCAACGACAAGCGCTCAGGTGTGGTCACGCACTAACTGCGACTCCAAATTCCTCGATTCGCGGGGCAAATGTGAGGCCAAAACCGGCCAAAACCCTTGCATTTCCGCCCTTCTCACGTTGACTGCCGATCACGGCGCGATTTACAATTCGCACCTCCTCGGAGCGGTTTTCTTTATCTCTCTGCACATCCTTATCCCTACTGTTAGGAGGGGGGTTCAACGTGAACAAAAATGATCTGGTAGCAGTCGTTGCGGACAAGACGGGCCTGTCGAAGGCTGATGCGACGAAGTCGGTCGATGGCGTGTTCGACGCGATCACCGAGTCGCTGAAGTCCGGAAACGAGGTGCGCCTCGTTGGCTTCGGCACCTTCACCGTCACCAAGCGCGCTGCTTCTCAAGGCCGTAATCCCCGCACGGGCGAGCCGATTCAGATCGCTGCGTCCATGCAACCGAAGTTCAAGGCCGGCAAGGGCCTGAAGGACGCCGTCAACTAGTTATTGACGCGCTTCGCGCGGATATCGCCGGCCGCCCCGTTTGCTTCGGAGGCGGCCGGTGCTATTTTGGGCCCGCTTTCAGGACCCGCGAGGCAGGGGCCATCGCCCGTTCTTCTGTCTTCCCCGAGCAGAGCTTCGGCCAGGCCGAGGCGGCACCCTTGGGGTCCTCTGGGGCGGTTAGCTCAGCTGGCAGAGCATCGCGTTTACACCGCGAGTGTCGGCGGTTCGATCCCGTCACCGCCCACCACCCTTCGCTCTCCGAGTTTCGGGTGGCTTACGCCAGTAAGCCGCGCGAAGTCGGTAGAGCTGGGAGTGTCCGCCGAAGCCTCGGCGTAGGCGGACCGATCTCCACGGATGCTCTGAAGTTGCCAGGCGCCCAGGTCCGGTCCTTCAGGAAGCCTTAAGACGCCCATGACAGGCTGGCGCCAGGAGCGAGCTCGCCTGGAATCCGCGCCTCCCAAGGGCCCGTAGGGAATTCCCGGTGAACGGCCTTGCAGGGCCCCTCGCGCCGCTTGACACCATGGGGGCGGTGGAGTACATCACCGCGTCCCTGACAAGGGGGTGTAGCTCAGTTGGTTAGAGCGCCGGCCTGTCACGCCGGAGGCCGCGGGTTCAAGTCCCGTCACTCCCGCCATCTCATGACCAAACCCATAGGCAAAGATCTCGCGGCTAATTTCCTGTGCCGCGAGCGGCCCCGCGCGCCCGCGCGGCAGAACGACGCGCCTCGAAGGCCGCCGGGGGATTGGCGCTTTCCCGGGAATCCTTTCCGCCCTATATTTCAAGTAAATGAAGGCGCTGGGGGGGCGCCGCACGAATGACCTTGCATTGCAGCATCCCTTGCGGCAGTAAACGCTGGATCAAGGGGAATGCGTGCTCCGGTGGGGCCAGCGGGAACGACACGCCGAAAATGGCGGGCAGGAGAGTGACAGATGAATGCCTTGTTGGCTGAGTACCTGCCGATCCTGGTGTTTCTGGGTATCGCGATCGGTCTTTCGGTGTTGATCGTCGCAGCCTCCTACATCGTTGCGCGCCAGCGACCCGATTCAGAAAAGATCTCGGCTTACGAGTGCGGCTTCGAAGCCTTCGACGACGCCCGCAGCCGTTTCGACGTGCGCTTCTATCTCGTGGCCATCCTGTTCATCATCTTCGACCTCGAGGTCGCCTTTCTATTCCCCTGGGCTGTCGCCCTCGGCGACATCGGGCTCTTCGGCTTCTGGTCGATGGTGATCTTCCTGGGGATCCTGACCATCGGGTTCATCTACGAATGGAAGAAGGGGGCCCTGGAATGGGAGTAGAGTCCTTGACACCGTCTTCCGCACCCTCTGCGTCCGACCCGGCTGCGCCTTTGGCGCCCGGCCGCGCGCAGGACGCCGTGCTCAGCCGCGTCGCCACGGAGATCTCCGACAAGGGTTTCGTGGTCGCCCAGATGGACAAGCTGGCGGCCTGGGCCCAGTCCGGTTCGCTGTGGCCCATGACCTTCGGGCTGGCGTGCTGTGCCGTGGAAATGATGCACACCGCTTGCAGCCGCTATGACCTCGACCGCTTCGGCATGTTCTTCCGGCCCAGTCCGCGCCAGTCGGATGTGATGATCGTGGCGGGCACCCTGACCAACAAGATGGCGCCGGCCCTGCGCAAGGTCTACGACCAGATGCCGGAGCCGCGCTGGGTGATCTCCATGGGATCCTGCGCCAACGGCGGCGGCTACTATCACTATTCCTACTCCGTTGTGCGGGGATGCGACCGAATCGTGCCGGTGGACATCTACGTTCCCGGCTGCCCGCCGACTGCCGAGGCACTGCTCTACGGCATCATTCAGCTCCAGAAAAAGATCAAGCGCAGCGCGGCGATTGCCCGCTGACCGATTGCGCCATTGCGACGAGGAAACGCGGGAGTCCGATGATCGAAGCGCTGCAGGACCTGGGCGATTATCTTGCTGCGGCACTGGCTGATGACCTGCTGTCTCAGGACATCGGCCACGGGCAGTTGAACCTTCACATCAAGCGGCCGTCGCTGCTGAAGGTGCTGACCTTCCTGCGCGACGACCAGAACTGTCAGTTCAAGCAACTGGTCGATGTCACCGCTGTCGACCGGCCCGAGCAGCCCGACCGCCTTGAGCTGGTCTACAATCTGCTGTCCCTGAAGCTGAACCAGCGGATCCGGGTCAAGCTGACCACCGACGAGCGCAACCCGGTCGACTCCGCCTCAGGCGTTTTCTCCTCGGCGATCTGGATGGAGCGGGAGGCCTGGGACATGTTCGGCATCTTCTTCTCCGGCCACCCCGACCTGCGGCGCATCCTCACAGACTACGGCTTCGAGGGGCATCCGCTGCGCAAGGACTTCCCGCTCACCGGCTTCAAGGAAGTGCGCTACGACCAGGAGCAGAAGCGGGTGGTCTACGAGCCGGTGAACCTGCCGCAGGAGTTCCGCCGCTTCGATTTCCTCAGCCCCTGGGAGGGCATGCTGCGCCTGCCGGGCGACGAGAAGGCCGAAGCGCAGAAGAGCGAGGAAGGAGGGGCCTGATGGCCGAGGTTCAGATCAAGCCGCTGACCCTCAACTTCGGGCCTCAGCATCCGGCGGCCCACGCGGTCCTGCGCCTGGTCCTGGAAATGGACGGCGAGATCATCGAGCGGGCGGACCCGCACATCGGCCTGCTGCACCGGGGCACCGAGAAGCTCATCGAGTACAAGACCTACCTGCAGGCGGTGCCCTATTTCGACCGCCTGGACTATGTCGCGCCGATGAACCAGGAGCATGCCTTCGCCCTGGCCGTCGAGCGGCTGCTGGGGGTGGAGGTGCCGGCCCGCGGCCAGTACATCCGCGTGCTCTATTGCGAGATCGGCCGCATCCTGAACCACCTTCTGAACATCACCACCTTCGCCATCGACGTCGGGGCGATGACGCCGATCCTCTGGGGCTTCGAGGAACGCGAGAAGCTGATGGAGTTCTACGAGCGGGCCTGCGGCGCGCGCCTGCACGCCGCCTATTTCCGGCCGGGCGGGGTGCACCAGGACCTGCCGGCGGGCCTGCTCGACGACATCGCCACCTTCTGCGACACCTTTCCCCAGATCATCGACGACTTCGAAGGCCTGCTCACCGAGAACCGCATTTTCCGTCAGCGCACGGTGGACATAGGCGTGGTGAGCCGCGAAGAGGCTGAGGACTGGGGCTTCTCAGGACCCATGGTGCGCGGCTCCGGCATTCCCTGGGACCTGCGCAAGTCGCAGCCCTACGACTGCTATGCCGAGCTCGATTTCGACATTCCGGTGGGCAAAGGCGGCGACTGCTTCGCCCGCTATCTCGTGCGCATCGAGGAGATGCGCCAGAGCCTGAGGATCATCCGCCAGTGCGTTGAAAAGATGCCGGAAGGTCCGGTCCAGGTGGAGGACCAGAAGATCACGCCGCCGAAGCGCGGGGAGATGAAGCGCTCCATGGAAGCGCTGATCCATCACTTCAAGCTCTATACCGAGGGCTATCACGTGCCGCCGGGCGACACCTACGCGGCGGTCGAGGCGCCGAAGGGCGAGTTCGCCGTCTATCTGGTCTCCGACGGCACCAACCGCCCCTACCGTTGCAAGATCCGGGCGCCGGGCTTCGCCCATCTGGCCGCCATGGACTACATGTGCAAAGGCCACATGCTGGCCGATTCCGTGGCCATCCTCGGCTCCATGGACATTGTCTTCGGCGAGGTCGATCGATGAAGGCCACCAGCTATCCCCAGGGGCAAAGCGAGGACTTTGCCTTCACCCAGGAGAACCTGCGCCGCGCCGAGACGGTGATCGCCCGCTATCCGAAGGATCGCAAGTCCAGCGCCCTCATCGCCCTGCTGGATCTGGCGCAACGCCAGAACGGCGGCTGGCTCTCGGTCCCGGCCATCGAATACGTCGCCAACTATCTGGAGATCGCGCCGATCCGCGCCCACGAGGTGGCGAGCTTCTATTCCATGTTCAACGACCAGCCGGTGGGCAAGTACTTCATCCAGGTCTGCCGCACCACGCCCTGCTGGCTGCGCGGCTCCGACGGTATCACCGAGGCTTGCAAGAAGAAGCTCGGCGTGGGGCTGCGGCAGGTCAGCGAGGACGGCCTGTTCAGCGTCATCGAGGTGGAGTGCCTGGGCGCCTGCGCCAACGCGCCGATGGTCCAGATCAACGACGACTACTATGAGGACCTGACGCCTGAGCGCATGGCCGAGATCATCGATGCGTTGCGCGAAGGCGGCGAGGTGCCCGTCGGCTCCCAGACCGGGCGTCTCAGCTCCGCGCCGGAAGGCGGCCCGCAGACGCTGCTGGAAGTCGCGGACGCCAAGCCGGGGGAGGGGGCCTGATGCTGCACGACCGCGACCGCATCTTCACCAACCTCTACGGCCAGGACGACTGGAGCCTGGCGGCGGCCCGGCGCCGCGGCTGTTGGGACAACACCAAGTCGCTGCTGGAACTGGGGCGCGACAAGATCATCGAGATGGTCAAGGAAAGCGGCCTGCGCGGCCGCGGCGGGGCCGGCTTTCCCACCGGCCTGAAGTGGTCCTTCATGCCCAAGGAGCGCGGCGACCGCCCGGCCTATCTGGTGGTCAACGCCGACGAGTCCGAGCCCGGCTCCTGCAAGGACCGGGAGATCCTGCGCAACGACCCCCACCGCCTGCTGGAGGGCTGTCTGGTGGCCGGCTTCGCCATGGGGGCCGGCGCCTGCTACATCTATATCCGCGGTGAGTATTTCTTCGAGGGCTCGCAGATCCAAAGGGCCATCGACGAGGCCTATGAGGCCGGCCTCATCGGCAAGAACGCCGGCGGCTCGGGCTACGACTACGACATCTATCTGCACCGTGGGGCGGGAGCCTACATCTGCGGCGAGGAAACCGCGCTGCTGGAAAGCCTGGAAGGCAAGAAGGGCCAGCCGCGCCTGAAGCCGCCGTTTCCGGCGGCGGTCGGCCTCTACGGCTGCCCCACCACCATCAACAACGTCGAAACCATCGCCGTGGTGCCGGAGATCCTGCGCCGCGGCGTCGAATGGTGGACCGGCCTCGGCCGCCCCAACAACACCGGCACCAAGATCTTCAGCATCTCCGGCCATGTGCACAAGCCGCTGAACGTGGAAGAGGAGATGGGCATCCCCATGAAGGAGCTCATCGAAAAGCACGCCGGCGGCGTGATCGGCGGCTGGGACAACCTGCTGGCGGTGATCCCCGGCGGCTCCTCCGTGCCCTGCCTGCCGGCGACCACCTGCACGAACATCCTGATGGACTTCGACTCGCTGCGCGAGGCCCAGTCGGGCCTGGGGACCGCTGCCGTCATCGTCATGGACAAGTCCACCGACATCGTGGCGGCCATCGCCCGGCTCTCTCACTTCTACATGCACGAGAGCTGCGGCCAGTGCACGCCCTGCCGCGAGGGCACCGGCTGGATGTACCGGGTGGTCACCCGGATGATCCGCGGCGAGGCGGAAATCGAGGAGATCGATACGCTGCTCGACGTCACCTATCAGGTAGAGGGGCATACCATCTGTGCCCTCGGCGACGCGGCGGCCTGGCCGGTGCAGGGCCTGCTGCGCCACTTCCGGCCGGAAGTCGAGCGGCGCATTCTCGACTACAAGAAAACCCAGCAGGCGGCGGACTAGGGGGAAAGCCATGCCGAAGCTGACGATCAACGGCAAGGAAATCGAGGTCGCGGACGGGCTCAACGTCCTCCAGGCCTGCGAACTGGCCGGCGTCGAGATCCCGCGCTTCTGTTACCACGACCGCCTGTCGGTGGCCGGCAACTGCCGCATGTGCCTGGTGGAAATGGAACGCGCGCCCAAGCCCATCGCCTCCTGCGCCATGCCGGTGGGCGACGGCATGGTCATCCGCACCGATACCGACAAGGTCCGCAAGGCCCGCCAGGGCGTGATGGAATTCCTGCTGATCAACCACCCCCTGGATTGCCCGATCTGCGATCAGGGTGGCGAATGCGATCTGCAGGACCAGGCCATGGCCTACGGCTTCGACCGCAGCCGCTTCAAGGAGAACAAGCGGGCGGTCAAAGAGAAGTACATGGGCCCGCTGATCAAGACGATCATGACCCGCTGCATCCAGTGCACCCGCTGCGTGCGCTTTGCCACCGAGGTGGCCGGCGTCGAGGAGATCGGGCTGGTGAACCGCGGCGAACATGCCGAGATCACCACGCTGGAGCAGGCGGTCGATTCTGAGCTCTCGGGCAACCTCGTCGATGTCTGTCCGGTGGGCGCTCTGACCTCGCGGCCCTATGCCTTCGCGGCGCGCCCCTGGGAGCTGCGCAAGACCGATTCCATCGACGTAATGGACGCCGTCGGCTCCAACGTGCGCATCGATACCCGCGGGCGCGAGGTCATGCGGGTGCTGCCGCGTCTGCACGAGGACGTCAATGAGGAGTGGATCTCCGACAAGACCCGCCATGCCTGCGACGGTCTGGCGCGCCAGCGTCTCGACCGGCCCTATCTGCGCAACGGCGAAGGCCGCCTGGAGGCGGTCTCCTGGGATACGGTGTTCCGCGCCATCGCCGAACGGCTGAGCGGGCTCTCCGGCGACAAGTTCGCCGCCCTGGCCGGCGACCTCTGCGACGCCGAGTCCATGATGGCGCTGAAGGATCTGATGGCGGGGCTGGGATCGGAGAACCTGGACTGCCGTCAGGACGGCGCCCGGATCGATCCCTCCTGCCGCGCCGGCTATCTCTTCAACACTACCATCGCCGGCATCGAAAAGGCGGATGCGGTCCTCATCGTCGGCAGCAATCCGCGCTGGGAGGCGGCGATCATAAACGCCCGGCTGCGCAAGCGCGTGCTGATGGGCGGCTTCAAGGTCGGGCTGATCGGCCAGCAGATCGACCTGACCTACCCTTACGACTATCTCGGCGCCGGGCCGGAAAGCCTCTCGGAGGTCGCGGAAGGACGCGGCGCCTTCGCCGAGGCCCTGGACAAGGCCGAGCGGCCGATGCTGATCCTCGGCATGGGCGCCCTGGCGCGCGGCGACGGCGACGCCGTCCTGGCCACGGCCCGCAAG
Organism: Pelagibius sp.; assembly: GCF_028289705.1. Classification (GTDB taxonomy): domain Bacteria; phylum Pseudomonadota; class Alphaproteobacteria; order Kiloniellales; family Kiloniellaceae; genus Pelagibius. The sequence goes on from NZ_JANQOI010000032.1 coordinate 34,382, forward strand.
ATCGCCGAGCGCTATGGCATGGTGGCCGAGGGCTGGAACGGCTTTAATGTCCTGCACACCGCCGCGGGGCGGGTCGCGGGCCTGGATCTCGGCTTCCTGCCCGGTGCACAGGGCCGCGACACCGAGGCCATTCTTGCGGGCTGCCAGGACGGGTCCATCCAGGCGCTCTACCTGCTGGGGGCCGACGAAATCAACATGGCGCGTCTCGGCGCGCCGGACAGCGGCCCCTTCGTGATTTATCAGGGCCATCACGGCGACGCCGGCGCGCACCGTGCCGACGTGATCCTGCCGGGGGCGGCCTATCCGGAGAAGAACGCCACCTACGTGAACACCGAGGGCAGGGTGCAGCTTGCGCGCCTGGCCAGTTTCCCGCCGGGCGAGGCGCGGGAGGACTGGACCATCCTGCGCGCCCTTTCGGAGGTGGTCGGCAAGCGCCTGCCGTACGACAACCTCGGCGAGCTGCGCCAGCGCCTGATCGAGGCCAATCCGGTCTTCGCCGCGGTGGACCAGACCGAGGCGGCGGCCTGGGGCGCCTTCGGACAGGACGGGGCCATGGACGCCGCGCCCTTCGTCTCGCCCATCGGCAACTTCTACATGACCGACCCCATCAGCCGGGCCTCGGAGACCATGGCCGAATGCACCGAGGCCTTCGGGCTCGGCGCCAACAAGGGGGCGACCGGGACCGATGGCTGAATTCATGGACTGGTGGTTCTGGGACAGCTTTGCCGGGCAGGGTGTGCTCATCGTTGCCCAGATCGTTGCCATCCTGGTTCCCCTGCTGCTGGGCGTGGCCTATCTGACCTATGCCGAGCGCAAGGTGATCGCGGCGATGCAGCTGCGCAAAGGCCCCAACGTGGTCGGCCCCTTCGGCCTGCTGCAGCCCATCGCCGATGCCGTCAAGCTGCTGTTCAAGGAAACCATTCTGCCCTCCGGCGCCAACCGGATCGTCTTCCTGATGGCGCCGATGCTGACCTTCGTCCTGGCGCTGATCGGCTGGGCAGTCATTCCCTTCGACTTCGGCCTGGTGCTGGCCGACATCAACGTCGGCATTCTCTACCTCTTCGCCATTTCCTCGCTCGGCGTCTACGGCGTGATCATGGCCGGCTGGGCCTCCAACTCGAAGTATCCCTTCCTCGGCGCGCTGCGCTCGGCGGCGCAGATGGTCTCCTACGAAGTCTCCATGGGCTTCGTGATCATCACCGTGCTGTTGCTGGTGGGCTCGTTGAACCTCACCGACATCGTCAGGGCGCAGCAGGGCGATTACGGCCTCTTCAGCTGGTTCTGGCTGCCCATGCTGCCGATGTTCGTGATCTTCTTCATCTCGGTGCTGGCGGAAACAAACCGTTCGCCCTTCGACCTGCCCGAAGGCGAGTCGGAGTTGGTCGCCGGCTTCATGGTCGAGTACTCCTCCATGAGCTTCGCGCTCTTCTTCCTGGGCGAGTACGCGAACATGATCCTCATGAGCGCGATGACCGCGATCCTGTTCCTCGGCGGCTGGCTGCCGCCCTTCGACATCGCGCCCTTCAACTGGATCCCCGGGCCGTTCTGGCTGGCGGCCAAGATCGCCATGGTGCTGTTCTGCTTCCTCTGGGTCCGTGCCACCTTCCCGCGCTTCCGCTACGACCAGCTGATGCGCCTGGGCTGGAAGGTCTTCCTGCCTTTCTCGCTGTTCTGGGTGGTGCTGACCGCGGGAGCACTGCACGCCTTCGACATGGTGCCGCAGCCATGAGGGAACGGGGAACGACAACCGCAGGAGATGTGCCATGGGTGTGATGGAACGTGGCCTGAAGAGCCTTCTGCTCAAAGAACTGCTTTCGGGTATGTCTTTGACCCTGCGCTATTTCTTCAAGCCCAAGGTGACGCTGAACTATCCCCACGAGAAGGGGCCGCTGAGCCCGCGCTTCCGGGGCGAGCACGCGCTCCGGCGCTATCCCAACGGGGAGGAGCGCTGCATCGCCTGCAAGCTCTGCGAGGCGATCTGTCCGGCCCAGGCCATCACGATCGAGGCCGAGCCGCGCGCCGACGGCAGCCGGCGGACGACGCGCTACGACATCGACATGACCAAGTGCATCTACTGCGGATTCTGCCAGGAAGCCTGTCCGGTGGACGCCATCGTCGAGGGGCCGAATTTCGAGTTTGCCGCGGAGACCCGCGAAGAGCTGTTCTACAACAAGGAAAAGCTGCTGGATAACGGCGATCGCTGGGAGACCGAGATCGCACAGAACCTTGAATTGGATGCGCCTTACCGCTAAGCCGCGGGCGAGGGGCATCGCCGGGGCAAGGCCGGCGGCCGAGTGATTGGGGGAAGAACCGTGCGCAGAGTGACCAGTGCCGGACATCGGGGCGGACCGAGGGCCCGTGGGGGAGGCATGCCATGATTCTCCAGGGCCTCGCCTTCTATCTCTTTGCCGCGGTCACCGTGGCCGCCGGCGTGATGGTGATCACCTCCCGCAATCCGGTGCACTCCGTGCTCTTCCTGATCCTCGCCTTCTTCAACTCCGCCGGGCTCTTCGTGCTGATGGGCGCGGAGTTCCTGGCGATGATCCTGGTCGTCGTCTATGTCGGCGCCGTCGCCGTGCTGTTCCTCTTCGTGGTGATGATGCTGGACATCAACTTCGTGCAGATGCGCGAAGGCTTCCTGCAGTACCTGCCGCTCGGCGCGATGATCGGCCTGATCCTGCTGGTCGAACTGATCCTGATCGGCGGCGCCTGGGTGATCTCGCCGGAGGCCGAGACCCTGGCGGCGCTGCCGGTGGTGCCGGCCGGCGAGATGCACAACACCCGCGCCCTGGGGGCGGTGCTCTATACCGACTACGTCTACCTCTTCCAGGCCGCCGGGCTGATCCTGCTGGTGGCCATGGTGGGTGCCATCGTGCTCACCCTGCGTCAGCGCGAGGGCGTGCGGCGCCAGTCCATCGCCGAACAGAACACGCGGCCCCGCTCCGAGGCGGTGGAGGTCAAGCAGGTTCCCACGGGAAGCGGGGTCTAGGGCGATGCTGGAAATCGGACTGGGCCACTATCTGACCGTCGCCGCCATCCTCTTCACCCTGGGAATCTTCGGCATCTTCCTGAACCGCAAGAACGTCATCATCATTCTCATGTCCATCGAGCTGATGCTGTTGGCGGTGAACATCAACCTCGTCGCTTTCTCGACCCACCTGCAGGACCTGGTGGGCCAGATCTTCGCCATGTTCGTGCTGACCGTGGCGGCGGCCGAGGCGGCCATCGGCCTCGCCATCCTCGTGGTCTACTTCCGCAACCGCGGTTCCATCGAGGTGGAAGACATCAACATGATGAAGGGTTAGGGGAGCAGCGGTCTCATGGATCAACTGATCGTCCTCCTGCCGCTGCTCGGCGCCATCGTCGCGGGCCTTTTCGGTCGCCTGATCGGCGACAAGATCTCCATGCTGGTGACCTGCGGCCTGCTGGTGATCTCCGCCATCCTCTCGGGTATCGTCTTCTACGACGTCGCCATCGCCGGCAACGCCCGGGTGACGGAGCTCTTCACCTGGATCGATTCCGGCAGCTTCGAAGTGAGCTGGGCGCTGCGCGTCGACACCCTGACGGCGGTGATGCTGATCGTGGTCACCTGGGTCTCGGCCATGGTGCACATCTATTCCGTCGGCTACATGTCGCACGACGATGCCAAGCCGCGCTTCTTCGCCTACCTCAGCCTCTTCACCTTCTTCATGCTGATGCTGGTGACTGCCGATAACTTCGTGCAGATGTTCTTCGGCTGGGAGGGTGTGGGCCTGGCCTCCTACCTGCTGATCGGCTTCTGGTACAAGCGGCCCAGCGCCTGCGCCGCGGCGATCAAGGCCTTCCTGGTCAACCGCGTCGGCGACGTCGGCTTCGCGCTGGGCATCTGCGGCGCCTTCGCGCTGTTCGGCGCGGCCGGCTTCACCGAGGTCTTCGCCGCCGTGCCGGGCATGGCGGACGCGCAGTTCTCCGCCTTCGGCATCGAGGGCCATGCGCTCACCATCATCTGCATCCTCTTGTTCATCGGTGCCATGGGCAAATCGGCGCAGCTCGGCCTGCATACCTGGCTGCCGGATGCCATGGAGGGCCCGACCCCGGTCTCCGCCCTGATCCATGCCGCCACCATGGTGACCGCCGGCGTCTTCATGGTGGCCCGCCTCTCGCCGATGTTCGAGTATTCGCCGACGGCCCTCGAGCTGGTCACCTACATCGGTGCGCTCACCGCCTTCTTCGCCGCCAGCGTCGGCCTCACCCAGAACGACATCAAGCGGGTCATCGCCTATTCGACCTGCTCGCAGCTCGGCTACATGTTCTTCGCCATCGGCGTTTCGGCCTATTCGGCGGCGATCTTCCACCTGATGACCCACGCCTTCTTCAAGGCGCTGTTGTTCCTGGGCGCCGGTTCGGTGATCCATGCCATGTCCGACGAGCAGGACATGCGCAAGATGGGCGGCATCTACAAGATGATCCCCGCCACCTACATCCTAATGTGGATCGGCACGCTTTCGCTGCTCGGCATCGGCATCCCCGGAACGCCCATCGGCTTCGCCGGCTTCTTCTCCAAGGACATCGTCGTGGAGGCGGCCTTCGCCGACCACTCGGCGCACGGCACCTTCGCCTTCATCGTCGGCGTCTCTGCAGCCGCCATGACCGCCTTCTACTCCTGCCGCCTCATGTTCATGACCTTCCACGGCACGCCCCGTGCCTCCCAGGAGGTCATGTCCCACGTCCACGAGTCGCCGCAGGTGATGCTCATCCCGCTCTACTTCCTGGCGGCGGGGGCGGTGATCGCCGGCGGGGCCATGTACTACTTCTTCGTCGGCAGCGGCATGGAGAGCTTCTGGGGCGAGTCCCTGAAGGTGCTGCCCGGCAACAACACCGTGGAGGAGGCCCATCACGTGCCCTTCTGGGTGAAGGCCTCGCCGTTGGTGGCCGGCCTGGTCGGCATCGGCCTTGCCTGGGTGATGTACATCGGCTCGCCGGGCCTTGCCCCGCAGCTCGCCCGTTCGCTCAGGCCGCTCTACCTCTTCTCTTTCAACAAGTGGTACTTCGACGAGCTCTTCGACCGCATCTTCGTGCAGCCGGCGCGGGTCATCGGCTTCGGCCTCTGGAAGGGCGGCGACGGGGCCATCATCGACGGTCTCGGGCCCGACGGCATCGCCGCCACCACGCGCAACCTCGCGCGCCGCGCCTCGCTGCTGCAGAGCGGCTATGTCTATCACTATGCCTTCGCCATGCTGATCGGGGTGGTCATCCTGGTCACCTGGTACGTGCTGAGCCAATTGGGGTGATCATCCGATGACGGGCTGGCCGCTGCTTTCGACGATCACCTTCCTGCCCTTGGCGGGGGCACTCATCATTCTGCTTATCGGCCGTCACGAGGACGAGGCGGTGGTGGCCAAGAACGCCCGCTACATGGCGCTCTGGACCTCCTTCGTCACCTTCATCGTCTCGCTGTTCCTCTGGACCGAGTTCGACCGCGGCACCGCGGACTTCCAGTTCGTCGAGAAGGTCGACTGGATTCCCGCATTCAACATCAGCTACCACATGGGTGTCGACGGCATCTCCATGATGTTCGTCCTGCTCTCCACGCTGCTGACGCCGCTCTGCGTGCTGGCAAGCTGGGATGCGATCCAGAGCCGGGTGAAGGAATACATGGTCGCCTTCCTGGTTCTGGAGACCCTGATGGTCGGCATGTTCTGCGCCCTCGACCTGGTGGTCTTCTACATCTTCTTCGAGGGCGTGCTGATCCCGATGTTCCTGATAATCGGCATCTGGGGTGGCGGCCGGCGGGTCTATGCGGCCTTCAAGTTCTTCCTCTACACGCTGCTCGGCTCGGTGCTGATGCTCCTGGCGATCCTCGCCATGTACTTTGACGCCGGCACCACCGACATTCCGACCCTGCTGGCCCATGGCTTCCCGGCCTCCATGCAGACCTGGCTGTGGCTGGCCTTCTTCGCCTCCTTCGCCGTCAAGATCCCCATGTGGCCGGTCCACACCTGGCTGCCGGACGCCCACGTGGAGGCACCGACCGCCGGCTCGGTGATCCTGGCGGGCGTGCTCCTGAAGATGGGCGGCTACGGCTTCCTGCGGTTCTCGCTGCCGATGATGCCGCTGGCCTCCGACTTCTTCGCGCCCTTCGTCTTCACCCTCTCGGTGGTCGCGGTGATCTACACCTCGCTGGTCGCCCTGGCGCAGGAGGACATGAAGAAGCTGATCGCCTATTCCTCCGTCGCCCACATGGGCTTCGTGACCATTGGCATCTTCGTGGCGAACCAGCAGGGTATCGAGGGGGCGATCTTCCAGATGCTCTCCCACGGCGTGGTCTCCGCCGCGCTCTTCCTCATCGTCGGCGTGGTCTACGACCGCCTCCACACCCGCCTGATCGCCCGCTACGACGGACTGGTGGAGCGCATGCCCGCCTATGCCCTGGTGTTCATGATCTTCATGCTGGCCTCCGTCGGCCTGCCCGGGACCAGCGGCTTCGTCGGCGAGTTCCTGGTCCTGGTCGGGGCCTTCCAGGTGAACACCTGGGTGGCGCTCCTGGCCGCGACGGGCATGGTGCTGGGCGCCGCCTACATGCTTTACCTCTACCGCCGGGTGATCTTCGGCAAGATGACCAAGGATGACCTGAAGGCGATCCTAGACATGAACTGGCGCGAGCAGGCGGTTTTCGCCCCGCTGGTCGTGCTGGTCTTCTGGATGGGGATCTATCCCGCCTCCTTCATCGATGTGATGTCGCTCTCGGTGGAGCGCCTTGTCGAGAACTACCAGCTCGCCCTCGCCACATCCGAGGGCCCGCTGTTTGCCGGCCTCTGGCCGTCGCGTTAGGAGAGAGCCATGCCCGAATTGAACCTCTCTGCGGTTCTGCCGGAGCTTCTCCTGGCCGTCGCCGGCATGCTCCTGCTGATTCTGGGCGTGTTCCGCGGCAACAGCGGCACCCGTCTGGTGCTGTGGCTGACCGTCGCCATCTTCGCCGTTGCCTTCGTCATCATCCTCGGCTCTATCGGCCGCAACGAGGTGGCGCTCGGCGGGCTCTTCGTGGCCGACGCCTTCGGCGATTTCATGAAGCTGCTGGCGCTGATCGGCTCGGCGGTGACCCTGATCATGTCGCTGCGCTTCATCGAGCGGGAGGACATGGCGCGCTTCGAGTTCCCGGTGCTGATCCTCTTCGCCACCCTCGGCATGCTGTTGATGATCTCGGCCAACGACCTGCTGTCGCTCTACATGGGCCTGGAGCTGCAGAGCCTCTCGCTCTACGTGGTGGCGGCCTTCCGCCGCGATCACCTGCGCTCCAGCGAGGCCGGGCTGAAGTACTTCGTCCTGGGGGCCCTGTCGTCGGGCATGCTGCTCTATGGCATGTCGATGATCTACGGTTTCGCCGGCACCACCTCCTTCGAGGCCCTGGCGGGTCTGATGGCGCAGAAGGTGGCGGCGGGCGATGCGCCGCCCATCGGCCTCGTCGTCGGCCTGGTGTTCCTCTCGGCCGGGCTTGCCTTCAAGATCTCGGCGGTGCCTTTCCACATGTGGACGCCGGACGTCTACGAGGGGGCGCCGACCCCGGTCACCGCCTTCTTCGCGACGGCGCCCAAAGTCGCCGCCATGGCGCTCATCGTGCGGGTGATGATCGAGCCCTTCGGCGACCTCCTGGCGCAGTGGCAACAGATCATCTGGTTCATCTCCCTGGCCTCCATGGTGCTGGGGGCGGTTGCCGCCATCGCCCAGACCAACATCAAGCGTCTGATGGCCTACAGCTCCATCGGTCATATCGGCTATGCGCTGGTCGGTCTGGCCGCCGGAACGGAGGAGGGGGTCCGCGGGATCCTGCTCTATCTGACGATCTACATCTTCATGAACCTCGGCACCTTCGCCTGCATCCTCTGCATGCGTCAGAAGGACGTCATGGTGGAGGGGATCGACGACCTGAAGGGACTCAGCAAGACCCACCCCCTGATGGCCTTCGCGCTCGCCGCCTTCATGTTCTCCATGGCCGGCATCCCGCCGCTGGCCGGCTTCTTCGGCAAGCTCTACATCTTCCTCGCGGCCATCGAGGCCGGGCTCTACTATCTGGCCGTGCTGGGCGTGGTCGCCTCGGTGGTCGGCGCCTTCTATTACCTGCGCATCGTCAAGCTGATGTACTTCGATGAGCCGGCGGAGGCTTTCGACCGCCCCATCGGGCGCGAGATGTCGCTGATCCTGACTGGTTCCACGGTGGTCGTCCTGCTGCTGATCATCGTGCTGGGGCCGCTCCTCGACGGCACGGCCATGGCGGCTGCCTCGCTGTTTGAGGGATGACCGCAGCGCCAGCGCAGGGCCGCGCACCGAAGCTGCCGCCGGCCTATCGGCTGGTGCCGCGTGACGAGGTCGAGAGCACCAACATCGAAGCCAAGCGCCTCGCCGCCGAGGGGGCGGAGGATGGAACCCTGGTCTGGGCGCGCCGGCAGACCGCCGGCTACGGTCGCCAGGGGAGGGGCTGGGACAGCGCCGAAGGCAACCTCTTCCTCTCCCTGATCGCCCGGCCGGACTGCACGCTGGCCGAGGCCGCGCAGCTCTCCTTCATCGCCGCTCTGGCGCTGGGCGATGCCGTGGGCAGCGTGGCGCCGCCGATGATCGAGGTCACCTACAAGTGGCCCAACGACGTGCTCTTCAACGGCCGCAAGGGGGCCGGCATCCTGCTCGAATCCAAGGGCGACGCGGCAGGCGCGGTGGACTGGCTGGTGGTCGGGATCGGCGCCAACGTGACATCCTTTCCGACCCAGGCGCGTTATCCCGCCACCTCGCTGCACTTCGAGGGCTGCCCCACAAGCCTCACATCAGTCGACCTCTTGGAGGCCTTCGGCCGCCACTTTCTCTCCTGGATCAACCGCTGGCTGGACGACGGCTTCGAGCCGGTGCGGCGGACCTGGCTGAACCACGCCCATGGCCTGGAGGAGGAAATCGAGGTGCGCCTGCCCTCGGAAAGCCTCACCGGTCGCTTTCAGGATCTCGACCCGGGCGGCGCCTTGCTGCTGCAGCTTCCTGACGGGCGTCAGCGCAGCATCGCCGCCGGGGAGGTTTACTTCCCAGCCGGCGGCTGAGGCCGCTGAACGGGAAGGGTTGTTGGCCATGCTGCTCACCATCGATGCCGGGAACACCAACGTCGTCTTCGCCATTTTCGAGGGCGAGACGATGCGCGCCAAGTGGCGGGCCTCCAGCGATGCCAAGCGCACCGCCGACGAGTACGCGGTCTGGCTGACCCAGCTCATGGCCCTGGAAGGGCTGGAGCCGAAGGACGTCACCGAGGCCATCATCGCCAACGTCGTGCCGGCGGCGACCTTTCAGCTCACCTCGCTCTGCGAGTCCTTCTTCGAGTCCAATCCGCTGATGATCGGCGACCCGCAGGTCGATCTGGGCATCGCGGTCAGGATGGATCGACCGGAGAACGTCGGCGCCGACCGTCTGGTCAACGCCCTGGCCGCCCACCGCAGCTATGGGGGCCCGCTCATCGCCATCGACTTCGGCACGGCGACCACCTTCGACATCGTCGGGCCCGACGGTGCCTATGAAGGCGGTGTTATCGCACCCTCCGCCCAGCACTCCAGCGAGGCGCTCTACCGGGCCGCCGCCCAGCTTCCGCGGGTCAAGATCGAGCGGCCGGAGCGGGTGATCGGCAAGGATACGGTGCCGGGCATGAAATCCGGGATCTACTGGGGCTACGTCGGGCTGATCGAGGGCCTGGTCCAGCGCATCCGCGAGGAGTACGGCCAACCCATGAAGGTCATCGCCACCGGCGGCCTGGCGCCGATCTATGCCGAGGCAACGCCGGTCATCGAGGCCGTCGACCAGGACCTGACCCTGCGCGGGCTGTGCCTGATTCATGCCGCCAACTGCGGGACCTGATCGCATGTCCGAACGCTACGCCGCTGCCGATCTGGGCGAGGACGAGCTCTATTTCCTGCCCCTGGGCGGGACCGGCGAGATCGGCATGAACCTCAACCTCTATGGCCACAAGGGCGCCTGGTTGATGGTGGACCTGGGCATCACCTTCGCCGACGACCGGCTGCCGGGTGTCGATGTCCTGATGCCCGATCCGATCTTCATCGAGGAGCGGCGCGAGGATCTGGCGGGACTCGTCCTGACCCACGCCCATGAGGACCACATCGGCGCCGTGCCCTACATCTGGCCGCTGCTGCGCTGCCCGGTCTACGCCACCCGCTTCACGGCGGCCTTGCTGCGGCGCAAGCTGGCGGAGTTCGACCTGCTGGACGAGGTGCCGCTCACCGAGGTGCCCCAATCCGGCACCTTCTCCGTCGGCCCCTTCGAGATTGAGCTGGTCACCCTGACCCATTCGATTCCCGAGCCCAACGCCGTGGTCATCCGCACCGCCGCCGGCACGGTCCTGCACACCGGCGACTGGAAGCTCGACCCCGAGCCGCTGGTGGGGGAGAGCTACGACGAGGCGCGGCTGAAGGCCCTGGCCGACGAAGACGTGCTGGCCATGGTGGGCGATTCGACCAACGCCATGGTCACCGGCGAGGCGGGCTCGGAAGGGGCGGTCAGAGAACGCCTGCGGGAGGTGATCGCCGGGCTGAACCAGCGCGTCGCCGTGGCCTGCTTCGCCAGCAACGTGGCCCGGCTGGAAACGGTCATCCGGGTGGCGGAGGAGACCGGGCGTCGGATCTGCCTTCTGGGCCGCTCCATGCATCGCATCGTCGAGTGTGCGCGGGAGAGCGGCTATCTGAAGGACCATCAGCCCTTCCTTTCGGACGACGAGGTGGACTATCTGCCGCGCAACGAGGTGCTGCTGCTCTGCACCGGCAGCCAGGGGGAACCGCGCGCCGCCCTCTGGCGCATCGCCCGCGGCGACCACCCGGCCGTCGGCCTCGACAGGGGGGACGCCGTGGTCTTCTCCTCCCGCATGATCCCCGGCAACGAGACCCGGATCTTCGAGCTTCAGAATGCTCTGGTGGAGGCGGGGATCGAGATCATCGACGACCGCGACCACGACATCCACGTCTCCGGCCATCCCGGCCGCGACGAGCTGATCCAGATGTATCAATGGGTCCGCCCGCAGGTCGCCATTCCGGTGCACGGCGAGCCGCGGCATCTCGCCGCCCATGCGAAGATTGCCAAGGACTGTCAGGTGCCGCAGCAGATCGTCGCCGAGAACGGCGCCGTGATCCGATTGGCGCCCGGCGCGGCACAGGTCGTCGATCAGGTGCCGACAGGCCGCCTGGCCTACGAGGGGCGGCGCCTTCTGCCGCTGGACAGCCCGGTCATCAAGGGGCGCCAGAAGCTTGCCTTCAACGGAACCGCGGCGGTCACCCTGGTCATGGACGAGCGCGGGCAGTTGGACGGCGATCCCGAACTCAGCACCGTCGGGCTCTACGAGCCCGAGGACGAGCGCGAGGAACTGGAGGCGGTGGAAGCGGCAATCCGCACTGCCGTCCAGCGGCTCGGCCGCCGTGACCGCCGGGAGGACTCGGCGGTCAAGGAGGCTGTGCAGCAGGCGGTGCGCCGCACCGTCAACCGCCAACTCGGCAAGAAACCGATGACCGTGGTGCACGTCATCCGCTTCGAATAGGCTGTATGGCCGGACGACGTCGACGATCACAGCGAGGAGATGGAATGAGATGATCGGCCGCTTGAATCATGTCGCCATTGCGGTGCCGGACCTGGAGGCCGGGGCAGCGGTCTACCGCGGAATGCTGGGCGCCGAGCTCTCGGAGCCCGTGCCGCAGCCCAAGCACGGGGTGACGGTGATCTTCGTCACCCTGCCCAACACCAAGATCGAGCTGCTGGAGCCGCTCGGCGAGGGATCGCCCATCGCCGCCTTTCTGGAGCGCAATCCCTCCGGCGGCATCCACCACGTTTGCTACGAGGTGGACGACATCCTGGCCGCGCGGGACCATCTGAAGGGGCAGGGGGCCCGCGTCCTCGGCGACGGCGAGCCCAAGATCGGCGCCCACGACAAGCCGGTCCTGTTCCTGCATCCCAAGGACTTTTGCGGCACCCTCGTGGAACTGGAACAGGCCTGAACCCTGCCGTGAACTGGTTCACCGGCATTCTGGTCTACTGCATGGTCTGGTGCGTGGTCTTTCTGACCGTGCTGCCCTTCGGCGTGCGCCGGGTCGAAAAGCCGGAGCCGGGGCATGAGGCCGGGGCGCCGGAAAAGCCCATGCTGGTCCGCAAGGTGCTGGTGACCACCGCGCTCGCCGCAGTCATCTTCGCGGCGATCTACTTCGTCATCGAACAGAACTGGATCTCCTTTCGGGCGGGAGCCTGAGGGCCAGGCCGCTATCCGGAACCGAGTGAGATGAGCAGCTATTGCGACTTTGCCCCGGGCCACCCGGTCCATGCTCCCTACCACGACAATGAGTACGGCTTTCCGACGGACGACGAGGCGGTGCTGTTCGAGCGCCTGATCCTGGAAATCAACCAGGCGGGGCTCTCCTGGGAGCTGATGCTGAAGAAGCGGGATAGCTTCCGCGCCGCCTACGACGGTTTCGACGTCGATCGGGTGGCGGCCTATGGCGAAGACGACCGTGCGCGTCTGCTGAACGATGCCGGCATCGTGCGCAACCGCCTGAAGGTCAATGCCGCCATCGAAAACGCCCGGCGGATCGTCGAGCTGCGCCGGGACTACGGCTCCTTCGCCGGCTGGATCGCTGCCCAGCACCCGCTGCCGAAGGAGGACTGGGTGAAGCTGTTCCGCAAGACCTTCAAGTTCACCGGCGGGGAAATTGTTGGCGAATTTCTGATGAGCATTGGCTACCTGCCGGGCGCCCATCGCGAGGACTGCCCGGTCTTTCGCAGGATCGCCAGCCTGGCTCCCCCCTGGATGACTGCAGAAAAACGTTGAAGTCTGCGCTTCAAGGTGCTGAAAACGCAAAAAAATAGGCAAGCACGAAGCTTGCCATCTCGAGTTCCCTGTCAGGTAGTGGGGCCTATTGCCAGGACCCTCTCATTCTTGGACGGCCCGCAGGCCGTCAAGAAGGCGTATCCACCCTAAACCTAGGCCGCGCTGCCGTTTCTTCGGCAGTTCTTACGGAGCAATACTATTATCCCAAAGCCTTCCTGTAGTCATCTCTTTTCTAACAATGTTGTGCCGGCACAACATGCTGCATTGCATCAATTTCCATAAAGCCGATTCAAGGCTGTAATCGCTTACAGAAATGGTGATTTACGGTAGTGGAAGGGAGCAGGCGATGGCCGCCGCGAACCCTTATTGCTTTGTTAACGCGCCGCGCCCTAGGGTCGGGCAATGACCCCCAAATTGGACCGAAGCCGCCGCTGTCGCCGCCTGAGCCATGCTCTGGTGCTGTGCTTCGGCCTGCCGGCCGTGCTTCCGTCTGCCGCGCTGGGGGCCGATCCCTATGTGGTCATCAGCGAGGAGGACTGCAGCCGTCTGGTGCGTCATGTGCCCTCGGCGGATGTCGCCTATCGGCCGGGCATGGACGTTCGGGGCCGGCCGGTGGCACCGGCGGACCTGGGGGCGGAAGACCCGGCAGGCCCGCGCGCGCTGGTCCTGCCGCAGGCGGTGCTGATCCCCATCGAGGTCGAACTCTTCGAGCGCTTCGGCATCCCGCCCGGGGGCACGTCCTTCAAGGCCGATGCGCTGATCGGCGAGGTCACCGTCGACCTCGAAAGCGGGCAGGCGCTGTTCAACGGCCAGCCCTTGCAGAGCGAAGCAGAGGCGGAACTGGCCGCCCGCTGCCAGCGCATCATGCGCAACGGAAAAACGTCCAACTAGCGCCATCGCCAGCGCTGGATGGCAGGGGCCATAAAGAAAGCAAACAGGAGCAAAGGCCGCTCGACTTAAAATTGGTGATCCTCTAACGTCCTCCCCGTATGGGTAGAACGTTGTCACGCTGATATCGGGGAGAGCCAATGCGTTTCGTTGCTGTTTTTGCGTCCATTCTTCTTTTGTCCGCCTGCGGTCAGCGGGCCATCGACGATCCGGAAGCCAAGCTCTATTTCCAGCAGACGCCGAGCCCGAACGCCGGTGCCGGTCTTGCGGCCAAGGAGCCACCGAAGCTGGCGGACAAGGCCATCGTCATCCTGAGGGTCGACTACAACGCCCCCAACGACGACGAGTACAAGGCTGTTGCCGCGCTCTTTACGACTCAGCCGATCGATAAGCCCTATGCCGGCCGTGGGATTTTCAGCGCAACCGGCATCGATGCCGCCCACCGCATCGGCTATCTGTCCGATGAGAACGTCTTCATGGCGGTAGCCGTCGAGCCGGGCACCTACCGCTACATTCAAGGTGTGATCGGCGATCCGGCGTGGCGCTGGCCCCGGTTTTCTCCGACCCAGCGCATAGAGTTCACCGTGGAAGCGGGTGAGGCGGTCTATGTGGGCGATCTGACGCTCTACTTTAATGATTTCGACATTGCGCTGCACGAGAACGCCTTTGGGACGCGGTCCTGGCGCCCCCAGAGAAACGACTATCGCTTCTCGGTCACCGTGGACCAGACCGCCGCGCGGGCGTTCTACGACTCGCTGGAAATCGAAAACGCGCCGCCGCTTCAGGTCCGCCTGATGACCAACGAGCCCATGCCCTACGTCGAGACCTATCAGAACCCGAACTGCAACGGTTTCTTCAATCCGCGCTACTCGTCGCGGGGATTCTGCAAATAGGCCCTGCTGGGCCTTGCGAAACGGCTGATTCACCGTCATTTTCCAGCCAGGGGCCGCGCCGGGCCCCTGGCGGAACGGTGGACAAGGGATTCGTATGCGCCTAACGCAGTACTTCATGCCGACCCTGAAGGAGACCCCGAAGGAAGCGGAGATCGTCTCTCATCGCCTGATGCTGCGCGCCGGCATGATCCGCCAGGCCTCTGCCGGCATCTACTCCTGGCTGCCGCTCGGCTACCGGGTCCTGCGCAAGATCGAGCAGATCGTCCGCGAGGAACAGGATGCCTCCGGCTGCCAGGAACTGCTGATGCCGACCATCCAGTCGGCGGACCTCTGGAAGCAGTCCGGCCGCTACGAGGATTACGGCAAGGAGATGCTGCGCATCCAGGACCGGCATGAGCGCGAGATGCTCTACGGGCCGACCAACGAGGAACTGATCACCGAGATCTTCCGCAACGGGGCCAAGAGCTACCGGGACCTGCCGAAGGGGCTCTATCACATTCAGTGGAAGTTCCGCGACGAGGTGCGGCCGCGCTTCGGGGTGATGCGCGGGCGCGAGTTTCTGATGAAGGACGCCTATTCCTTCGACCTCGACTACGAGGCCGCCAAGCGCGCCTATCAGAAACAGTTCGTCGCCTATCTGCGCACCTTCGCGCGGCTCGGGCTCAAGGCCATCCCCATGGAGGCGGATACCGGCCCCATCGGCGGCGACCTCAGCCACGAGTTCATCGTCCTCGCCGAGACCGGCGAGTCCGAGGTCTACTGCGACCGCGATTTCCTCGATCACGATGTGCTTGGGGACGACTTCGACTATCAGGACGATACCGGTGTCCAGAAGGTGGTCGACTACTTCACCTCGCTCTACGCGCGCACCGACGAGAAGCACGACCAGGCCCTCTTCGAACAGGCGGTGCCGGAGGCGCGGCGCTACATCGGCCGCGGCATCGAGGTGGGGCACATCTTCTACTTCGGCACCAAGTATTCCGAGCCTCTCGGCGCAATGGTGACCACGCCGGACGATCAGACCGTACCGGTGCACATGGGCTCCTACGGCATCGGCGTGTCGCGGCTGGTCGGCGGCATCATCGAGGCCTGTCACGACGACAACGGTATCGTTTGGCCGGAGGCGGTGGCGCCCTTCAAGGTCGGCCTTGTGAACCTGCGGGCCGCCGATGCGGACTGCACCGCTGCCTGCGACCGGCTCTACGCCCAACTCTGCGAGGCGGGGGCGGAAGTGCTCTACGACGACCGCGACGAGTCCGCGGGGGCCAAGTTCGCCTCCATGGATCTCATCGGGCTGCCCTGGCAGCTCGTGGTCGGACCGCGCGGGCTGAAGAACGGCGTGGTCGAGCTGAAGCGGCGCGGCGGCAACGAGGAGCGTGCCGAGCTCGCGCCGGACTCCGCCGTCGCCCAGATGGTCGCCTAGGGCCTGTTGAGATTTATTTCGCCGTCATGGTCCGAGCGGATTTGGCCCGCGGTTAGGAGCGACGAGGAAGGACATGCCTAAGCATATTCGACGAGGAGCGACGCGGCCGCGGGCCAAATGCGCCGGATCCCTTCGGGACGGGGCAGATATTCGCCAGGGCCGCGTCACGGACGCCTTGTGGGGGATCCACCCCACGGCGCCGCCCGCTCCTAGCCCTGGCGAATATCTGCTCCCGCCACGACGGCGAAATGAACCTCAACAGGCCCTAACCGCGCTCGGCGACGATCCTGTCGACGACCGCGGGGTCGGAGAGATCGCGGTGCCACCAGTGGCGGCAGCCCCGGCGCGCGCAGCGCCGGCGACGCCGCTCGTCCGCCTCCATCAACAGGGTGACCAGCAGGGTGAACGACGTCGGGCGTTCGTCGGGCGGCAAGGCGATGATCTTGGCCAGCGCGACAGCCACGCCGCCGCTGCCCAGGGGGTTCATCTTCGCCGCCTTGCCCAGCAGCACGGCGGGCGCAGACGTCAGACGAAGCCCGGAGCGCGCAAGCGCCGCCTCGGCGATCAGGCCGGTGGCGCCGGCCAGCGTGGCAAAGCTCGCCAGGGCGCGCAGCGCATCGGTCTGGTGGTCGTCGTCCTGGTGACGGAACCACCAGGCGCCCTTGTCCATCGGCACGATGCCCTGTGCCAGCTGGTTCAGGTAGATTTCGGTCCTGATGTCCAATCCGCCCGCGCCGCCGCTGTCTTGCCTCGACGGCGCGATGCTACTGCGGCGCAACCCCGATGTCTTATGACCGTCTTGGGGCCTCGCTCAGACCTCGGCGTGCTGCGGGTGGCCGCCAACCCGGACGGCGGAAGAGATAGCCGAAACCCTCGGACAGGGAGCGTGCGGCGGCCAGATCGCGGAACAGGGCGGGAAACTCCGAGAACCAGACCTTCAGCGGATTGACCGAGTCGAAGTCGCGGGCGAGGCCGTAGCGCGGCCGCTCCTCCTCGGCCTGGTAGGTGCCGAAGATGCGGTCCCAGACGATCAGGATGCCGCCGTAGTTCTTGTCGAGATACTTGGCATCGCAGCCGTGGTGCACCCGGTGGTTCGACGGCGTGTTGAATATGCGCTCCAGCGGCCCCAGCCTGCCGATCAGCTCGGTGTGGATCCAGGTCTGATAGGCCAGCACCGCCACCTGGCCGGCAAAGACCACCAGGGGATGGAAGCCGATGAGCACCAATGGCAGGTGCACCAGGGCCGCCCAGGGGCTCTCGAAGATCCCGAATCGGAAGGCGACGGCGGTGTTCATCTCCCGAGCGGAGTGGTGCACGGCGTGGGAGACCCAGAGCAGGCGCACCTCGTGGGCCACACGGTGCTCCCAGTAGTAGACGAAGTCGGCGACGATCAGCGCCAGGATGACCGTGCCGAGGGTGACCGGGATGGTGACCGGCGTCACCAACTCGTAGACCGTGAAGTAGACGAACACGGCGGCGGTGGTGAACAGCAGTTCTCCGGCCACATAGGGTATCTGGGTCGAGAGGCTGGCCAGGCTCTCCAGCAGGCGCTGGCCCGGCCGATGCCAGCGGATCAGGTCCCAAAGGGTCTCGACGCTGAGCAGCGCGACCCCCACCAGCAGCGACAGGGTGTCCATCTGCGCCATCAGGTGTTCCATCTGGTCCAGCACGTTTGCATCCCCTTGGGTACTTGCGGATCGATGGCTTGCCCGGCCGATCTTGGCAGGCAACCATTAATTATCTAACCTGACAATCAATTGGGGATGATCTATTGGTTGTCAAGTTTGACAATCAATTAACGCCGGCAATCGACCAGGGAGACGCCCATGGCCCGGCCCCGGGTAACCGCGGAAAGACGTGAGGAGATTCTGGCCGCTTTCGCCCGCTGTGTGGCGCGCGACGGCGTGGAGGGGGCCTCCCTGCAGCAGGTCGCCGACGAGGCGGGCCTGGCCCGCGGCCTGCTGCGCCATCACCTGGGCAACCGCGAGGAGATGGTCATGGCCCTGGCCGGGCGCTTCTGCCGCCACAGCCTGGAGGAGATGGCCGAGCTTCAGGCGATGCTGCCGAAGGCGCGGCGCCTGGAAAAGCTGATCGCCGCGCTCTTCACCGTCCACCATGCCAGCTCCGCACAGGAGCTGCAGGTGGGTGCCGCGCTCATCAATGCCGCCGCCGGCAGGCCGGCGCTGCGCAAGCTGCTGCGCGACTGGTACGACGCCTTCGAGGCGATCATCGCCGCGGAACTGCGCAAGGCCTATCCCAAGGCGCGGCGCGCCGCGGTGGCCGAAGTGGCCAGCGCCATCGCCGGCATGGCCTTCTCCGCCGACTCCCTCACGCCGCTGGGCGCGGTCGACGACCTCTTCGCCCGCTCCCGACGTGCCGCGCTGCGCCTGGCGGCAACCCTGGGCGATTGATCCGCATTTCGCTGGACTCCCCGCCGGTGCCTTCGGTTAGGTTTCGCCGTGCTGGGGGGCGGACGGACAGTAGAGGATCGGGACGGATGGCGAGCAAGACCTTCAGGAAGCAATGCGCCGTCCTGGCCTATCGCAAGGGCAAGCGAGGCCCGAAGATCGCGCTGGTCACCTCGCTGGAGACCCACCGCTGGGTGCTGCCCAAGGGCAATCTCGTGGACGGGCTCTCGGTGCGCGAGTCCGCGGCCTTGGAAGCCTTCGAGGAAGCCGGCCTGGAGGGCGAGCTGGCAAAGCGCAGCATCGGCACCTACGACTATCAGAAGACGGAATTGAAGGGCGGCGGCCTCTGCCGGGTCTGGGTCTACCCCATGGCGGTCACACGGGCAAAACGCCACTGGCCGGAAAAGGCGCAGCGCAAGCGCAAGTGGATGGATGTTAAGGCGGCAGCCGCCGCGGTGGACGAGCCCGAACTCAAAACCCTGATCGCCCGCTTCGGCAAGAGGTTCCGCTAACGGCGAAACGCCACAAGCGGCAGCCGCGGGTCAGTCCGTCGGTTCTTGGTCCTCGTTTTCGTAGTCCCAGACGCGCCCGCTTTGGCCCTTCTCCCATTCGGGGAGGTTGTCTTTGACGGCGCGCTTGAGATTCTCTGAGTCATAAGGACCGCCGGGCTTGTCCCGATGATCGATGGGGTGGCCCTCATCGAGCGCTTGCCGCGCCGACCAGTGAACCCGCTCGTTCACCCCCGGCGTCTCTTTCTCCTCGCCGACCTGCTTGTCGCCGATCTCCCGGTCGTAGGGCGGGACACTGAGAAACCGCAGGACCTTGTAGGCTAAGGTGAAGGAGTTCTCGACACGGCCTGCCGCAACGGGTTCCGGTCTCAAGTCCAGCAGATGCTGTTTGAACTCCAGCCCGCATTCCTCGGCGCGCTGGACCATCCATTGCAGCGCGATGTCCGACAGGACGCGGTTTCTGTAGCTGCCGCCGATGTTGGAGTGCACGCCCGCGAACCAAACCTGTTCGACAACCTGCTTCGCATGCCCCTTCGCGGTCCAGAGGTCGGCCTTGAAGGGGCGCCGGCGCTCGTCGACGGCAATCGCATGGTAAGCGTGTTTGACGGTCTTGCCGAGTTCAGTGTCGTGAAAGCCGACCCAGCGCCTGGAAAGCCGGTTGAGCAGCGGCGTCGGCGACCCCAGGGCGCCGACCGTGTCCCAGACGCCGATGAAGTGAATGGGAAGGTCCGCCGCAAACTCGATCCCAAGCCCCTCGAGAGTCTTCTTGTAGGGCGAGTCCGCACGCTTGTCCGGCGGCGTCCGGTAGAGCTTGTAGGCCTCAGGCAGCCAGGCCAGACGCTTCTTGTCCAGCAGGCCGATGGCACCGATGAAGCCGGCGAGGGAGCGGGCCGCGAAGGCGCCCCGGCTGAAGCCGAAGATGTAGAGGCGGTCGCCCGGCAGGTAGTTGTTGGCGACGAAGCGGTAGGCTTCCTGCACGTCCGTCGACAGGCCGACGCCCAGGGCGCCGCCGATCCACTTGTCGTAGAGCCCGGCATCCGTCCCGACGCCGGTGTGGTAGTAGGCAACCTGGACCACACCCTCGGCATCGCGCGGCTTGACGCCCCGAACCACTTTCAGGACGTTGGTCGGCTCCTCCTTGAACTTGGCCTTCTCCGAAGCTTCCTCGGGCTCGTTCCAGGTCCCGTCGAGACAGATCACCAGCTTCTTGTGAGGCGGCTTCAGTGGCGGTGACGTCTGGGCAGCAGCGGTGGACTCCGACATTTCCCCTTCCCCTCTGCGCAGAGTTGTGCCTCCGGAGTCTAGTGCAGGCACGGACGATCAGGTAGACGCATTCATGCAAACAATAGAGGTAGTGCACCAAACGATGGGGCTAGCGTCCGGGGACCGCTTACCACCCCCTGGTGCCGGGTCCGCCTTTGAAGGGGCCGACAACTTCGGCCGTCCGCCAGCCGCCGTAGAAGTCCCCGTCCTGGGGGACGACCCGTTCGCCGTCGACGAAGCAGGCGTCGACCCGCCCGGCGTAGAAGCAAAGGTGGTCCTTCAGGGCTTCGTAAGGGGACCAGGGGGCGGAATAGCTCCAGGCCGCCGCCTCGCTGAGCCGCGCGCCGACGCGGATCATCCAATAGCGAGCCTGGCCCTTGAATTCGCAAACCGTGCGCCCCGGCGCCGGCGCCAGAAGGGCGCGATCCACGTCCTCCGGGGGAATGTAGTAGCTGGGCGGATGGCTGGTTTCCAGAATGCGCAGGCCGCGCTGCGTCTCGGCGATGTAGCGACCGGCGAAGATCACCTTGAGGTGCCGGGCGGTGGGCTCGAGGCGCGGCGGGCGCGGATAGTCCCAGACCGACTCTTGGCCCGGGCCGGGCACCACACGGGACTTGGGCGGTGGATCGAACATGCGATAGATCTAGGACGCCCGTCCCTGAGGAAAAGCCCGGCATGACCCAACAACCAAACTTCGAGGACTCCCGAAGCAACGGCGTGAACAAATGCCATAGTGTTGAACCGTCGCAGTCTTGCCAGGGTCCGGAAGTTGGGCTCTGCCGTCTTGCCGAACCTCCCGGATACCCGCCATGAGCCCCACTCAGATCGAAAAGTTCGAACGCTTTCAGTCCCTGCACCAGCGCCCCGGCGCTTTCGTGATCCCCAACCCCTGGAACGCCGGTACGGCGAAGATCCTGGCCGCCCTCGGCTTCGAAGCGCTGGCCACTACCAGCGCGGGTCTGGCCTTCGCGGCGGGCTACCCCGACGGCGCGCCGGAGCGGAGCCGCGCGGCGGTCCTCGAAAACGCGCGGGAGATCGTCGAGGCCACGCCCCTGCCGGTCACCGCCGACCTGGAAAACGGCTATGGCAACGTACCGGAAGACTGCGCCGAGACCATTCGCCTGGCCGCAGCGATCGGCCTGGTGGGCGGATCCATCGAGGACGCCAGCGGTGACCCGGACGCACCGATCTACGAGCTCAGCCACGCGGTCGAGCGGGTCGCCGCCGCCCGCGGGGCGGCGCGGGACCTGCCGTTCCTGTTGACCGCGCGGGCCGAGAACTTCCTGCACGGCCGGCGCGACCTGGATGACACCATCCGGCGCCTGCAGGCCTTTGCCGAGCTGGGGGCGGATGTTGTCTACGCCCCGGGTCTGCCGGACCTCGCGGCCATCCGCCGCGTCTGCGAAGCCGTCGACAAGCCGGTGAACGTGGTGATGGGCCTGAAGGGGCCCGCCATCACGGTCGCGGACCTGGAGGCTGCCGGCGTCAAGCGCATCAGCGTCGGCGGCGGCTTTGCCCGCACGGCCCTCGGCGCCTTGGTGCGGGCCGCCAAGGAGGTCAGGGATCAGGGCACCTTCGGCTTTGCGGGCGAGGCTCTGCCCCACGCCGAGGCCAACGCCTTCATGACCGAAGGGCGCAGCCCGCGGGACGGGTGACCCCCGCCGCCCGCCGGCTCCGTGCGGCCATTTCGGGCTTTGGCAAGGTCAGATGAAACCGCTATCGTGTCGCCGCCGCGCCACCGCGGGGAGCGGGAGACCGCCGACAGCGATGCACAGTGATCTCAGGGGCCTGTCCCAGACCGCCGCCAGTGCCGCGGCGATGGATGCCTTCGATGCCACGGTCGAGGCCTTCATGGCCTACGAGCGCCAGACCGGCGACCGCCTGAAGGAGACCTTTGCGCTCGATCCGACCATGCCCATGGCGCTCTGCCTCAAGGGCTGTTTCCTGCTGCTGTTCAGCAAGCAGGCCCTGGTGCCCCGGGCCGCCAAGACGCTGGCCGATGCCCGCGCCGCCGCCGCCGAACGCGGCATCACCGGCCGGGAGGCCCGCCACCTGGACGGCCTGGAGCTCTGGCTGGAAGGCGACCTGCAGGCCGCCGCGGCGGTCTGGGCAGGCATCGCGATCGACCATCCGCACGACATCGTCGCCCTGCGCATGGCCGAGTATCTGCACTTCTATCTCGGCGACGCGCCCGGGATGCGCAACTCCATCGCCCGGGCGCTCTACGCCTGGAACGACACAGTGCCCGGTTACACCTATGTCCTGGGAATGAAGGCCTTCGCCCTGGAGGAATGCGGCGACTACGCGGCGGCAGAAAGCGCCGGACGGGCGGCGATCGAGCGCAACCCGGCCAACATCTGGGCCGCCCATGCCGTAGCCCATGTCATGGAGATGCAGGACCGGCCGGAGGAGGGCATCGCCTGGATCGGCGGGCTGGAGCAGCACTGGGACGGGTGCCACAACTTCACCTATCACGCCCACTGGCACCGCTGTCTCTTCCGCCTGGAGCTGGGCGACACCGACGGCGTGCTGCGCGACTACGACGAGAAGGTGCGGGC
The DNA here is from genome assembly GCF_028289705.1 of Pelagibius sp. GTDB lineage: Bacteria > Pseudomonadota > Alphaproteobacteria > Kiloniellales > Kiloniellaceae > Pelagibius. The sequence goes on from NZ_JANQOI010000032.1 coordinate 57,144, forward strand.
CGATCAGTCGGACGAGTTCCTCGACGTCATCAACGCCGTCGCCCTGCTGTGGCGCCTGGAGCAGCGGGGCATCGACGTCGGCGGCCGCTGGGGCGAGCTCAGCGAGAAGTGCATCGAGCTCAGCACGAACCATCGAATGATCTTCGGCGACATGCACTACATCATGGCCCTGGCCGCCGGGGACGACGGCGCCGCCATCGACGCAGCGCTGGCGGGCCTGGAAGACTTCGCCGAGGGCCGGGGCAGCGAGGAGGCCGCCGCCCGCGCCGCCGGTCTGCCACTGGCCCGCGCCGCCGTGGCCCATCGCCAGGGCCGCTTCGCCGATGCCATCGCCGCCCTGATGCCCCACCGCGCGGCCCTCTTCATGCTCGGCGGCAGCCGGGCACAGCGTGACCTCTTCGAGCAACTGCTGATCGACGCCGCCATGAAAGCCGAGGAGAAGGCCCTCGCACTGGCGCTGTTGTCGGAACGCGCGCTGCAGCGCCCCGGCAACCCCTGGAACCGCCGCATGACCGAGGCCGCCGCAGCCCTGCCGTGAACCGGCGCACTAACGCCTGCGACCAGCCCCCGCAAAAGGAGATCCCATGCCCCGCGGAAAGGAACATCACTACCGGGCGACGGTGACCTGGACCGGCGCCGCCCAGGGCGGCACCGAGAGCTATCACAGCTACAACCGGGAGTATCGCGTCGAGTTCGAGGGAAAACCCGCAATAGTAGCCTCTTCGGACCCGGCGTTCGGCGGCGACCCCAAACTTCACAACCCGGAGGACATGCTGGTGGTGGCCCTTTCGTCCTGCCACATGCTCTCCTACCTCGCCCTGGCCTCCCTCGAGGGGCTTGTGGTCGTGGGCTATGAGGACGAGGCCAGCGGCACCATGCTGCAGGAGGGCCGTGGCGGGCGCTTCACCGAGGTCATGCTGCGGCCCAGGGTTGTCCTTGCCCCGGGGACCGATCTGGCGCGGGCCGAGGCGCTGCACGAAGACGCGCACAAGACCTGTTTCATCGCCAATTCCGTCAATTTCCCGGTCCGCCACGAGGCCGTCGTAACCTGCCAACCCGACCCGGCATCGGTCCCCTGAAGGCGGAGGAGCAAGACAGCGCCGCCAAAATAGCTATGATTACAAGGGTGGCTTAGGAAAATGGGCCGCTGACGGCCGCCAACCACGAAATCGGCGGGGCGGGCCGGCTGGTGTTGGGTTCACGACGGTGAGGGCTGCAGAGTGAGCGCCCCAAAGTGAGTGCTGCAGAAGAGCTGCTGGCGGCCTCTTCCCTGGAGGTTTCGCGTGAGGGCGCGCGCATGACCCTGCGTTTCGTCGGGGCCTGGACCACCCACGAACTGGCACACCACGACGCCGCCCTGCGCAACCTGGATCTCCAGGGGGCTGGCGAGGTGGCGGTGGACCTCTCGGACTGCAGCGCCGTGGACAGCGCCGGCGCCTGGGTTCTGGACCGCACCCTCGACGATCTGCAGCGCCGTGGCCTCACCGTGTCCCTGGTCGGCCATTCCGCGGCGGTGGAGACCTTGATGAAGACCGTCGCCGCCCGCCATGTCGAGTGCCCGCCGGCGCCGAAAGCCGAAAACCCTCTGGCGGCGGTGGCCCTGCGGGTGGGGCGGGAGACGGCGCGGATCTCCCAAGAGTCCCAGGACCTCATTTCCTTCCTCGGCCTCACCATGATCGTCCTGGCCCGCTCCCTGACCATGCCCTGGCGCATCCGCTTCAAGGCGCTGATCAACCAGATGGAGCAGACCGGCCTCAACTCCATGCCCATCGTCGGGCTGATCTCCTTCCTGGTGGGCGTCGTCCTGGCCTATCAGGGCGCCGACCAGTTGGCCCAGTTCGGCGCCCAGATCTTCACCGTCAACCTGGTGGCCGTGGGGGTGCTGCGGGAGATGGGCATCCTGCTCACCGCCATCATCCTGGCCGGCCGTTCCGGCAGCGCCTTCACCGCCCAGATCGGCACCATGAAGGTGAACGAGGAAATCGACGCCATGCGCACCCTGGGGCTGGACCCCATGGAGGTGCTGGTGATGCCGCGGGTCATCGCCCTGGTTCTCGTCCTGCCGCTCTTGACCTTCTACGCCGACATCATGGGGCTCCTGGGCGGGGCGGTGATGGCGACCGTCGTGCTCGACATCTCCTTCTTCCAGTTCGCCCGCCAACTCAACGACGCGGTGACGGTGTCGACCCTGGCGGTCGGCATCATCAAGGCCCCCTTCTTCGCCTTCATCATCGGCATGATCGGCTGCTACGAGGGCCTGCAGGTCACCCGCAGCGCCGAATCCGTGGGCAAGCAGACCACCCGGGCGGTGGTCGAATCGATCTTCCTGGTCATCGTGCTCGATGCCCTGCTGTCGATCTTCTTCTCGGTGATCGGGTTCTAGGGCGATGGCGGTCAGCGAAGGCAACGGGGCCCAGGCCCCCCATCCCTCCGGGGCGCCGCCGGTGCTGACGATCACCGGCCTGCGCACCCAGTTCGGCACCTCGGTGATCCACGACAATCTGGATTTCAGCGTCCAGGGCGGCGAGATCATGGGCGTGGTCGGCGGCTCTGGCACCGGCAAGTCGGTGCTGGTCCGCACCATCATCGGCCTCATCAAACCCGCCGCCGGCCGCATCGCGGTCTTCGGGCGCGACCTGACCACCCTCAGCCAGGCAGAGACCAAGGCGATGCGGGCGCGCTGGGGCGTGCTGTTCCAGGACGGCGCGCTGTTCTCCTCGCTGACGGTGGCGCAGAACATCGAAGTGCCGATGATGGAACACAGCAACCTGCCGCCGGAGCTGCGGCGGGAGCTGATCGACGTGAAGGTCTCCATGGTCGGGCTGCCGCCCGATGCCGCCCACAAGTATCCGGCCGAGCTTTCCGGGGGCATGCGCAAGCGCGCCGGGCTCGCCCGGGCGCTGGCCCTGGACGCGGACATCCTGTTCCTCGACGAACCGACGGCGGGCCTCGACCCCATCGGCGCCGCCAACTTCGACATCCTGATCGGCGACCTGCGCCGCGCCCTGGGGCTGACGGTGGTCATGGTCACCCACGACCTCGATTCCCTCTACGCCATCTGCGACCGGGTTTCCGTGCTGGTGAACAAGCGTGTTAAGGTGGGCACAATAAGCGAGCTCATGGGCGAGCCGGACCCCTGGATTCAGGACTATTTCGGGGGGCCGCGGGGGCGGGCCGCGGCCGGCAGCGCCGGGCAGGAGACAACGAAGAATACCGGAACAGGCGGCGCCGGGACTGCGCCGATGAGACCGGAAACTGGGGACTAGGGGCTTCATGGAGACACGCGCCAACTACATCATGGTCGGCTCCTTCGTGCTGCTGCTCGCCTTCGGGCTGCTCGGCTTCGTGCTCTGGCTCGCCAAGTTCCAGTTCGAACAGGAGTTCGCGCGCTACGACATCGTCTTCGAAAGCGCGGTCACCGGGGTCAAGGAGGGTAGCGCCGTGCGCTACCAGGGCGTGCGGGTCGGCGAGGTGATCGGCGTCGATCTGGACCCCGACCGCCCGACGGCAATCCGCGTGCGTATCGAGGTCGAAAAGCGCACGCCGGTGCGCGCCGACAGCGAGGCGACCCTGGAACTGGAAGGCCTGACCGGCGGGCGCTACGTGCTGCTGAGCGGCGGATCGCCCGAGGCCGATGAGCTGGAGCCGCCGGAGGGCCGCAGATTTGCCGAAATCCCGCCCGGCACCTCTTCCTTCGAGGAAGTGCTGGAGGGCGCGCCGGAGGTGCTGGAGAACGTGAACCTGCTGCTGCGGCGTGCCCAGGCCCTGCTCAGCGACCATAACCTGAAGAACATCGAGGAGTTGATCGCCAATCTGACGACGGTGACCGGCGCTTTCGCCAAGAACAGCGACAACATCGATGCGCTGATCGCCGATGCCGCCCTGACCATGGAGAACCTGCGCGAGGCCACCGGCAGCCTGGAAGTCATGGCGGCCTCGCTGGAGGGCAATGTCCAGCGCCTGACCGACCGGGCCGATTCGACCCTGACGACCTTCGAGTCCATGGCCGGCACCATCGATCGGGAGGTCACCCTGACCAGCGGGGACGCCCGCACGCTGATCGCCAGCCTGCAGGAAACCGCGGAAAACCTCACCGGCGCCTCGGCCCAGTTGGAGGCGCTGATCGCCGAGAACCGCGAGCCGATCCGCGACTTCGCCAATTCCGGTCTCTATGAACTGACCAACCTGCTGACCGAGGCCCGCGACCTGATCGTGGTGCTCAACCGGGTCACCACGGAGGTTCAGAGAGACCCCGCCCGCTTTATCTTCGGAGACCAACAGCAAGGCTATGAAGCACAGCAATAACACCCTGACGGCTTGCCCCACCGAGGAGACCGGACGCCCGCCGGCGGCCGGGCGCCGCCGCTTTCTGCGCGCCGTCGCCGCGCTGCCCGCCGTCGCCCTGGCGCCCGGCTGCGGGCTGACGGTTCCCGGCCAGGGGCCGCCGCCGGAACTCTTCCGCCTGACCCCCAAGAGCTCCTTCCGCGGCGACCTGCCCGAAGCCAAGTGGCAGCTGATCCTGGAGCCGCCGGTGGCCAATGCGGGCCTCAACACCACGCGCATCGCATTGCAACGCACCCCGACCCAGTTGGAGTACTATGCCCGCTCCGGATGGGCGGACCGGGCCCCGACCATGGTCCAGACCCTGATGATCGAGTCCTTCGAGAACTCCGGCAAGATCGTCTCCATCGGCCGGGAGTCGGTGGGTCTGCGCGCGGATTTCATTCTTAAGACCGAGCTGCGGGAGTTCCAGGCGGTCTACTTCAACGGCGAGAGTCCGGAAGCCTGGGTCAGCGTGAACGCCAAGCTGGTTCAGATGCCCCGGCGTTCCATCGTCGCCTCGGAGTCCTTTCAATACACCGTGACCGCCGAGGCCGATCAGCTCTCCGCCATCATCGCCGCCTTCGACGAAGCCCTCGGCAAGGTGCTGCGCAAGATCGTGGAATGGACCCTGATCGAGGGCGATGTGGCGGCCAACCGCGGACGGCCCCGCCTGAAGCCGAGCAGCTGATCGCCACAGCAGCGAATCCCTCAACGAACCGTCTCGAAAAGACCGCTTGCCGGCCATCGGACCGCTGACCGTTGTGTAGTCGGAACGTCACCGTCGGGCCGTTAACGGCCGTGGTAAACGAAAGCTTGCAATTAGGAAAAAACAAACCTTTCCCCACCATACTGCGGCGGTCAGCAGTTAAGGGAATCTCCGCCAATGACCGAAATCAGCGATCTGCGCCGCCGCGTGGAAGAGGCCGAGCAGCGCTTCGGCCTGATTGACGAGGAACAGAAGCACTACAGCGATCGCCTGGTCGGTCTGCTGGAGACCATCGAGGTCCAGCTTGGCGCCGCCCGTTCGGAGATTGAGGCGCGCAACGGCGAAAACCAGCGGGTGACCCAGGAGAACGAAGAACTGCGGAGCCTGCTCCACACCCTGCTGCTGTCTATAGAAGAGAAGACTTTCACACAGACCCTGCAGTCGCTGGAGTCACGGGTGACCGCGATGCTCGGCGGCGGCAGCGCCGAAAGCAGCACCGCGCCCGAGGAGGCCCCCGCCGAACCCGAGGCGGTGGAACCCGAGCCCGCAATGCCAGAGCCTGAAATGGCAGAACCCGAGGTCGCCGAGCCCGAGATGTCCGAGCCGGACACGGCCGAACCCGAAATGGCCGAACCTGAACTGGCGGCGCCGGAAGACAGCGCCGAGGAGGCCGCGATCGCGGAGCCGGAGGCGAGCGACGCGGACGCGGCCGAAGGTGTTTCCGAGGTTGCCGGCGAGGCCGTCGCGGCCAAACCCGAGAGCGCCGAGCCGGCAGCGCCGGAAGCCGAGGTGGTTGAGACGGCGGCTCCCGAGACAGAGGCCACCGAGATCGAAGCCCCGGAGATGGAGGCCCCGGAAATGGAGGCTGCCGATATGGAGGCCCCGGAGGTTGAGGCCACCGAGCCTGAGGCCACTGAGCCTGAGCCCGCAGAGCCTGAGATTGCAGAGCCTGAGATTGCAGAGCCTGAGACCGCAGAGATTGACGCCGCAGAGCCCGAGGCCGCGGCGATTGAAGATGAAGCGCCCGTTTCGGAGGCTGCAGAGGCCGATCCGGCGTCCGTCGATCCCTCTCCGGAACATCCTGCCGAAACCGCTGCTCCGGAGCCGAAAACTCCCGAGGTGAGCGCTGAGGCGCCCGAGGTTGAGGACCCGACGCCCGAGGCTGGCGCGGAGGCCGAGGCGCCGGCGGAAGTGGCCGAAGTCGCCGAGACGGCAGAGGCGCCAGAGGCCATGGAGGAAGCTCCGGCGGAGGGGACCGCCGAGGCGCCGGAAGCACCTGAAGCAGCGGACGCCGAGCCGGCCGCGACTGAGGAACCGGCCATCGAAGAGCCCGCCGCTGAAACGGCGGCGGAGCCGGCAGAGCCTGAGCAGACCGCAGAGGCCGTCGCGGAGGAAACCTCCGAAGAGTCCGAAGCGGCGGAGGTGGCGGCCTCGGCCGAGAGCGAGACCGCGGAACCGCCGGCAGCCCCGGCGGAGGCTGAGGGTCAGCCGGACTCCGTGATCGTCGGCGAGCCCAGCAGCGAGGCGCCGTCGGTGAAGGAAATCATCCGCAGGGTCGGGGACCTGGCCCGCGAGCTGGAACGCTCCGACGCCAAGCGCAAGGCGGGGCTGAAATCCGCACCCGCCGACGACGACGCGGCTGCGGCGACAGAAAGCGCCACGGCGGAAGATCCCCCCATGGATGCCGCCGCCTCCGGCTGACGCTTGCCGGTCAGGGGCCGCCTTCGCAGGCGACCGGATCACCGGCTGCCGCGGCCCCCGACACCCACTCTCCCCACTACCCCCTGTCTTTCAGGCCGGCTCTCCCGGCCGCAAGGCACGGCTGTTCGGTTAAGCGTGCCGGCGCGCAAACAGGCGGTCATCGAGCGTGTTCCTCACCCCCCTCCCAACCTCCCCCCGTCAAGGGGGGAGGAGATTTTCTCAGCTGCTTCAACAACTTCCCCCTCCCCCTTCGATGGGGGAGGGTTGGGGTGGGGGTGACACCGCATCCGCTGTAGGCCGTCCGCCACGGCGCGTCCGATTTCGCGTCCTGCAACCACTGCCTTGGCTCTAACGCCTTGCAACACAACACTGTCCGACAATCAAAAAAACCTAACCGGACAGCAGTGGCCGAAAGCCTCCTTCCCAATCGCACATCGCCCCCCGGTCACGGCCTCTTCGGTCTTCGAAAGCTCTTGTCCGGATGAAGCCCGAAGTCGATCCGGGAGCCGAGGAATTCAGGGCGAAGTAGAGGGAAAGTCGCTTGAGAGTGAGATATACACAACCGATCGGCGAGTAATCGAAAATCATTCTACGATTGGAACCTGACTTCCGCTATGCTGGGTCGGGGTTAGAACCTTTGTCGGGCTATTTCATATCTCTGACTCTTTTCTTTAGAGCCTTTGCATGCCGCTGCGTGATGCTTCAGACCCACCGCCGGTCCGGGTCCGCCAAGAGGGCCAGGGAGCGACGCTGCCGGATCGCCTGAACATCGACGAAGGGCAACTGCGCCGGCGGCAGCTCGAGGGCTTTGCGCAGTACACGCCGGTCAACGCGGCCGTCAGCCTCGTCATCTCTCTCATCGCCGTCGTCATGCTCTGGGGCGCTGTCCCCATAGCCGGCCTGCTGCTCTGGGCCGGTCTGATCTGGGGCTTCTCCCTGCTGCGCCTGCAGCGCTGGCTTCATTGGCGCTCCCTCGCCGCCGAGGGAACCCAGCGGGAGCCGCGGCCCGTACGACGCGGAACCCTGCGCAAGGCAACCCTCTGGGCCGGCCTGGCGGGGCTGATCTGGGGGTCCAGCGTCGCCTTCTTTCCCCTGATCGACGCCGACCAGCGCCTGCTGCTGATGATCATGGTCGCCGCCATGGCGGCCGGCGCGTCGACCACGCTGGGGGCCATCCCCTCGGCCGCAGCGGCCTTCATCGTCACCGCGATCCTGCCCTGGGCCGCCTATTTCGCCTGGATCGGCGACCGCAACCACATCATCCTGGCCTGCTTCGCGCTGGTGATGACCCTGGCCATGCTGATCTCCACCAGCATCGTCCACCGGTCCTTCATGGAGGCGATCCGCGCGCGCCACCGCAACGCTGTCCTCGTCCGCAGGATGCGTGAGGAACGGAGCGAATGGCTGGAAATCTCCGACACCTCGGAAGCCTTTGCCCTGTTCGACGAGGACGACGGCCTGCTGCTGTGGAACGAGAACTACCGGCGCATCCTCTCCCTGTCCAAGGCGCAGCTCTACCGCGGTGCCAAACGCCGGGATCTGCTGCGGCACTGCGCGCCGCCGGTTTCGGTGGCAAACGGCGAAGAGCCGATCGAGCGCTGGATCGAGCGGCAAGTCGCCCTCGGCCGGGACGGGCGCGAGCCGCAGATCGAGCAGCTCTCCAACGGCCGCTGGCTGAAGTCCATCGCCCGCGAGACCGGCGGCGGCCACACCGCAACGGTCCACGTCGACATCACCGAACTGAAGCAGCGCGAGGCGGACCTGCTGGCGGCCCAGGAAGAGCTGAAAGTTCAGTCGCGCGAGGTGCAGCGGGCCTACGACCAACTGGGCCAACAGCATCAGAAGATCGAGGAGACGACGCAGGAACTGCGCCGGGCGCGCGACTCGGCCATGGAGGCGAGCCGCGCAAAGACAGAGTTCCTCGCCAACATGAGCCACGAGCTGCGCACCCCGCTGAACGCCGTCATCGGCTTCTCCGAGTTGCTGGGCCATGAGGCCTTCGGGCCGCTGGGAAACAAGCGCTACCAGGACTACGTCACGCACATCCACCAGAGCGGCGAACACCTCCTGAACCTGATCAACGACCTACTCGACCTCTCGATCATCGAGGCGGGGGAGCTGAAGCTGGCCGAGGGTGCTGTGGACATGGCGGCGGTCGTCAGTCTCTGCTGCCAGCTTGTGCGCAACCAGGCCGAACGTGCAGAGGTGACCCTCACCGTCACCGGCAACGCGGAGAGCTGGCCGCCGCTGCGCGCCGATGCCACGAAGATGCGGCAGATCGTCTTGAACCTGCTGTCCAACGCCATCAAGTTCACCCCCTCCGGTGGTTCGGTCACCCTCGACTTTCGGGGGGCGCCGCGCGGCCCCTATGTCATCGAGATTTCCGACACCGGCATTGGCATGAGCCCGGAGGACATCCCCACCGTCCTGGAACCCTTTCGCCGGCTGTCCCCCGCCCACAGCGCCAACTATCAGGGGGCCGGGCTCGGCCTGCCGCTGACCAAGGCCCTGGTCGACCTGCACGGCGGGCAGATGGACGTGGTCAGCGAGCCGGGCAAGGGCACCCGCGTGACCATCGTGCTGCCGGGCGATCTGGCCATGCACGACGCACCGCGCGAACAGGACAAGGCCGCGGGCGCGCCGCCGGGTGCCGAATAAGCCCCCCAAGGTTTCAATCCGCCAGAAGCCGCCTCTTGCTCCAGGCAGTCATTGCCTTCCGGCAGCGACCGGAGCACCCTCCCCGCCGATGCCAAAGATCGCCATAGATTTCGCTTGGGGAGCGCAGGGCCTGCGCGCGCTGCTGACGGACAGCGGCCTGATCGCCATCGTCGATGTCCTGTCGTTTACGACCGCCGTCGATGTTGCCGTCTCGCAGGGGGCGGTCGTTCTGCCCTATCCCCACCATGACCAGACGGCGCCCGCCTTCGCAGCCGAGAAGCGCGCGCAGCTTGCCGAACCACGCGACCGCAGCCGCCGGGGCCGGAGCCTCTCGCCCGCTTCACTGGCGGATTTTGAAAGCGGCGCCAAACTGGTCCTGCCGTCGCCCAACGGCTCGACGCTTTCCACGCTGGTGGGCGACAAACCCACCTACGCCGCCTGCCTGCGCAATGCCACCGCCGTGGCCGCCGCGCTACAGGCCGCAGCCGAAGCCAGGGGTTCCTGCAGGATCGCCGTCATCGCCGCCGGGGAGCGGTGGTCCGACGGAGGCCTGCGGCCGGCGCTGGAAGACCTGCTCGGCGCCGGCGCCCTCATCACGCGGCTGCGGGGCCAAAGGACGGCCGGGGCCCGGGCCGCCGCGGCAGCCTACGCGGCGCTGCGCGACGACTTGGCCGGGAGCCTGAGAGGCTCGGCCTCCGGTAGGGAACTGACCGAGAAGGGGTTTGGCGAGGACCTGGACTGGGCCGCCGCCGAGGACTGCAGCGCCGCCGTACCGCTGTTGCGCGGGGGCCGCTACGAGAACGCGGGCGCGGGCCCAGCAGCGGCCCTCCACTCGGCGCCGGCCATGACGCTGCGCGAAGGAGACGTCGGGGACGATGCCGCCTGCGGTGCGATTGTCGGCGCCGCCGCATCCACCAGTGCCTATGCCCCGCGGGTTCCCCATGCCGCAGCCCTGCTCGGCGACCGCAGCCCGCTCTCGCAGGCCGGACGGCACCGCATTGTCGCCGAGGCCGGCGGCCAGGTGCTGGGCTTCGTCGAGTTCCTCCAGGACCAAACCGAAGGCGGTGGCCACGTGAAGTACCTCTTCGTGCAGCCCGAGGCGCAAGGCCGCGGCCTGGGCGATGCCCTGCTTGCGGCAGCGGAGGCCGCTATCGAGGGAACGGTCACCCTGAACGTTCTCTCGGTCAACGACAGGGGTCTGCGCTGGTACATGAGGCGCGGCTACCGGATCGTCGAGGGCAACCTGGAAGAGGACTGGGAAGGCGGCCCGGCGATCTGGCTGACGCTGGAAAAGCGACCGTTGGACAGCGCCGGAGGCGCCAGGGCGTGAACCTGACTCCGATTTCTTCGGTGTTCCGCTCGAAGCATTTCGCCTGGGTCCGGACCCTCGGTGGCGGGCGGGACGAGGATTGCCCGCAGCCTGGGGTCAGACCATAGTGCCGTCTGGTCAGCAAGCAGGGCGGTCATAAGCCATGGCGGACAATCCCAGACTGTCGGACGTCCCGAAGCCGGCCCTCTATCTGGGCCTGGCGGGCCTGATCCCCTTCCTCGCCACGGCCTTCGGGGTCTGGTTCGCCGGCTTTCCGGCGAAGCTCGACGCGGTCAACATCCAGCTGGCCTATGGCGCCGTCATCCTCTCGTTCCTGGGGGCCGTCCATTGGGGGCTCGCCATGGCCGGGGGCGACAAGGCGATGACCTACACCCGGCTCGGCTGGTCCGTGGTCCCGGCCCTGGTCGGCTGGGGCGCGCTGTTGCTGCACCCGGTCCTCGGCCTCCTGGTGATGATCCTCGGCTTCGCCGGGGTCTTCTTCGGCGACCTGCGCAGCATCGCCGCCGGCCGGGCGCCGGCCTGGTACCGCACCCTGCGCAAGCCGCTTACCCTGATCGTGATCGTCACCCTGGCCAACTCCCTGGGCGCGCTCTTCGTCCAGGTTTAGGGGAGCGGTGCGGCCGGCGGGCGGGCGGCCGCCTTCTGCTGGGCGGCTTCGCGGCGGGCGATGTAGAAGGTGGCGCCGACGATGACCAGGGCACCGGCGACGGTCCAGAGGTCGGGGATCTCGGCGAAGACCAGAAAGCCGATGAGGCCGGCCAGGATCAGTTTCAGATAGTCGAAGGGCGCGACGAAGCTGACCTCGCCGCTGCGGTAGGCGCGGATGATCATGGCCTGGGAGCCGACCCCGAGAAACCCCACCGCAGCCAGCAGCAGCCATTGGAAGGCGCTCGGCGCCTGCCAGTAGAGCAGCGCCGGACCCGCCGTCATGGCGAGCGAGGCGAGGCAGAAGTACGTCAGCATGGTGACGTGGCTTTCGCCGGCCGGCAGCAGTTTCACCAGGGCCACGGCGATGGCGATGCCGAGGACCGAGGCCAGCGCCACCAGGGCGGCCGGATCGAAGGCGGCGGCCCCGGGCCGCACCATGATCAGCACGCCGAGGAAGCCGACGAAGGTGGCCAGCCAGCGCCGCCAGCGCACCTGCTCGCGCAGGAGCAGCACCGCCAGCAGGACCGCGAACATGGGCAGGGTGAAGGTGAGCGCGGTGTATTCGGCCAGCGGCAGCGCCCCCACGGCATAGAAGCCCGAGACCATCGCCAGGCCGGCGCTGACCGAGCGGACCACCTGCAGCGCCGGCGCCTTGGAGCGCAGCACCCCGATCCCGGTGCGGTAGCAAAAGGGCAACAGGGCAGCGAGGGAGAACAGCGCCCGGGCGAAGGAGATCTGAAAGGCGTCCAATCCCTCGGCGCTGAGGGTCTTCACGAAGGCCGAGTTGACCGTGAAGCCCGCGCTGGCGGCGATCATCCAGAGGGCGCCGCGGTGGTTGGGGGAAAGCCGCGCCCAGGCGGCCGCGAGCCCCTGCGGCGCGGGCGCGCCGTTCACGTCTTGGCCTTCACCGCTTCGCTGCCGGGGCGGTGGGTCGGACGTTCCTGCGCCACCTGGCTTTCGCGGTGGGCGATGTAGACCGCCGAGGCCGCGATCACCGCTGCGCCGACCCAGGTCCAGAGATCGGGCATCTCGCCGAACATCACGAAGCCGATGGCCGCGACGAAGGGCAGCCGGGCGTAGTCAAAGGGCATGACCGCCGAGGCATCGGCCTTGACGAAGGCCCGGGTGAAGGCGATATGGGCGACCACGGCGCAGGCCCCGACCAGCGCCATCAGCAGCAGCGCGCGCAGGCTGGGCATCTCCCAGACGAAGAGCGCCGGGACCAAAGACAGCGGCGTCAGCAGCAGGTTCATGTAGAGCACCACCGTCATGGGCTCTTCGGTGCGCGACAGGGACTTGATGATCAGCACCGAGACCGCCATGAAGCCGGCGGAGATGATCGGCAGGCTGGTCACCAGGGTGAACTCGACGAAGCCCGGCCGCAGGATGATCAGCACGCCGATGAAACCCACCGCCGTGGCGGTCCAGCGCCGGGCCCGCACGACTTCTCCCAAAAACACGGCCGCACCGGCGGTGGCGAACAGCGGAATGGTGAAGTTGAGGGCCACGGCCTCGGCCATGGGCATGTTCACCACGGCGGTGAACCAGCAAAGCATGGCCACCAGGCCGATGCCCGCGCGCCAGAGGTGCACCTTGAGGCGCTCGGTGTGCAGCAGGCCCCATCCCATGCGCAGCAGCCAGGGCAGAACGAAGGCAAGGGCGAAGGCGTTACGGAAGAAGGCGATCTGAAAGGGATGCAGCCCCTCCTCCGCCGCCAGCTTGATGGTCGCGTTCATGACCGCGAACATCAGCGCGGCCGCGGTCATCAGAAGCGCGCCTTGCAGCGGCGCGGGCAGGCTCTTTCCGCGCGCGAGGAGAGACAGTGATGGAGGCATTCTCAACCATCCTAAGGCCTGCGGGCAGCTGCGACCACCCGCAGAGGCGCAGGGCAGCTATGCGCGGCCGGATCGCTGGCCCCGAAGCGGGGTTTGCGGCGGGATCGCCCCTGGATCGCCCCTGGATCACCGGCGGGGGCTTCGCCATACTGCGCGAAACCACGGGAAAGACTGCGCAGGGCCGAACCTTGCCAGGAACGACGACAGGGAGCCGTACCTATGACCGAGCCGCTTTGGCAACCCTCGCCGGAGAGGATTGCCGCCGCCCAGCTCACCGCCTTCATCGATCAGGTCAATCGGGACCACGGCCTCGCGCTCAGCGGCTACGACGCGCTCTACGACTGGTCGATCGGCGAGATCGAAGCCTTCTGGACAGCGGTCTGGCGCTTCTGCGGGGTGATCGCCGGGGGCGAGATAGCGCCGGTCCTGGTGGACGGCGATAAGATGCCCGGCGCCGCCTTCTTCCCAGAAGCGCGGATCAACTACGCCGAAAACCTGCTGCGCCGCCGCGACGCGGGCGATGCCATCGTGTTTTGGGGCGAGGACAAGGTGAAGCGCCGCCTCTCCCACGGTGACCTCTACGATCTGGTCTCCCGCACCGCCCAGGCCCTGGCGGCGGAGGGCGTGGGCCCTGGCGACCTGGTCGCCGGCTTCCTGCCCAACATGCCGGAGACGGTGGTCGCCATGCTGGCCACCACCTCCCTGGGCGCCGTCTGGTCCTCCTGCTCGCCGGACTTCGGCGTCCAGGGGGTGCTGGACCGCTTCGGCCAGATCGAGCCCAAGGTGCTGTTCTGTGCCGACGGCTACTACTACAACGGCAAAACCATCGACTCGCGCCCGCGCATCGCCGAATTCACCGCCGCCCTGCCGACACTGACCAAGATCGTCGTGGCGCCCTACGTCGAAGCCGCGCCGGATGTGTCGTCGATCGAGCGGGCGGTGGGCCTGGCCGACTTCCTCGCGCCCTACGCAGCCGGCGAGATCGACTTCGCCCGCCAGCCCTTCAATGCGCCGCTCTACATCATGTTCTCCAGCGGCACGACCGGAAAGCCGAAGTGCATCGTCCACGGCATCGGCGGCACCCTGCTTCAGCACGTGAAGGAGCACCGCCTGCTCTGCGACGTGCGCCGCGACGACCGGGTGTTCTACTTCACCACTTGCGGCTGGATGATGTGGAACTGGCTGGTGACGGCGCTGGCTTCCGAGGCCACCCTGCTGCTCTACGACGGCTCGCCCTTCGCCCCCGACGGCAACATCCTCTTCGACTTCGCCGAGGCAGAGAAGGCGAGCCTCTTCGGCACCTCGGCGAAGTACATCGATGCGCTCGGCAAGGCCGGGCTCGACCCCCAGGCGAACCACGATCTCAGCGCCCTCCGGCTGGTGACCTCCACCGGCTCGCCGCTGGTGCCAGAGGGCTTCGACTACGTTTACGATCACATCAAGAAGGACGTCTGTCTGTCGTCCATCGCCGGGGGCACCGACATCATCTCCTGCTTCCTCGGCGGCAATCCCATCGGCCCGGTCTGGCGCGGCGAGATCCAGCGCCGGGCCCTCGGCATGGCCGTCGAAGTCTTCGACGACCAGGGCCGGCCACTGCGCGGGGAGAAGGGCGAGCTGGTCTGTGTGAAACCCTTCCCCTGCATGCCCATCGGCTTCTGGAACGATCCCGAGGGCGCGCGCTACCGCGCCGCCTATTTCGAGACCTATCCCAACATCTGGCATCACGGCGACTTCGTCGAGCTGACCGAGCACGAGGGGATCATCGTCTACGGCCGCTCCGATGCCACCCTCAACCCCGGCGGGGTGCGCATCGGCACCGCGGAGATCTACCGCCAGGTCGAGAAGCTGGAAGCGGTGGAGGAGTCCATCGTCATCGGCCAGGACTGGCAGGGCGACGTGCGCGTGGTGCTCTTCGTCAAGCTGCGCCCGGGGCGCACCCTGGATGAGGGCCTGATCGGGCGGATCAAGACCCAGATCCGCAACGGCTGCACCCCGCGCCACGTGCCGGCCAAGGTGATCCAGGTGAGCGACATCCCGCGCACCAAAAGCGGCAAGATCGTCGAGCTTGCGGTGCGCGACGTGGTCCACGGCCGCGCCGTGAAGAACAAGGAGGCCCTGGCCAACCCCGAAGCCCTGGAGCTCTACAGCGGCCTCGCTGAGTTGCGGAGTTAGGCTGGCAGCGAAGCGCGCCGCCCCCCTCACCCAGCTCCGGCTAGGCTCGATCTACGATCTCGCCAAGCCTGCGCAACCCTCTCCCACGCTGGGGAGAGGGATTCTCTCTGTGCCGCGATTTGGTTTCCCTCTCCCCAGCGTGGGAGAGGGAGGGGCCCGTGTGAACGGGAGGGTGAGGGGGACGTGTCGCCATCGCTTTTGGATCGCCTTGAGGGCAATGCGCCCGACTTCGAAGTTGGAGAGAGTGATAGCGCGAAAGCCTGTTGACCCGTCCCCTGCGGGTGCCTCTACAAGGAAGGCGGGATCAGAGACAGCGAGGCTCCCGATGACCGCTCCAACAAACTTCCTCACCGCGTCCGCGGCCGCCAAGAGGCTCGGTGTCTCGGTCAAGGCCTTACGGATCTACGAAGAACGCGGGCTCATCGCGCCGGCCCGCACCGCTGCCGGCTGGCGCGCCTATGGTCCCGAGGATCTGAGCCGCGCCGCCGAGATCGCGGCCCTGCGCGGCCTCGGGTTCAGCCTGGCCCAGGTGGCGCGGGTGCTGGACCGGGATCCGCAGGGCCTGGAACAGGCGCTCGCGGACCACCAGTCGGCCCTCGAAGGCCAACTGCGTCAGATCTCCGGCGCCGTCGAGCGCGTGCGCAGCCTGCGCCAGGACCTTGCCGGCGGCCACCCACCCTCCGTCGACGACCTGTGGCGCCTCACCGCGCCGGCGAAGGAACCGGTGGTCGCCTTCGATCTGCCCTGGCCCTGGGGCGGGGAGCGCTTCGAACTGCGCGATCTCCGGGCGCTGACCTACATCGTCGGCCCCCTCTTCAGCGGCAAGACGAAGCTGGCGCGGCGCCTCGCCAAAACGATCCCCAACGCGGCCTTCCTGGGCCTGGACCGGTTGGAGAACGGCGGTGCGGCGGCGCATGCACAGATGGCGGCCGATCCGGCGCTGGCGTCGCGGGTTGAGCGGGCGCTGGCCTGGCTGACGGAAGACGGCGCCACCCCGTCAGACGCCCTCCTCGCCCTGCTGGCGGGCCTGGAAGCCGAAGGGCCCGATGCCCTGGTCATCGACATGATCGAGCAGGGTCTCGATACGTCGTCCCAGCAGGCCCTGATGGCCTATCTGCGCCGCCGTGGTGCGCAGGCACGGCCGCTGTTCGCGATGACGCGGTCCTGCGAGATCCTCGACCTGCCCTCCGTGGGGCCCCATGAGGCCATCATCCTCTGTCCGGCCAATCACAGCCCGCCTCTGCTGGTCGATCCCCACCCCGGCGCCCCGGGCTATGAGGCGGTCGCCACCTGCCTCGCCCCACCGGCGGTGCGCGCGCGCACGGCGGGGGTCATCGCTTACCGGCCGCCGGCGGCGTGATGCCGCGCAACCGCCTCATCGGGAGCTCTCCGGGAGCGCACATCCGGGGCGGTCCCCACCCCCTTTTCGGGGGCCTTGGAGCGCACCGGACAGGTTTTGTCCAAAATGCGACAACTCATTGACTTTATTAAGATAAAATGAATTCGAGCTATGCTGTGACTGCATAGAGCTTCTGATCTCCCGGCATTTGTCGCGGGGCTCAAAGCAGCCTATCTGTCGCTTCAAGAGATTGGGACCAACCGGTGATTCGGGCCTGGACGATCCAGCCCGGCCACCACGACAGATAGGAGACAGGACCATGGCCAACGTGATCGACACAGCCCGTCCTCAAGTACACGGCCAGGTGGCCGTGGGCCTGCTGGGCAGCGCCGTCACCGCCGTCGCCGAGAGCTTCGCCAAGCTGCGTGAGGCCTACATCGCCGAGCGCCGGGCGCAGCGGCTTGCCCATGCCACCCGCGACCTCGACATGCACCTGCTGCGGGACATCGGGCTGGACCACAGCGCCAGCTGACCGCCGGCGGCAAAGCCGACGCAGGTGAGAAACAAGGGGCGGCCCCGCAGGGGGCCGCCCTTTCCGTTTGCGCTGCCTTATGGGTCCCAGAAAGACATCGGGCCAAGGATATCCCTCTGATCTAAATCCAGCGCGCTATGGCAGCGGGTAGCGGATGAAGAGGTGGTTGAGGCCGTTGAGGACGGCGTAGAGCTGCTGAAACTGGGCGAGGAAGCGATCCCAGTCGTGGCGCGAGTCGAGGCCCTGCAGGGTCTCCTGGATCTTCCCGAGGGGCGTTTCGCCGTCGATCCAGGGCAGGATCGCCGGAGCCAGGCGCGGCAGGGGAAACTGCAGGGATATGCCGTCGAACTCGCCCTTCAGAACCAGGTCGCGCTGCACCGCCTTGGCCAGCTTTGGCCCCTCCAGAACCCGCAGGCAGGGAATGGCCTCGCGGCTCGAGGGGTCGGCCACCGTGTCTTCCTGGCGGCGTTTGGAGACATAGAAGACGTGGGTCTTCAGGTTGCCGGCCAGCTGCTCGGCAAAGGCCGCCCGCTCCAGGCCCGTCAGCGCGGAGAGATCGCGCAGCAGGACGGCGTCCTTCAGATAGGTTGCCGGGTCGTAACGCACCGGTTCGATGAAGGTCACCAGCCGCAGGCCGCAGGCCGCAACCAGTTCCGCCACCTCCTCCACCAGATAGGCGCGGTCCTGACTGTGCAGCAGCAGGTCCACCAGTTCGGCGTCGCTGCCGGTGTGGTCGCGCAGCACCGGGTTGCGGGCGAAGAGGTTGGTGGCCGGCAGGCTGCTTAGGAGCCGCCGCGTGAGGGCGATGCGCTGGGCCAGGGAGCGGTCGCCCGCCAGGCGGCGGAGCATGGCCTGCAGGGGATAGACCCCGTCGCGGCCATAGGTGCCATAGACCATCAGGCCCATGCCCCCGTCCTCTTTCAGGAGCGCGGCGAGAGCCGTCAGCCCCGCCGTTGGATCCTCCAGGTGATGCAGCACACCGCAGCAGTCGATGTAGTCGAAGAGCCCGAGGTCGAGGCCCTCGGCCGCCAGCAGCGAGCCGGTGACGAAGCGGATGTTGGCGAGGCCGCGGGCAGCGGCCCTGGCCTCGGCGATGGCGCGGGAAGAGGCCGAGAGATCGAGGTAGACGACCTCGCCCGCACCCCCGGCATCGGCCAACTGCTGGGCCAGCATGATGGCGGCATCGCCGGTGCCGCCGCCGGCCACCAGGGCCCGGAAGGGCTGGCGGAAGTCCCGCCGCCCGGCGAAGAGGTAGTGGTTCAGCTCCATAAGGTTGCTGGGCGAACCGACCACCAGGCGCTTGGCCTCGTCCGCCGGATCGCGGGAGGGATAGGGATAGGCCTCGTACTGGTCGCGAACGCGGTCGGTCATGGTATGGCGGTCATGGGCGGGCGTTCATAGAAGGGCGTTCATCGCTGGTTCAGTCGACGTCTCGGGCCTGGGCGGCATCGCGGGCCCCTGCTGGCGGAAGAGTCTACGCCGCGCCGGTGGTGAGAACTACCTTGCCCGTGGACCGGCGGTTCACCAGCAAAGCCATGGCTTCCGCGGCTTCCGAGAGATCCAGTTTGTGTGAAACGTGTGGCTTCAGCCGCCCGGCCTCGAACCAGGCGAAGAGTTCTTCGAACTCCCCGGCCAGCCGCGCCGGGGCGTGCTTGCGGTATGAGCCCCAGTAGACACCCATGGCCGCCACGTTCTTGACCAGCAGGATGTTGGCCGGGATCTGCGGCACGCGCCCGGCGGCAAAGCCGATGACGAGAAGGCGCCCGGACCAGGCGATGGCGCGCAGGGAAGCATCGAAGACGTCGCCGCCCACGGGATCGAAGACCACGTCGGCGCCGCGCCCCTCGGTCAGAGCCTTGACCCGCTCGCGGATGTCTTCCTTGCGGTAGTCGATCAGATCGTCGGCGCCATGGGTTTCGGCGATGGCCAGCTTCTCGGCGCCGCCGGCCGTAGCGATCACCCGCGCGCCCAGGGCCTTGCCGATCTCCACCGCCGCCAGGCCGACGCCGCCCGCCGCGCCGTGCACCAGCAGGACCTCGCCGGGCTGCAGGTCGCCATGCCAGCGCAAAGCGCAGTGGGCGGTGCCGTAGGTGATGGGAAAGCCGGCGGCTTCCGCCCAGCCGAGTGCGTCCGGGATGGGAAAGACGTCGGCGGCACGGGCCAGCGCCGCCTCTGCATAGCCGCCCCAGTCGGTGAGGCCGATCACCCGCTGGCCGACGGACAGCCCCTCCACGCCGGGGCCCAGGGCCGCGATGCGTCCGGCCACCTCCAGCCCCGGTGCAAAGGGAAAGGCCGGCCGCTCCTGATACTTGCCGGCGATCATCAGCGTGTCGGCGAAGTTGACGCCGGCCGCCGCCACCTCCAGCAGCACCTGCCCTTCCCCGGGCTCCGGCGTCGGCAGCTCCTCGACCCGCAGGGTTTCGGGGCCGCCCCACTCACGGCAGACCACAGCGCGCATGGTGTCTCGTTCCTCGAAGTTGTGAAGGTCTTAGGCTCTTCCAGAGCCTATCGGTGCCGGCCCGCTCCCCCTCCCGGCCACCCATAGGATACTCTCGTTGGATGGCCGGGAGGGGGAGCGGGCTGGAACCGCGTGAGCGCGAAGCGCGAACACATCAAAACGGGAGGGATTTGACCGGGCGCACCTCGCCCACGGTCAGGCCCGGGCGGTTGTGCACCGGCGCGCCCAGAACGCAGCCGAGATCCCGCGCCTCTTCTTCGCTGAGGATGTCGAAGCGGCGCAGCAGGCGGCCCATGACGATCTCCGCCGCCCGGCCGGCGCCGTCGTCCACCTTGAGGGCGGCGCCGAGGCCGAGCTCGGGAAAGCTGGCGCAATAGACGCCTTCGGCGCCGGTCTTGATCAGCGCCTTGGCGCCGCTGCGTTCCATGACCAGCGTGTCGAAGCGCCCCGTGCCGGCGACCATGAAGGGCTCCGCCGCGACGGCCTTGCGGATGCGCCGG
>NZ_JANQOI010000050.1 GCF_028289705.1 Pelagibius sp.
GTTGATGGGCACGGCGAAGCCGATGGTGTTGGCGTTCGGATTGATCGCCGTGTTGATGCCGATGACCTCGCCGGAGAGGTTGAGCAGCGGGCCGCCGGAGTTGCCGGGATTGATGGCGGCGTCGGTCTGAATGAAGAAGCTGAAGTCGGTGATCCCCACTTGGGTGCGCGCCAGCGCCGAGACGATGCCGCTGGTCACCGTCTGGCCGACGCCGAAGGGATTGCCGAGGGCCAGGACCAGATCGCCCACCTCCACAGTGTCGGAATCGCGGAAGGGAATGCTGGGCAGCGCCTCGCCCCGCGGATCGACCCGCAAGACCGCCAGGTCGGTGCGCGGGTCCGCCAGCACCAACTGTGCCTCGAACTCGCGGCGGTCCTTCAGGACCACCTTGATTAAGGTGGCGCCCTTGATGACGTGCTCGTTGGTGACGATGAAGCCCTCGGGATCGACGATGACGCCGGAGCCGAGGGAGGACTGCTGCTGCTGGCGCTTGCGCTCCGGCCCGATGTTGCCGCCGAAGAAGCGCCGGAAGAAGGGATCGTCCAGCAGCGAGCTGACGCGCCGTTGCCGTTCGACCTTGCGCTGGGTGAAGATGTTGACCACCGCGGGGGCGGCCTGGCGCACCACCGGGGCAAAGGACAGCATGACCTCGTCCCGGCTGTCCGGGACCGCCCGCTCCTGGGCCAGCGCGGCAAAGCCGGTTGCACCGGTCAGCAGCAGCGCCAAGGCCAGAGCCGGCCCGAAAATCGCCCGTTTTGCCCGGTTGAAGCGGGTCAATGCTCTTTTCCCATTGGTTCGCGTGTCGCCCACCCCATATTTGGGGGCCGTTGCGGAGCGGTCAAACAAGAAAGGCAGCCCCGGGAGGCTGCCTTTCGCGAACGTGATCGTCTTGTGAGACGATTTGCCTCCCAAACTTAGTCTTCCTCGTCTTCGTCCTCGGCCTCCTGGGTCGGACCGGAATCCTGCCCCTTGGCGTCCTCGTCGCGGTCGACCAGTTCGATGATGGCCATCGGGGCCATGTCGCCGTAGCGATGGCCCGCCTTGAGGACGCGGGTGTAGCCGCCCGGGCGCTCCTTGTAGCGCTCGGCCAGGTCGTCAAACAGCTTCTCGGTCAACAGCGTATCGCGCAGCACCGAGAGTGCCTGACGGCGTGCATGCAGATCGCCGCGCTTGCCCAGGGTGATCAGCCGGTCGACAACGCGCCGCAGATCCTTGGCCTTCGGCAAGGTGGTCTTGATCTGCTCGTGCTTGATCAGCGATGCAGCCATGTTGGCGAACATCGCCTTGCGGTGGCTGGCCGTCCGGTTGAAGCGGCGCCCATGAAGACCGTGACGCATGTCCTATCCTTTCATCATCCCTGGCCTCGCGCACGAGACCGATTGCACTGCCGCCTGCCCTCTCAGGCTCTTCAAAGCCCTGATCCGGTACAGCCGGGGGGAGCCGTCTGCTCCCAATCCGATACCTGCGAAGCGCCTCAGTAAGGCTCTTCCAAACGCTTGGCCAGCTCCTCGATGTTCTCGGGCGGCCAGCTCGGGATCTCCATACCCAGATGGAGGCCCATGGAGGCGAGAACCTCCTTGATCTCGTTCAGCGACTTGCGCCCGAAGTTCGGCGTGCGCAGCATCTCGCCTTCGGTCTTCTGCACCAGATCGCCGATGTAGACGATGTTGTCGTTCTTCAGGCAGTTGGCCGAGCGTACCGAGAGCTCCAGCTCTTCGACCTTGCGCAGCAGGTTGCGGTTGAACGGCGGCTCGCTGGGCGCCTCCTCGTCGTGGCGCGCCTGCGGCTCCTCGAAGTTGATGAAGAGCTGAAGCTGGTCCTGGAGGATCCGGGCAGCCAGCGCCACGGCGTCGTCCGGCGTCACCGCGCCGTTGGTTTCGACCTCCATGGTCAGCTTGTCGTAGTCGGTGACCTGGCCGACGCGGGTGTTGTCCACCTTGTAGGAGATCTTGCGCACCGGCGAGAAGATCGAATCGACCGGCACCAGGCCGATGGGCGCGTCCTCCGGCCGGTTCTGGGTGGCCGGGACATAGCCCTTGCCGGTGTCCACGGTCAGTTCCATGTCGATACGCGCGCCGTCGTCCAGGGTGCAGAGCACCAGTTCCGGGTTCATGATCTCGATGTCATGGCCGGTCTCGATCTGGCCGGCGGTCACCTCGCCCGGGCCCTCGGCCCTGAGGCGCATGCGCTTCGGCCCCTCGCCGCCCATGCGCAGCGCGATGGCCTTGACGTTGAGGACCACGTCGGTGACGTCCTCACGCACGCCGGGGATCGAGGAAAACTCGTGCAAAACGCCGTCGATCTGGATGGAGGTCACCGCCGCCCCCTGCAGGGAGGACAGCAGCACACGCCGCAGCGCATTGCCCAGGGTCAGGCCAAAGCCCCGCTCGAGCGGCTCGGCCACCACCTTGGCGACGCGGTGGGCGTCCGGTCCCGGCTGGATGTCCAGCTTCGTCGGCTTGATCAGTTCGGTCCAGTTTTTCTGCAGCACGCTGGTGCCCTCACGACTTCTAGGCTGTTCAGATCGTCAATTGAGTCAGTACGGACCTTCCGTCTGCTCCGATTGGCGCGATGCCGGCAGCCTTCGGCGATCGCCAATCTCATGCCGGGGTTCGATCGTCCGGCGATCCCCCGGCCTTAGCGTTAAACGCGGCGCCGCTTCGGCGGCCGGCAGCCGTTGTGCGGAATCGGCGTGACGTCGCGGATGGCGGTGATGGTGAAACCCACCGCCTGGAGCGCGCGCAGCGCCGATTCGCGGCCCGAACCCGGGCCCTTGACGTTGACTTCCAGGGTCCGCATGCCGTGTTCCTGCGCCTTCTTGCCGGCATCCTCGGCGGCGATCTGCGCCGCAAAGGGGGTCGACTTGCGCGAACCCTTGAAGCCCTGACCACCGGCCGAAGACCAGGAGATGGTATTGCCCTGGACGTCGGTGATCGTGATCATGGTGTTGTTGAACGTAGCGTTCACATGCGCGATGCCGGAGGTGATGTTCTTCTTCTCGCGGCGGCGCAGACGCGCTTGCGGTTTGGCCATGGCCTTGTTGCTCGTTTCCTGATGCTAGACGCTTGCTGACGGGGGCAAAATTCTACCTGGCGGCTTTCTTCTTGCCGGCGATGGGCCGCGCCGGGCCCTTGCGGGTCCGCGCGTTGGTGTTGGTCCGCTGGCCGCGCACCGGCAGCCCCTTGCGGTGCCGCAGGCCGCGATAGCAGCCCAGATCCATGAGGCGCTTGATGTTCATCGCCACCTCACGGCGCAGGTCACCCTCCACCGAATAGTCGCGGTCGATGGTCTCGCGCACGCGCACCACCTCGTCGTCGGTCAGCTCGTTGACCCGCCGCTCCCGCGGGATACCCACCTTCTGGCAGATCTCGGTGGCCTTGGTGCGGCCGATCCCGTGGATGTAGGTCAAGGCGATCTCGACCCGCTTTTGGGTCGGAATGTTGACGCCAGCAATACGTGCCACTTCGCGGAACTCCTTAGACGCGGTAGACTCGGGCCCACCAGCGCCCGAAAACCCTGTTTAGACAAGCAGAAGAGTCCGGTCGCCAAAGGCGCCGGAAAGCCGGGATTATAGGGCTGGTCAACGGCAAGTCAACAGCCATCAGGCAGCCCCCAGGGCATCTTCGATCTGCTCGGCGACTTCGTCGATGCCGGCCATGCCGTCGACGGCCTTCAGAATGCCCTTGCCCTCGTAATAGGGCAGGATCGGGGCGGTCTGGGCGTGGTAGGCCGCCAGGCGGCTGCGCACGGTCTCGGCATTGTCGTCGCTGCGGCGCTTGAACTCTGTGCTGCCGCAGTTGTCGCAGACGCCCTCCACCTTGGGCTTCTGGAACTCGTCGTGATAACCGGCCCCGCAGGCGGCGCAGGTGTAGCGCCCGGTGATGCGCCCCACCAGGACCTCGTCCTGCACCTTCATCTCGACCACGGAGTGGAGCTTCAGGCCCTTGTCGGCCAGCATCCGGTCCAGCGCCTCGGCCTGGGGCGTGGTGCGGGGAAAACCGTCGAGAATGAAGCCGTTGGCGCAGTCCGGCTGGTCGATCCGGTCGGCGATCATGGCGATCATCAGATCGTCCGGCACCAGATTGCCGGCATCCATGATCTCCTTCGCCTTCTTGCCCAGCTCGCTGCCGGAAGCGACCGCCGCCCGCAGCATGTCGCCGGTTGAGAGCTGGATCAGCTTGTGCTTCTCTTCCAGGCGTTTGGCCTGGGTGCCCTTGCCCGCCCCCGGTGGTCCCAAAAGAATGATGTTCATCCGCGCCTCCCCCGAAGCTTGGATTTCTTGATCAGCCCCTCGTATTGCTGGGCCAGCAGGTGCGCATGGATCTGGCCCACCGTGTCCATGGTCACCGTCACCACAATGAGCAGCGACGTGCCCCCGAAATAGAAGGGAATGTTGTACTCGGCGCGCAGGATCTCCGGCATCAGGGCCACCGCCGCCAGGTAGATCGCGCCCACGGTACCCAGACGGGTCATGATGCGGCGCAGGAACTCCGCGGTGTTCTTGCCCGGACGGATGCCGGGGATGAAGCCGCCGTGCTTCTTCAGGTTGTCCGCCGTGTCGTCCGGATTGAAGACGATCCCGGTGTAGAAGAAGGCGAAGAAGATGATCATCGCCGCGTAGATGATCAGGTAAAGCGGTGTGCCCTGGCCCAGGGTCGCGGTGACCCAGCGCAGCCACTCCGGCCCGCCGCCGCCGGAGAAGCCCGCCGCGGTCAGCGGCATCAGCAGCAGCGAAGAGGCGAAGATCACCGGAATGACGCCGGAGGGATTGAGCTTCAGCGGCAGGTGCGAGGCTTCGCCGCCGAACATCTTGTTGCCCACCTGGCGCTTGGGATACTGCACCACGATGCGGCGCTGGGCGCGCTCGATGAACACGATGAAGGCGATCACGGCCACCGAACCGACCAGGAGCAGGATGATGACAATCGCCGAGAGGGTGCCGACACGGCCGAGTTCGAGAACCTCGAACAAGGCCAGCGGCAGGTTGGCGACGATGCCGGCGAAGATGATCAGCGAGATACCGTTGCCGACGCCGCGCTGGGTGATCTGCTCGCCCAGCCACATCAGGAAGACCGTGCCGCCGGTCAGGGTAATGACCGTCGTCAGGCGGAAGAACAGGCCCGGATCGATGACCGCCGAGCCGGTGGAGCCCTGCGTCGACTCCAGGCCGACGGCGATGCCGTAGGACTGGAACATCGCCAGCACCACCGTGCCGTAGCGGGTGTACTGGTTGATCTTCTTGCGGCCGGCCTCACCCTCTTTCTTCAGCGCTTCCAGGGTCGGCGAAACCGCCGTCAGAAGCTGCATGATGATGGCCGCAGAGATGTACGGCATGATGTTGAGGGCGAAGATGGTCATGCGGCTGAGGGCGCCGCCGGCGAACATATCGAAGACGCCGATAATGCCGCCCGCCTGCTGGGAGAAGATCTCCGCCAGAATCTGCGGGTCGACGCCGGGAATGGGGATCCAGGTGCCGAGGCGGTAGATGACCAGGGCGCCGAGCGTGAACCAGATTCGCTTCCTCAACTCCGGGGCTTTGGCGAAGGCGCCAAAGTTGATGTTGGCAGCGAGTTGCTCGGCAGCTGAAGCCATGGGCTCTGTCTTTCGTGTACGGGACGGCGCTCACACCGCCCGGTCTATTCGGACGCCGGCGCGCTTTCCGCGGTCTCGGCCGCTGCAGCGGGAGCCTTGGCCACCACGGTCACAGATCCGCCGGCCTTCTCCACAGCCTCGACCGCCGCCTTGGAGGCGCCGGCGACTGTGATGTCTATCTTGGTCTTGAGCTCGCCCTTTGCAAGCAAACGGATGCCGTCGCGCGCGGTCTTCACCAGGCCCGCCTCGCGCAGCGCCGCGGCGTCCACCGGCTTCTTGGCGTCCAGCCGGCCGGCATCGATGGCGGACTGCAGGCGGCCCAGGTTCACCACCTTGAAGGTCTTGGCGAAGATGTTGTTGAAGCCACGCTTGGGCAGGCGCCGGTGCAGCGGCATCTGGCCGCCCTCGAAGCCCTTGATGGCCACGCCGGAGCGGGACTTCTGCCCCTTGTGGCCGTGGCCGGAGGTCTTGCCCTTGCCCGAGCCGATGCCGCGCCCGATGCGCTTGCGCGCCTTGTTGGCGCCTGTGTTGTCGCTCAACTGATTGAGTTTCATCGCTTTTCGTCCCAAACCGGGCAGCCTCAGCCGACCGCCCGAAACAGTCTTTCGCGCCCTAGGCCTCGCCTTCGACGCGCACCAGGTGGCTCACCTTGTTGATCATGCCGCGCACCGCCGGGGTATCCTCCAGCTCGCGCGTGCGGTTCATCTTGTTCAGCCCGAGGCCCACCAGGGTCGCCCGCTGGTCCTTCGGGCGGCCGATGGGGCTGGCGATCTGGGTGACCCTCAGGGTCTTCTTGCTGGCCGCTGCCATTGTCGGGTTACTCCCTCGCCTCGGCGGCCGCGGTGTCGCGGCGGCCCAGCACCTCGGCCACCTTCTTGCCGCGCCGCTGCGCAACCATGCGCGGGCTGGCGCTGCGGCCCAGGGCCTCGAAGGTGGCGCGGATCATGTTGTGGGGGTTGGAACTGCCCACCGACTTGGCGACCACGTCCTGCACGCCCAGCGCCTCGAAGACCGCACGCATCGGACCGCCGGCGATGATGCCGGTACCGGCCTCGGCCGCCCGCAGCAGCACCTTGCCGGCGCCGAAGCGCCCGCGGATGTCGTGGTGCAGGGTCCGGCCCTCACGCAGCGGCACACGGATCATGTCCTTCTTGGCCTGCTCGGTCGCCTTGCGGATCGCCTCCGGCACCTCGCGGGCCTTGCCGTGGCCGTGACCGACCCGGCCGCGGCCGTCGCCGACCACCACCAGGGCGGCAAAGCCGAAGCGCCGGCCACCCTTGACCACCTTGGCCACGCGGTTGATGCCGACCAGCTTCTCGATCAGTTCCGGCTCGTCGTTGTCGCGCTGGCGGCGATCGTCGCGGGACCGCCCTTCGCGGGGAGCTCGTGCCATAGCCTTGTCTTTCCTTAGAACGTCAATCCGCCTTCACGGGCGGCATCGGCCAAGGCCTTCACGCGCCCATGAAAGAGGTATGCACCACGGTCGAAGACGACCTCCTTGATGCCGGCCGCAACCGCGCGCTCCGCCACCAGCTTGCCGACCTCGGCGGCGGCTGCCTTGTCGGCGCCGTGCTTCAGCTTCGGCTTCAGGCTGCCGTCGACGCTGGAGGCCGAGGCGACGGTGACGCCCTGGCTGTCGTCGATCACCTGAGCGTAGATGTGCTTGCCGGAGCGGAAGACCGAGAGACGCGGCCGGCCGCTGCTCTTGCGGCGCAGCCGGGAGCGAACCCGCCGCTTGCGCCAATCCTGTAGGGTCTTTGTCGTCTTCATCGCTTTACTTCTTCTTGCCTTCCTTGCGCAGGATGACTTCTTCCGCGTACTTCACGCCCTTGCCCTTGTAGGGCTCCGGCGGGCGGAAGCCGCGGATCTCCGCCGCCACCTGGCCGACCTTCTGCTTGTCCGCGCCGCTGACCGTGATCGCCGTCGGCTTCTCGCACTTGATGTCGATGCCCTCGGGGATCGGATAGGCGACATCGTGGCTGAAGCCCAACTGCAGGTTCAGGGACTGCCCCTGCACCGCGGCACGATAGCCGACGCCGTTGATCTCCAGGTTCCTGGTGAAGCCCTCGGAGACGCCGATCACCATGTTCTGGATGCGCGAGCGCACGGTGCCCCACATGGCCCGGGCGCGCTTGCCGTCGTTGGCCGGCTTGACCCAGACCTTGCCGTCATCCTGGCTGACCTCGACATCCTCGGTCGCCTCGTACTCCAGCATGCCCAGCTTGCCCTTCGCCGAGATCTGCCGGCCCTTGATGGCAACCTCGACGCCGGAGGGCACTTCGATGGGGTTCTTGCCTACACGTGACATGACTGTCAGTTCCTTAACTCTGGCGTCCTCAGAAGACGCGGCAAAGCACCTCACCACCGACGTTCGCCGCCCGCGCTTCCTGGTCGGACATGACCCCGCGCGGCGTCGAGAGGATGGTGATGCCGAGGCCGTTGTAAAACCGCGGCAGCTCCTTGATCTTCGAATA
The DNA here is from genome assembly GCF_028289705.1 of Pelagibius sp. Classification (GTDB taxonomy): domain Bacteria; phylum Pseudomonadota; class Alphaproteobacteria; order Kiloniellales; family Kiloniellaceae; genus Pelagibius. The sequence goes on from NZ_JANQOI010000050.1 coordinate 8,067, forward strand.
GACACGCCGGCCCGGACGCGAAACGCGGGCGATCTCCTGGATCACCGGCAGGCCGTCGTTGTACTTCAGCTCGATTTCGACCTCGTTGTGACCGAAATCCGTGGCTTCGGTGCGGAAGCCGCGGATGTAGCCCTCACGCTGCAGAACACCCAGGACATTCGCGCGCAGCTTGGATGCCGGCGCGCGGACCTTCGACTTTCCGGTCCGCTGTCCGTTACGGATACGCGTCAGCATATCTCCGAGGGGATCGCTCATCGCCATCGCCCGACTACCTCCTACCAGCTCGACTTAACCATGCCAGGAACCTGACCCACCGAGGCCAGCTCGCGCAGCGAGATGCGCGAAAGCTGGAACTTGCGGTAGACGCCGCGCGGGCGCCCGGTCACCTGGCAGCGGTTGCGCAAACGGCCCTTGGTCGAATTGCGCGGCAACTTGGCAAGCTTCAGATAGGCCTGAAAGCGCTCCTCCGGCGGCAGCGTGCGGTCACGCGCCACGGCTTTCAGCTCGGCCCGCTTGCCTGCATAGCGGTTCACCAACTTCCTGCGAGCCTTGTTCTTCTCGACGGCACTCTTCTTTGCCATTGCTCTTTCCTTCCGCCCTTAGGCCCGAAACGGGAACTGGAAACCCTTCAACAGGGCCCTGGCTTCCTGGTCGTTCTTCGCTGTCGTGCAGATGACGATATCCATGCCCCGGATCTCGTCGACGGAGTCGTAGTCGATCTCCGGAAACACGATCTGTTCCTTCAGTCCCATGGCATAGTTGCCACGACCGTCGAAGCTCTTGTTCGAGAGGCCGCGGAAGTCGCGGACCCGCGGCAGAGCGATGGTCACCAGACGGTCGAGGAACTCGTACATGCGCTCGCGCCGCAGGGTCACCTTGCAGCCGACGGACATGCCCTCGCGCAGCTTGAAGGTGGCCACCGACCTCTTGGCCTTGGTCACCACCGGCGCCTGGCCGGCGATCAGCGTGAGCTCCTTCACCGCCGACTTGATCTTCTTGGAATCGGCCACCGCCTCACCAACGCCCATGTTGATGACGACCTTCTCGAGGCGCGGGACCTCCATGGTGTTCTTGTAGCTGAACTCCTCGATCAGAGCAGGCTTCAGCGTCGTCTCGTAATGCTCTTTCAAGCGCGGTTTCATCGTCGTTGACCTTCGCTTAGAAATCGATGGCTTCGCCGGAACGCTTGGCGAAGCGGATCTTGTTGCCGTCCTTGTCGAGCTTGTAGCCGACGCGGGTGGCCGAACCCGACTTAGGGTCGATGTGGGCAACGTTGGAGATGTGAAGCGAGGCTTCCTTCTCAACGATGCCGCCGGGCGAGGCCTGGCTCGGCGCGGTGTGGCGCTTGACCATGTTGACGCCCTGGACCAGCACGCGCTGTTCGGCGCGCAGCACGCGCAGGACTTCGCCCTGCTTGCCCTTGTCGCGGCCGGTGGTCACCACCACCTTGTCGCCCTTCTTGATCTTGAACTTCTTGGCCATCACAGCACCTCTGGGGCCAGGGAGATGATCTTCATGAACTTCTTGGCGCGAAGCTCACGGGTCACCGGGCCGAAAATACGGGTTCCGATCGGCTCGCCCTGCTTGTTGATCAGCACCGCCGCGTTGTTGTCGAAGCGGATCGTGCTTCCGTCGCCGCGCCGGATCTCCTTGGCGGTACGCACGATAACTGCCTGATGTACATCACCTTTTTTCACGCGGCCCCGCGGAATGGCTTCCTTCACCGACACCACGATGATGTCGCCGACGCCGGCCGTCTTGCGCTTGGAACCACCGAGCACTTTGATGCACTGCACCCGCCGGGCGCCCGAGTTGTCGGCGACGTCTAGCTGCGTCTGCATCTGGATCATCGGTCTCGCCCTTTCCCAGCTCTAAGCGGCCTGCTCGCCGTCGGTCACCACTTCCCAGGACTTGGTCTTGGAAATGGGCCGGCACTCGCGAATGCGCACGGTGTCGCCGACGTTGCAGTGATTGCCCTCGTCATGGGCGCGGTAGCGCTTGGAGCGCTTGATGATCTTCTTGTAGACGGGGTGCATGACCCGGCGCTCGACCAAGACGGTGATCGTCTTGTCGCCCTTGTCGCTCACCACCACTCCTTGCAAGACACGACGCGGCATAGCCGTAAACTCCTAAGATGCCGCCTGCTGCATAGTGCGCAGGATGGTTTTGATTCGCGCGATGTCGCGGCGCACCTGCCGCACACGCGCAGTGTTCTCGAGCTGCCCGCTCGCCTGTTGGAAACGCAGGTTGAACTGCTCCTTGCGCAGGTCGAGCAGCGATTCCTTCAGTTCGTCGGCGGACTTGCTCCGCAGGTCTGCGGCCTTCATGCCCTAGTTCTCCTCACCGCCGAGGCGGGTGACGAACCTCGTCTGCACCGGCAGCTTGGCCGATGCCAGGATGAAGGCTTCACGCGCCAGTTCCATGGGAACGCCGTCGAGCTCGAAGAGCACGCGGCCCGGCTTCACTCTCGCGGCCCACCACTCCGGCGAGCCCTTGCCCTTGCCCTGGCGGACCTCGGCGGGCTTGGACGACACCGGAACGTCCGGGAAAACGCGGATCCACAGCTTGCCGACACGCTTCATGTGGCGGGTGATGGTGCGCCGCGCGGCCTCGATCTGGCGCGCCGAGACACGGCCCGGCGTCGTGGCCTTCAGCCCATAGGCGCCGAAGTTCAGGGCCGTGCCGCCCTTGGCCTTGCCGTGGATGCGCCCCTTGTGGGCCTTTCTGTACTTCGTTCGTTTCGGCTGCAGCATCGCTGTCGTTCCTCAAACTCTACCTATCGCAGGCGCCGGTCGCTTATCGCGCCGTCTGCGCGTCCTGCGCACGCTTGTCCTGGGCCATGGGGTCGTGCCCCAGGATCTCGCCCTTGAAGACCCAGACCTTCACCCCGCAGGTGCCGTAGGTTGTCTTCGCCGTGGCCTCGCCGTAATCGACGTCGGCGCGCAGGGTGTGCAGGGGCACGCGGCCCTCGCGGTACCACTCCGTGCGGGCGATCTCGGCGCCGCCCAGGCGGCCGCCGCAGTTGATGCGAATGCCGCTGGCGCCCAGGCGCATGGCCGACTGCACGGCCCGCTTCATGGCGCGGCGGAAGGCAACGCGGCGCTCCAACTGGTTGGCGATGTTCTCGGCCACCAGACGCGCGTCGATTTCCGGCTTGCGGATCTCCACGATGTTCAGGTGAACCTCGCTCTCGGTCATCTTCTGCAGGGCGGCGCGCAGCTTTTCGATGTCGGCGCCCTTCTTGCCGATCACCACGCCCGGGCGGGCGGTGTGGATGGTGATCCGGGCCTTCTTCGCCGGCCGCTCGATGACGATGCGCGACACCCCGGCCTGCTGCAGACGGCCGCGCAGATACTTGCGGATGCGCAGGTCCTCGTGCAGCAGGTTCGCGTAGTTGTCGTCGGCGAACCAGCGGGAATCCCAGGTCCGGTTGATTCCCAGCCTGAGGCCGATCGGATTGACTTTCTGACCCATTACGCCGTTTCCTCGCGCTCGCGGACCACCAACGTCAGGCGGCTCCAAGGCTTCGTGATCTTGCCGGCGCGCCCGCGCGCCCGGGCACGGTAGCGCTTCATGACAAAACTGCGGCCGACCGAAGCCTCGGAGACGTAGAGGCGGTCGACGTCGAGCTGATGGTTGTTCTCCGCATTGGCGATGGCCGACTGCAGCGCCTTTTTGACGTCGTTGGCGATGCGCCGCTTGGAGAAGGTGAGCTCGGCCAGCGCCGCCTCGGCAGACATGCCGCGGATGGAGGCGGCCACCAGGTTCAGCTTCTGCGGGCTAGTGCGCAGGTTGCGCACCACGGTGCGCGCTTCCACCTCGGTGAGACGGCCGGGATGCTTCGGCTTACCCATGGTTCTAGCCCCTCCTGGCCTTCTTGTCGGCGGCGTGCCCGTAGAAGGTGCGCGTCGGCGCGAACTCGCCGAACTTGTGGCCCACCATGTTCTCGGTCACCAGCACCGGCAGGAACTTCTTGCCGTTGTAGACGCCAAAGGTCAGCCCGACGAACTGCGGCATGATGGTCGAGCGGCGAGACCAGGTCTTGATGATCTCGTTACGACCAGAGGCGCGCGACGTCTCTGCCTTCTTCAGCAGATAGCTGTCGACGAACGGACCTTTCCAAACAGAGCGTGACACGGTTGCGCTCTCCTATCGCTTCTTGTGACGGCGACGCACGATGAGTGAGTCGGTCTTCTTGTTTTGCCTGGTCTTGGCGCCCTTGGTCGGCTTGCCCCAGGGGGTGACCGGATCGCGGCCGCCCGAGGTGCGGCCCTCGCCGCCGCCGTGGGGGTGGTCGACCGGGTTCATGGCGACGCCGCGCACCGAGGGGCGCTTGCCCATCCAGCGCTTGCGCCCCGCCTTGCCCAGCTTGGCGTTGGCCTGGTCGGGGTTGGAGACCGCGCCGATGGAGGCCATGCACTCGGCCCGCACCATGCGCACCTCGCCGGAGCCCAGACGCAGCAGGGCATAGCCGGCATCGCGGCCCACCAACTGCACGTAGGTCCCCGCGGCGCGCGCGATCTGCCCGCCCTTGCCGGCCTTCATCTCCACATTGTGGACAATGGTGCCGACCGGGATCGACGACAGCGGCATGGCGTTGCCCGGCTTGATGTCCGCGCGCTCGCCGGAGATCACCGTATCGCCGACCGCCAGGCGCTGGGGCGCCAGGATGTAGCTCTGCTCGCCACCCTCATACTCGATGAGGGCGATGAAGGCGCTGCGGTTGGGATCGTATTCCAGGCGCAGCACCTTCGCCGGCACGTCGAAGTTCCGCCGCTTGAAGTCGACCATGCGGTAGAGCCGCTTGTGCCCGCCGCCGCGGCGACGCGCGGTGATACGGCCGGCATTGTTGCGCCCACCCTTCTTGGTCAGACCTTCGGTGAGCTTCTTGACCGGCTTGCCCTTCCAGAGGTCGCCGCGGTTCACCAGAACGAGGTTGCGGCGCCCCGGCGTGGTCGGATTGAATTTTTTCAGCGCCATCGCTTAGACCCCCGTGGTCACGTCAATGCTGTGGCCCTCGTCGAGGGTCACAAAGGCCTTCTTGCTGTCCGAGCGCTTGCCGAGCTGGCCGCGGAAACGCTTCACCTTGCCCTTCTGGCGCAGTGTGTTCACCGCCTTGACCTTCACCTTGAAGAGCGTCTCGACGGCGACCTTGATCTCCGGCTTGGTGGCATCCAGGGGCACCACGAAGGTCACCTGGTTGTGCTCGGAGCCCAGGGTCGACTTTTCCGTCACCACCGGGCGGCGGACCACCTCGTACATGCGCTCCTTCGAGACCACGGTCGGCTGGCTCTTGATGCTGCGTGCCCGGCTCATTTCAGTCGCGCCTCCAAGGCTTCCACCGCGCCCTTGGTCAGGACCAGGGTATCGCGGCGCAGGATGTCGTAGACGTTGGCGCCCTGCTGCGGCAGCACGTCCACCAGCGGGATGTTGCGCACCGCCCGGGCGAAACCGCCGTCGACCTGCGCCCCGTCGATGATCAGCACCGAAGACCAGCCCAGCGCCGCGAACTTCTTCGCCAGCTCACCGGTCTTGGCCTCCTTGACTGTCAGATCCTCGACCACGATCAGCTTGCCTTCGGAGGCCTTGGTCGAGAGCGCGGTCTTGAGGCCGAGCTTGCGGAACTTCTTGGTCAGGCTGTGGCTGTGGTCGCGCACCACCGGGCCGAAGACCGTGGCGCCGCCGCGGCGCTGGGTGGTCCGGGCCGAGCCCATGCGCGCGTTGCCGGTGCCCTTCTGCCGGTAGATCTTGCGGGTCGAGCCGGAGATCTCGCCCCGGGTCTTCACCTTGTGGGTGCCGGCGCGCCGCTTGGCGAGCTGCCAGTTGACCAGGCGGGTCAGCACGTCGCGGCGCGGCTCCAGGCCGAAGACGCCGTCGTCGAGCTCGATCTCGCCGGCCTTCTTGTTCTCAAGTGTCGTAACCGGACACTTCATGGTTACTGGTCCTTCTTCTCGTCTTCAGCCGCCTCGGGAGCCGCCTCTTGCGCCGGAGCGTCCTCCGCCGGTGCCTCTTCTTCCGCTTCCGCCGCCGGAGCCTCGGCCCCGGCACGCAGGGCCGCCGGGAACGGCAGGTTGTCCGGCGAACTGCGCTTCACGGCGTCGCGGATAGTGACCCAGCCGCCCTCGGCGCCGGGCACCGCGCCCTTCACCAGGATCAACCCGCGGTCCTCGTCCACCGAGACGATCTCCAGGTTCTGGGTGGTCACCCGGCGGTCGCCCATGTGGCCGGCCATCTTCTTGCCCTTGAAGACCTTGCCCGGGTCCTGGCTGTTGCCGGTGGAGCCGTGGGCACGGTGCGAGATCGACACGCCGTGGCTGGCGCGCAGGCCGGCGAAATTGTGGCGCTTCATGGCGCCGGCAAAGCCCTTACCGATGGAAGAGCCTGTGACGTCGACGAACTGGCCGGCGACGAAATGGGCGGCGGAAAGCTCCTGACCCACTTCCAGCAGCGCGTCGTTGGAAACGCGGAACTCGGCCAGCCGGCGCTTGGGCTCCACCTTCGCCTTGGCGAAGTGGCCGCGCATCGGCTTGCTGACGCGGTTCGGCTTGGCGCGGGCGGCGCCGAGCTGAACGGCGTCGTAGCCGTCCTTCTTCGAGGTGCGCACCGCCACCACCTGGCAGTCGTTCATCTGCAGCACGGTCACCGGCACGCTCTCGCCTTCCGGCGTAAACACCCGGGTCATGCCCATCTTCTGTGCAATCAGACCAGTCCGCATGGCATCAGCCCTTCAGCTTGATCTCGACATCAACGCCGGCGGCGAGATCCAGTTTCATCAGGGCATCCACCGTCTGCGGCGTCGGATCGACGATGTCGAGCAGGCGCTTGTGGGTGCGGATCTCGAACTGCTCACGGCTTTTCTTGTCGATGTGCGGCGAACGCAGCACCGTGTACTTCTCGATACGGGTCGGCAGCGGAATCGGGCCGCGCACCTGGGCGCCCGTCCGTTTCGCCGTACCGACGATCTCCGAGGTCGACTGGTCGAGCACCCGGTGATCGAAAGCCTTGAGGCGAATGCGTATGTCTTGGCTGTCCATAATTCAGCGCCATCCAAAAGTCGGCGCCTGCCCGGGATTGGGCAGGCGCGTCATAAAGTCCTCTTACTTGCTGATGCCTGCGGCGACGCCGGCGCCGACGGTGCGCCCGCCTTCGCGGATGGCAAAGCGCAGGCCCTCGTCCATCGCAATCGGCGCGATCAGCTCAACCGTCATCGACACATTGTCGCCCGGC
>NZ_JANQOI010000068.1 GCF_028289705.1 Pelagibius sp.
AGCTGGGTGACGGCCCGGCCGTTTCGCGCCCGCAGCGGCCGGTGGCGCAGCGGAAACTCCGGCGTCAGTTTCTCGCCGCTGACGAAGCCGTTGTCCTCCGGCTTGACGTGGCGGCCATCGTAGGCCTCGACATCACCCCGTTCGGCAATCCAGGTCTCGCGCAGCCGCGGCAGGCCCGCGGCAATCTCGGTCTGCACGTCCGGGTCGGTGTAAGGGCCGGAGCTGTCGTAGACCGTGAGCGGCGGTTCGTCCGCCGTGGGATGCAGGGCAATCTCGCGCATCGGCACGCGGATGTCGGGGTGCTTCGTGCCCGGCACGTAGATCTTGCGGGACGCGGGCAAGGCCCCCCGGGTCACGGCAGGGGCATCGTCTTGCGGTTTGGGGGCTTCGGTGGTCGGGGTAATGGCGTTCATTTGGCTCTCCCTCGGTTGGTCGGCGAGAGACCCAATTGACGCTTCGGCTAAGAGGATTTCTTGGGGCCGGAGGAACTGCCTAAAGTCCTATGGCGGGTTGTCCGGCTTTCAAGCCATCCCTACGCCAGCGTTAACTGGATCAGGTTCGAAGGGTCGCCGCGCCGGTACGAAGTTCGTACCCTATCGGCCTCTCAGCTCCTTGCCGGAGCTCCCCTGGCTACTGACCCTATTCTTCGACCCGAGCCGTCTGCTGTCAAGTTGTACGAAAGACGGCAACAGATCGTTGTCGTTCTTGAAATAGGTCTGTCGCTTCTGACGACGCGCGATCCACACCCCCCACGCGAGACTGGTCCCGCGAACCAAGGAGGCGCACATGAGTACCTGGTTACCGCGGGAGATCGAGGCGCAGCGGGACGCTCTGCAACAGGTCCTGAATCCCATCGAGCAGGCCTGCGGGCTGCCCAACGAGGCCTACACCTCCGAGCGCTTCGCGGCGCTGGAGCGCGACCGGGTGCTGGGCCGCGGCTGGACCTGTATCGGTGTCGGCCACTGGGTGCCCGAGCCGGGCGACCTGCGGCCCGTGACCCTGCTGGGACTGCCGCTGTTGCTGCTGCGCGACCGCGAGGGTGCCGTGAAGGTCTTTCACAACGTCTGCAGCCATCGCGGCGTGGAACTGGTGCCGGAGGCCTGCCGCTCCAAGGGCCTGATCCGCTGCCGCTACCACTCCTGGAGCTACGACCTGGACGGGATCCTGCGGGCGACCCCCTTCATCGGCGGCCCCGGGACCCAGGACTGCGCCGGCTTCGACCGTGCGCAGCACGGCTTAAAGCGCGTGCGCAGCGCCGTCTGGTGCGACGCGGTCTTCGTCGATCTTTCGGGCGAGGCGGAGGACTTCGAGCACTACATCGCGCCCCTGGTCAAGCGCTGGCAGGCCTTCGATGCGGCCCGCTTGCGCCACGGCGGCGCCGACTCCGCCTTCACCATCGAGCTGGCCTGCAACTGGAAGCTGGCCGTGGAGAACTACTGCGAGGCCTATCACCTGCCGTGGATCCACCCCAGCCTCAACCAGTACTCCCGCCTGGAGGACCACTACAACATAGCCGTGGAGGGGCATATGGCCGGGCAGGGAAGCACCGCCTACCGCCCGACCCTGAGCGACGACGGCCGCACCTTTCCCGAGCACCCGGGCCTGCCGGAGAGCTGGCAAGGGTCCGCCGAATACCTCGCGCTCTTTCCCAATGTTCTGTTCGGCGTCCATGCCGATCACTTCTATTCCGTGGTGCTGGAGCCACTCGGCCCCGACCGCACCCGCGAACATTTCGAGATCTACTATTTCGACGAGGCGGCGCTGGGCGACGAACTGGCGGATCTGCGCGCCACCAACACGCACCAGTGGAGGGGCATATTCGAGGAGGACCGCGGTGTGGTCGAAGGCATGCAGGCGGGCCGTGCCTCGCCGGCGTTCCAAGGCGGTGTCTTTTCGCCGGCCATGGACGGGCCGACCCACTGCTTCCATCAGTGGATGGCCAGTCGTCTGCTGGGCTGAGTCGCAGGGCGGCATTCAACCGGAACTGTGGACAGGGCCGCGGCGGGAGACGTAGTCTTTCTCCGGGGGAGACGTTCAGGGGGCTTCGACCGACGGAGACTGCTCTTGGCCGCTGCGAAACCGAGTTCCGGGAAGAAGCCGTCCACCGCGCGCAAGCGCTCCTCCGCGGCTGCCGCGAAGACCGCCGGTTCCACAGCAGGAGACCGGGCGGCGCTGCGGGCGCGCATCGTCGAAACGGCCTTGGATATCGCCGAAGACTGGGGCTGGTACGACATTCGCCTGCACCACGTGGCGGAGCGGCTTGGACTGCCGCTGGCTGCCGTTCGTGCCGAGTTCCGCGACGGCGATGCCATTGCCGATGCCTGGATCGCCCGAGCCGACGACGCGATGCTGGCCGAGCCCGAGACGGGATTTGCCGCGCTGCCGGCGGAAGAACGGCTGCAGGTCACTCTGGAGGCCTGGCTGGACGCGCTGGCGCCGCACCGCAAGGTGACGGCCGAGATGTTCCGCGCCAAGCTCTGGCCGGTGCATGTGCACCACAATCTGAAACTCGTCACCTGGACCTCGCGCACCGTGCAGTGGTGGCGCGAAGCGGCGCTGCTGGACGGCAAGGGCCAAAGGCGCTCCGTCGAGGAGATCGGCATGACGCTGATCTTCCTCTCCACCCTGGCCCGCTGGTGCCGCGACTCCTCGGAAGGACAGGCACGCAGCAAGGCCTATCTGCGCCGCTGTCTGCGCGGCGCCGACCGCGTGATGGCCCGTGCCTGCAGAGCAGCGCGGAGGGGCGGCGCAGCGCAGGAGGCCTGAGAAGGCTCCTGTTTGGAACCGGCGCGCCGCGGTACATCCCCAAGCTGAAAACGCGAGCGACCGGTCGCCGAAGCCAGCGGCCCTGTCGGCTTTGAGCGGCTGCGGCCATCGACTCTGCGCAAGAAAATAGACGTATTAGTGTCATTACATCGTCATGGGCTGACTGTAGAGGTGTGGGCGTTCCGTGCAGCGCCGCTGGGCTCAGGGGGGCCTCTACATGTCCGTCATCACGCTGTCGCGTGTCCGTAAGTCCTTTGGCAGCAAGACAGTTCTTCATGGCGTAAACCTGGACGTCAACGAAGGCGAAATGGTCGGGCTGATCGGGGCATCGGGCTCCGGCAAGTCGACACTCATTCGCCTGATCTGCGGCCTTGAACGCATGGACCGCGACACCGAGGGCCGGATCGCGCTCTTCGACAAGAAGACCCAGGAAAACGGCCGCTTCAGTGAACACAGCGAAGGCCTGCGCTGCGATGTCGGGGTCATCTTTCAGCAGTTCAACCTGATCAACCGCTTGTCGCTCATGACCAACGTTCTGGCCGGCCGCCTCGGGCGCATTTCGCGCTGGCGAGGATCGCTCGGGCTGTTTCCGCAGGCCGACAAGGTGAAGGCCCTGCTGGCGCTGGAGCGGGTCGGCATGATCGAGCAAGCGCATCAGCGCGCCTCGACCCTCTCGGGTGGGCAGCAGCAGCGCGGCGCCATCGCCCGGGTGCTGACGCAGGAGGCGCGGCTGATCCTGGCCGACGAGCCCATCGCCTCCCTCGATCCCGCCTCGGCCAAGCTGGTGATGTCGACCCTGCGGGAGATCAACCGCACGGACAAGGCAACGGTGATCGTCTCGCTGCACCAGATCGATCACGCCTTCGAGCATTGCGACCGCATCATCGCGCTCAAGGGCGGCGCGGTTATCCACAACGGCCCCACCGATGACATCACACCCGCCGACATCGCCGATCTCTACGGCGTCGAAGCCGGCAGCCTCGATCTGATCAAGGCCCGCCCGGCGAAGCCGAACGGCGGCGAGGGCTTCCCCGGCAACGGCCTGGACCACCGGGACGACCAGGCCGCCCGCGTCGCCGCGGCCCATTGACGTCGCCTACCGCATTCCCGTTGCATCGCACTGACAGGAGTAAATGATGCTCAAGACACTTACCGCATCCGCCGCCGGCCTCGCCACGGCGCTGGCGCTCGGCACCTCGGCCGCGCGTGCCGAAATGCCGGAGCAGATCAACTTCGGGATCATTTCCACCGAATCCGCAACCGTCCTCGAAGCGAACTTCAAGCCCTTCCTGCAGGACATGGAGACGTCGCTGGGCGTGACGGTGAAGCCCTTCTTCGCGTCCGACTATGCCGGCGTCATCGAGGGCATGCGCTTTGGCAAGGTGGACGTGGCCTGGTTCGGCAACAAGTCCGCCATCGAGGCCGTCGACCGCGCCGGCGGCGAGGTCTTCGCCCAGACCATCAAGGACGACGGCTCGCGCGGCTACCACTCGCTGCTGATCGCCCACAAGGACGCCAAGGTGAACTCCCTGGAGGACGTGCTGGCCTGCGACAAAACGCTGACCTTCGGCAACGGCGACCCGAACTCGACTTCCGGCTTCGCCATCCCCGGCTACTACGTCTGGGCGCTGAACAACAAGGAGCCCGAGGACTGCTTCGCGCGGGTCACCAACTCCAACCACGAAGGCAACGCCATGGCCGTGGCCAGCGGCAAGGTCGACGTGGCCACCAACAACACCGAGTCCATCTACGCCCGCCTGGCCAAGACCAATCCGAAGGCCGCCTCCAACATCAAGGAGATTTGGCGTTCGCCGATCATCCCCTCCGACCCCATGGTCTGGCGCAAGGATCTGTCGGCCGAACTGAAGCAGAAGATGTACTTCTTCTTCATGCAGTACGGCCGCTTCGGCGATCTGGACAAGGTGAAGCACGAGCGCGCCGTCTTGGCCAACCTTTCCGACGGCTGGGGCCCCTTCCTGGCATCCTCCAACGCGCAGCTTCTCGACGTGCGCCAGATCGAGGCCTTCAAGGCCAAGATCAAGGCCCAGAACGCCGGTGACGAAGCGGGCGTGAAGGCCGCCGAGGCCAAGCTCGCCGAGCTGCAGGCCTATTCCGGGGTCGTCGGCCAGGCCGGCTACTGATCCTTCTGCCGCGGACGGCGGGGAGGGGCTTCGGCCTTCCTCCCCGCCATCCCCCGCCGTTACCGGTTTCCGCCTCTCTGCATTCCAGCCGACCGCGCCGTTAGGGGCGACCGCCCATGACCCTTGCCAACGCCAACCCCACCATCGCCAAGCCCATGGAGATTTCGCCGGAGGTGCGCGAGGCGCTGCGCCCGCGTTGGAGCGGTTTTCTTAATAAGGCCGGTGTTGCGCTCGTCATCGCGGTGCTGCTGGGGCTGTCCTACTATCCGGCGGAGGTGGATCGCTGGACCTACCTGATCACCGACGCCGACAACATGGCGGTCTTCATCGGCGACTTCCTGTCCCCGGACTTCACCGACCTCGAGCTTTTCGTTCTGAAGATGGTCGAGACGGTGCAGATCGCGCTCTGGGGGACTTTTCTTTCCATCGTCGTCGGCGTGCCCTGCGGCCTGCTGTCGTCCAACAACATCGCCCCGGTCTGGATCGTGCAGCCCATGCGCCGCCTGATGGACGCGGCCCGGGCCATCAACGAGCTGGTCTTCGCCATCCTCTTCGTCGCCGCCGTGGGTCTCGGCCCCTTCGCCGGGGTCATGGCGCTCTTCATCCACAATCTGGGGGTGATCTCCAAGCTCTTCTCCGAGGCCGTGGAGGCCATTGATCCGCGGCCCGTCGAGGGCATCCGCGCTACCGGCGCCAGCCGCCTGCAGCAGGTGATCTACGGCGTCATCCCCCAGGTGATGCCGCTGTGGAGCAGCTTCTCGCTCTACCGCTTCGAGACCCTGGTGCGCTCGGCCACGGTGCTGGGGATTGTCGGCGCCGGCGGGATCGGCTTCACCTTCTACGAGTCCTTCCGCGCCTTCCAATACGACCGCGCCGCGGCGGTGATCATCGTCGTGGTGGTGGTGGTTTCCATCATCGACATTCTCTCCTCCCAGCTCCGCAAGCGCCTGATCTGAAGCTTCGGCCAGCGGCGGCGGCAGGAAGCCGCTTGCCAAGCCGGCGCGATCGCCGGAGACTTGCGGCTTCGGCCGCCGGTCGGCGCAGCCGCAATCACAGACAAAACCAGGGGAAGGGAACGAGATGCTCAGATGCGGCGTCATTGGGCTGGGCGATATGGGAAGCGGCCTGGCGAAGAACCTCATGGCCAACGGCCTTCCGACCGCGGGCTTCGATCTTTCCGAACAGCGCATGAAGGCCTTCGCCGGGATGGGCGGCACGGCCGCCGCGAGCCCGGCCGAGGTCGGCAGCCAGGCGGATGTGGTCTTCGTCATGGTGATGAACGGCAGCCAGGCCAAAGCGGTGATCCTCGGCGACGGCTTGGCTTCGACCATGGCCACCGGATCGGTGGTGATCCTCAGCGCCACCATCCTGGCCGCCGAGGCGCGGGAGATCGGCGAGGCCCTGGCCGGGACCGGGATCGAGCTGATCGACTCGCCGGTGAGCGGCGGCTTTCCCGGCGCCCAGGGCGGCACCCTCACCATGATGGCCGCCGGCTCCGACAACGCGCTCGCCACCGCGCGTCCGGCCATGGAGGCGGTGAGCAAGACCATCCACCATGTCGGTGCCGAGCCGGGCATGGGCCAGACGGTGAAGGCCTGCCTGCAGGCGCTCATCGGCGGCGTCTTTGCCGCCACCTTCGAGGCCGCGGCCCTGGCCGCCAAGGCCGGCGTCAGCGGCCAGGCCTTCTACGACGTGGTCTCCACCTCCAGCGGCGGCAGCGTCGCCGCCAACACCGCGCTGGAGAAGATCATCGACCGTCAGTTCGAAGGAACGGGCAGCCATATTGCCACTATGTACAAAGACTTGACCATCAGTCTTGATATGGCGCGCGAACTGGGCGTGCCTCTGCTCACCGCCAGCATCGCCATGCAGCTCTTCCAGGCCGGCAAGACCAAATACCCGGACGGCGACAACTGGATCGTCACCCGGGTGCTGGAAGAGATCGTCGGCGCCGAACTGAAGCGCTGAGTGGCGACAGGAGGCGGTGATCATGAAACTGGGTGTCATCACCGACGGCATCAGCCGCGACTTCGAACACGCCTTGACCGTGATGGAGGAGTTCGGGCTGGACTACGCCGAGCTGCAATTCGTCTGGGACAAGGAGGTGGGAAACCTCGACGCGGGCGAGCGGGCGCGGGTCCGCGAACTGCTGGAGCGCCACGGCAAGAAGGTCTCCAACATCTGCCACCATGTCTTCGCCGGCATGCCCATGAGCACCAAACCCGGCGAGCCGGTCCACGTGAAGCACATGGACACCCTGAAGCGCTGCATCGAGATCGCGCGGCTGGTGGGCAGCCCGAAGGTGCGCATTCTCTCCGGCAAGAAGGAGATGATCCTCTGGGGCCGCCACGGCGCCGAGCAGTGGAACGTCGCCAAGGGCGCCTGGGACGCGCTGCTGCCGCTGATCGCCCCGGCCATCGAGCTGGCCCGGGCGGAGGAGGCGCAGCTCGTCGTCGAGACCGGCAACGGTACCATGGTGAATTCCTGCTGGACCGGGCGGCGGCTGATCGACGACCTTGACGCCAAGGACGTGCTCACCGTGCTCTGGGACCCGGCCAACAACTGCTGGGCCCACGAGGACGCCTGGCCCCTGGGCTATGAGACCCTGGGCGGCGCCGGCGGCGGCTACCTCGGCCACATGCACGTGAAGGACGTGCAGGCCGACACGCCGAAGGCGACCCTGGAGGTCCGCCCCATGGGCGAGGGCCAGCTCGCCGAGCAGTGGGAACCGCTGGCCGCCGCCCTAAAGGACGACGGCTACGACGGCGTGATCTCCTACGAAAGCGTCTACCACCCCGGCGACGGCAACTTCGAAGCCGGCTTTCGCCAGAGCGTCGAGCGCTTCAAACAGATCTTCGCTTAGGCGGCCCGTTACACCGGCAGCGTATAGCCGGTCTTCACCGTGGTGTAGAACTCGGCGGCGTAGCGGCCCTGTTCGCGGGACCCATAACTTGAGCCTTTGCGGCCGCCGAAGGGCACGTGGTAGTCGACGCCGGCCGTCGGCAGGTTGACCATCACCATGCCGGCCTGGGAGTGGCGTTTGAAGTGGCTGGCGTGCTTCAGGCTGCCGGTGCAGATGCCCGACGACAGGCCGAAGGCCGTGTCGTTGGCGACCTCCAGGGCCTGCTCGTAGTCGTCCACCGCGATCACCGAGGCGATGGGCCCGAAGATCTCCTCGCGGTTGATGCGCATGGCATTGTCGGTCTCGGTGAAGAGGGCGGGCTGCAGATAGAAGCCCTGGGTCGCGCGGTTGAGGCGCTCGCCGCCCCAGGCCAGCTTGGCGCCCTCGTCGCGGCCGACGTCCAGGTACTTGAGATCCTGGTCGAGCTGCGACTGGTCCACCACCGGGCCCATCTGGGTGCCTTCGGTCAGGGCGTTGTCCACCTTCAGCGCCTGCATCCTTTCCACCAGGGCATCGACGAAGGCGTTGTGAATGCCCTTCTGCACGACGAGGCGGGAAGAGGCGGTGCAGCGCTGGCCCGTCGAGAAGAAGGCGCCGTTGAGGGCGCAATCGACGGCGGTGCCGAGGTCGGCATCGTCCAGCACCACCAGCGGGTTCTTGCCGCCCATTTCGAGCTGCACCTTGGCGAGGCGCTGGGCGCAGTTGGCGGCGATGCGCTTGCCGGTCTCCACCGAGCCTGTGAAGGAAATGGCGGCGACGTCGGGGTGGTTGACCAACGCCTCGCCCACCACGGAGCCCTTGCCCATGACCAGATTGAACACGCCCTCCGGCACGCCGGCGCGCTGGATGATCCCGGCCAGGGCGTGGGCGGAGGCGGGGGCGATCTCCGCCGGCTTGATCACCACGCAGTTGGCGAAGGCCAGCGCCGGGGCGATCTTCCAGGCCGGGATGGCGATGGGGAAGTTCCAGGGGGTGATGAGGCCGATCACGCCCAGCGGCTCGCGCGTGATGTCCACGTCGATGCCCGGGCGCACCGAGGCGATCTTCTCGCCGCTCTGGCGCACCACCTCGCCGGCGAAGAAGTCGAAGATCTGCGCCGCGCGCATCACCTCGCCGATGCCTTCCGGCCGGGTCTTGCCCTCCTCGCGGGACAGCAGCTCGCCCAGTTCCTCCTTGCGCGCCATGATCTCCGTGGCGACGGCGGCCAGCATGGTGGCGCGGGCCTGGATCGGCCCGGTGGACCAGGCGGGGAAGGCGGCCTTGGCGGCGGCCACGGCTTCGTTCACCTGGGCGGCGTCGGCGCGGGCGTAGCTGTCGATCACGTCGTCCAGGTCGGAGGGGTTGATGTTGTCCACGGAGTCCGAGCCCTCGACCCAGGCGCCGGCGATCAGGTTGTTCTGCACGATGGGATCTCCTGAAAGGAAGAGTAGGGGGATAAATTCGATGTATCTCTGTTGGTTACGCTGTGAGGCTGCGCATTCAGTTTAACAGGCCGCGCTGCGCCAGATTCCTCATAAGGGCGAGTGATCCGAAGGTCCAAGGGGCGATCTTGTCGCAGTGGTTCACCCGGTTGACCAGGGCGCCCAGTGCCTTGGAGCGGATGGTGACGAGGTCGCCCAGCTTGTGGGTGAAGCCCTCGCCCCGCAGGTCGCGGTCCTGGATCGGCGCGAACATGGTGCCGAGAAACAGCACCAGGCCGTCGGGATACTGGTGATCGCCGTTGACGGACTGGTGCACCAACTCCTCCGGGCTGCGGCTGATGGCCGAGAGGGGGTAGGTGTCGGCGATCCTGAAGCCGTCCGCGCCGGCGATCTCCACCTCGATGGCGCTGGCGGTGAGCGCCGCCATGTCGAAGCTCTCGTCGAAGAGGCGAATGAAGGGCCCGAGGGCGCAGGATGCGTTGTTGTCCTTGGCCCGGCCCAGCAGCAGGGCGGAGCGCCCCTCGACATCGCGCAGGTTCACGTCGTTGCCCAGGGTGGCGCCGACGATCCGACCTTCGCCGTTGACCACCACGGCCACCTCCGGCTCCGGGTTGTTCCAGACCGAGGAGGCGAGGATTCCGATCTCGGCGCCGCAGCCGACAGCGGACATGGGCTGGGACTTGGTGAAGATCTCCGCGTCCGGGCCGATGCCCACCTCCAGATACTGGGACCAGAGCCCGCGCTCGATGAGGCTGTCCTTCAGCTTCGCCGCCTCCGCCGAGCCGGGCTTGAGGCTGGCCAACTGCGTGCCGATCTCGGCAACCAGGCTCTCGCGGATCGCCTCGGCCTGGGCCGGGTCGCCCTTGGCCTGCTCCTCGATCACCCGCTCCAGCATGGACTCGACGAAGGTGACGCCGCTGGCGCGCAGGGCCTGCAGGTCGCAGGGGGCGAGGAAGTAGGCGGTCCCCTCCCGCCGTGCGTCCCAGGCGGAGTTCGCCAGAATGGCGTCAAGCTCGCCGATGGCCGTCAGCTTGCCGCCGTGCAGCGCGGCGTTGATCCGTTCCGTCACCTCTTCCACGTCGAGCAGCGCCGAGACGGTGGGGGCGAGTGCCGAGAGGTCGTGCACCACGTCGTCCGCCAGCACCACGGGGCTCGGCCCGGCGGGGGTGCCGGGCAGCCAGGCGCGGCCGATCAAGAGGCCGGCCGTCTTGTCGTCGGGCAGGATGAAGGCGGGGGAAAGGTCCATCGGGAATGTCTCTCTGAAAGCGCTCTTGGGAAGCGGCGCATTGGGAAGGGCGGCACTGTAGAGCCTAACGGCGCCTCGTTAAACTGCCTTGATGTACGCACCCGGAAATTGAGGTGAAACCATCATTCCGATGTGTGGTGAAAAATTCTCTGGAATTTTCACGCAGCCGGAGTCACGGTCGCGAAACGGCTGTGATCGCCTGGGAGGCCGGTCAGGACTCGGGCCGGAATCAGCAGCGCATTATCAGGACAGTGTCCGGTGAGCACCACCACGATTCAAAGCAATACCGCTGAGGCGCAGAGGGCCGAAGGGGCGAGCGGGGCGGCGGGCGCCAGCCTCGGGCGGGACCTGCGCGCCCTGCGCAAGACCCGGGGCGTCACCCTGGCGGACCTGGCGCTGAAGGTCGGCCGTTCCGTCGGCTACCTGAGCCAGGTGGAGCGCGGCCTCTCGGAGCTTTCCATCGGCGATCTGCGCAAGCTGGCGACGGCGCTGGACGCCCCGCTCTCCTGGTTCTTCGTCCATGAGGGCGTGCCGGCGGAGGAGCGCGGCACAGTGGTGCGGGCCAGCGCCCGGCGTGCGCTGGGCTCGGTCGCCGATGGCCTGACGGAGGAGCTGCTGTCGCCGGACCTCGGCGGCACCTTCGAGGTGATCCGCAGCCTCTTCGAGCCCGGCGCCGAGTTGAAGGACTTTGCGCGGCGCGAGTCCGAGGAGACCGGCTATTTGGTCTCCGGCGAGCTGGAGCTGTGGATCGGATCGCAGCACTTCCATCTCACCGCCGGCGACAGTTTCCGGATCGACCGCGAGCCCTTTCGCTGGCGCAACCCGGGCCGGCTGCGCTGCGAGGTGGTCTGGGTGATCGCGCCGCCGACTTACTAGAAAACAAGTAAACAGGGGAGGGCGTAATGGCCGACCTACCGAGTCATGCAAGGGTTGTCATCATCGGCGGCGGTGCCGTCGGCGCCTCGACCCTCTATCACCTGGCCAAGATGGGCTGCAGCGATGCGGTGCTCCTGGAGAAGAACGAGCTGACCTCCGGCTCCACCTGGCACGCGGCGGGCAACTGCCCGACCTTCTCCGGCAGCTGGAACATGATCAAGCTGCAGCGCTATTCGGCGGAACTCTTCGAGCGTCTGCCGGGCGAGGTCGACTACCCCATGAACTACCACCGCACCGGCTCCATCCGTCTGGCGCAGTCCGATGACCGCATGGCGGAGTTCCGCCACGTCGCGGCCATGGCCGGCTATCAGGGCCTGACCTACGAGGTCCTGGGGGTGAACGAGGTGAAGGACCGCTACCCCCACCTGGAACTGCACGACCTGAAGGGCGGGCTCTGGGACCCCATGGACGGCGACATCGATCCGGCGCAGTTGACCCAGGCCTACGCCAAGGGCGCCCGCGACCTGGGCGCCAAGGTCATCCGCTTCTGCGCCGTCACCGGGCTCTC
The DNA here is from genome assembly GCF_028289705.1 of Pelagibius sp. Classification (GTDB taxonomy): domain Bacteria; phylum Pseudomonadota; class Alphaproteobacteria; order Kiloniellales; family Kiloniellaceae; genus Pelagibius. Next base: position 11,921 of record NZ_JANQOI010000068.1, read on the forward strand.
GCAGCTTCCCTCGGGCGAATGGCGGGTGGAAACCGAGAAGGGCAGCATCACCGCCGAGAAAGTGGTGAACGCCGCCGGCTACCGCGCCGCGGAGATCGGCCGCATGGTGGGCCGCGAGGTGCCCACGGTGGCGATGTCGCACCAGTACCTGGTGACCGAGGAGATCCCGGAGCTGGCGGCCCTGGACCACAAGATCCCGCTGCTGCGCGACCCCGACGACAGCTATTACCTGCGCCAGGAGGGCAAGGGCCTGATCCTCGGGCCCTACGAATGGCAGGCGACGCCCCACTGGCTGGACGGCATGCCCGACGACTTCTCTTTCCAGCTCTACCCCGACGACCTGGACCGGCTGGAGTGGTACATCGAGCAGGCCTGCGCGCGGGTGCCGATCCTGGGCTCCGTCGGCGTGCAGCGGGTGATCAACGGGCCGATCCCCTACACCCCCGACGGCAACCCCCTGGTGGGCCCGGCGCCGGGCCTCACCAACTTCTACGAGGCCTGCGTCTTCTCCTTCGGCATCGCCCAGTCCGGCGGCGCCGGCAAGACCATGGCGGAGTGGATCGTCGAGGGCGAGCCGGAGTGGGACCTCTGGGTCATCGACCCGCGGCGCTACACCGACTTCGCCACCAAGCGCTACACCGTCGACAAGGCGGTGGAGCTCTACCAGCACGAATACGCCATGCACTTCCCGCATGAGGAACGCCCCGCCGGGCGCCCGGCCAAGGTCTCACCGCTCTATGAGAAACTGAAGGCGAAGGGCGCGGTCTTCGGCGCCCGCGGCGGCTGGGAGCGCGCGGTCTGGTTTGCCGAACCGGGTGCCGATCCCGAGACCGACCTGACCTTCGCCCGCGAGGGCAACTGGTATCCCGCCGTCGAGGCCGAGTGCAAAGCGGTGGCCGAGGCGGTGGGCATCCTCGACCTGCCGGGCTTCGCCCGCTTCGAGCTGAAGGGCCCGGGGGTGGCCGACTGGCTTGACGGTCTGGTCGCCGGTGCCCTGCCCAAGGTGGGCCGCGTCTCCCTCGGCTATTTCTGTTCCGCGCGTGGCGGTGTGGTGACCGAGATGACCCTGACCCGCTTCGCCGAGGATCACTTCTGGCTGATCTCGGCGGCGGCCGGGGAGTGGCACGACCGCGACTGGCTGAGCCGGCACCTGCCGGAGGATGCGGCCTTCACCATGGAGAACATCACCCCGCGCTGGAGCACCCTGGTCCTGGCGGGCCCCAGGTCCCGCGAGGTGCTGGCCCAGGTGACGGAAAGCGACCTCTCCAACGGAGCCTTTCCCTGGCTTTCGGTGCAGCCCATCGAGATCGCCCAGACCCGGGGTATCGCCATCCGCGTCAACTACGTGGGCGAGCTGGGCTGGGAGCTGCACCTGCCGACGGAGGCCATGGCGCCGGTCTACGACCTGCTGTGGCAGGCGGGCGAGGCGCATGGCATCCGCGACTACGGCATGTACGCCATGGACTCCCTGCGCCTGGAGAAAGGCTACATGGCCTGGAAGCAGGATCTCGCCAGCGAGTACTCGCCGCTCATGGGCTCGCTGGACCGCTTCGTGAAGCTGGACAAGGCGGCCTTCGTCGGCCGGGAAGCACTCCTGAAGGAGAAGCAGGAGGGCTCGCGCGAACGCTTCGTGCCGCTGCTGGTGGAGGCCAAGTCCGCCGACGCGCCCTTCTGCGCGCCGGTCTGGAAGGGCGAGCGCCGGGTCGGTCTGGTGACCTCCGGCGGCTACGGCCACCGCATCAAGTGCTCCATCGCGCTGGCCTACGTGCAGACCGACCTCGCGCGCGAGGGCGAAGACCTGGAGGTGGAGATCTACGGCGAGCGCTGCCCGGCGCGGGTGGCCACGGCGCCGCTCTTCGATCCCAAGAACGAACGCCTGCGGGCCTGAGGTAAGGAGACACCGCCATGAGCGATCTGCCACAGCAGGCCCGCGCCGTGATCATCGGCGGCGGGGTCATCGGCTGTTCCGTCGCCTACCACCTGGCGAAGCTCGGCTGGCAGGACGTGGTGCTGCTGGAGCGCAAGCAGCTCACCTGCGGCACCACCTGGCACGCGGCGGGCCTCATCGGCCAGCTCCGCGCCACACTGAACATGACCCAGCTCGCCAAGTACTCCGCCGAGCTCTACGGCACCCTGGAGGAAGAGACCGGTGTCGCCACCGGCTTCAAGCAGAACGGCTCCCTCTCCGTCGCGCTGTCGGACGAGCGCCTGGAGGAGCTTAAGCGCGGCGCCTCCATGGCCAAGACCTTCGGCCTGGATGTGCAGGTGCTGACGCCGTCGGAGGTGAAGGCCGCCTATCCGTTGCTCTCCCTGGAGGGCGTCACCGGCGGCGTCTTCCTGCCCAAGGACGGTCAGGCGGACCCGGCCAACATCGCCCTCGCGCTGGCCAAGGGCGCGCGGCAGAAGGGCGTGAAGGTCTTCGAGCACACCAAGGTGACGGGCATCACCCAGGAAGCGGGGCGGGTCACCGGCGTCACCACGGACAAGGGGGCCATCGCCGCCGACTTCGTCGTGAACTGCGCCGGCATGTGGGGCCGCGAGGTCGGGCGCATGGCCGGCGTCGACGTGCCGCTCCACGCCTGCGAGCACTTCTACATCGTCACCGAAGGCATCGCCGATCTGCCGCGCGAGCTGCCGGTGCTGCGCATCCCCGACGAGTGTGCCTACTACAAGGAGGACGCCGGCAAGATCCTGCTGGGCGCCTTCGAGCCGGAGGCCAAGCCCTGGGGCATGGAGGGCATCGCGGAGGACTTCTGCTTCGACCAGCTTCCCGAGGACTTCGATCACTTCGCGCCGATCCTGGAGGCCGCCGTGGCGCGGCTGCCGATCCTGGAGACCGCCGGCATCCATACCTTCTTCAACGGGCCGGAGAGCTTCACCCCCGACGACCGCTATCTGCTGGGCGAGGCGCCGGAGCTGCGCAACTTCTATGTCGCCGCCGGCTTCAACTCCATCGGCATCCAGTCCGCCGGCGGCGCCGGCAAGGCGCTGGCCGAATGGATGGACGCCGGCGAACCGCCCTTCGACCTCTGGGACGTCGACATCCGGCGCATGCAGCCCTTCCAGAACAACCGCAGCTATCTCTATCAGCGGGCGACCGAGAGCCTGGGCCTGCTCTATGCCGACCACTTCCCCTACCGCCAGTTCGCCACCGCGCGCGGGCTGCGCCACAGCCCCCTGCACGAGCGTCTGGCCGAACGCGGCGCCTGCTTCGGCGAGGTGGCGGGCTGGGAGCGGGCCAACTGGTTCCTGCCGCCCGAGGCGCGCGAGGCCGGGGAGGCGGCGGAGTACCGCTACACCTGGAAGCGCCAGAACTGGTTCGACTACGCCGCGCAGGAGCACCATGCCGTGCGCCAGGGCGTCGGCCTCTTCGACATGTCCTCCTTCGCCAAGATCCGGGTCGAGGGGCGCGATGCCGAGGCGGTGCTACAGCGGGTCTGCGCCAACGACGTGGCGGTGCCCGTGGGCAAGATCGTCTACACCCAGTGGCTGAACCAGCGCGGCGGCATCGAGGCGGACCTCACCGTCACCCGCCTTTCGGAGACCGCCTTCCTGGTCATCACCGGCGCCGCCGTCGGCCGGCGCGACTTCACCTGGCTGCAGCGCCACATCCCCGAGGACGCCCACTGCATCGCCACCGAGGTGACGGCGGCCGAAGCCGTGCTCTGCGTCATGGGGCCCTGGGCGCGGCACCTGCTCCAGCCGCTGACCTCCGCCGACCTCTCCGGCGACGCCTTTCCCTTCGCGACCATGCAGGAGATCGAGATCGGCCAGGCCCTGGCCCGCGCCCACCGCATCACCTATGTGGGCGAGCTGGGCTGGGAGCTTTATGTCTCGGTGGACATGGCCCGCCACGTCTTCGACACCATCATGGCCGCCGGCGAGCCGCAGGGCCTGCGCCTCTGCGGGATGCACGTGCTGGACTCCTGCCGCATGGAAAAGGCGTTCCGCCACTTCGGCCACGACATCTCCGACGAGGACCACGTGCTGGAGGCGGGCCTCGGCTTCGCGGTGAAGCCCGACAAGCCGGCTTCGCGCTTCGGCGATTTCCTGGGCCGCGAGGCGGTGCTGCGCAAGAAGCAGCTCGGCCTCTCCAAGCGCCTGCTGCAGTTCAAGCTGGAGGACCCGGAGCCGCTGCTCTATCACAACGAGCCCATTTGGCGCGACGGCCGCATCGCCGGCTACCTCACCTCCGGCAACTACGGCCACTACCTGGGCGCCGCCATCGGCCTCGGCTACATCGCCTGCGAGACGACGGAAAAACCTGACGACGTGCTGGGTTCAAACTACGAGATCGAGGTGGCGGGCGAGCGCGTCCCGGCCCTGGCCAGCCTGAAGCCGCTGTATGATCCGAAATCGGAGCGGGTGCGGGGGTAGGGCGGCGTTGTCGACGACGAAGTAGATGGGAGAACACTATTGGGTGAGTGTCTTAAGTCTGGGACTTGCCGACCGGAAACATCGGGAAAAAGCTAAACTGTCGCTTCATTCGAAGAGTGTCAGTGACAGTTATTGTGTTTGGCTTACGACGAGTTCCACCTTGTTCGGTAACCACTTCCATGTCTGGGTTCTCAATCATTGCGGAATGGATCTCATCCGCATGCGCGGGGGTCATATTGTAGATACTTGCATAGAGCTGACCGACACCGATAGCGTCGCCAAACTCTGTGACGAGTCGTGGGATGTCGTCGAGAAGTTGCTGCTTAGCGCGAGCGCGGCCGGAAACATCAAAGAGATAAAGAGAGCTTGTACTCTCTCTTGGGTCGTATGAGAGCATATGAAGTCCCGAGCGCCCAAAATGCGCTTGCATGGTACTATTCCTGTGTAAGACGTTGTTGTATTCTTGCCTTGCACGGAAATTATTCGCGAAATGGATGAGCCAATAACGCCAGCCGCCCGGGTTGTTGATAGAGAAAGGGCTGACATAAGTAGCGCAGCTCTGAAAAAACTCAAACACCAATCGCTCAGCCGCTCCCAGCCATTCCTTATTGTTCATTCGACTTTCGAGTGGAGATAGATCGGCAGATGAGATTCCAAGAAAACCGAGTTGATCAGTAACGAGTTTAGGATTGTCCTTGCGCAGGAAAGCCAGGAGAGAGGTGATTGAGAACGTAAGGAATATCTCTGCAGAGGTAAACGATACCGCTATCTCAGAAAGCGTTCTGCGCGCAACATCGCTATGGCCGCACTGATCGAGATTGAACAGGGCATTCTGATATCGCCCCTGTTTCAGAAGCTCTTTGATTGCAGGATATGCATCCTCAAACGGTTCATTGAAGTATTGAACATGTAGGTGAAGACGCGGTTGCTCGTCATTGGCCGCTGCGAGCACCGGTGCCACGTTAGATTTCAAAATACTCAGAGTATCTCGGTCTTCGTCATTAAAGATAAGAAAACACTCAATATCGAGGGCTGCCATCCCTTCTGAGCTACGCTTCAAGTTAAACGCGTCGATTGCTTTAACGAGTTCTTCGATGAAAATGATTGGCGAGCCGGGAGCCCCACATCTATAGCGCCCTCCACCCGCGAAGCCCTCAACTATGACTAGGCGAAATTTTGACTGCTGCGGGAGCTGGCAACGCACCGCAAGATAGCGAGCAAAATACTCCCTGAGAACATCATGTTTACACTTTGTGTGCTCAAGAAGCGTCGCGCCATCTTTCCAGGTATATTGCTTTTTGACCACCGCCCCTCCTTTGCCGGTCAGTGAAAGCTAAGCATTTCTCCGGCTAGGCCCCTGCTGTTGGCATTGGCATTTCATTCCATATCTGGCCACGGTACTCGCGGCCATTTGCTTTTTTCGACCGACGTTTGTTATCTTTACCCCAAGCGCCCCACTGCTTGAAGAAGAATGCAGTGCCGTACTCCGCACATTGATCGTAAATTTCGTCAATCCAAGATTCTTGGATTGGCCGTGCAGACCTGCCGCTCTCGCCCCCTACAATTGCCCAGTGGATTCCTTGAAGGTCAATATGGCCGACCGAACCAATCAGGGGCTCGAACGAAATAAAACGTATGGCTGCTGGAATTCCGCGCAGCTCCTCTGCACGCTCCTTGACTTCCTCGTTCTCAATGCTGGTTCCAAGCCAGACATTTGACAAGACATGCCCAACTTGAGAGCGCACTATATGGGCCATACGCCCAGGTCTCTTTGTGAGAATTTGATAGTGATGGCGGGGTGTCGCAGCCATAATCTTCCAAACATCAAGAATGAAGCTATCGCTCACACCTTCATGGAACAAATCGCTCATGGAGTTGACGAATATTTTTCTCGGCTTTTTCCAACGAAGAGGAATCTCAAGCGCAGCTCGATCTTCGCGTACAACGCCATTCCAAATAACCCGTTTGCCACTCTGGCGAGTTAGGTCCTTGTACTTTTCGACGCGCATCGTCTCGAGGCGTTTAGCCATTTCCATCGCATAGCAATTTGTGCAGCCAGCACTAACGATGGAGCACCCGGCAACCGGGTTCCATGTGGCGTCTGTCCATTCAATCTGCGATTCTGCCATCGGTTTCCCCAACTCAACACAGATTGCGAGCCTAGCTCGCCAGATCTAGTTCAGTCCACGCTTTGGAAGGCTATACGGCGACTGACCGCAGCTGTATCGGCTTCATGACAAAGCTCTGATAGGCCATCCTCCTTACCGCTCCTACCACAGCTCATGGTACTATGAGCGGAACAAAAAGTGAACATATAATCTTGTCGTGTTTGAGATGGGTTCGCTTGTTGCTGAAGGTAGGGCCGACCCTTACCGGAGACGCTACTAAGGCCTCACCCCAACCTGTACCACCATACCGTCGCCTTGGGGGTCGACGCCGAAGTCGATATCGCTGCCGAAGCGCGCGGGGCGCGTCAGGCTGCAATCGCCCGGGGTGTCGCGGGTAAAGGCCCGGCAGAATCTGCGTGTCGCCGCGCTTACTTGTTCACCGCGGTCTTCGGTTTGTTGACGATCACCGGTTTCATCGGGGTGCCGTAGCCGGGGATGGCGACGGTGGCCGGGGGCGCGAGGGCGGAGAAGCGGACGCTCTGCGGTGGGGCGGGTGCTTCCTCGAGCTCGCCGCGGATGGTATCGAGCAGTTGGCGGTGGTCCGGGAGGGACTGCACCGTCCGGTCGATCACCTGCTGCATCTTCGCAAGGCGCTGCATCCACTGCTCGCGGTCGAGTGTCGCTGTGCTGTAGGGCGCCTCGGCGAAGCCGGTGTCATAGACCTGCTTGCCCAGCATCACGGCGTGGAAGACGTGGTAGGAGAACAGCGACTGGGAAGTCAGGTCGTTGGGGGTCGGCAGGGCGTGTTTCCAGAGCTCCAGGTTCGCGGCGAGGGGGTCCGGCACCTCCAGTTCTTCGCGGGCGTCGATCCAGTACTGGCTGTCGGTCCGGTTGCCCAGGGCATAGTGCAGGCAGATGAAGTCGCGCACTTCGTCGTAGAGCTGGGTGGCGACCTTGTTGAAGCGGGCGCGCAGCGGCTCGGCGAAATCCTTGTCGGGGAAGTAGTCCAGCAGCCAGCGCACGCTCATCTCGATCATGAAGATGGCCGTCGATTCCAGCGGCTCGATGAAGCCGCCGGAGAGCCCGATGGCCACGCAGTTCTTGACCCAGGGGTTGCGCGTGCGGCCGACCCGGATGGGGATGATGCGCGGCGTGGCGTCCTTGGCGGCCTCGCCCGCGGTCTCGCGCAGGTGGGCGAGCAGTTCCTCGCAGGCCTCCTCGTCGCTGCGGTGGGCGCTGGAGAAGACATAGCCCGTGCCGACGCGGTTGTGCAGCGGCACGCGCCACACCCAGCCGGCCCCCAGCGCCGTCGAGCGGGTGACCGGCTCGATCTTCTGCGGGTCCGTGTGGGGGATCTGCACCGCCGCCGCGCGGTTGTTGGCGAGGTACTTGGAATAGTCGATGAAGGGTTCGCCCAGGGCGCCGTTGACCAGTACGCCGCGGAAGCCGGTGCAGTCGATCACCAGTTCCACCGGCAGCCGCCCCTGTTCCTTCAGCATCAGGGCGGCGATGTAGCCGTCCTCGGTCTTCTCGACATCGACCACGTCGTCGCGGATGTGCTCGACGCCCTGCGCCAGGCAGACATCGCGCAGCAGCTCGGCGAAATGCCCGGCATCCAGGTGGTAGGCGAAGCCGACGCCGTCCTCGTAGGGTTTCGCGTTCAGCCGCCGCGGCCCCTTGCAGGCGCGCACCAGGGCGGCCCCGGGGGAGAAGCTCTCGGCGAAGTCCCGGCCCTCGGCGCCATGGCGCAGGAAGTGATGCGCCGCATCCAGGCCGGCGATCATCGGCGGCCGGATGAAGGAGTTGAAGTAGCCGATCCGCTTGCCGTCTTTGTCGTGGTTCCAGTTGTCGAAATAGACGCCCAGCTTGAAGGAGGCGTTGCAGCGCTTGAAGAACTCCCGCTCGGGCACGCCGGATCGCTTCAGGAGCTGGGGCATGGCCGGCACCGTGGCCTCGCCGACGCCGATGGTGCGCACGTTGGGCGACTCGATCAGGGTGATCCGCCGGGTCTCGGGGTCGTCCGCCCGCTGCTTGAAGTAGCGCGACAGCAACAGCGCCGAAAGCCAGCCGGCGGTGCCGCCACCGACGATTGTGATCTGCTTGATCCGCTGCCCCATTGTCAGCCTCCCCCAAGACCCTGCCGCGGAGCGGGGGGCTTGTCTGCATCGCAAGGCTTCCCGTTGGCCCCCGGCTCCGCCCCAGACCTTGCCCCTCCGGCCTGCGCAGGTCAATCCCGACTCGGAGCCAAGGGAGCGGTGCAGGCGCCGGCCGACCCGAGGGGAGAAAGGGGGAGGGGATTACCCTTGAGAGGCCGGCGGCGGCGTAAGGGGGGTACTCCATCGATCCCTTTGACCGCGGATTGCCTTTGCGCGTATTGCTTTTGCCAGTGCCGGCCGGTCCGGAAGGGACCGGATGGCCGCCGCCGAGAGGCGCCGCTGCCCCTGGCCACGTCCGCGAAGGCCGTGAGCCATAGAGACCCGAAGGGGCATCCGCAGCGGCCGAACGCGGCCCATAAGACTCATGTTCAGGGAAGATCGGGTGCCGGGGATCGTTGGATCGCCCGCAGTCCCGATGGTTTCCGAACAGCGGCACGGCTGCGGGCCGGCGCGCCTTCTTGGGATGGCAGGCCGTGCCTTGCGCTTCGGACATTCACCTGGAGGGAACGAGATGACCAGACAAGAGCTCAATGCGCATCGCCATCCGAGTGAAGCGGGTCTGTTCTGGCTCACCATGATTGTGATCGTGCCGGTTTGCCTGGCTGCAATTCTCTTTGCGTTCGAGTCCTTCACCATGGCGTTGGTCGTTGTCACGTCCATTGTCGTGTCGACCTGGATCCTGATGAAAATGCTGACCGCCCGCTTCCTGGGGAACTGCGTGAAGGTCTCCGAGGAGAACTTCAGCGAGATCCACGCGGCGATCCGGGAATTCCAGGATCTCTTCGACTATCACACAGAGATCGACGCCTATGTTTACGAGCAGAGCACCTACAACGCGCTGCTCCTGCCCTTGCTGCGCCGGAAGTTCATCCTGCTGAACTCCGACGTGCTGGCTAATGCCGGGCCCGAGAACGAAGTCCGCTGGCTTGTGGCCCGCTTCGTGGGTGGGCTCGCCTCGAAGCACTACCGCTTTGCCTGGTTGCAGGTCATCATCAGTTCGATTGAGAAGATCATCATCTTCAACCTGCTGCTCTATCCCTATGAAAGGGCGGTCGTCAAATCAGGCGACCAGCTCGGCCTGCTGGCCATCGACGGCGATCTGGAAAGCGCGGTTGCCGCCGTGCAGAAGACGATGGTAGGCGGTGCCCTCGGCGAGCACATCAATCTGGCCGGACTCCTCAGCCAGGAGGAGGCGATCGGCGGCAGCTTTTTCGCGTGGCTGGTCAAGTGCATGTCGCCCTTCCCGCACGCAACCTCGCGGCTCGTGAACCTGCTGCGCTACGCGGGGCAACGCCATCCGCTTCAGCTCGAGGCCTTCCTCGCCCATGAGGAGGAGGCCACGCGCCAGCGCGTGCGGCGCGCCATCGGCCATGCCGGCCCCGCGGATATCGTCGAACCGCTCGAGGCCCCGGCGTAAGCGGCTGTTGTCAGGGCTCTCCGGCTAGCCGGTCCAGCGCAGGGGGTTGGGGCCGCGGCGGTAGGTGTCGCCGGAAAGCCCCTGGATGCGCATGCGCAGGCTGGTTTTGTGCTCCCAGTCGTCGTCGAGCAGGGCGGCCCGCTCGCGCCGCCAGATCGACGGCGCGACGTCGCCGCGCAGATCCTCCAGGATGCCGCGCACCACCTCGGCGGTATCGGACCAGAAGGGCGCCTCGCCGGTCTGCAGATGGCGGCAGACGCGGCTGATGAGATAGCCGAGGTGATAGTGCAGGGTGCGCGACGTCAGCTTGTTGCGAACCTCGTCGCGCGCATCGACGACCGTCAGGCGGTCGGGATGCACCTCCAGCGGCAGCCCGGCGGCGCGCAGCGAGGGCTCGTGGATGCGGATGCCGCCGAAGTCCCGGAACAGGAAGCGCCGCAGCGCGCCGTCGCGGCCGCAAAGCCCGAGGGTGTTCTGCATGTGGGCCTCCAGGGCGATCCCGTAGCGCAGGAAAAGCGTCAGCAGCGGCCGCAGCAGCGCTTCGGCATAGCGCGCCAGGGCCGCTCGAACTGCCGCAGGGTCCGCCCCCAGTGTGCTCGGCGAGAGTTCCAGGACCAGCGGCGCGCCGGTCATGGGCGAGGCCTCTGCCAGAGCGGTCGCCGGGATCGCGATCTCGTCGGGGCCGCATGCCAGGGCGGGATTGCGGCGCAGCACCGCCGCCAGGTGGCGGGCCTCCTCCCGCTCCTCCGGGTCGGCCGCGGCGAAGTAGAGCCCGGCCTCTTCGGGCAGGATGCGCATGCCCTCCGAGAGCGTTGCGTCGCGCGCGATCAGGTTCTCCAGCAGCGCGCTGATGCGCGGGCCCATCTCGCAGGACCGAGGCGAGATGGTGCGCTCGACACTGGTCAGCCGCACCCCGAGGGAGACCTTGATGTGCGGTGCGCCCGCTTCGGCCAGGGGCTCCAGGGTGCGCACCGAGACCGTCGGCGCGCAGGGGATCGCCGGGCCCGGCAGCGGCACCAGATCGCCGGCGGCGATGGACCGGGCGAAGCGTTTCGGGATCACGTGGCGTGCCTGCCAGGGGTGAACCGGGATGGCGAGGTAGTCGGCGGGGTCCTGCCCGCGTTCGATCAGCCCCTCCCGCCAGGCTTCTGCCTGCGCGGGGAAGTGGCGCTCCAGCCAGAGCGCCCCCGGCGCGGCGCCGGCCATGGTCTCGCCGCCGCAGCGCTCCCGGCGCGCGGCCACTAGGCCGAGCTGCACCTGCGGCTCGAACTCCGGACAGAAACTCAGCACCTCGGCGGGCGCCATGCCCAGGCGTGTCTTGTGGGTGGGATGGTAGGGATGGCCGACCGCGCTCCATTGCTCCAGGTCGAGCGCCCGGTCCGGCGGCTCCGGCCGGTCGCGCAGCCAGTCCCAGAGCGTGGGCCGGCGCGCCGCCCGGATGGTCTCGCGCAGACGCTCGTTCCAGGCCGCGCGATAAGCGCGGCAGAGGGCGTCGTTCAGCCAGGAGTCGGTCAGCTCCTCGGCAACCCGCGAGAGGCCTTGCAGTGGCGCGCCTTGCATGGCGGGCACGACGAACTCGAGCAGTTCGATGGGATCCTCGATGGGCGTCGGGTGCTGGTTGCCGCTCTGGCGAAACAGTCGCAGCTTCGGGTAGAGGCTCGGCGAATCCTGACTCAGCCCGTGCAGGACAAGAACGCTGGTCTCGTCTCCGGGCCGCGGAACCGGCACCTTCGCCTCGCCGTCGCCGCAGACCTGCGGCTGAAGCAGGCCCTCCTGCAGCATCGCGATGCCGATGCGCGCCACCAGATCCTGCCCGGCCTCCGCGAGCCGCGCCTGCAGCGCCGCAGCGTCAAGGCCCGCCGGCAGCACGCCGTCCGCGGCGAGTGCCGCCGCCCAGCTCTGCCGCGTCTCGCGCGCCAGCTCCGTCAGGGACGACTGGCCATCAGGGGCGGGGTTCGGTTCGGGCTGCACGGTTCGCTGATCAGTGCTCGGCAGGGGACGGAAGGGGTGACGGCGGCGTCAGGCTGAGCGTCAACCAGTCTGAACGCGCCGGCGGTTCCGCGCCCAGGTTGGCAGCGGCACGTTAACACGGTGTGAAGCCCCACGGAAACGCGGGTCGGAATCCACGCGAAATCCAGAGCAGGATGGCGCCAAGCCTTTGCCTCTGCGCGCCGATCGATGCTATCCGGAGGCCATGACGCCGCCGCCCGACCTGCCCAGCGACCTCCGGCGCCCAGCGTACCGGCCAATGCGCAGCGCCGACCCGACCGTCGTCTGGCCTTCACTGCCGAGTCCAGAGGCGGCGCAGAAGCTCGCCCTGCTGCAACAGCTCGACCAGAGCCAGTGGTGGTCGCCCGAAGCGCTTCGCGCGCAGCAGCTTCGCCAGGCGGCGGCCTTGCTCACCCATGCCAGCCGGCAGGTGCCCTTCTACCGCGAACGTCTGGCGGCGGCGGGCTTCGAACCGGGCGAGCCGCTGACGCCTGAGATCTGGGACCGGGTGCCGGTCCTCACGCGGGCGGACCTGCAGCAGGCCGGGGAGACGCTCTACGCACCCACGTTGCCCGCGGGTCACGGTGACACCTACGAGCTTTCCACCAGCGGCTCCACCGGGCGTCCGGTCAAGGCCCGCACATCCGGGGCAGTGCAGCTTGTGTGGGACGTGCTTAACCTGCGCGAGCATCTCTGGCACCGGCGGGATTTCTCGGCAAAGCTTGCCGCCATCCGCTCCTTTGCGAATGGGGTGGCGGACTATCCGGACGGCGCGGTTTCGCCATACTGGCACAGCTCGATCAACCAGATCTTCGGCGAGGGCCCCGCCGTGGCCTTGCACATTGCCAGCAAGATCGAGGAGCAGGCCGAATGGCTCCAGCGTCAGCAACCGCACTATCTGCTGATCTATCCCTCGGCCCTGCGCGAGCTGCTGCTGTTCTGCCGCGACAGGGATCTGCGCATTCCCAGCCTGCGGCAGATTCGCACCCTCGGCGAATTGCTCGACCCGGAGGTCCGCCAGCTCTGCCGCACCGTTTGGGGGCTGGAGATCGCTGACCTCTACAGCACCCAGGAAAACGGCTACCTCGCCATTCAATGCCCGGAAGAGGGTGCCTATCACGTGCAGTCGGAATCGGTGATCCTGGAAGTGCTGGACGATCGCGGCGCGGCCTGCGGGCCCGGTCAAATCGGCAAGGTCGTCGTCACCTCCCTCTATAACTTCGCCATGCCGATGATCCGCTATGCGGTGGGCGACCTGGCGGAGGTCGGCGCGCCCTGCGCTTGCGGCCGGAGCCTGCCCGTGCTGAAGCGAATCCTGGGGCGCACCCGCGATGTGTTGGTCTACCCGGACGGACGCAAGGCCTGGGCGCAACTGGGCGCTACGCAGTACACCAAGATCCCGGCGCTTCGCCAGTACCAGGTCGTCCAGCACGCCGTCGACGATCTCGAACTCAAGATCGTGTCAGACCGCGCCTTGACGCCCGAGGAAGAAGCGAAGCTCCGCGGCTGGATGCAGGAGCGCTGCGGCCACGCCTTTCCCATCCGCATCACCTATCACGACGAGATCCCGCGCAGCGCCGCCGGCAAATACCAGGACTTCCGCTGCCTCATCGCGGAGGCAGAGGCTCACCCTACGCAAAAATGATTGCACAGCGGGCCGGCGCACTGGAGCGCCGGGCGGCGGCGGTCACTGGCAGGCGAAGTTGTCGCTGAGAGTGCCCATGACGGCCTTGCCGGCCGACAGGCCCTTGCGGGTGCTGTAGTCCTGGTGGACCCAGCGCATATAGGCCCAGCGAATTTCGTCGGCGGTGTTGCGGGCCGGGGCGCAGATGGAGGTATCGCCGGTTTCGGCCAGGGCGTGGACGAAGCCCATGATGTACTGCTCGCATTCCAGCTCGGCGACGAAGCCGTCGCGGGAATCGTTGTCGGCGACGGTGCAGGCGCTCAAGAGGTCGTGGGCGCTGTAGGCTTGCGCGGACGCCGTGCCCGGTGCGGCGACAAAGGTGGCGAGGCCGCCGAGCAGGGCTGCAAGAATGACTGGGCGCATGAGAACCTCCCGAAACCTCTCTCTGTCAATTCTGGCCGGCAGTGCTGGCCGTCAACCCGGCCAAGAGCGGGGCCGGCCCCGCCCCGACCGGTTCAACGGAGCTACTGCTGGCCCTTGGCCTTCTCCTTGGCCAGCGCGTGGAGCGCCTGATCCATGACCTGCTGGTGCTGTTCGTTGTTGACGAAGCGCGGCGAGTTCACCTGCGACCAAAGCTCATCGTTGGTCATGTTCTGGTGGCAGCCCATGCAGAGGCCGGTGCGCTCCATCTTCTCACGCATCGCCTGGGGCAGCGGGCCCGTCAGCGGCCAGTGGGAGCCGACGGTGACCAGTTGCTTGCCGTCGCGGGTCACGATCTGGCTGAGGTCGTGGTCGAGGCTGGGGATCGGCTGCGACTGAAACTGTGTCTGCCGCGGGATGGTTTGCCCTTGAGCCGTTTCCAGATCGACGACGAAGCCGTCCTCATAGCCCTTCATGAAGCGTCCGCCGGAGATGCCGTAGCCCAGCGCCTTGGGATTGTCGTGGCAGCTCTCGCAGGTGCGCGCCTCGCGCCCGGCGGTGTGCGGCTGCACGGCGGCATGGTCGAGGCCCTTGGTGCCGCCGGCATCCGGGGTCATCCAGGTCTCGTTGTGGACCACCGTGTTGCCGTCCTTGTCGATCACCGTGGTGATCACCTGACAGCCCGGCATCAGGGGTGAGACGCGGCCTTCGCCGTTGATGCCCAGGGTCGGCTCTTCCCAGCGCAGGTAGGAGCGGGTCTCCGAGACCTTGCCGGCGGAGGTGAGGCCGTTGGTGCCCAAGGGCGCGTCGGCGGTCAGGCCGTCCTCGCCACGGGCGTTGGCGTTGTTGATCCAGTCGATGTCGGTCTTGCCTTCCGAATAGTCGACGGTGATGTGACAGCCGTAGCACTGCGGCGCCCAGTCGGCATGGCAGGCATAGCATTCCATGGATTCCATGTGCTGGCCCACTGCGCCCATGGCCACTGCGGCGTTCTGGCTCTTCCAGGTGCCGTCCAGCGCGATCTGCTTCAGCACCGGTATCTCGAAGTCGAGGCCGGAGGCGGAGTGCAGGAAGACCTTGGAGCCGCGCTTGACGACGTTTCCGAAGGGGTTGCCGCGGGTGGTCAGCAGGTAGCCGTCTTCGGGGTCGTAGACCTCGGCGAAGTACTGCTCCGGCGTGATGTCGTCGGCCAGGCCGCGCGGCGTGTCGCCGATGTCGGTGGCGTGCTCTTCACCGTGGCCCAGCGGCAGCTCCCAGGGGAAGCGGGAAACCGTGCCGTGGCAGTCCTCGCACTCGATTTCCACCTGCGCCAGGGTGGTGCCGGGCAGGTTGCCGTCGCCATGCATGTCGATCGAGGTATGGCAATCCTGGCAGAGCATGCCGCCGGCCGGGTTGCCGTCACGCGATTCGATGGAATGGTGAAGATCGTCCTTCACATAGACATAGTTCTTTGTGTGAAGTTTCGGCTGTTTTCCGCCTTTTTCGTTGTAAGGCGAACCGTACGGGAATTCCATGATGCCCTGGTAACTCACGCCGATACGCTTGCCGCGGTTGTGGCACGAGTTACAGGTCTCGGAAGGAATACCGGAATATTCGACCTCACCGACCGTGACCTTGGACTTGCGCGACCCCTGCATCTGGTGGGTCAGCAATTTGCCAGGCTGATCCTTGGCGATGGTCGG
>NZ_JANQOI010000092.1 GCF_028289705.1 Pelagibius sp.
CGGAGAGGCGGTGGCGGTGGGCATGGTCATGGCCTTCGATCTCTCGGTACAGCGCGGCCACTGCCCGCCGGAAGACGCCGACCGGGTGCGCCGCCATCTCGCCGCCGTCGGCCTGCCCACCGGCTTTGCCGACCTCGCGCCGCGCCATTGGGACGTGGATCGTCTGCTGGACCACATGTCGCGCGACAAAAAGGTCAGCGGCGGGCGGGCGCGTTTCATCCTGACCCGGGGAATCGGCCAGGCCTTCATCGAGTCTGAAGTGATGACCGACGAAGTCATGGCCATGCTGACCAACGCGCTCGATCAGTCCGATCAGCTCGCCAACGAGAACAGCGCGGCGGACATGACCTCCCGCGCGACCCTGGGCAGTTGAGGGCCGGCGGCACTGGAATGACGCCGAAGGCCTTCATCTGGCGATCCCTCACCACCATCTGCAAGACCTCCCGCAACCCCTGCTCAACCCCATAGACAGACCATGGACATCGACATAGCCACGACCCTCGGCGCCATTCTGGGGCTGCTGGTCTTCTCGGCGTTCTTCTCCGGTTCCGAAACCGCCCTCACCGCGGCCTCGCGGCCTCGCATGCATAACCTCGCCCAATCCGGCAACCGCCGCGCCTTCGTGGTCAACGAGCTGTGGCTGGAGAAGGAGCACCTGATCGGGGCCATTCTGCTGGGCAACAACCTGGTCAACATCCTGGCCTCCGCCCTGGCCACCAGCCTGTTGATTTCGCTCTTCGGCGAGGCCGGCGTGATCTACGCCACCCTCGGTATGACCGTGAGCGTGCTGATCCTGGCCGAGATCCTACCCAAGACCTATGCCCTGCAGAACGCCGACCGGGCCGCCCTTTCCGTGGCGCCGGTCCTCCGGGTGATCGTCGTGCTGCTGAAGCCGATCTCGATCGCGATCCAGCTCATCGTGCGTCTGGCGCTTTCGGCCGTCGGCATCGAAGTGCGCCACGCATTGACGGCGGAAGCGACCGAAGAGCAGTTGCGCGGTGCCATCGACCTGCACCAGGGCGAGGGTGAGGGCGAGGAGGAAAAGCACGAGCGGGAGATGTTGCGCTCGATCCTCGACCTGGGCGACGTCTGGGTGGAAGAGATCATGGTCCACCGGAAGGAGATGGTGGCCATCAACATCGACCAGCCGCCGGCGCAGATCGTCGAGGAGGTGCTGTCCAGCCCCTACACCCGCCTGCCGCTGTGGCGCGACGATCCCGACAACATCGTCGGTGTGCTGCACGCCAAGGCGCTCCTGCGGGCCGTGCAGGCGGCCGGCACCAAGCTGGACGACCTGGACATCCTGGGCATCGCCAATGCGCCCTGGTTCATCCCCGAAACTACCGACCTGCTGTCCCAGTTGCAGGCCTTCCGCAGCCGCCACGAGCACTTCGCCATCGTCGTCGACGAATATGGCGAGGTGCTGGGGATCGTCACCCTGGAGGACATTCTGGAAGAGATCGTGGGCGACATCGCCGACGAACACGACGTGGAGATGGAGGGCGTGCAGGTTCAGCGCGACGGCTCGCTCGTCGTCGAAGGCAAGGTCACCCTGCGCGATCTCAACCGCCGCTTCGAATGGCGCCTGCCCGACGAAGAGGCCTCGACCCTCGCCGGGCTGATCCTGCACGAGGCGCGGCGCATTCCCGAGGTCGGTCAGCGCTTCACCTTCCACGGCTTCAACTTCGAGATCCTGGGGCGCAAGCGCAACCAGATCACCTCGGTCCGCATGCGCGCGACGCCGGAGGCCGACATGGTGGGGTCGGAAACCGACGCGCAGTCCGGTGCGCAATCTGGCGCACAATCGGGGGCACAATAATGTGAGGTGGCCGGTCTGCGGGCCGGCGATACTGGAAATCGGCGGCCGCTCCCCCTAAATAGGGCTCTTGGGGCAAGTCAAATTCCAATCGGGCAGTCCGTTAACCATGACGAAGATCGAAGTCTATTCGAGCATGCTGTGTCCGTACTGCTATCGGGCCAAGAAGCTGCTGGAGACAAAAGGCGCAGCTTTCACCGAAATTGACGTGATGCTGCAACCGCGCCGCCGCGCCGAGATGGTCGAGCGCAGTGGCGGGCGCACCAGCGTGCCGCAGATCTTCATCAACGACCGGCATGTCGGCGGTTGCGACGATCTCTTCGCGCTGGAAGCCGGCAACAAGCTGGAACCTCTGCTGCAGGCGAGCTGACGCCAGCCACGACCCCGTTTTCACAGGCGCCGGGCGCAAATCCGCTGCACCGCAGCGGGTTTGGGATGGCTCACCTCCAGATCCTCATAAGCCAGAACCCGCAGACGATCGTTCAGCCAGGTCAGAAGCTCGCCGGGTTTCAGCAGGAAATCCGGATTGCTGGGGCGCCCGAAGCGTGCGTTGCCCGCCGCGAAGGTCTCGTAGATCAGAAGGCCGCCGGGCCCGACCGTGTCCAGCAGGGCCGGCAGCAGCGGGCGGTGCAGGTAGTTGGTGACCACCACGCCGTCGAAGGTCTGCCGCAGGAAAGCCGGCAGGGTACCGCTCTCCAGGTCGCACTGCAGGATTTCCAGCCGGTCCTGCCCGGCGAGATCTTCCAGCCGCGAGACGTTCCGGTCGACGGCCAGCACTGCGTGGCCCTTATGGAGCAGGAAGCGCGTGTGGCGGCCACTGCCGCAGGCCAGATCGAGAACCCGTCCGCCGGCTGGGAGAAGCGGGGCGAAACGTGCAACCCAGGGTGACGGGTCCTCTCTCACCGAATGAGAGTTTTCCGCGCAATTCCGGGTTTCTGCGCGACCGCTTCCGGGTGGCTCCTGATGACTATCCGCTTGTTTCACCCTATCTCTTTCGCTAAGGCTAGACGCAGCCAATCATGAGGCGGTCCGCCCGTTTCGCTGATCTTTGGGACCGGTTCGCCGGGACCGTGCCGGAGAGAATTCTGAAAGCATGATTGTCTTCGATCTGAAGTGCCGCAAGGGCCATATCTTCGAAGCCTGGTTCCGGGACAGCGCCAGCTATTCCGATCAGGTGGCCACGGGCAAGGTGCTGTGCCCGGTGTGCGGCAGCCGCAAGGTCGAAAAGGCACTGATGGCGCCCAACGTGGCGATCAGCGAAACCCGCGAGGTCGCGGTCTCCGGCGCCGAGAAGGCCGGCGAGATCCGCAGCATGCTGAAGCAGATGCGCCAGCACGTCGAAGACAACTGCGACTATGTCGGGACCGAGTTTCCCGAAGAAGCGCGCAAGATCCACTACGGCGAGGCGGAGAAACGCGGCATCTACGGCGAAACCTCCGACGAAGAGGCCAAGGCCCTGGAAGACGAGGGCGTCGCCGTGCAGCGCATCCCCTGGCTGCCCCGCGAGAACTCCTGACTGTCCCTGAACGGCTGCTATTCCTGGTGACGCCTTGATGCGCTAATCCGCTTTGGCGGCGACCAGCATGTAGTTGACGTCGAGGTCGCCGGGGGCCAGGCGCCAGCCGTCGGTCAGCGGATTGTAGGCGACCCCCGTCATCTCGGTGATCTCCATACCGGACTGGCGGAGGGCCTTGCCCAGTTCCGACGGGCGCACGAAGCGGCGCCAGTCGTGGGTGCCCCGCGGCAACCAGCGCAGGACGTACTCGGCGCCGACGATGGCCATCAGGAACGACTTGGGGGTGCGGTTCAGGGTCGCCACGACCATGAGCCCGCCGGGGCGCACCGTCGCGGCGCTGGCACCCAGGAAGCTGCCCACATCGGCGACATGTTCGACCACTTCCATATTGAGCACGGCATCGAAGTCCGCGCCGGCCGCGGCCAGATCCTCGACGCTGCCGTGGCGGTAGTCGATGTCGAGCTTCGACTCGGCGGCGTGCAGGCGGGCGATGCGGATGTTCTTCTCCGCGGCGTCGAGGCCGGTCATCTGGGCGCCGAGGCGGGCCAGCGGTTCGCTCAACAGGCCGCCGCCGCAGCCGACGTCCAGCAGCCGCAGTCCTTTGAGGGGCTGGTCGGCCTGCGGATCGCGGCCGAAGTGCCGGCAGAGCCGGTCGCGGATGAAGCCGAGGCGCATCGGATTGAAGCGGTGCAGCGGGCGGAACTTGCCTTCCGGGTCCCACCAGGCTTCGGCCATCGCAGAGAACTTGGCGATCTCCTCGGGGTCGATGCTGCGCGCTCCGCTGGCGTCGCGGTTCTCCGAGGCGCGTTTCCGGGAGGCGCGTTTCTGGGCGGACGCTGTCATGCCTGATCCTTCCCAATGTGGCGGCAGCGGCTTCAGGCCGCCCCGGTCCCCCGCGCTCTTGCGCCGGAGAGACGCTGAGAGTATGGATAGCCGCCGTCTTTCGGGCAACCGGGAGGCCCGGGTGACGGCAATTCGCCGCAGTGCCGTCCGCCAGAAGTGCCGTCCGCCAGAACCGCATCGCCTGACTTCAGAGAGTTCCATGGCCCGTATCGTGATGAAATTCGGGGGCACTTCGGTTGCCGACCTGGACCGCATCCGCAATGCGGCCCAGCGCATCCGCGCCGAAGCCGAGGCGGGTCACGAAGTGGCGGTAGTGGTCTCCGCCATGGCCGGGGTGACCAACAGCATGGTGAGCCTGGTCAGCGACGCCGCGGTCCTGGCTGATCTTCGGGAATATGACGTGGTGGTCTCCTCCGGCGAGCAGGTCACCGCCGGCCTGCTGGCCATCGTCCTCCAGGATCTCGGCGTTTCCGCGCGCTCCTGGCTCGGCTGGCAGATTCCCATCCGCTGCGACGACAGCCACGGCAGCGCCCGCATCGAAGACATCGCCGTCGAGGAGATGGAACGCCGCTTCGGGGAAGGCCAGGTGGCGGTGGTCGCCGGCTTTCAGGGTGTCGATTCCCAGGGCCGGATCGCCACTCTGGGGCGCGGCGGCTCCGATACCTCCGCCGTTGCGCTGGCGGCGGCGCTCGCGGCCGAACGCTGCGATATATATACCGATGTGGATGGCGTCTATACCACCGATCCGCGTATCGTTGCGAAGGCGCGCAAGCTCGATAAGATCACCTACGAAGAGATGCTGGAGATGGCCTCCCAGGGGGCCAAGGTGCTGCAGACCCGCTCGGTGGAAATGGCGATGAAGCACCATGTCCGCATCCAGGTTCGCTCCAGTTTCGAACCGGGGCCCGGGACTCTGGTCGTCGACGAGGAAGAGATTGTGGAACAGGCCGTTGTCAGCGGTATTGCCTATAGCCGCGATGAAGCGAAGGTCACCCTGCTCAGGGTTTTGGACCGGCCGGGTGTGGCGGCGAAGATATTCGGACCGCTGGCCGAAGCCGCCATCAACGTGGACATGATCGTCCAGAACATCTCGGCGGAAGCCGAGCGCACCGATCTCACCTTCACCGTCAGCAAGGCCGACCTGGAGCGCGCCGAGGCGGTGCTGCGCAGCAACCAGGAAGAGCTGGGCTTTGCCGAACTGCTGGCCGATCCCAACGTCGTCAAGGTCTCGGTCATCGGCGTGGGCATGCGCAGCCATGCCGGTGTCGCCCAGCAGATGTTCAAGGCCCTGGCGGACCGCGGGATCAACATCCAGGTGATCTCCACCTCGGAGATCAAGGTCTCGGTGCTGATTGCCGAAGAATACACCGAGCTGGCGCTGCGGGGCCTGCACACGGCATACGGCCTGGACGCCGCCTAGGGTGCGGCGGGCCGGCTCAGATCCTCGTGCCATACGGCGGGGGTGCCGGCTTTGACCGCCCCCACTGAGTTCGACCACGGCTGGGCCGGATCGCGCCGCCTGCTGCGGCTCTTGCGCGACCTGATGAAGGCCGGCGGCTCGAGCCAGGAGCGCCTCGACAGGGTGGTCGAGCTGATCGCCCAGGACATGGTTGCCGAGGTCTGTTCGATCTACGCCATGCGCGGCGGCGAGGTGCTGGAGCTCTTTGCCAGCATGGGCCTCAAGGCCTCGGCGGTGCACAAGACCCGCCTGCAGGTGAACGAAGGTCTGGTCGGCCTGATCGCCGCCCAGGCGCGTCCGGTCGCCCTGGCCGACGCCCAGAGCCATCCCAACTTCGCCTACCGCCCCGAAACCGGTGAGGAGGTCTATCACTCCCTGATGGGCGTCCCGATCATGCGCAGCGGCCGGGTCCAGGGCGTGCTGGTGGTCCAGAACCGCACCCAGCGCAGCTACGGCGAGGAGGAGGTCGAGGCGCTGGAAACCGTGGCCATGGTGCTGGCCGAACTGTTTGCCGGCGACCGTCTGCTGGAGCGGGCCGACGACAGCGCCGGCAGCGACCTGATGCCGGCCCGGCTCAGCGGCATTGCCCTGAACCAGGGCCTGGCCGTCGGGCTGGCGGTACCCCATGAGCGCGGCATCGTCATCACCCAGGTCGTCGGCGAAGACCCTGAGGCCGAACGCCAGCGCCTGGACGCGGCGCTGGGGGAGATGCGCGCCGCCCTGGATGCCATGCTGGCCCGCCAGGAGGTGGCGCGGGCGGGCGAGCACCGCGAGGTGCTGGAAACCTATCGCATGTTCGCCGACGACCGCGGCTGGCTGACGCGCATGCACGATGCGGTGCGCGGCGGGCTGACGGCTGAGGCCTCGGTGCAGAAGGTGCAGAACGAAACCCGCGCGCGCATGTCCGCCATCAAGGACCCCTATCTGCGCGCCCGTCTGGCCGACCTCGACGACCTCGGCAACCGCCTGCTGCACCACCTGCTGGGCCTGGAGGAGAAGAAGCGCGAGGACCTGCCGGAGAACACGGTCCTGATCGCCCACGATCTGGGTCCGGCCGAACTGCTGGACTACGACCAGACCCGCCTGCGGGCCGTGGTGCTGGAGCAGGGCTCGCCCACCTCCCACGTCGCCATCGTCGCGCGCGCCCTGCAGATCCCGATGATCGGGCGCTGCGAGGGCATCACCACCCAGGCCGGCGAGGGCGAGGACATCATCGTCGACGGTGAGACCGGGCAGGTGCTGCTGCGGCCCAGCCACTCCGTGCGCGCTGGTTTCGAGGACAGCATTGCTCACAAGGAGCGCCAGCAGGCGGCCTATCGGGCCGACCGCGAACTGCCCGCGGTCACCCGCGACGGCGCGCCGATCACGCTGATGATCAACGCCGGCCTGATGATCGACCTGACCCACCTGGACGAGGCGGGGGCCGAGGGGATCGGTCTCTACCGCACCGAGGTCCCCTTCATGATCCGGGATTCCTTTCCCGGCGTCGAAACCCAGGCCGATATCTACAGCCGGATTCTGGACCATGCCGGTGAGAAACCCGTGGCCTTTCGCACCCTCGACGTCGGCGGCGACAAGCTGCTGCCCTATTGGCGCGGCGGCCACGAGGACAACCCGGCCATGGGCTGGCGGGCGATCCGCATCGGTCTCGACCGGCCGGCCTTGTTGCGCCAGCAGTTGCGCGCCCTGCTGCGGGCGGCGGCCGGGCGCAGCCTGTCGGTGATGTTCCCGATGATCAGCGATGTGGCGGAGTTCGAGGCGGCCAGGGCCCTGCTGCAGCGGGAGATCGACCGCCAGCAGACCTTGGACCAGCGCCCGCCCGCCGAGATCAAGGTCGGGACCATGCTGGAGGTGCCGGCCCTCGCCCTGCAGCTCCCGCAACTGCTGCCGCGCTGCGATTTCCTCTCCCTGGGCAGCAACGATCTGGTGCAGTTCCTCTTCGCCGCCGACCGCACCAACCCCCGCCTGGCCCGGCGCTACGACAGCCTGGCGCCGGCGGTGCTGTCCCTGGTGCGCGACATCGCCCGCCATTGCGACGACCACGGCGTGCCGCTGACGGTCTGTGGCGAGATGGCGGGACAGCCTCTGGAGGCCCTGGCCCTTCTCGGCTGCGGGGTTCGGCGCCTCTCCATGGCGCCGAGTTTCGTCGGCCCGGTGAAGACCATGGTCCGCAGCCTCGAGCTCGACGCCCTCAAAGACGCCATCAATCAATTATTAACTTTGCCGGATCACAGTATCCGCGAGAAGTTAAGGTCCTATGCGGTTGAGCGGACCATTGCCATCTAACGCGTTGCTGCAGCGAAGAGAAAATTGTTAATTTGTCAGGAACAGCGTGCCGGTCGCCTTGGCTTTGACGGACGGATCGGCAAAGGGCCGTCGCGCCAGGAGTGTCTTGGGATGACGCGCCGGTTCGACAGCAAAACCCGGTGAGAGCCTGTGGCCCAGACAGCCAAGAAGACCGAACCCAAGCTCGTTGAAACGGAGCGTGACCGGGACCCGGTTCCGGAAATCTCCATTCCCCAGGAACTGGAGGGCGAAAGGGTCGCCGACACCCTGATCCGCGCACGTCAGCAGTACGGCCAGGATCTCCGCTCCATCGCCCAGGTCCTCTGCATCCGCTATTCCTATCTCGACGCCATCGAGCGCTCCAACTTCGAGGATCTGCCCGGCCCGACCTATGCCGTCGGCTTCGTGCGCACCTATGCGGAGTTCCTCGGCCTCGAAGGCGATTCCATCGTCGAGCGCTTCAAGAACGAGGTCGAAGGCCTGGACGGCCAGACCAAGCTGCATTTCCCGACCCCGGCGCCGGAGGGCAAGATGCCCGGCGGCGCGGTGTTCCTGGTCGCGGCCCTGCTCTTCGCCGGTGCCTACGGGGTGTGGTTCTATCTTTCCAACAAGGGCGAGACCATCGGCGATCTGGTGGCGCCGGTGCCCGACCGCCTGCAGGAACTGGTAGCCGAAGATCCGGCGGTTCCAGCCCCGCCGCCCGGCGACCTGAGCGCGGGACAAAGCGCCGGTGAGGCCAGCGCCCCGGCGGCGGCCAGCGAGACCGCCGAAACCGCCCCTGAAACTGCCAAAGCGGAAACGCCGGCTGCGCAGGATGGGCCCGCTGCGGAACCCGCGGCAGCCGCCGAGACTCCCACCACCGATCAGCCCGCCGAACCGCCCTCGGTGGCCTCCGAAACTTCCACCGGTGATGCCACGCCCGTGTCCCCGGCACCTGTGGCCAGTGAGACGGAAACCGCCCCGGCAAGCGGCCTGGCGGAGCCCAGCAGCCAGGTGGCGGTCGGGCAGCCGGCACCCCAGGCCACAGACAGTGAGGCGACGGCGGTGATCTCGACACCCAGCGTGGTGACGGCTGAGCCTGCGCAGACCCAGAGCGTCGTCACGCTGCAACAGCCCGGCAGCCCGCAGCCGAGCGGCCAGCAGCCGGCCGTCGAACAGAGTGCCGCTCTAGCGCCCGCAACGGGCCAGAACGGCCTCGCGATCCCGGCGGCGCCGGCCAACAACCAGCCCAGCAGCTTCCTGGTCAACCAGGAGCCGCGGGTTTACGGCGATGAAAACACCGATGCCCGCGTGGTACTGCGGGCCAATCAGGACGCCTGGGTGCAGGTGCGCGACCGCGAGGGGACGCTGCTGCTGACCCGGGTTCTGCGGGTGGGCGACAGCTACCGCGTGCCCAACACGGCGGACCTGACGCTGCTGACCGGTAACGCCGGCGGTCTGGAAATCCTGGTCGACGGCACGCCGCTGACCCCACTTGGCCCGGTGGGCGCGGTGCGGCGCAACATCCCGCTGGATCCCGAGCAGCTGCTCAACGGGGCCGGCCGCCGGCCCTAGGCCTTCCGGCGGACCGCTCGGCCGCCGCTCCCCTCAGCCTTGAAACCGCTGGCGTTTCGGCGCATCTTGCGCCTTATGGAGCCAGGCTCCAGATCCGACATCGCGGCGGGAAGGAACGCATGAGCGTAAGACCCTATCGGGATATCTACCGGCGCAAGTCCCGCCAGATCCACGTCGGCCCGGTGCCGGTGGGCGGCGATGCGCCGATCACCGTGCAGTCGATGACCAACACCCTGACCAGCGACGTCCAGGCGACCATCGAACAGGTCCGGGCCCTGGAGGTGGCGGGGGCGGACATCGTGCGCATCTCCTGCCCCGATGAGGACTCCACCGCCGCGCTGAAGCGGATCATTCCGGAAGTCACGGTGCCCATCGTGGCGGATATCCATTTCCACTATCGCCGCGGCATCGAGGCGGCGGAGGCGGGGGCCGCCTGCCTGCGCATCAATCCCGGCAACATCGGCTCGCGCGAGCGGGTGCGCGAGGTGGTCAAGGCCGCGCGCGACAACAACTGCTCCATCCGCATCGGCGTCAACGCCGGCTCCCTGGAGCGGGATCTTCTGGAGAAGTACGGCGAGCCCTGCCCGGAGGCGATGGTGGAGTCGGCGCTCAACCACGCGCGGATCCTGGAGGACGAGGACTTCTTCGAGTTCAAGATCTCCTGCAAGGCCTCCGATGTCTTTCTCGCCGTGGCCGCCTACACGGCGCTGGCGGAGGCCTGCGACTATCCGCTGCACCTGGGGGTGACCGAGGCCGGCGGCCTAAGGACCGGCACCATCAAGTCCTCCATCGGCATCGGCAACTTGCTGTGGGCGGGGATCGGCGACACTATCCGGGTTTCGCTCTCCGCCGACCCGGTGGAAGAGGTGAAGGTCGGCTTCGACATCCTGAAGTCCCTCGGCCTGCGCCATCGCGGGGTCAACGTGATCTCCTGCCCCTCCTGCGCGCGCCAGCAGTTCGAGGTGATCAAGACCGTCGAGGTTCTGGAACAGCGCCTGGCCCACATCACCACGCCGATGACCGTCTCGGTGATCGGCTGTGTGGTGAACGGCCCGGGCGAAGCGCTGATGACCGACATCGGTTTCACCGGCGGCGGGCGCGGCACTCACCAGGTCTATGTCAACGGCCTGCCGGACCATCGCCTGAAGGACGACAACATCGTCGACCACCTGGTAGAGATGGTCGAAGCCAAGGCCGCGGAGATCGAGGCGGCCAAGGCTGCCGAAGACGGTGGCGCGGCCCATAAGCACGCCGACAATCCGGCACCGGCGGCCGCCGCGTCTTAGCCCTTTCCGGAGATCACAGTGAGCAGCCTGCAGCCTGT
>NZ_JANQOI010000130.1 GCF_028289705.1 Pelagibius sp.
CCTGGCGCTGGTCTTGCCGTCCAGCAGGATGTAGATGCCCATCACCGCCGGCAGGCTGCGTGCGCCGTTGTCGGGAAAGATCGTGACCATCTTCACGCCGACGTGGCGGTCGACCTGCCAGGCCGGCATCAGCAGCAGGGTTGCGCTGCGCGCGCCGGTTACCTCGACGTCGTGGTGGTGGCGGACCGGCACTTCGAAATCCCTGCGGAAAGCCTGGCGCAGCCTTTCCACGAGGCTGGGATAGTCAAGGGCCGCCTCTACCTCCGCTGCGGAGATGACGCGCATCAGCCACTGCCGGAGGCGGCGGGCAGCCTTGGGCTCCGATCGCTGGTCGCGTCGACGGTCAGGGCGGCCGGCGCGGCACGGCCGGCGGCGCCCGGAAGGCCTTGCGGCGGTGCGGCGGCGCGGCTGCGCTTCAGGTTCGTCAACTCCCGTTCCAGCACCGCCGCGCGCTGTTCGGCCTGGCGGGCCCGGGCGCGGGCGGCGCCGAAGCGCAGCCACATGAGGAATGCGCCGACCAGAAAGCCGAACAGCAGGCTGGCCAGCACCACCAGGGAAAACGGCAGAGTCTGCTCGATCTCGAACGGCCAGAGGTCGATCACCACCGGCTCGCGGTTGGCCACCGTGAAGATGATGAAGACGGCCGTCAGCAGCAGGGTGAGAAGCCAGAAGATATACCGCACGTCAGCGCCACTCAGCAGGTTGGGACCGAACTCGGCTTAGTCTAGAGCATGATGTAGCTCTTCGGAACCACCTGGCGGACCCTCCATCCGGCCTTTGGCCGCTCACGCAGCGCCAGGGGACAAAGACTTGGATGGCCGGGCTCAGCCCTGGCGGCCGTTCAGGCGCTCGCGCAGTTGCTTGCCGGTCTTGAAGAAGGGGACATGCTTTTCCGAAACGCTGACCGCCGCGCCGGTGCGCGGGTTGCGCCCGATCCTGGCCTCGCGTTTCTTCACCGAGAAGGCGCCGAACCCTCTCAGTTCCACGCGGTCCCCCCGCGACAGTGCTTCCGAGATTTCATCGAATATCGTTGTGACGATCCGCTCCACGTCACGGTGATAGAGATGAGGATTCAAATCAGCGATGTGCTGGATCAGTTCCGATTTCGTCATAGCGACATTATTCCCCTCCCGACCCGGGTTTTTGGTCGGGTGTCCCCTGCCCGTTTGTTTGCCTCCCGCAGCGCGCGAACCCCCGCCGATTGTGGCTCAGGGACTACATTCCCCTGTTGCCATGGATCCCGTCCTTGCCATGGCGCTGCAGTGGGTTCGGGCTGCCCTCAAAGCCGAAAACGAACGATCCGGCCTCAAGTGCAGGAAACGTTGCCAGAGGACGGCGCGGGCGTCAAGGATAAGTCTTTCAGAACAAACGTTTTTTAGCCTGTTCTGCGATATGTGTTCGAGATCTTGAAGACAGCGGAAATCCCGCCCGGCCAAGAAAAACGGACCGCCGGAAAGCCGGCGGGCCGCTGTCGATAAGTTTGTCGGCTGTGCCGCGGCGGCTCAACCTTCCTTGTTCTCTTCCTTCTCGGCGTTTTCCGAATCGCGCTGGCGCGCCGCTTCGGAAATGGCCGCACCGAGGATGTCGCCGAGGCTGGCACCGGACTCGGTCGAGCCGTATTCGGCCACCGCTTCCTTCTCTTCGGCGATCTCACGTTGCTTGATCGAGAGCGCGATCTTGCGCGTCTTCGGGTCGATGGCGGTCACCCGCGCGTCGACCTTCTCGCCGACGGCAAAGCGGCTCGGCTGCTGTTCGCTGCGGTCGCGCGACAGCTCGGCCTTGCGAATGAAGCCGATGGCGCCCTCGCCGACCTGCACCTCGATGCCGTTGTCGACCACCTGGTGCACGGTGCAGGTCACCACGTCGCCCTTCTTCAGGTTCTCGGTGGAGCCGGCGAAGGGATCGTCGCCGAGCTGCTTGATGCCCAGGCTGACACGCTCCTTCTCGACGTCCACGTCCAAGACCTTCACCTTGACGCTGTCGCCCTTGTTGTAGCGCCTGACGGCTTCCTCGCCGGAGACGTTCCAGTCCAGGTCGGAGAGATGCACCATGCCGTCGATCTCGCCGGGCAGGCCGACGAAGAGGCCGAACTCGGTGATGTTCTTGATCTCGCCTTCCAGCTCGCTGCCCGCCGAGTGGCTCTCCAGGAAAGCCTCCCAGGGGTTGGCGCCGCACTGCTTGAGGCCCAGGCTGATGCGCCGCTTCTGCTCGTCGACGTCGAGGATCATGACCTCGACTTCCTGCGAGGTGGAGACGATCTTGCCCGGATGGACGTTCTTCTTGGTCCAGCTCATCTCGGAGACGTGGACCAGACCCTCGATGCCGGCTTCCAGCTCCACGAAGGCGCCGTAGTCGGTGATGTTGGTGACCCGGCCCGTGAACTTGGTGCCCACCGGATACTTGGCGCCGACGCCTTCCCAGGGGTCGGCCTCGAGCTGTTTCATGCCCAGGCTGATGCGCTGAGTCTCCGGATTGAAGCGGATCACCTGCACATTCACCTGCTGGCCGATGGAGAGCACCTCCGTCGGATGGTTGATGCGCTTCCAGGAGATGTCGGTGACGTGCAGCAGGCCGTCGACACCGCCGAGGTCGACGAAGGCGCCGTAGTCGGTGATGTTCTTCACCACGCCCTGCAGCACCTGGCCTTCCTTCAAGTTGGCGACCAGCTCGGAGCGCTGCTCGGCGCGGGTCTCTTCCAGCACCGCACGGCGGGAGACCACGATGTTGCCGCGCGAGCGGTCCATCTTGAGGATCTGGAAGGGTTGCGGGGTGCCCATCAGGGGGCTGACGTCGCGCACCGGGCGAATGTCGACCTGGCTGCCCGGCAGGAAGGCCACGGCGCCGGACAGGTCCACGGTGAAGCCGCCCTTGACGCGGCCGAAGATGGTGCCGGTGACGCGCTCGTTACTGTCGAAGGCCTTGGCGAGTTGGGTCCAGGCTTCCTCGCGCTTGGCCTTTTCACGGCTCAGCATGGCCTCGCCGTTCTTGTTCTCCATGCGCTCGAGGTAGACCTCTACCTCGTCGCCGGCCTTCAGTTCCGGCATCTGGCCGGCCTCGGCGAATTCCTTGAGGGCGACGCGCCCCTCCGATTTCAGGCCAACGTCCACCAGGGCGCTGTCGCCTTCGATGGAGACGATGGTGCCCCTCAGGACCTTGCCTTCAAGGGAGTCTGCAGTGCCTAGGGATTCGTCCAGGAGGGCGGCAAAACTTTCCGTCGCTGCCGCGGTGTTCTCGCCGGCTGCTTGAGCCATTCGGTTCGTCCTTTCTCTTCGTCGCACTATCCAGGCCGGGCGGTTGTCGCCGCCGGTCTTCCCGGGACCATCCCGGGCTTTCACACAGTCTTGCAGGCCCTGGGCAAAGCGGCGGAGCGATCTTTGTGATCGCAATCTCCCCGGGGAATCACAACCCTTGGAGGAGTGTTGCGCCTATCCGGCCCCTGAGGGCCCTCGGCGGTTTGCGATCTCGGCCATTGCCGCGGCAAAGGCCTGGTCCGCGTCCATCTCGCTTGTATCGAGCCGCAGAGCGTCCTCGGCGGCTTTCATCGGGGCGGTGGTCCGCCCGCTGTCGCGCGCGTCCCGTTCGCGCAGGTCCTGCAGAACGCGGGCGTATATACTCTCCTCGCCCCGTTGGAGCAACTCTTTATGGCGCCGCGCCGCCCGGGCCTCGATGGAGGCGGTTAGGAAGAATTTCACCTCCGCGCCGGGGCAAACCACGGTGCCGATGTCGCGCCCGTCCAGCACGGCCCCCGCCTCCCCGCCCGGCGGCTGCCGCGCGAAGCGCCGCTGAAAGTCCAGCAGGGCCTCGCGCACCGTCTGGTTGGCGGCCACCTTGGAGGCCGCCTGGCCGACGTCCTCCCGCCGCAGATCGCCGCGCGCCAGATCCGCCGGGTCCAGGCCCCGGGCGGTTTCCACCGCCTGCCCGTGGTCCTCGGGATCGCCGCCGGCGGCCAGGATCTTGGCCGCCACCGCCCGGTAGATGCTCCCGGTATCCAGATAGGCGAGGCCCAAGGCCCCGGCCAGGCGCCGCGCCAGGGTGCCCTTGCCGGCGGCCACCGGCCCGTCGACGGCGATGATCATGCCGGGCCCTGCGCGCGCTCAGGCATTGCCGAGCTTCGCGCCCAGGCCCTGCATCACCCTGGTGAAGTCGGGAAAGGAAGTTGCGATGGGCGCGGCGTCGTCGATCAGGACGGGCCGCTCGCTGGCGAGGCCCAGCACCAGGAAGCTCATGGCGATGCGGTGGTCCAGTTCGGTGGCGATGGGCTGGTTGTTGCCGCCGGGCGGCCGGCCCTTGCAGCCCTCCACCGCCAGGCTTTCCGGGCCTTCCTCCACGCTGAGGCCGCAGAGGCCGAGACCGCGGGCCACAGCGGCCAGCCGGTCGCTCTCCTTCAGCCGCAGCTCGCCCAGGCCGTTCATAACGGTGCGGCCCTCGGCGGCGGCGGCGGCCATGGCGAGGACGGGGTATTCGTCGATCATCGAGGGCGCCCGCTCCGCGGGCACCTCCACGCCGTGCAGGGAACTGCCGCGGACCAACAGGTCGGCCACCGGTTCGCCGCCCTCCTCGCGGGCATTCTCGATGGCGATGTCGCCGCCCATTTCCTGCAGGGTGGTCAGCAGGCCGCTGCGCTGCGGATTCATGCCGACACCGGTCAGGCGGATCTCCGAGCCCGGCAGCAGCAGCGCGGCGACGAGAGGAAAGGCCGCCGAGGAGGGATCGGCCGGCACGGTCACCGGGCGGCCCGTCAACTCCGGCTGGCCCGACAGCACCACCTCTTTGGCGCCGGCGCCGTCGAGTTCGATGTCGCTGCGGCGGAGGCTGGCACCGAAGTAGGCGAGCATTCTTTCGCTGTGATCGCGGGTCGCCTCGGTCTCCACCACGCGGGTCTCCCCCGGTGCGTTGAGCCCGGCCAGCAGCACCGCCGACTTGACCTGGGCGGAGGGGACCGGCAGGCGGTAGTCCAGGGGCAGCGGCTCGCGGCTGCCGACCACCGTCAGGGGTAGCAGGCCGCCCGCGCGGGCAACGAACTCTGCACCGCAGGCCGCCAGCGGCTCGGTCACCCGCGCCATGGGCCGGCGTCTCAGGGAGGCATCGCCGGTCATCACCGCGGTCAGCGGATGGCTCGCCAGGATGCCGAGCAAGAGGCGTGCGCCGGTACCGGCGTTGCCCATGTCGATGACGTCTTCCGGTTCGCTTAGCGCGCCGATGCCGCGGCCCCAGACGTGCCAGCGCCCGCCCGCGTCGCGTTCCACCTCGGCGCCCAGGGCGCGCATCGCCGCCGCGGTGGCCAGCACGTCCTCGCCTTCCAGCAGACCGTCGATGCTGGTCTCGCCGACCGCCAGGCCGCCCAGCATCAGGGCGCGGTGCGAGATCGATTTGTCGCCGGGCAGGCGCGTTGTGCCGGACAGCGCCTCTGTCGGCTGGGCCGTCATCGGTCCGGCCATGGGTCCGGCCATGGGTCCAGCCGTGGCTCCGGGCGCGGGTCGCGCAGTGTCGGATCGCAAGGGGTTCGCTTCCTTGTGTGAAAAACAACCTGTGCAAAGCAATGAACCGCGGCGCCGCCAATGCCTCCCGCGCTTTCCCGGCGAGGCGTCTCGTTCCTGTCGGGCGCCACCGAATTACCTTTTGACAGCGTTGCACGATCATGGCAATTGCCAAGCCGGGGACAGTTAACACGACGATCCTTGGAGGGCGCGCTGGTGGCGGATCCAAAGTGGGGGACCAAGCGCATTTGCCAGAGTTGTGGGACCAAGTTCTACGACTTGCGGAAATCGCCGATCATTTGCCCATCTTGTGGTGCGGAATTCGATCCTGAGGCGCTCCTGAAGTCGCGGCGCTCGCGCCCGGCGCCCAAGTCGGAGCCTGCGCCGAAAGCGGCCGCGGCCGCAGCGGCGGCGAAGCCCGCCGACGAAGAGGCCGATGGGAACGCCGGCGAAGAGAAGATCGATCTCGAAGACGCCGAGGCCGATGCCATGATCGAAGAGGCCGGCGACGAGGACGAGGACGACC
>NZ_JANQOI010000166.1 GCF_028289705.1 Pelagibius sp.
GACTTGCCGTGGTCGATATGGGCGATGATCGCAAAGTTACGGATGTGAGATAGGTCGGTCATCGTCTTCAAACTGGCACTGCCTCAAATCGCCCCGGCCACGGCGCCGCCGCAGCTTGGCGCGCTGGAAGATAGGGCGCGCGCCGGCCCCGATCAACGCTTCGATGCACCCCTCCCGGCGACCGACGGCCCCGCCCATGCGGGGCGAACAGAACCGCTTCGCACCCACCCAATGGCGCGAATTTGTCCCGAAGTCGTCACACCCGGCGCGATAGACACCGTGTTAGCCCTTTGCCCGGGAGGCCGATGGAGGGAATTTTGAAGAGGCACAATATCCTTATCGAACCTTGGCGGGAAACTTCAAGCTTCAACTACGAACGCGGCGAGTCCCTGTTCCGTTGGACCGTGACCTTCGAGCAGGACGGGATCCGCTATCAACAGGGCACTGCGCCCACCCACGCCGAGGCGCGGGCGGCGGCGGAATCTTTCCTTGTCGATCAGGGAATCGAGTTGCAGTGGCAGCCGGGGGCGAGTTCTACAACGCGTCTTCTGACGCCGCGCTCGGGACTACCGAGGTTCTTCCAGTATTAGCCTTCGGGCGGTCAGTCGTTGCTGTCGGGTTTCATACTTTATGGTCTAGATCCGGCCTGCTAGACTGGCCTGGATTTGGGGGGCATTGTCTCGATTCTTCACGGAATCTCAACGCAAGGCGAGAAGAATTGGGGGACCTCAGGGTTCTGAGGAATCACGATGCGGAGAGGTTTCATGGGCAAACTCTTTACGACATCCGGGAACGGCCTGCGCATGGCGGCCTGCGTTGCGGTGGCGGGTTTCGTGCTCGCGACCTCGGCCACCCCGGCCGCGGCGCGCAATGAAGCGCGCTGGTACCAGCAGAACTACTGCATGGTGAAAGCATACGAAGCGCTCGGAAAGAAGGACGCGGCCACCTACAACAGGAATGCTCGCCAGTCGCGCGCCAAGCTGATCCGCCTGGGCGTGCCGGAGCATCACATTCGCGAGTTGGAAGCCTTCATCAACAAGACCATCAACAAAAGCAAGGCGGTCAACAAGGCACACCAGGGCCCGCGTCTTTGCATGCAGTGGTACAGCACCTGAGATCACTTCCCGGTTGTTTGAAATCCTCTCGAGAGCCCGGTCCGCGGACCGGGCTCTTTCCTTTTGCCCGATCGTCTGTCCGGCCCTTTGTGCGGCACCCGACTTATCCGCTACTCAATCGCTTCTTTGGTCTGTTGCATCAGCGCCACAGTGAGTGCTCAAATATCACAGTAATCCGGATCTTAACCTTTCGTTAACCATGCCCGTCCAACGCTCAAGGCTTCTCGATTTCCGAGAGAAGGGCAGGGAAAACTGGCAATGGACCGGAGAATCAGCGAGGCCGAAGCACGGGAGTACGCCGCGATGACCTGGGCGCTCGCCGCGCGTGCCGAGGCCGCCGGCAACATCAAGCTCGCCAAGGAACTGGTGGCGAAGGCCCGCCGCGCCGACGAGCTCTGGGCGCGCAACCGGACCGGCGAAGCAGTCACCTCGCGCTGATCCACAAAAGATGATTTACCCGCGCAGGGTTCCGCCGGTCGCGCTGGTGACCTGCTGAACGATCCGCTGGGCCACGACTTCGATCTGCTGATCCGTCAGCGTCGCGTCGCGCGGCTGCAGGGTCACCGCAATCGCCAGAGACTTCTTGCCCGGCTCGACCCCCTTGCCCTGATAGACATCGAACAGTGAGACATCGCTGATCAGGGTCTTGTCGGCACCGCGGGCCGCGCGCAGCAGCTTTTCCGCCGAGACCTCTTCGTCCACCAGAAAGGCGAAATCCCGGGAGACCGGCTGAAAGGCCGAAAGCTCCAGCAGGCTGGGCTTCTGCCGGCCGGCGCGCGGCAGGGGCACGGCATCGAGGAAGGCTTCGAAGGCGACCGCCGGCCCTCTGACGTCCAGCGCCTTCAGCACCCGCGGGTGAAGCTCGCCGAACTGGGCCAGGACCTTGGGGCCGAGACGCAGGACTCCGGAACGGCCGGGATGGTACCAGGGCGCGGCATCGCGGGTGACCTGCAGCTTGTCCACCGGCGCGTCGCAGGCCCGCAGCACCGCCTCGGCATCGCCCTTGGCGTCGAAGACGTCGACCGGCCGCGGCGCGGCGGCCCAGGTACGCCTGGCCTCCTCACCGCTGCGCAGGCCCGCCGCCACCGTCGCCTGACCCTGCGGCGTGTCGTCGTGGTATTGCGGCCCGACCTCGAAGAGGGCCAGGTCACCGTAACCGCGGTCCGCGTTGCGCGCGGCCGCCACGGCCAGGTTGGCCAGCGGCGTCGGCCGCATCACGTTGAGATCCGCCGAAATCGGATTGTCGAGATGCATGGCCTGGGAAGCGCCGCCGAAGAGGGCGGCCTCCCGCTCGGACACGAAGGAGAAGGTCACACCCTCCATCATCCCGCGCCAGGCAAGCGCGGTGCGCGCCGCGGAGACCCGGCGCTGGGCCGGGGTGAGCACGGCGCTGGGCAGATAGCTTTCCCGCGGCAGGTCGACCTCCGGGATGTGGTCGTAGCCGTGGATGCGCATGACCTCTTCCACCAGGCAGGCCTCGCCCTCGGCATCGGGCCGCCAGCTCGGCGGCGTCACCGTGAGGGCGCCGTTACTTCCCTCCACGGCGAAGCCCAGGCGTTCGAGGATCTCCTTCTGGCGTTCGGCCGGCACCTCGATGCCGCCCAGATCGCGCACCCGCTCGGGACGCAGGCTGACTTGCCGTTGCGTGTCCGGCAGTTCGCCGGCGCTGACCACGTGGCTGGTCTCGCCGCCGCAAAGCTCCCGCACCAGGCGGGCGGCGACCTCCACGCCCCAGACCGCGGACTGGGGATCGAGGCCGCGTTCGAAGCGGTAGCGCGCGTCGGAAATGATTCCCAGCTTGCGCCCGGTCTTCGCCACCATCACCGGATCGAAGAGGGCGACTTCCAGGAAGACGTTCTGGGTCTCCTCGGTACAGCCGGAAAGCTCGCCGCCCATCACGCCGCCAATGCCTTCGGGGCCGGCGTCGTCGTGGATCGCCACCATCTCACCATCCAGGCGGTAGGTCTCGCCGTCGAGAGCCAGGATCTCCGCGCCCTCCTCGGCGAAGCGCATGACCACGTCGCCCTTCACCTTGTCGGCGTCGAAGACGTGCAGCGGGCGGTTCAGGTCGAAGGTCACGTAGTTGGTGATGTCGACCAGGGCCGAGATGGGGCGCAGACCGATGGCCCGCAGACGGTCCTGCAGCCACTTCGGGCTGGGGCCGTTCTTCACCCCGCGGAAGTAGCGCCCGGCGACATAGGGACAGGCGCCCTGGCGGTCCGCCGGCAGGTCGCGGCGCCACTTGATGGGGCTTTCGAAGCTGCCCTCGACCGGGCCGCTGTCCAGCGCCTTCAGGGTGCCCAGCCCCGCCGCCGCCAGGTCGCGGGCGATGCCGCGCACGCCCAGGCAGTCGCCGCGGTTCGGGGTGATGGCGATCTCGATCACCGGATCGTCGAGGCCGGCGACCGCGGCGAAGGGCGCGCCCAGGGGGGCGTCCTCCGGCAGGTCGATGATGCCCTCGTGCTCGTCGGAGAGCCCCATCTCGCGCTCGGAGACCAGCATGCCGTTGGACTCCTCGCCGCGGATCTTGCCCGCCTTGAGGGTCATGTCGGTGCCGGGGATGTAGCTGCCCACCGGGGCGAAGACGCCCTTCATGCCGCTGCGCGCATTGGGCGCGCCGCAGACCACCTGCACCTCCTGCTCGCCGGTGTCGACGATACAGACCCGCAGACGGTCGGCATTGGGATGCTGGCGCGCCTCTTTCACCTGGGCCACGGTGAAGGCCTTCAGGGCCTCGGCCCGGTCCTCCACGCCCTCCACCTCCAGGCCGATCATCGACAGGCTGTCGGTGATCTCCCGCAGGGAGGCCTCGGTCTCCAGGTGGTCCTTCAGCCAGTTCAGGGTGAACTTCATCGCCTCAGCTCCCCCGCACCAGGGACGGCTGCTCCAGCGGCACGAAGCCGTAGTGCTTCAGCCAGCGCAGGTCCGTCTCGTAGAAGATCCGCAGGTCGGGGAAGCCGTACTTCAGCATGGCGATGCGCTCGATCCCCATGCCGAAGGCGAAGCCCTGGTACTCCTCCGGGTCGATGCCGCAGTTGGCCAGCACCTTGGGGTGCACCATGCCGCAGCCGAGGATTTCCAGCCAGTCCTTGCCCGGCCCGATTTTCAGCTCGCCGCCCTCGCGGCTGCAGCCGATGTCCACCTCGGCACTGGGCTCGGTGAAGGGGAAGTAGCTCGGGCGGAAGCGCAGCGGCAGGTCCGCCACCCCGAAATAGGCCCGGCAGAAGGCCGTCAGGGTGCCCTTCAGGTGGCCCATGTGGGTGGTCTTGTCGACCACCAGCCCCTCGACCTGATGGAACATCGGCGAGTGGGTGGCGTCGTGGTCGGCGCGGAAGGTGCGGCCCGGCACGATGATGCGGATCGGCGGCTTCTCGGCCAGCATGGTGCGGATCTGCACCGGCGAGGTGTGGGTGCGCAGCACCTTGCGGGTGCCGTCGGCCGCCGGGCGCAGGTAGAAGGTATCCATGTCCTGGCGGGCCGGATGCTCTTCGGGGATGTTGAGGGCCGTGAAGTTGTGGAAGTCGTCTTCGATATGCGGCCCCTCGGCGACGGAGAAGCCCATCTCGCCGAAGATCGCCACCAGCTCTTCCCAGGTCTGGCTGATGGGGTGGATGCGCCCCATCTCCGCCGGGCGCGCCGGCAGGCTGACGTCGACGGTCTCCTCGGCCAGCCTGGCCTCCAGCGCCGCCTCCTCCAGGGTTCCGCGGCGGGTCTCGATGGCGGCGTTCACCGCCTCCTTGACCTTGTTGAGGCTCTGTCCGGCCTCCTTGCGCTCCTCCGGGGAGAGGCTGCCCAGGGTCTTCAGCCGCTGGGTCAGCTCGCCCTTCTTGCCCAGCGCCTGGACCCGCAACTTCTCCAGGCTTTCCAGATCGGCGGCCGATGCCACCCGATCGATCAGACTGCTCTGCAGCTGTTCAAGATTGTCCATGCCTACTTCCGCCTTTGCCATCCCACCCATCGGACCGCCGGTTCCAAGCTTGCGGCGGTGTCCGGGAAACGGCCCGCTCTTCGGGCCGGTTCTGCGGGATTGGACCCTGCAACCCGCCGACCGTGCGCTTGTGTCCGGACCGGCGGGTCAACGAGAGGCGTCAGGCCTGTGCGGCCTTCGCCTGTTCGACCAGGGACTTAAAGGCTTCGGGCTCGCGCACCGCAAGGTCAGACAGCACCTTGCGGTCGAGCTCGATGCCCGCCCGCTTGATGCCGTTCATAAACTGCGAGTAGGTCAGGCCGTGCTCGCGGGCACCGGCGTTGATGCGCTGGATCCAGAGGGAGCGGAAGTTCCGCTTTTTGACCCGGCGGTCGCGATAGGCGTACTGCAGGCCCTTTTCGACTCGCTCGATCGCGACGGTGAAGACATTCTTGCCGCGGCCCCGATAGCCCTTGGCGCGGCCGATGACCTTCTTGTGGCGGGCGTGCGTGGTGACGCCGCGTTTCACTCGTGCCATGACGCGCGTCTCCTTACTTGGCGTAGGGAAGGAAGTTGCGCCGGACGATCTTGGCGTCGGCGTCGCACAGCAGGGTGGAGCCCCTGGCGTTGCGAATCATCTTCTGGGGGCGCTTGCGCATGCCGTGGCGCTTGCCGGCCTGGTTCATACGCACCCGCCCGGAGGCGGTGAGCCGGAAGCGCTTCTTCGCCCCGGACTTGTTCTTCAGTTTGGGCATTTTGCTTCCTTTCTGAACGAAACGAGAGACTTGGAGCGGCTGGGCATGCCCTTTCGCCGGACCGCTCATCTTCAAGAACGCGGGGTTATAGCGACCTGCAGGCGGGAATGCAAGGCGGGCCGGCGGTTCCGCCGTCAGGCGCCGGCCTGGGCCACGGCCGCGGCGAAACCGGCCGCCGCGATGGCTCCGGCCTCCCGTAGGGCCTCACGCGGCATGCCGTCGCGCGCCGCCGCGGAGAGGCCGGCCAGGGTGACCATGACGAAGTCCGCCAACCGCCCGGCCGCGGCGGCGGCGCCCTCCGCGGGAAGGTCCCGAAGGATGCGCTCGATGACGGCCTTGCGCGAGGCCTCCTGAAGGCCGGCGGTGAAGGCACAGGCCGCCGGCTCGGCGGAATTGCGCGCCCCGTCCATGATCAGGCAGCCGAGGGGGCCGCCCTCGCTGGTATAGGCCTCGGCAGCACGGTTGAACAGCCGGGCGATGACGTCCGCAGCCGGCCCCGGCTCGTCGAGGGCCGCCCGCACAAAGCCGCCGCTGCGCGCGAGGTAGAGGTCCACGGCCCGCTCGAAGAGCCCTTGCTTGCTGCCGAAGGCGGCATAGAGGCTGGGCGGCTTGATCCCCATGGCCTGGCTGAGCTCGGCGACGCCGACGCCGTCGTAGCCGCGCTCATGGAACAGCGCCAAGGCGGTTTCCAGCGCCGCGTCGACATCGAAGGCCCGGGGCCGGCCCCGCTTCTGCTCGATTTCTTTAGCGGTCATTACAAATTTCTCTTGCATAGCGGCCCTAGAGATATACTTAGTGATCACTACAAAATCAAATTCCCCCTGAATCCAGACCCCTACCACGTCAGAAAAGGAGCAGCGTCATGCCCACCCTGAACGAGAAGAAGGCCCTGATCCTGGGCGGCAGCCGCGGCATCGGCGCAGCCATTGTCGAGCGGCTGACCGCAGAGGGCGCCGACACGCGCTTCACCTACGCGGGATCGGCCGAAGCGGCAGCCGCCCTGGCCGACAAGACCGGCGCCACGGCCATTCAGACCGACAGCGCCGACCGGGCCGCCGTCGCCGGGACCATCGCCGGCCAGGGCGCCTTGGACATTCTGGTGATCAATGCCGGCGTGGTGGTGATGGGCGATCCGCTGGAAAGCGATCCGGATGCCGTCGACCGGATGATCGACATCAACGTGCGCAGCCCCTATCACGCCGCTGTGGAAGCCGCGCGGAGCATGAACGACGGCGGCCGCATCGTGGTCATCGGCTCAGTCAACGGCGACCGCATGCCCTTTCCCGGCGGCGCGGCCTATGCGCTGACCAAGTCCGCGGTGCAGGGGATGGTCCGGGGCCTCGCCCGGGACTTCGGCGAACGCGGCATCACCGTCAACTCGGTTCAGCCGGGCCCGGTGGACACCGACATGAACCCCGCCGACGGCCCGATGAAGGACACCATGCATTCCTTCATGGCCATCAAGCGCCACGCCAGACCGGCCGAGATTGCCGGCATGGTGGCCTATCTGGTGGGTCCGGAAGCCGGCATCGTCACCGGCGCGCAGCACACCATCGACGGCGGCTTCGGCGCATAGGCTGTCGTCGACCACTGCCGTTCGGCTTAACTTGTCGCTGTTTCGCGCAGAGGCTTGTGATGTCGGGAGTTGGAAGCAACGGCATCAGTTCGGGACAGGAGAACGAAGGCTCAAGGGCGAACCGCTTACGGCGGAGAGGGTTGAGCAACCGGGAAGATAGCTTACAGTTTGGACCGGTTACATGGCTGACAGTCTTCGTGCTTTGTTCGCTTTGTGGCGCCCCGATCGGGGCGCCACAAAGCGGATCAGTCGGTGCCTCTTCGGGTCGATGATCCCGAGATCGATCTGGGCATAACGGACCAGCCAGTCGCCGTCTCTGGTTTCGGCGATGCCGACACTCTCACCCGCCAGGGTCTCACTGATAAAGACCGAGCGGCCGGCCCATTTGATCTCGCCACTGGGGCGCACCCGCCGCACGGCATGGCAGGCATCGTACCAAGGCTGGGCGAGCTCTTTGGGGTAAGCCCGGGTGGAAGGCTGCCAAAGGCTGGCCGGCGGTTTCTGGGCGAGCGCCTCGTGGGGGCGCTTGTGGTTATAGTCATGGCAGAAAGCATCGAAGCGGGCCTGCTGTTCGCGGGCGTTGGCTGCCGGGGGGCTGGAGGTCTCCTGCTTGAGGGTTCGGTGGAAGCGCTCGTGACGCCCGTTCTGTTGGGGCTTGCCGGCTTCGATCCGTTCCAGGGCGATGCCGGCCTTGAGCCAACCCAGGGACAGGCGGGTCAGCCCACCAGGGCCTGGCGCGGCAAAGGGCGGGCCGTTGTCGCAGCGCATCGCCTTGGGCAGGCCATAGCGCTTGAAAGCTTTCATCACCACTGCCTCGACCGGGCGGTAGGCCGGCTTGACGATCTGGCAGACCAGGGCATAGCGGCTGTAGGCGTCGGTGATGGTCAGGGGATCGCAGCGCCGGCCATCTCGGGTGCGGAACCAGCCCTTGAAGTCGATGCACCAGAGATCGTTTGGCGCCGTGACCGGGGCGAAGTCAGCAGGGTGTGGACCGGCAATGGTGGCCCGGCGCCGGCGACGCTCACTCAGGCCGTGGCGGCGCAGGAGATCGCCGATCGTGCTCGCCGCCGGCCAACACACCTCCGGCTGCTGCGTCTCAAGGATGACCCGCAGCTTGCGCGGGCCCCAGTGCGGCCGGTCCCGGCGCAAGGCCAGGATCGCCTCGGCCTGTTCCGGCGCCATCTGGCGGCCGTGACAGCGCGGCGCGCGTGACCGATCCTCCAGACCCGCCGGTCCTTGCCCGCGCCAGCGCCGCAGCCACTTGTAGCCGGTGGTCCGACTGATACCGAAGGCCGCGCAGAGTTCGCTCATCGGCGCCTCGTCTCTCAAAGCAGCAGACACAAAAGCTAT
>NZ_JANQOI010000154.1 GCF_028289705.1 Pelagibius sp.
ACGCCGGCCTCCACGCCGACACCGATGCTGGCGAAGACTCCGCCCAGATAGACGGCGTGGGGCAGCAGCCCGGCGATGCAGAGATGGGCGATGCTGCGCCAGCCGCGCGGCCAGGGCGCGGCGGTGGCCAGGGCCAGCAGTGCCAGCAGGCCGGCGGCAATGGCAAAGCGGATCGCCAGGAAGGTCAGCGGCTCGGCATGGGGCAGCCCCAGCTTGGCGCCGATGAAGCCGGTGCCCCAGAGCACCACGAAGAGGCCGGCGGCCGCTATGGCGGCAAGGCCCCGGATGCTGCCGGCGGTTGCGGGCTGGCTGGACATGTTGTGCTGATAGCCCGCCGCGGCGGCGCCCACCACTGCGGATTCGGCAGGGTTGCTATTCGGTGAGCGGTTTGGCGAAGGCAAAGCCGCGCTTCGCTAACCCGCCGTTGCCGGCCGGCCCTATCCGATGCGGATCTTCGAGAGGTTTTCGGGCTTTGTCACGCCGGTCTTGAGCTGCGGATCGTCCTCCGGCCCGGCGAAGGCATAGCCGAGCGGCACCACACCCGCCCAGACATCCAGATCCATGTCCTCGGCATCGTCGATGGGCGGGCCGCGGCGCACCTTCGCGGCAACCTCCTCCAGCTTCAGGGAGACCACTGTCGTCGCCTTCAGTTCCTGTTTGGTCACCGGGCGAAGATCGGGCCAACGGCCGGGAACGATGCGCTCCATCATGGCTTCCAGGCGCGCCAGCTTCTCCGCTTCCTCGGCGACCGGCTCGGCGGTGCCGAAGGCCATCACAGAGCGGTAGTTGACCGAGGTGTGGAAGGCCGAGCGGGCGAGCACCAGCCCGTCCATCAGTGCCACAGTGAAACAGACCCGCGGCCCGGTCTTCAGATGGCGCAGCATCTTGCTGGCCGAGGAGCCGTGCCAGTAGACCCGATTCCCCATCCGCCAATAGGCGGTGGGGGTGACATAGGGATGCCCGTCGATGACATAGCCGACATGGCACATCAGCCCGGCATCGAGGATCTCGTAGACCGTCTCGCGGTCGTAGTGGCCGCGGTCCGGCGCGCGCTTGACCTTGGTCCGCCCGGTGGGTGTGAAGTCGTCGAGTCTCTGCTGCATGGTGCGCCGTCGCGGTTGGTGGCTTGTTTCGGTGGCGCAGGCTAAGGGCAACGTGGTTTTCCCAAAAGGGCCGCTTCCTGGTATTCTTTGGGGCCACTTCTGGGAAGGATTGGACGTGCCGGACAGCGTGCAGAGGGTCAGCCGCCGGACACCGCTGCTGGCCCTGGCGCTGGACCGGGGCTCGGCCGTGGCCCTGCAGCAGCAGCTCTACGAACAGGTGCGCGAGGTCATTCTCTCCGGCGGCCTGCCGCCGGGGGCGCGGCTGCCGTCCAGCCGCACCCTGGCCCGGGAGCTGGGCTGCTCGCGCAACACCGTGGTCACCGCCTTCGATCAGTTGATCAGCGAGGGCTATCTGGAGGGACACGCCGGTTCCGGCACTTTCGTCTGCCGGGTCCTGCCGGAGGAGCTTCTGGGCGCGGCGCCGGCGGCGGCGCAGGAGACCCGGGCCAAGGCGCCCGTCCATGCGCCGCGCCTGGCGGCTCGTGGCCGGGCCATCGCCGGCCTGCGCAGCCGCAACGTCAGGACGCACCGCGCCTTTGCGCCGGGCGTTCCGGATACCGAGAACTTCCCCTTCGACGTCTGGGGGCGGCTTTACGCCCGGGCCTGGCGGCGTCCCGAAGCCGCGCTGCTGGAGCTTGGCAGCCCGGCGGGGCACCAGCCGCTGCGTGAGGCCATCGCCGACTATCTCAACAGCTACCGCGGCCTGCGCTGCCGCTGGCAGCAGGTGATCATCACCACCGGCGCCCAGGCGGCCATCGGGCTGGCCACCCAGATCCTGCTGGAGCCGGGCGATCCCGTCTGGATCGAGGAGCCGGGCTACGCTGGCCTGCGCGGGCCTCTGCTGGCCGCCGGGGCGCGGCTCGTCCCGGTGCCTCTCGACGCAGAGGGCATCTCGGTTGCTGAGGGCCGCCGCCTGGCCCCCAACGCCCGTGCGGTGGTGGTGACCCCGTCCCACCACTATCCGCTGGGCACGGCGCTCTCCCTTGCCCGGCGCCTGGAGCTCCTGGAATGGGCGCGGGAGGCTGGGGCCTGGGTGCTGGAGGACGACTACGACAGCGAATACCGCTATGCCGGCCGGCCCCTGGCCTCGCTGCAGGGCCTGGCGGCGGGCCGTGGCGAGGTGGGTCGTGGCGAGGCGGGCCGGGTGATCTATCTCGGCACCTTCTCCAAGGTGCTCTTTCCGTCGATCCGGATCGGATACCTGGTGGCGCCGGAGCCTTTGATCGACGCCTTCACCGCCGGCCAGGCGGCGCTGGGTGCGCTGCCTTCGGCGCTGGTCCAACCGGTGCTGGCCAGCTTCATCGACGAGGGCCACTTCGCCACCCATGTGCGGCGCATGCGCCGCCTCTATGCCGCGCGCCAGGCGGCCCTGGTTGCGGCGGCGGGCGAACACCTGGCGGACCTTGTGACCGTCGCCCCCGACGATGCCGGTCTGCACCTGATGGCCTGGCTGAAGCCGGCACTGGCCGAGCGGCTCGGTGACCGGGAGGCGGCTGAGATCGCGGCGGCGGCGGACATCACCGTCGCGCCCCTGGCGGACTACTTCCTCGGAACGCCGCGCCGCTCCGGCCTGCTGCTCGGCTATGCCGCCGTGCCGGAGCCGGTCATCGGCGCCCAGGCCGCCCGTCTCGGCGCCGCGCTGCGCGCCAGGCTATAAAGTAGCTTCGATCTTCGTCGAACAAAGACCCTATGAGGTGGGGCCGAGGGGCCCGCCGACCGGCTGCACCGGCTTGGGCTTGCGGGTCTCGCGGTGCAGGATGTAGAGGCCGCTGGCGATCAAAATGGCCGAGCCGAGCCAGACATTGGGCCCCGGCACGTCCTGCCAGATCACCCAGCCGAAGATGACCCCCCAGAGCAGGACCGAGTAGTCGAAGGGTGCGATCACCGACGCCGGGGCGAAGCGGTAGCCCTGGGTGATCAGCATCATGCCGGAGGTGCCGACCACGCCCATGAAGACGAAGATGCCGAGGTCCGGCAGGCTCGGGGTCTGCCACTGGGCCGGCATCATGGCCGCTGTCACCGCCACGATGATCAGGCTGGGCCAGAAGAGAATGGCCGAGGTGGAAAGATAGCTGGTCTGCTTGCGGCCGATCAGCATGGCGATGGCATAGCTGAAGGCCGCACCGAGAGGCAGCAAGGCCTCGACCCGGAACGTCGAGGTGCCGGGCTGCACGACGACGAGTACGCCGATGAAGCCGAAGATCACCGCCGCCCAACGCCTGATCCCCACGTATTCGCCCAGAAA
Organism: Pelagibius sp.; assembly: GCF_028289705.1. Classification (GTDB taxonomy): domain Bacteria; phylum Pseudomonadota; class Alphaproteobacteria; order Kiloniellales; family Kiloniellaceae; genus Pelagibius. The sequence goes on from NZ_JANQOI010000154.1 coordinate 3,349, forward strand.
CGGTACCGAAAGCGCGGTGATGAACAGCGGCGCGGCAAAGGCGATGGCGAAGGCATCGGCCAGCGGCAGATAGCGCAGGCCGGTGAAGAACAGGAAGGCTGCGCAGAGATTGGCGCAGGCGCGGGCCAGCAGCATGAGCGGGCGCTTCGGGCGCAGGCTGGCCCAGCCGCCGCCGGCGAAGAGCACGAAGACCAGGATGGTGACCAGGCCGAAGCCGTTGCGCGCCAGGATGATCTGGCTGATGGCATAGCCGGCGCCGAGAAACTTGGCGCAGGCGTCCATCACCGCCATGCCGAACAGGCCGATCAGGGCGCAGGCGATGCCGAAGCCGATGCGCTCACCGCCGGCAGGTTGTGCGGCCTCCTGGCTCATGCATCCATCTAATCGTAGCGGTCGAGGATGTCCCGCACCATTTGCGCATAGGGGGGTCCACAGATCTGCGTGTGTACGAGCAGCGGGAAGAGATTGTAGATGTCGCGCCGCGCCTCGCGGTAGCCGGGGCGCTGCGGCCGCAATTCCTCATAGCGGCGGTGGAAGGCGGGGCCGAAGGTGGAAAGCAGCTCGATGTAGGCGATCTCCACCTCCGGATCGGCGAAGTAGAGCGCCGGGTCGATATAGGCCGCGACACGTCCGCTGTCGAAGAGGATGTTGCCGGTCCAGACGTCGCCGTGGACCAGGCCGGGGCGCGGCGGCGGGTCGATGAAGCGCTCCAGCCGGCCACAGAAGGCTTCCAGCGCGCGGTGGGTTTCGGCCGGCAGCCGGCCGGACTCCCGGGCGATGCGGCCCATCACCAGCAGGCGCTGCTCCCGGAAAAAGTCGCACCAGGAGGAGGTCCAGGGGTTCGGCTGCGGCAGGGCACCGATCACCGTGTCCCGTTCGAAGCCATAGGCCTCTGCGGTGACGGCGTGCAGCGCGGCAAGCTGCTCGGCCGCCTGCAGCTCTGCAGATTGGCGACCGCCGGGATCGCCCGCAGCGCCGTCGTTGTCCACGAAGTCCATCAGCAGCAGCGTTTCTGAAACGTGCCGTGTCCGCGGCACCGGCAGGTTTGTCTCGCTGGCCAGGTAATCGAGCATGAAGCCTTCGACGGCGAGCCCGCCGCTCGCCGCCAGCTTAACGACCAGGGGTGCTTCCCCCGCCAACTCGACCCGATAGACCTCGGCGACACAGCCGCCGAGGAGCCGTGTCATGCCCGTCGGGCGGCGCCCGAGGACAGCGGCAATCCGGTGTTCCGGAAGAGCGGCCTCGACCGCCGGATCGGAAAGGTCAGGACCGCCGGTCATCGCTCGGCAGGCAGTCGCGTTTGAACGCCTCGATCCAGGCCGGCACCGCGCCCTCGACCACCTCCAGCATGTGCTCGTAATCGGCCCGGCCGCCGTAGTAGGGGTCCTGAACCTCTCCGGCCTCCGGCAGAACGGAGAGAAAGAGCGCCAGTCTGCAGGCCGCACCCTTGGGGCGGCGGTGTTCGAGCTGGCGCAGGTGATGCCGGTCCATCGCCAGGATCAGGTCGAAGTCGTCGAAGTCCTTTGAGGCGAGTTGGCGTGCGCGCAGACCGCTGAGGTCGTAACCGCGCGCCGCCGCACAGGTGACGGCTTCGCCAGAGGGCGCTTCGCCGACGTGATAGCCGTCGGTCCCCGCCGAATCCACCTCGACCTGCCGGTCCAATCCGGCCAAACTCAGGTGGTGGCGCAGCAGCGCTTCGGCCGTCGGCGAGCGGCAGATGTTCCCCGTACAAACGATGAGGACTTTCAGGCTTTTGTCGGCCAAGCTTTTATCGGCATGCATGAGTGGCACGATCAGATATCGGGCAGCGGTTCTTCCTCTATCATCGGGGCCGCGCCCCCGCAAGCGGGCGGCCCTCGCGCTGGGCAGCGGGGTTGGCGGTGATGGCTGAGGGGCGGATCGTCGTCCTGACCGGCGCGGGCATCTCCAAGGAATCCGGCCTCGACACCTTTCGCGACCCCGACGGCATCTGGGCCCGGGTGCGCATTGAGGACGTGGCGACGCCGGAGGCCTTCGCCCGCGACCCCGACAAGGTGCACGCCTTCTACAATCATCGGCGCAGCGGACTCCTGG
>NZ_JANQOI010000167.1 GCF_028289705.1 Pelagibius sp.
GGTCTGTACCGCCCGCTCCCCCACCCGGCCACCCACTAGGATAATCGCATTGGGTGGCCGGGTGGGGGAGCGGGCCGGCACCGATTCGACGCAAGTCGAGACGAACCTACAACTTCAGCCGGAAGACCTCGATCTTTCCCGCGCGCCCGCGCATCTCGTGGGTGCCCAGGCTTTCCACGGCCGGGCTGTCGCCGAGCAGCGCCCGGGTTTCGCCGGACAGCAGCACCACCGCCGAGCCGCTGCCGGGCGGCACCTCCTTGCCGAAGGCTTCCAGGCGGTTTGCCAGGTTCACCGTGTCGCCGATCAGGGTGTAGTTGACCCGCCCCGGCGCGCCGATGTTGCCGACGATGGCGGGGCCGGAATGGATGCCGATGCGCAACCGCACCGCGGGCTCGCCTTCTGCTTCCCGGGCGCGGTTGTCGCGGTCCAGGGCCGCGGCAATCGCCAGGGCGGCCCGGCAGGCCCGCTCGGCATGGTCGGGCTGGTCGTCCGGCGCGCCCCAGAAGGCCATGACTGAATCGCCGATGTATTTGTCGACGGTGCCCTCGGTCTTCTCGATTTCGGCTGCCAGAAGTTCGAAATGATGGTTGAGGAATTCGGCCAGTTCATGGGCCGACATGTTCTGGCTGGCGCGGGCGAAACCGACGATGTCGGTGAACAGCACCGTCACCTGCCGCTCCTCGGAGTGGAAGCCGTCCTCGCCCAGTTGGATGAGGCGCAGCACCAGGGTCCGCGGCACGTAGGTCTCGAACCAGCGCAGGCCGTTGAGCATGGAGTTGAAAGCGCCGGAGGCACTGTTCAACTCGCGGAAGGCGCTGCCCTTGGCCGGCGGCACGCGGCGGAAATCGAAGCTGCTGATGGCCCGCGCCGCCTCTGCAAGATCGCGCACCGGACGGGCGATGCCGCGGCTCAGCACCACGGCAGTCAACAGGGCCAGAGCCAGAACGCCGAGCCCGACCCAGCCGGTGACAACCAGGCGTTCGAACTCCGTCTGGTCGATTTCGTCGTCGCCGGCATAAACCCCCATGTAAAGCTGCTCCGGCCCGTAGCCGCCGACGACCCTGTAGAGAAAGAAAACCTCGTCGCCGTCGCGGATCACCAAGTGGCCCAGCAACGAACTGGTCGAATCCTCCAGGATATCGATGCGCCGCTTGCCCTCGGACCAGATTGCGGCGAGCTGGCTGTCCCCGACCTCGTCGATGTCCGGCAAGGGCTTGTCGGGACCGAGGCCGGCGATGTTGTCGATCAGGAAGGGATGGGCCAGAACCCGGTTCCGCCCGTAGAGCACGAAGGCATGGAGCCCGGACTGAACCTCGAATTCCTCGACATAGTTCGACAGCACCTGGACCGAAACCACCGAAGCGATGACGCCGAGGTATTCTCCGTCCCGCCACAGCGGTGTGGAGACCGTCAGATGCGGTTGTTCCAGCGAAGGAACCCAGAAGACCCCGCCCCAATCCGAGTTGCTCCGCTCGGCCATGTTTGCGACCAGGCGCCCGATCTCCGGGTCCTTCTCCACCGCGTCATAGAGGCGGATGATGCCGCCTTCCGGCGCCCGGCCGACCCTGAGTGACCAGCCATCCACCGAGAAATAGGCGACGCCGGTGACCTGCGGCGCCGCGGCCAAGGCCCCCAGCATGGCATCGCCCAGCCGATCCCGATCCGTCGGATCGAGGTCTCCGGAGCCGATCACCTCGGCCATGAACTGAGATTGCTGATGGGCGGTGCCGAGGTGGAGGGCGATCTCGCCAATCAGAGCCTCGACAGTCAGCTCCGCCGTCTGGCGCAGCAAGGACATGGTGTTCTTTCCTGCCGTACTGAGCGAGACCCACAGCACCAGGGAGACGGCCACCAGCACCAGCAGACCGAAGCCCCCGGTCAGCACCACCGCGATGGTGGGCCGCCAGCGCCCGGCGCTCTCCGGCTCGTGGAGGCCGCCGCCCTCGGCGGCAACAGGGGTCTCCTCGGATGTCGGTGTGCTGGTCACTGACGGTCTCTTACCTCGGCTACTCGGTGACGATCTTCACGGCCTGGCCGGGGCGCAGGACGACGCTGTCCTGAAACCCGTTCAGCACCAGGAAGCGTTTCAGGTTCTCCGTGCCGAAGGGCATGCGCGCGGCGATCCCGGCCGGCGTGTCTCCCGCGCGCACCCGATAGACCCGGACCCTCTGGGGCTTCAGCGCCGCCGCCTCCCCATCGCTGAGCTTGCGGAAACTGTAGGTGGTCTCACGGAACGGCCGGTTGAGCGCCGCCGTGCGCTCGGCGTCGGACTGAAAGATGAAGCGGTAGATCGTCGCGGCGTCGTAGCGGATCGCCAGCAGCCGTGCGTCGGTGCCCCGCCTGCCCTCGACCCGGGCGGTGGCGGCGGGCAAGCCGTTGACGGTGATCGCCTCGACCCCGCTGAGCCGCGCCCGGGCACCCCAGACCCGGGTCAGGTAGTCGCTCATGGAACCGCGGTAGTCCTTGGGGCCGCGGTCGAACTGAATGGCCGCCTTGCCCTCGCCGTCGCGGGCCAGCACGCGGCGCGACTGGTTATAGAGCCGGAAGCCCTGGGGCACTTCGAAGGCGAACTTCAGCAGCGGATGGGCGAATTCCCGCCCGCGGATGAAGCCCTCCTCCGGCTTGTCGCCGTAGAGCATGCCGTCGATCTTGTCGAAATAGATGTCCTGGGCCGTCATGGGATCGGCCACCGGGTTGGCGCCGGCCTGCTCCAGGGCGCGCTGAATGCGCTCTGTGGTGCGCGGGTGGGTCTGCATGATGTTGAAGGAATCGGCCTTCTCCGGCTGGCCGGCCAGCTCCGCCTCCAGGCGGCTGTGAGCCTGAAGCTGGCTGAGGAAGCCGGCCATGGCCTGGGTGTCGTAGCCGGCACGGCCGAGATAGCGTCCGCCCAGCATGTCGGCCTCGAACTCCTGCTCGCGCGAATAGCTGCGCACCAGCAGCGCGCCCAGGGTGCCGCCGGCCTGGGCCGCCGGTCCGCCCAGCAGGATGCCCAGCCCGGCGCCGGCAACATTGGCCGCCATGGTCTGGCCGTAGCGCTCGGCGGTGTGGCGCGCGGTGACGTGGCCGATCTCGTGGGCCAGAACCCCGGCCATCTCCGCCTCGTTCTCCGCCAGCGCCAGCAGCCCGCGGGTGATGTAAATGTAGCCGCCGGGCAGCGCGAAGGCGTTGACGATGGGGGAATCGAGGATGGTGAAGGTGAACTTCAGGTTCGGCAGTTCGGAGGTCTGGACCAGCAGGTTGCCTACGGAAGAGATATAGGCGTTGAGTTCGGGATCGTCGTAGGAGCCGCCGTACTGGGCCATCACCTTGGGATGTTCCTTGTGGCCGAGGTCGGCCTCGCCCTGTTCGCTGAGGCCGCCGGTGAAGATGGTGCGCCCGGTGCCCGGCGCGGTGGCGCAGGCGCCCAGCATTGCCAGCAGCAGCAGGGCCACGGCCAGCGCGCGCAGGGTGCGGGGAAGACAGGCTGAGAGAGCGAACATCATTCCTCCAGCAGCTCGATCTGCTCGGGATGGGTCACCTCGATCATGGGACCGTTGCGCGACTTTAGCCAGCCCCGCACCCGAAGGCGACGGCCTTCGTAGGCTTTCAGGTCGATGCCCTCGCCCTCGAACAGGCGGCGCGTTTCCGGGTCCAGCGCGATGGTGAAATCGCTGCGCCAGTCCTCGCCGAAATTCAGATAGGCGCGGCGGCGCACCAGGCCCACCGCCAGCACCCGGCCCTCCACCAGCTCGAAGCCGCCGAGCCAGCGCTCCGCGTCTGCCGCCGCGCGCGTGCGGTAGAAGCGAAGGCCCCAGATGCCGCGGCGCGCGCCCCGCGCCTGCCGCTCCAGGGCCAGCATCTCGGCGACCAGCCTGCGGTTGTCGGCGAAGCTGTAGACCCGGGCCATGCCCGCCTCCAGGATCGCCCCCTGCACCCAGCGATCCTCCACCACGAGGTGGGCCAGGACGCGGCCATGGCGGTCGCCGCGGCGCCCGCCGAAGGCGACCGCGACCTCTTTGCCCAGGGTGAGCTCGGCGAGGAAGGCCTTGGCCTCGTCTGCGAGTGGCCAGGGCTTGAAGCCGGCGCGCCCCAGGGGCAGTTTCGGCGCCTGGATGCCCACCAGCCTGATCTCCCGCCCGTCCTCCAGCACCAGGGTGTCGCCGTCGACGATGGCGGCCACACGGCCCGGCTCCCCGGGCTGCAGCGATGCTGTCGGGTTGGCCTGGGCCGCCGCAAAGACCGGCGAAAGGGCCCAGGCGGTCAGCGCCAGCCACATCAAGAGAGTCACCGCACGGGTTCCGGGATCGCCGGCGGGTCTGAGCGGGGGCCTGAACCGGATCATCATCCCAGTCTATCAGGCCCGCCCCGGCGAGGCCCATCCCGGGAGATCAAAGGTGGCGGAAAGCCGCGGCCTGCGATATGAGGGGCCGGAACCGTCCACAGCCGAACCAGACCGGGAAGAGGCCGTCCGCATGCTTGCGCAGGATCTGTTTTCGCCCATCGAGCCCAGCGAGAGCGGGCGGCTGGAGCTGGACGGCCGGCACAGCATGTACTGGGAAGTCTCGGGCAACCCCACGGGCCGGCCCATCGTCTTCCTGCACGGCGGCCCCGGGGCCGGGGCCGGGCCGGACCACCGCCGCTTCTTCGACCCGCGCCACTACCGCATCGTCATCTTCGATCAGCGCGGCGCCGGCCGCTCCACGCCGCTGGGCGAGACCACCGACAACACCACCCAGCACCTCATCGCCGACATGGAGCGCCTGCGCGACCACCTGGGCATCATGCGCTGGCACGTCTTCGGCGGGTCCTGGGGCTCGACCCTGGCGCTGGCCTATGCCCAGGCCCATCCGGAGCGGGTCTCGGCGCTGATCATCCGCGGCATCTTCCTCGGCACCCGGCGGGAGATCGACTGGTTCCTCTACGGCATGGCGCGGATCTTTCCGGAGAACTGGCGCAGCTTCGCCGAGACCATTCCGGAGGCGGAGCGCGGCGACCTTATGGCCGCCTACCAGAAGCGCCTCAACGACCCCGACCCCAAGGTGCACCTGCCCGCCGCCCGGGCCTGGAGCATCTACGAGGGCAGCTGCTCCACCCTGCTGCCCAGCCCGCAGACCGTGGCCGCCTTCGGCGAGGAACGCCATGCCCTCGGCCTCTCGCGCATCGAGGCGCACTATTTCCAGCATCACGTCTTCCTGGGCCCGGACGCCCTGATGGAGGGGCTGGGCAAAATCCGCAACATCCCCGCCATCATCATCCAGGGCCGCTACGACCTGGTCTGCCCCATCGAGACCGCCGACGCCCTGCACCGCGCCTGGCCGGAGGCCGACTACCTGGTGGTCCCCGACGCCGGCCACTCCGCCATGGAACCCGGCATCCGCCGCGGCCTGGTCGCCGCCACCGAACGGTTCAAGGGGGTGGAGTGAAAAAGGGAGGTTCTGTGCTCCGCTTGGGCACGGTCGACGGACAAAGGGGATGACGGCTAGGCCTTTTGCCAAGCTGTCATCTGCCCCACGCACGCTAGTGGTGGATCCAAAAACGAGGCTCTATCCTCAGCAGACATTGTCGGCTACAGCGCAGCGATTCTCATTTGCGCAACCCACTTTGGCACGCGCCGTAGCCAGAAGTCAGAGTCAATCAGCGGCGGTCAGCAATTGGCGTTCGAGTCCACCCGTGCTTTTCGGGCGCTGCCACTCTCGCCGGGAAAGCCCTGAAACCCCGCCTCCAGCATTTCGTCGATGACCTGACTTAGAATGCCGCATCCGCCCGAACTGCCGATGGTCAGGCTGTAGACCTGCGGCGAGTTCTCAATGTCTGACCAGTTCACTTCGTAGATGTGGATGACGACAGCACGCGGGTAAACGGTTTCTGTCGTCGTTCCCGTTGAGTAGCCGGTAACGCCATACTGTGGCGTGTAGGTTGTCGTTCCGCTATACGTGCCATAGCCCCCGTAGTTGTGCACCGTGCCATAGGTTTGAGAAGAGGAGTATCCAGTGACACCGATGTTCGGAATCGAATAACTCCTGGTGATTTGCTGGCCCTTACCGATTGCATAGCCGAGAAAGGCCACGAACCGGGGCCCTTCGGTTTCGCCGACAACTCTAAATCCGACCTCTTGCAGTTTGCCGGCCAGCCTCTCGGCATAGCTTTTGAACTCCAGAGACCGCGCCTCCTTCTCATCGCTTGCAAGAATGGTAATGCTCTCTCCAACGTAATCGCTGGGCAGTGCGTGAAAGATCTCGACGTTTGATTGCACGGTGGGTGCGCAGGCGCCGGCCCAAAGGCCGAGCATCAGCGCCCCGACGATCCGCTGCAACCTCGACCTCCATTGCAAGCCAAGCATCTGACGATGCATCCCGACCTCCACCCGAGGGGAGCTCCTCAACTTCTGGTTTCTCACCGTCGCAGAGTGGCATAAAGAGGATGCAATCCAAAGCCTTTCCTTCAATCCATGCGGGAGACGCCGCCGGGATCGGTCCCTTTTGGGGGATTCAGCAGACACCGCCCGAAGGGCTTCATCTGGGGCCATGAGAGGCGGCGGGTCCTGAGAGGCCCTACACCGCCCGCATTGCCTAAACGCGCGCATTGTCTTATGTCTGGACCGCCTCACGCGGCATCGCGGCGGCCCCGTAGCTCAGTTGGATAGAGCGGCAGATTCCTAATCTGTAGGTCGCAGGTTCGAATCCTGCCGGGGTCACCATCCTTCGCCCTGCGGGCTTCGGATGGCGGGCCACCCGGAACCGCATCTTTGGCGAAGGAGGGCTGGTCCCGACTTTGCTCCGTTCAAACAACCGGCCATCCGCGCCGGGGAGCCGCGTGCCATGAACGCCCTCAGGGTGATCCATCCCTACAAGACCGAAGGCGTCTGGGTCTTCGAAGACGAAGCCGTGGGGCTGGTGCAGGAGCCCTTCGTTTCCGGCGCCGATACGGTGATCGACGGATGGTGGCCGCCATCCCCGGGGCCGAGCAGGGCTTCACCGTGATCTTCTCCGACAGGCCCTTCCCCGGCCATCAGGCGGCCTTCGAATGGCGGCGCGAGGAGTACGAGGGCAACTGGTACTACGTGCCGGACCTGAACATGGAAGACCAGAGGCAGCCGACCTTTCGAGGCCACTCAAATGTCGTCAATGTTCTTTGGCCATTCGGGAAAGAGGCACGTGCTTCATCAACCAATTTACAAGACAACACCAATCTACAGACAGCAATCGGTTGATTTTCTGTCTTGGACAACATCAGTATAGTTGTTCTCCGAAACCGAGCATCGCACTCTGATAAATTCAGTACCCAAAAGTGAGAGGAGTAACCTATGGTCATGGTAGAGCCAATGGCGCAGCCGGAACCCAAGCCAGAGGAGATGCGCCTCGCAGAAGTCGTAGTGACGTTCTCTGGCTCGATCAGTCACCCTCAAGCGAAACCTGCAGTCAACCTGTTTGCTCAGCAGGCAACCAGAATCCTTCAAAAAAGACCTCTTGGTTATTCTTTCCCTATATCAGATGAACAAATAACAATAACAGGGATTCATATTGAATTAGAACGAATCGAAGATGGTAGTATTGTAGCGAAACTTCTTATAGCTGGAAACTTACTGTTTATGGCTTACACAGGCGTTGCGTCGTATCCTTCTTTCAAGGAAGCAATCCCAGTAATTCAATCTGATATCGAATATGTCCTAAAGCAGGCCGCAGAGCATTTTGATATCGAGGGCTCAGATTTGGACGTAGATTATGAAACCTCCCATGTTGTCCTCTTTAGAGAGGAAGATCTTGAGGTGCAGCTGGAGAATCTGAAGGGACGCAAACACTGATTATTTGAGAAGTTGAGAGTTCTGGAAAACGCCATTTTACTCCAGTTATGAGCAGAATCTATTTGTTGCGATTCGTAGTCTGTGACAGGCTTATTTCCGAAAGCTGTAGCGATTGTTGGAACAGCCGTAATTCTTATCCGTTTCACAGTTTTGCCGGGCTTTCGGAAAGGACCAACGTTTTTGCCAGCACCGCTTAGCTGAAGCCTTCGCCCAGTTCTGGTGTATGTAACAGCAGCTGCGACCCACTTGGGTTTTCCTCTTTGGTTTTCACTCTGGTGCTTACCGCCTTCTGCAACAACGAGGGTACACTCGACAAGGCCTCTGTCGCCGAGCTTTTTGAAACCTGCTCTGTTGGACCATCTATTGGACCCGGCACCGCTCGCGATGGCGGGACTGGTGGGCGGTTTTCCGTTGGTAGTCGGGTGACTGCTTCTGACCTGCGTCTGCTTTGGCCGATCTAACGCCCCACCTCTTTCAGTCTTCGGCGATCTGACGGCCAGGCGGACCAGTAGGCGATGCGCTTGTTGAGGCTCTCCGTGAGCGTATGGCGGGCGCGGCCCAGCAGATAACCCGTGGCCCCAATGCCGTTGACCGCGGGCTTGTGGAAACGTTCCTCGCCGATGTGGGAGCCGAGGTCACGGTCGTAGTCGGTGACCGCCGGCTGCACGACAGCCCAGTCCAGGCCGTGCGCCCAGCTTCGCCCCATCATCACGTCCACCGGCAGCCAGTTGCGCTGCAGCGCCGGCAGCAGCTTCTCGGCGCCGCTGCGGCGGATCAGGTAGGCATAGGCGCCGCCCGGTGTGGTTGCCAGCCGCACCAGCCGGTAGCCGCGGTCGAGATCGCAGAGCCGGCGCTGGCGCAAGCGGGCGATCTTCGGATAGCCGATGAAGCGGACCAGGTCGAAAGGGCGGGGGAGCCTGAGGATCGAGGCCAGCACCGCCGGGAAGTCGGCGCCCAAGACCGCATCGTCCTCCAGCACCAGCACCGGGTCGAGATCCTCGGCGACCATCGCCTCGTAGACCGAACGGTGGGAGAGCAGGCAGCCCAGCTCGCCGCCGGTCATGTCGCGGCCGAAGGCGCGGCGCCGGCGCGGCGCGTCATAAGCCGGGTGGGCCGCAACGTCGAAGCCGCGGCCGTCCACCCCCTCGACGAAGGCGAAGTCGAGGCCGAGGGCCTCGAGCTGGCGGCGCATCTTTGCCCGCCGTTCTTCGGCCTCCGGCAAACTGATGACCCGAACATGAACCGTCGGCGACGCCACGGTGCAAAGCCCCTCGCGGTGAACGGACGCTGCTTCTTCACACAGGCCCTCCCGGCGGACAAGCCTTCGGGGCCGGCTCTTCACAGTCTCGTCACCGCCGCGCCGCTCTGCTATAGAGCGGCGCTTTCAAGTTCGGGCCGCGAGTGCCGTGGCCCTCTTAGCACAGATGAGGGGACGAAGACATGGACGTGAAGGGGCATGCGGCGATCGTGACGGGGGGCGGCTCCGGCCTGGGGGCGGAGGCGGCGCGCCATCTGGCCAAGGCCGGGGCCAAGGTAACGGCACTGGACCTCAACGGCGAGGCTGCCGAGGCCGTGGCCGCGGAAATCGGCGGCCTGGGCCTGGCCTGCGACGTCGCCAGCGCCGCCGAAGCCGAGGCAGCGGTCGCCAAGGCGCGCGAGGCCCACGGGCCCTGCCGGGTGCTGGTCAACTGTGCCGGCATCGCGCCAGCCAAGCGCATCGTCGGGCGCGACGGGCCCATGCCCCTGGAGTTCTTCGAGAACGTCATCAAGATCAACCTGATCGGCAGCTTCAACCTGCTGCGCCTGGCCGCCGCCGACATGCTGGGCAATGATCCGATCAACGACGACGGCGAGCGCGGGGTGGTGATCTCCACCGCCTCCATCGCCGCGGTCGAGGGCCAGCTCGGCCAGGTGGCCTATGCCGCCTCCAAGGCCGGCATCAACGGCATGATGCTGCCGGCGGCGCGGGAGTTCGCCAAAAACGGCGTGCGGGTGCTGACCATCGCACCCGGCCTCATCGGCACGCCGCTGCTGCTCAACATGCCCCAGGAGGTGCAGGACAACCTGGCCGGCCAGGTGCCCTTCCCGCACCGCTTCGGCCATCCCGCCGAGTTCGCCGCCCTGGTCCTCCATATCTGCGAGAACACCATGCTGAACGCCGACACCATCCGCCTGGACGGCGCCATGCGCATGCAGTAGCAGGCGCGTCGAGAGGGGCCTGCGCGCGTAGGGCGGAGCGAAGCCCCCTCACCCTCCCGCTTGCGCGGGCCCCTCCCTCTCCCACGGCGGGGAGAGGGTCTTTTTGGTTTCCCTCTCCCCGCCGTGGGAGAGGGTTGCGCAGCCTTAGCGGGATCGCAGATCGCGCTTAGGCGGAGCTGGGTGAGGGGGAACCCGCGTAAGCCTCGATGCGTTTGGCGAGGGTGACGTCGCGTTCGGAAAGGCCGTCGCAGTCGTGGGTGGTGAGGGTGATTTCGACCCGATTATAGACGTTGAACCATTCGGGATGATGGTTCAGTTTCTCGGCCGCCAGGGCGACCCGGTTCATGAAGCCCCAGGCCTGGTTAAAGGACTTGAAGCGGAATGTCTTTTTCAGGGCATCGCGGCCCTCCACCGGCTCCCAGCCCGGCAGCTCGGCGGCCAGAGACGCGCGCTCTGCCTGGGTTAGCTTCTCTACCATGGCGTTCCTCCGGACGGACAAAATTGGCTGGATTAAGGTTAACCGAAGGTGACTGTGCTTGGACTCCCGGTCAAGGCAGGCTAGGCTGAAGTCAGAGAGATCGATAGGAACGGTTATGGCTCAGATGCACGATGTGGGGCGGTATTCGACGCCGCCGGAGACCCGCCACCTGGAGGCGCTGGCCCGCGAGGCCTATGCAACCATTCCGGCCGACCTGCGCAAAGCGCTGGGCGATGTGGTCATCCATGTGCTGGACTTCCCCGACGACGACACCCTGGAGGAGATGGACTGCGAGTCGCCCTTCGATCTCCTGGGGCTCTATCGCGGCACCAGTCTGCTGCACAAGTCCACCTGGGACTCGCCGGAAGACATGGACATGATCTTCCTCTACCGCCGGCCGATCCTCGACTACTGGTGCGACAGCGGCGAGGACCTGGCGGAGGTGGTGAAGCACGTGCTGATCCACGAGATTGGCCACCACTTCGGCTTCTCCGACGACGACATGGAGCAGATCGAGCGCTACGGCTGAGCGCCCCTCCGAGGCATCGAACCGCAACGGCCCGCCGCATGACGGGCCGTTTCGCTTTTTGAGAACGGGTTTCCCGCCATCATGGTGCGTGGCCATGGTTCGAGACGGTTGCTGCGCAACCTCCTCACCATGAGGAACCGGGGGCTCCCTCATCCCTCAGCCTGAGGAGTCCGCGCAGCGGGCGTCTCGAAGGGTCCCGGCGCGCAGCGGGCCGCCATCGCGTGTGTAACTCACCCCCCTCCCAACCTCCTCCCGTCAAGGGGGGAGGAGATCTTTTCAGCCGCTTCAACAACTTCCCCCTCCCCCTTCGATGGGGGAGGGTTGGGGTGGGGGTGACAGCCTCTCCACCGCAAGCCGTAGGCTGATGAGCCTTCGTCGTCTTCTTCCGAGCATCCATGGCAGGCCCCGACCGGGTCTCAAGGATCACTGAACCGTCGCTGGATAGATGGACCCTCGTGACGAGCACGAGGGTGATATCTTCTGCGGTGGCGGCGTCTGTGCGCGACGTCGGGGCTGTCTGATTGACGGGCTACCCTTCCGCCGATCCTAGCCCTCCGCGGCGACGAAATTGATCGCCTGCTGGGCGGTGCGTTTGGTGTGCTTGCGCTTCAGGGGCTCGTGGAGGAAGCGGTTGACCGCCGCCAGCATGGCCGGCACCCAGGGCGCCTCGGGGTCCGCGATCACCTCCTCCCGGGCCGCCGAAAGCAGCTTCACCAGGTGCACGGAGACGATGTATTCCGCCTGGGCGTGGTCGAAGAGGCCGCGCAGCGAGCGCTCGAAGAAGGCCTGGGCATCGTCCACCTGCCAGGGCGTGGCGTCGTAGTCGCGGTCCACGTAGGCGGCGTTGCGGCCGACGAAACAGCCGATCTGCAACAGCCCCTGGGGCCAGAGTTTCGGATAGCGCCCGCAGAGCACCCGCACCGCGTTGCCGAAGGTGACGGCATGGGTGAAGTCCAGCCAGCCGACGTTGTGGGAGACCGACTTGTCGGTGGCATCGGCCACCGAAAGGTCGAACTGCAGGAAGTCGAGGCAGGCCGCCCCCAGCAGCGCATCGAAGAGCGCCTTGCGGTCGCCGGTGGAGCGCAACACCCGCTCGAAGACCTTGGGCACGGAGAGGCGGCGCAGGTCTTCTGCCGCCATCGGCTCCGCCCCCGCGCCGTCCCAACGCGCCAGGGCCCCGGCATAGGCCCGGAACTCGGGGATCAGATCCTCCCGCGAGGCGTAGACCAGGGAGCGCACGAGGTTGAGCAGCAGGGGCTCGGTCGTCTCCGGGCCGAGGCGGTCGATGAGCTGGCCGGTCTTGTAGACATAGATCGCGGAGTGGCCGAAGTCCTGGTAATGGGCGAGCGCCGCCTCCGCCAGGGCCGGCTCCAGGTCGCGGAAGCCGAGCCCGTCCCCCAGCGCGCCGCGCAGCAGGGCGATGGCCCGGCCCTCGTCCTCCTCCTCGATGGCGGCGACCAGCTCCGCCGCCGCGTAGGGGCGGCTTTCCGCCGGGAAGGGATAGGCCGGCTCGCGCAGGGAATCCCAGGCCAGATGGCCGACCACCTCAAGGAGCGGGACCAGCCGCTCCTGGTCGCCCCTGGCCAGGTCGTCGCGCAGGGCGAGCCAGTCCGGCGCCCCGGCATGGGCGTGGGTGGAGCCGAACTCGAAGCGCTCGGCGGTCCAGGCGATGGCGCCGCGGACGGCGTCCAGCGGGTCGCCCCCGGCGAGCTGCAGGCGGGAGATCTCCCGTGCCATACGATCGTATTCATGGCGTCGGAAGCAGCGGCTGAGGTTCTCCAGGGCCGCCGCGCGGCGCTCCTCGGCCGGCGGGTCGGTGATGTCCAGCCAGACCTCGCCGTCGACGACCTCCACCGGATAGCGGCGCAGCTTGTCGCCGCCCACCAGGGTCTCGCCGCCCTCGAGATCGAATTTCCAGTTGTGCCAGTTGCAGGTGAGGATGCAGCCCCCGCCATCCGCCCGTTGGGTGAGCTTGCCCTCCATCAGGGGATAGCCCTCGTGCGGGCAGCGGTTGTTGCAGGCATAGACGCCCGCCTCCCCGGCGAAGACGGCGATCTGCTTGCCGCCGACCTTGAGGAGCTGACGGCCCTTTTCCTGCAGCGCTTCCAGCGGACCGACATGAACGCGATTGCTGTCCGGCGCCGCCCGGCCGGCCGGTGATGCTGCGGGTTTAGCGGCGGTAAGCGCGGCCATGGATCTTCTCCCGATATGGCATTTTTGCCGACTCATAAATTCGAAAGATTTTTCTTGAGAAATACCATAGGCGGTGCACTTGCATTTCTCAAGAAAAAACTTTAGATAATAGGAATGCTCGACAAGGTGACCAAGCCGGGTGAGAAGCGCAGCCGCCGCGCCATCATCGACAGCCTGAAGGTGGACGGCCCGCAGGATGCCGCGCGTTTGGCCGAACGACTGGGCATCTCCGCCATGGCGGTGCGCCAGCATCTCTACGACCTGGAGGCCGAGGGCCTGGTGAACCACGAAGCCGAGGCCCGGCCGCCAGGAACCGCCAGGGGCCGCCCGGCGAAGCTCTGGGCGCTGACGGCGGCGGCCGACCGTTTCTTCCCCGACGGCCATGCCGAGTTCAGCGTCGGCCTGATCAACTCCATGAAAGAGGTCTTCGGCGCCAAGGGCCTGGACAAGCTGCTGGCGGTGCGGGCGCGCGACCAGGTCGCCGCCTACAAGGCGCGTATGGGGGCACGGCGCAGCCTGCCGGCCCAGCTCCGCGCGCTGGCGGAGATCCGCACCGAGGAAGGCTACATGGCCGAGGTCGAAAATGTCGCCGGCGGCTACCTGCTGGTGGAGAACCACTGCCCGGTCTGCTCCGCCGCGGCGGCCTGCACCGGGCTCTGCAACATGGAGCTCGAAGTCTTCCAGAAGTCCCTGGGCAGCGAGGTCGAGGTGAAGCGCATCGACCATATCCTGGCCGGCGCGCGGCGCTGCGCCTATCTGGTCACCCGCAAACGCTAGGTTCGGGTTCTCCTTGACCTAACCATCGCTTTCACCTGCCGGCGCAGTTCCGGCAGGAGGTCGCTCTCGAACCAGGGGTTCTTTTTCAGCCAGGCGGTGTTGCGCCAGCTCGGGTGGGGCAGCGGCAGGAAGGCCGGCTGGTATTCGCGCCAGGCCCGCACGGTTTCGGTGAGGCTGTCTTTGCGCGCCTTGCCGAGGTAGTGGCGCTGGGCATAGAGCCCCACCAGCAGCGTCAGTTCCACCGCCGGCAGCGCCGCGCGCAGGGGCGGATGCCAGAGCGGCGCGCATTCCGGGCGCGGCGGCTTGTCCCCGCCCCGGGCGTCGACCCCCGGATAGCAGAAGCCCATGGGCACGATGGCCACTTTGCCCGGGTCATAGAAGGTCTCGCTGGGGATGCTGAGCCAGTCGCGCAGCCGCTCGCCGGAGCGGTCGTCCCAGGGCACGCCGGACTCGTGCACCCGGGTGCCCGGCGCCTGGCCGATGATCATCAGCCGGGCCCCCTCCTCCGCCCGCAGCACCGGCCGCGGCCCCAACGGCAGGTGGTCGGCGCAGAGCGTGCAGGCCCGCGCCGCCGCGACGATGGCCTCCAGGCTCTCCTCCGCCGGCGGCCTGGATTTGCCCTTACCAGCCATCGCTCAACACCTGCTCGACGAAGGCGGGCACCTCCCGGGTCGCCGGGCCGTAGCGGCCCTCGGCGAAAAAGCTGCGGCCTTCGGAGGGTTCCAGGTTCAGCTCCACGGTGTGGGCCCGGCCGTTGGAGCGCGCCTCGGCCACGAAGCCGGCCGCCGGATAGACGTTGCCGGAGGTGCCAATGGACACGAAGAGCACGCAGTCGGCGAGCGCTTCGTAGATGCGCTCCATCTCGAAGGGCATCTCGCCGAACCAGACGACGTGCACCCGCAAGGTGCCGTCGACGCCGCAGGACGGGCAGAGACTGTCGCGGGTGATGGGCTCCCGCCAGGCGCTGACCGTGCCGCAGGCCAGACAGCGCGCCTTCAGAAGCTCGCCGTGCATGTGGACCAGATCCGGCGAGCCGGCGCGCTCGTGCAGGTCGTCGATGTTCTGGGTCACCAGCAACACTTCGCCCGGCCACTCCGTTTGCAGGCGGGCGAGAGCGAAGTGGGCGGCATTGGGCTCGACTGCCGCCTCCAGGAGTCCGCTGCGCCGATGATTGTAGAAGGCGTGCACCTTGTCGGGAT
>NZ_JANQOI010000168.1 GCF_028289705.1 Pelagibius sp.
GGTCTGTACCGCCCGCTCCCCCACCCGGCCACCCACTAGGATAATCGCATTGGGTGGCCGGGTGGGGGAGCGGGCCGGCACCGATTCGACGCAAGTCGAAAGCGCCCAAGGGCGCGTCTCTGTGGCGTAGAGCTATTCCTCCGGGGTAACGCGGGCCCTGCTGTACCGCTGAATTGCGGGCCCTGCCGCCCTCTACGCCCGTCCCTCTGTGTGATCTCCCACAGTCACTCCGGATCGACCGCGACAGTCTGGCGGCCGCCGCATGGAACGCTCCAAGACTTCGTGGGAGAAACACCAATGAACAAGGCAACCCTGCCCCTGGCCGCTGCCGGCCTGGTGGCGCTCTTTGCCCTCGCGCCGGGCGAGGCCTCAGCCCAGGCGGCCCAGGTCATCTCCGGCCTGCAGACCATCAACGCCAAGATCGACGCGCTGGTCGTCCCCTTCAAGGTGGTGGAGACCACCGGCGGGCTCTGCGACAGCGCGGGTCCGGGAACCTCGACCGTCAACCTGGAGATCGACAACGACGGCACGGAGGGGCACTTCGTGGTCACCTCCGTCTTGTTCCTGACGGAGCTGCCGGGCGTGCCGGCCACCGGCTTCAACAGCTTCAGCATCAACCACCTGGAGGTCGACGCCGAGCGCTTCTATACCCGCAGCGGCAACTTACTGGGGCCGACCGACGGGCCCGGCGTCTACGAGTCCATCGACATCATGGGGGTTCCCCTGCGGCGCAATGGCGACAGCGACAATCCCATCGCCGGCGGCAACTTCCCGCATCAGATCGTCGCCGAGAGCAACGATACGGACGACATCCACATCAGCTTCTTCTGCAGCTCCACTGATGACGACATCAGCTTCAGCAGCATCCAGGTCTCCGGCTGGAAGCGCCCGGACGACACCGTCACCCTGACCTTCACGCCGGGTAGCTGACCGGGTGCGTTTCGTGGCAGCCCGGGGCCGCGCCGTCCCGGGCTGCCGGTTCCGGCACGATCGAGGGGTCTCAGGCGCTTTCTGTGGGCCCGCGCAGACGCGCGTTCAGCAGCATCTGGGCGTCGAAGCGCCCGGCATAGGCAAAAGCCATGAGGGGCAGGAACTCGGCAAAGCCGAGGGCCCAGCGGGCCAGCTTGGTGTCGGCCAATGGCATGGGCGCGATGGTAGCCGCAGCGGCGGTGACGGGGAATGCCCCGCCGTGACCCCACCGCCTTCTTTGGTATAGGTTGGACACTTCAACGCAGCCTTTGGCCATCGCGATGACCACTGTCCTTGCCCATCTGCCGGACCTGATGCTGGCGTATCTGGCCTATCTGGTGGCCACGGTCAGCCCGGGGCCGGCCAACGTGGCGGTCATGGCCCATGCCATGCGCCATGGCCGGCTGGCCGGCCTGCAGGTCGCCGCCGGGGTCCTGCTCGGCTCGCTGACCTGGGGCGTTCTGGCGGCCTTGGGCCTCTCGGCCTTTCTGTTTTCCTACGCGGAGCTCTTGTCGGTTGTCAGGCTTCTGGGCGGCCTCTACCTGCTCTGGCTGGCCTACAGGTCCCTGCGTGCAGCACTGGGGCCGACGACGCTTCTTCAGGTCGGCAACGGCCGGGACCGCTCGGCGGCCCGCTGTTTCGGCCTCGGCCTGGCGATCCACCTGACCAATCCGAAATCCATTTTCGCCTGGCTCGCCATCATCGCCATCGGCGTGGGCCCGGGCGCGCCGGCCTGGGTTTCTTTCCTGGTGGTCGGCGGCTGCTGGCTGATGGGCATCGTCCTCTACGCAGGCTACGCCCTGACCTTCTCGACCAGCCGCATGATCGCGCTCTACGGGACGTTCAGGCGCTGGATCGAAGGGATGACGGCGGGCCTGTTCGGCTTTGCCGGCGTGAAGCTGCTGATGTCATCCGACCAGTAAGACCGGTCCGGGACGAAACCCGGTTGTCAGTTGGTGTTCTTGGGCAGCCCGAAGTTCTCCAGCGAGAAGGGGTTGTCCGACGGCTCGCTCGGCGGCGGGGGCGGCGCTTCGTCCGGGACATCGGGCTTGGGCAGGGTGATCCCCGCCTTTTCCGCGGCCTTGCGGGCCTTCTCCACCGCCGCGTTGAGGTCCACCTGGCCGCAGAGCCCCAGCAGCACCGGGTCGCGGGGGCGGATGTTGGGGGAGTTCCAGTGGGTGCGTTCGCGCACCGCCTGGATGGTGGTCTTGGTGGTGCCGATCAGCCGGGCGATCTGGGAGTCCTTCAGTTCGGGATGGTGGCGCACCAGCCAGGCGATGCCGTCGGGCTTGTCCTGGCGCTTGGCCACCGGCGTGTAGCGGGGGCCCTTGGTGCGCTTGACCGGCTGCGGCAGGTCGCTCTTGGCGGCCGCCAGCCTGGTCTTGGGGTCGGCCTCGCAGCGGACGATCTCCTCGCGCGTCAGCTCGCCAGCGGTCACCGGGTCCATGCCCTGGATGCCCATGGCCACCTCGCCATCGGCAATGCCCTGCACCTCCAGCATGTGGAGGCCGCAGAAATCGGCGATCTGCTCGAAGGTCAGGCCGGTGTTGTCAATCAGCCAGACGGCGGTCGCCTTCGGCATCAGCGGTAGAGACATCAATCCTCCTCTCTTCCGACCGGCGCGGTTCCCCGCAGCCCGGCCGGCGGCATGGTCGTGCCGTCGTGGGAATAGACCGAATATAGGCCCCCGCCAAGCGCGAATAAAGCGGTGTGTAGGGAATTTCCGCCCTTCGGGCGTGATTTCGGTTCCAGCCCGCTCCCCCTCCCGGCCACCCAAGACGACAGTCGCCGAAGCTAACCCACCGTCAGGACGATTTTTCCGATGTGGCTGCTGGACTCCATCAGGGCGTGGGCCTTGGCGGCCTCTTCCAGCGGGAAGCTGGCGGCCATGACCGACGCGACCTGCCCGCTGTCCAGCAACGGCCAGACCTTCTCTTTCAGCTCGGCGGCAACGTCCGCTTTGAAGGCCACGGAGCGGGCGCGCAGGGTCGAGCCGGTGATGGTCAGGCGCTTCAGCATGACCGTGGTGAAGTTGATCTCCGCCTTGGGCCCACCGAGGAAGGCGATGAAGCTGAGGCGCCCGTCCGGCGCCAGGGCCTTCAGATCGCGCTGAATGTAGTCGCCGCCCACCATGTCGAGGATCACGTCGACGCCCTTGCCGTCGGTGGCCTCCTTGACCGCGGCGACGAAGTCCTCCTCGCGGTAGTTGATGCCGCGCTCGGCGCCCAGGTCTTCGCAGGCCTTCACCTTCTCGGGCGAGCCGGCGGTGGCGAAGACCCGCGATCCCAGGGCCTTGGCGATCTGGATCGCCGTGGTCCCGATGCCGGAGGTGCCGCCGTGCACCAGGAAGGCCTCCCCGGGTTTGAGGGCCGAGCGCTGAAAAACGTTGACCCAAACCGTGAAAAAGGTCTCGGGCAGGGCCGCCGCCTGGCCCATGTCGTAGCCCTTGGGGACCGGCAGGCACTGGACTGCCGGTGCGGCGCAGTACTGGGCGTAGCCGCCGCCGGTCACGAGGGCCGTAACCGGGTCGCCAATGGACAGACCGGAAACCTCTTCGCCGAGGGCGGCGACGCTGCCGGCGACCTCCAGGCCCGGAATGTCGGAGGCGCCGGGCGGCGGCGGATAGCCGCCCATCCGTTGCAGCACATCCGGCCGGTTGACCCCGGCCGCGGCCACCCGGATCAGCACCTCGCCCGTTCCGGGTTCCGGCAGCGGCCTGCTCGCGGGGACCAGAACCTCCGGGCCGCCCGGCTCACGGATCTCGATCGCGGTCATGCTTTCGGGCAGGGACTGGCTCATGTCGGGCTCCGGCTGATGGTTAAGGCGTGATCGACGTTCGGTCGGCGGGAATCGCATTCATTCCGGGGAGTTAGTATAGTGACGGGGTGAAAAATCAAGCGATCGCGCGGCGCCGCAGGTGCCCGGCAAGGAAGATCGCCGACGAACAGCGAGGCAATAGGGAGCCTGCCTGCATGGATATCGAGGATCTGGAACCGAGGAAGCAGACGCCCAAACCCAAGGACCTGGAGAGCCTGGGCGTCGACCAGCTTGAAGAGTACCTGGCTGAACTGCAGGCCGAGGTCGCCCGGGTGGAGGAGAAGATCGCCGCCAAGAAGAGCTATCTCTCCGGGGCCGATGCCTTCTTCAAGAGCTAGAGCCCCCCGGGCGTGAGCGACAGCCAAGATCAGAACGCGCGCCCGGCCGGGGCGCTGCGCCGCCGCGGCGTGGTGCTGGGCCTGACGGGCGCGGCGGCGATCATGGGCCTGGTGCTGGTGCTGACCTGGTACTGGACCTCCGGTCTGTTCCTCGACCAGACCCACGGCCGCGCTCTGGCGAAGCTCGACCTCTATGCCAGCAACCTGGCCGGCGCCCTCGGCAAGTACCAGTCGGTGCCAAAACTCATGGCCCTGCGCGGCGACGTGGTGGAGCTCTTTCGGTCTTCCGAGGACGCGGCGGCCCAGGCCCGGGCCAACCGGCTGACGGAAACCGTGAACCGCCTGACCGGGGCCGAAGACACCTACTTCATGGACGCCGGGGGCACGACCTTCGCGGCCAGCAACTGGAACAGCGAGCGGCCCTTCGTCGGCCACAACTTCACCTACCGGCCCTACTTCCACCAGGCCATGCAGGGCGAGCTGGGGCGCTACTTCGCCCTCGGCACCACCTCCGGCAAGCGCGGCTACTATTTCGCCTCCCCGGTTGCCGGCGGGGACGAGGTCCTGGGCGTCGTCGTGGTGAAGATCAGCCTCTCGGACATCGAGGCGGCCTGGACCGCCGACGAGGAGGAGGTGATCGTCACCGACCCCCATGGGGTGATCTTCATTTCCAGCCGGCCGGAGTGGCGCTTCCGCAGCCTGGCCGCCCTCGATGCCGCGGCCCTGCAGGCCATTGCCGAGAACCGCCGCTACGAGGCGGTCGACCTGCGACCCCTGGCGATCGAAGAGCGCACGCTGGGCGGCGAAGGCCCGCGCCTGATCGCCATCGGCGGCGATGCCGCGGTGCCCGGGGTTCCCGAACACCTCATGGTGTCCAAGGCGATGCCGGAGGCCGGCTGGACGGTCCATGTGCTGGCGTCGACTCACCTCGCGCGCTCCCAGAGCCTGACCGCCGTGGTGGTGGCCGCCCTGGTCTGCCTGCTGACCCTGGTGCTGGCCGCCCTGATCCAGCAGCGCCGCAGCCGCCTGGTGGAGCGCATCGAGTATCAGCGCCGCGCCTCCAGCGAGCTGGAGCAGCGCGTCGAGGAGCGCACCGCCGACCTGACCGCCGCCAACCTGCGTCTGGAACGGGAGATCACGGAACGCCAGGCGGCGGAGGCCGATCTGCGCCAGGCCCAGGACGACCTGGTCCAGGCCGGCAAGCTGGCGGCCCTCGGCCAGATGTCCGCCGCGCTCAGCCACGAGTTCAACCAGCCGCTCTCGGCGATCCGCACCTATGCCGACAACGCCCGCTTGCTCATCGAGCGGGAGCGCCACGGCGAAGCCAGCAGCAACCTGCGCCGGATCCGGGACCTGACGGTGCGTATGGCCGACATCAGCAAGCACCTCATGACCTTCGCCCGCAAGCCCCAGAGCGAGCTGCGGCCCCTGGTGCTGGCGGAGATCCTGGACGAGACCCTGGATTTCCTGCGCATCCGCCTGGAGCGCGCCGACGCCGAGGTCTCCCTGCAGCAAAACGACCGCAGCCTCAGGGTGCGGGCCGGGCGGGTGCGCCTGCAGCACGTGGTGCTGAACCTGGTGGCCAATGCCCTCGATGCCATGGAAGGCCAGGAGCGGCCGAAGATCGAGATCACTCTCAGCGAGGAGAGCGACCGCGTGGTCATCGCGGTCCGCGACCACGGGCCCGGCATCGACAGCGCGCAGATCGACCGCATCTTCGACCCCTTCTTCACCACCAAGGACGTGGGCAAGGGCCTCGGCCTCGGCCTGTCGATCTCCTACAACATCGTGAAGGACTTCGAGGGCTCGATCCGCGCCGAGAACCACCCCGAGGGCGGCGCCGTCTTCTTCGTGATCCTGCCCCTGCTGCCGGTCCGCGACGCCGTCCTCAAGTCTGCCTGAGGGTTCTTCAGGCGTTCCGCTGCCGGCGGCTGCGCCAGAACATCAGCCAGCCGAACGGGCCGAGCAGCAGAACCAGCACCAGCCAGCCGGCCTTCGGGCCCAGGGGGCAGCGGCTGCCCGGCGGCGGGCGCCAGCCGCCGGCCCGCGGCGAGAGCAGCACGTGGGCGAGCGGCAGCAGGTAGCCGAAGGTGAGGATCAGCCAGGCCGTGAGTTCCGGGTCCATGACTGCTATGGTGGCGCATCGCGAGCCTCCGCTCCAGCCGCTTTCAAGGGCGCCCCGGCGCCCGCTTCTGCCAGGATAGCTCTTCACCCAGCATGCAAAGCATTTTCGAGACGGTTCTGCCGATCTTCGGGCTGATCCTCTGCGGCTATCTGGTGGGCCGCGGGCGCTGGATGAGCGAGGAGGCGGTGAAGGGCCTCAACACCTTCGTGTTCTACTTCGCGGTTCCGGCGCTGTTGTTCCGCTCCATGGCGCGCGGCCTCGGCCCCGTCGAGTTCTCCATCGTCGGCGCCTACATGGGCGCCGTGCTCCTCACCTTCGTTCTGGCCTTCGGCGTTTCCCGCCTGCTGTTCCGCACCGATATTGCCGAACGCACGCTCTTCGGAATGGGGTCCATCTACTCCAACACCGTGCTGCTGGGCATTCCGCTGATCTTCACCGCCTTGGGCGAGGCGGGCGGCGTGCAGCTCATGCTGATCATCACCGTCCACTCGATCATGGTCTTCCCGCTGGTCACGGTGCTGATCGAGTTCGGCCTGGGCGCCGGCCAGGGCTGGCGCAGCCTGGCGGTGAACACCGGCAAGTCCTTGGCCCTCAATCCCATCATCCTTTCTCTGGCCGCCGGCATCGCCTTTGGAGCGACCGGCTTCACCTTGCCGTCCCCGATCGACCGCTTCACCTCCCTGCTCGGCGCGGCGGCCCCGCCCTGCGCGCTCTTCGCCCTCGGCGCCTCGCTCACCAGCTTTACCATCGCCGGCGACGTGAAGGAGACTCTGGGGATCGTCATCATGAAGCTGCTGGTGCACCCCGCCATCATGGCGGTGATGGCGCTTTACGTCTTTGCGCTGCCGCCGCTGGCTGCGGCGGTGGCCATCCTGACGGCGGCCATTCCCTCCGGCGCCAACGTCTTCATCATGGCCCGGCACTACAACATCTACCTCGGGCGCTCGGCCTCAGCCGTGCTGATCTCCACGGCGGTCTCGGTGGTGACCCTGTCGATCCTGCTGGCCGTTCTCAAGGACTGGCTTGCGCAGGCGTAAACCGGCGCGCGCCAACAGGCGGCCGAGCAGCGGGTCAGAGGTAGGCGATAAAGCGCCCGCAGAGAATCACCGCCAGCCAAAGCCCGAGCGAGAGGGCGCCGGCCAGGCGCAGCCGGGGGCTGTTCACCGCCATCTCCGTCACCTGGGCCAGGGTCCAGTCGGGCGCGCGGCGTAGCAGCAGAGCATTGGCGATGGCGGCGGCGATCAGCAGTAGCTTCACCTGGAACAGCGGGGTCGCAGCGTACTTCACCGCGTGCACCGAAAACAGCAGCAGGCCGCAGACGACGGCCAGGATCAGCCCGCAGATGGCGACGGGCAGCAGCACCCGCGCCAGCGGGGCGATCGGCCGGTCGGCCCAAAATCCGAGCAGGCGCAGGTCGAGCGGTACGATGGCGCCGAACAGCAGCGCGAGGCCGGCGATGTGTCCGGCGTTGACGACGGGATAGACCCAGCGTGAGGCGCGCAGGGCCGATGGCAGGGCCATGTCCTGCAGCGCCGCCAGCGTCTCGACGATCACGGCAGGCCGGTTTCTGTTAGCCCGGTTTCTGTTAGCCCGGTTTCTGGCAGCCCCGCGTCAGTCACGGTTCGGATAGAGATCGTAGGTCTCGCCGCCGATGATCACCCGCTCGGCCTTCACCCGGCGGTCGGCGGCATCGGCGGAGCGGTGGCCGGAGATGGTGACTTCGGTGCCCACCGCCAGCATCTCGTCGGTGAGGCCCGCCCGTTCGTTGCGCCAGGGCTGGCCGACCTCCACCGTCCAATCCTCGCCGTCGACATCGACAGTCAGCACGCCGTGGGGGTTGCCCAGGCGTACGCTCTTGATGAGGCCGGTCAGTTCGAAGTTGCCGTCCTCGGTCCAGCGCCAGCCGTGGTGGGCCAGGGCCGGCACGCCGCCAAGAGCGGTCAGGCTTAGGAGCAGACCGCCGCCGATGAGAAAGTCCCGTCTTGTGGTCATGAGTTGAACGCCTCCGCCTTTGTGGTCTCTCCGTCTCAGGCTATCGCCGGCTTCGGCCTGCCGCGGGTGTCTATTTGGGGCCAGGGACCGCCAAGTCCACGAGCTTCCGGCCCGGCTGCCTGCGCTATGCCCGATGGCGAGAAAGGTCGCTGCGGAACGTTATAGAGGTCTTGTCTGGAATTTTAATAAAATCGTTAACTATTTTTTAGGAATTCGAGACTAATTTGCTTTGTGGACGGCCTAGCAAGCCCTCCCCGGGTCCTCCTGGGTCGTCTTTCGGATGTTTATCCGTTCCTTGTAACGCCTCCCTGTTAAACTTGCCGCCGGGCTCGTCCCGGCGGTTTTTCTTTGCGCGTCCCGGCGGAAAGGCAGCGGGCTGGAACCGATGCGACGCAAGTCGAGAACGCTATAACGGAAATTTGAGCGTGCAGACCGGCTGCCTTTTAGGGGCCTGCAGTGCAAGCTTGCCGGGCACTACAGATTTTCCTTTTGCACCTGCGAAAGGCATTTCGATCAAAGCGTTAACGATTCTCCGCTTGACCGGCTGAGGGACGCTGTTAGTGTTTGCGACGGCAAGTTGACAGGGTAGAACGTAAACAAGGGGAGGGGCCGCGATCCTTTGGGATCGAAGGCCCTCCTTCAATTTTGGGCCAGTATTCGGCCCTGATTTTCTCCTCTCCGAGCTGCCGCCAAGTCCCGTAACGAGTGATGCGCCGCCTGGTCATTATCAGGGCCGATTGGTATATGCTGCGCGCAGACCGACAGGAGGCTTCGTCGTGGCGGATCCCAAGTTCTTGAAATTCGACACCCTTTCCCTGCACGCCGGGCAACAGCCCGATCCGGTGACCGGCGCGCGGGCGGTGCCGATCTATCAGACCACTTCCTACGTTTTCCGTGACACCGACCAGGCCGCGGCGCTGTTTAACCTGGAACGCGCCGGCCATATCTACAGCCGGATCTCCAATCCCACGGTAGCGGTTCTGGAGGAACGCATTGCCGCCCTGGAGCACGGCGTCGGGGCCATCGGCACCGCCTCCGGCCATGCTGCGCTGCATCTGGCGGTAGTCACCCTGATGGGGCAGGGCGGCCATATCGTCGCCTCCTCCTCGCTCTACGGCGGCTCCATCAACCTCTTCACCCACACCCTGCCGCGTTTCGGCATCACCACCAGCTTCGTCAATCCCCGCGACGTGGCGGCCTTCCGCGACGCCATCCGCCCGGAAACCCGCCTGATCTTCGCCGAGGGCCTCGGCAATCCGGGCCTGGAGGTGCTGGACATCCCCGCCGTGGCCGAGGTGGCCCACGGCGCCGGCCTGCCGCTGATGATCGACAGCACCTTCGCCACACCCTATCTCTGCCGGCCCATCGAGATGGGCGCAGACCTGGTCCTGCACTCCGCCACCAAGTGGCTCGGCGGCCATGGCCTGGCCATCGGCGGGCTGCTGGCGGACGGCGGGCGCTTCGACTGGGAGGCCAGCGGCAAGTTCGACACCCTGACCGAACCCTACGAGGGCTACCACGGCATCGACTTCGCCGAGGAGTTCGGGCCCCAGGCCTTTTGCATGCGCGCGCGCTCCGAAGGTCTGCGCGACTTCGGCGCCACCATGAGCCCGCAGAATGCCTTCTACATCCTGCAGGGCGTGGAGACCCTGCCCCTGCGCATGGAACGTCACATGGCCAACACCCTGAAGGTGCTGGACTATCTGGAGCGGGAGGAGGCGGTTTCCTGGGTTCTGCATCCCAATCTGCGGAGCCACGCCGATCACGAGCTGGGGCGGCGGCTGATGCCCAAGGGCTGCGGGTCCATCGTCTCCTTCGGGGTCAAGGGCGGGCGGCCCGCCGGTGCGAAGTTCATCGAGGCCTGTCAGCTTTCCTCCCACCTCGCCAATGTGGGCGATGCCAAGACCCTGGTGATCCACCCCGCCAGCACCACCCATCAGCAGATGAGCGCCGCCCAGCTCGAAGCCGCCGGTGTCGGCGAGGACATGATCCGCCTCTCCGTCGGGCTGGAAGATCCGGACGACATCATCGGCGACCTCCGCCAGGCCCTGCGCGCCGCGCAAAAGGATTAGGGTAATCTATGGATCTTTCCGTTGACGGTCGGCACGTCCACGTCGCGACCGGTGGGCGGGCTTTCGACCCCGATCTGCCCGCCATCATCTTCATCCATGGAGCCGGCCTCGACCACACGGTCTGGGCCTTGCCGGCGCGCTACTTCGCCCACCACGATGCCGCGGTGCTGGCGCCGGACCTGCCGGGCCACGGCGCTTCCGCCGGCGGCCCCCTGACAACGGTCGCGGCGCTGGCCGACTGGATCGTCAGGCTGATGGACGAAGCGACCCTCGCCACGGCGGCCCTGGTGGGCCACTCCATGGGCGCTCTGGTCGCCCTGGAGACCGCTGCCCGCCACGGCGAGCGCATCCGCGCGCTGGCGCTGATGGGCGTGGCGCCCAAGATGCCGGTCCATCCAGACCTGCTGGCCGCGGCGGAGGCCAACGACCATCAGGCCTTCGAATTGATGACTTCCTGGGGCTTCGGGCCCGGCGGCCATTTCGGCGGCGCCAAGGTGCCGGGAGCCTGGCTGATGGGCGGCGGCGAACGCCTGCTGGAAAAGGTGCGGCCGGGGGTGCTACATGCCGACCTGGCCGCCTGCAATGCCTATCAAGGTGCGGCGGAGGCCGCCGCCAAGGTCGCCTGCCCGACCCTGCTGGTCATGGGCAGCGAGGACAAAATGACCCCGGCACGCGCCGGCGCGAAGCTGGCCGCCGCCATCGCCGAGGCCCGCCAGGTCACCATTCCCGCCTGCGGCCACATGATGCTGGCGGAGAAGCCCGACGAAAGCCTCGATGCCCTGCGCACGCTGCTGTGAGCGGAAAGACCGCGGAACATTCCACAAGCAAGGGTCCGTGACGATGAGATCTCGACGCGTTTGCGCATCCTTTGCCGCCGCCCTGCTCTGCGGCGCCCTGGCGCTTGTGGGCGCGGAAGTAGAGGCCGCGACACTGGAGGCGGCGCGGGGCCCGGTGGTGCTGACCGTCGCCGGCGCGGTCTCCAACACCAACCGTCCGGCCTTCTCGGAGGCCGAGGACGCCTTCCTGAACTATCATGAGAAAAGCTTCGAGCGCGCGGCGGAGTTCGACCGCGCCATGCTGGAGGGGCTCGGCACGGTGAAGGCCGAGATCGCCTTTGCCGGCTGGCCGGCGCCCATGGTCTTCGAGGGACCGCTGCTGGCCGACGTGCTGGCCGCCGCCGGTGCCGCCGGGCGGGATATCACCATCGTCGCCTTGGACGGCTATGGGTCGGAGATTTCGGCTGCAGACCTGCTGGCCTATGAGTGGATCGTCGGCCTCAAGCGCGACGGCCGCTATCTGAAGATCGGCCAGCGCGGGCCCCTCTGGGTGGTCTATCGGCGGCGCGACGGCAAGGCGCCGAGTGAGGAAGACGAGCTGCGCTGGCCCTGGGCCGCCTTCTTCATCGAGGTCAAATAGATCCGCCTGCGGAAGATCCGTGGTCTCTCAGATCAGCGAGGCGCGGCGCGGGTCGGTGACGGGAAAGGCGCCGCCGTCGATCAGGCGCGCCGCCAGCTTGTCCGAGCCCTCGGCCTTGGCGAAGTCCAACTCCGCATCGCTGATCCCGACGAAGTGCAGCAGGTCGACCCGGCCGGAGTCGAGCACGAAGTTCGCTTCGTAGTGCTCCGCCCGCCAGGCCATGACCGAGCGCAGGGCCGAATCGCCCGTGATGTCGATGGATGCGCGCAGGGGCACGCGGTGGCCGTAATCCAGGGGCGGGGCTTCGCCCATGCGGCCCGCCGCCAGCAGCAGGTTGAAGGCGGTGAGGCGGGCCAGGATCTCCAGGGCCCAGGCCGCCTGATCCGGCGTCTCCATCACCAGTTCCGTGCCGATCTCCGAGTAGCCCTCCGGGTCGTAGTCCCGCGCCGGGGTGTCCCAGGGGTTCGAAAGCCCGGAGGAGACGTAGACCCAGGTGCGCCGCTCCTCGGTGGGCGCGAACTCGAAGAGGCCGACATGCAGCCAGCGGGGGTCGACCTCCTTCTGCCCCAGCTTGGCGAAGAGATCGGCCTTCAGCGTGAAGATCCCCTCGCTTTCGGGACCGAAGCGCTTCGGGTATATCTCCCCTTCCCGCTGTTCCCAGACCTCTTCGAGCGAACTCACTGCCGAGCGCCCCCCTTGAGATGAGCGACCCCGTTTCCGAAACGCGCGACCGTTTTCCCCATTTCCTGACCATCCCGACGCGTTGGATGGACAACGACATCTACGGTCACGTCAATAACGTGGTCTACTACTCCTACTTCGACACGGTGATCAACGAATACCTGATCGCTGCCGGCGGGCTGGACATTCACGACGGCGGCGTGGTGGGCGTCTGCGCCGAGAGCGCTTGTCAGTACAAGGCGCCCTTCGCCTTCCCCGAGCCGGTGGAGGCGGGGCTGCGCGTCGGCCACCTGGGCAAGCGCTCGGTGCGCTACGAGATCGGCCTTTTCAAGGCGAACCGCGAAGAGGCCGCCGCCGTCGGCCGCTTCGTCCACGTCTTCGTCGACCGCACCAGCATGAAACCCGTGCCGATCCCCGACAGCCTCAACACCGCCCTGGCAAAGCTGCAGGTCGGCGGTTAGGACGCGCCGGGGGCTCCCCCCTCACCCAGCTCCGGCTAGGCTCACCCTTCGGGTTCACCAAGCCTGCGCAACCCTCTCCCACGCCGGGGAGAGGGTTTTGTTTTCCCCTCTCCCCGGCGTGGGAGAGGGAGGGGCCCGCGTCAGCGGGAGGGTGAGGGGCTTTGCTAGCGCTCTGCCAGCCGGTCCAGCCGCAGGCGGTCGCGGGTGTCGGTCAGACGGTAGACGCCGGCGAAGACCGCGATGACGGCGCCCAGGGTGGTGCCGCCGGCGATCAGGAACATGATGAGAAGCTGGTACTTCACCGCCTCGATCGGGTCGACGCCGGCGAGAATCTGGCCGGTCATCATGCCCGGCAGGGACACCAGGCCGGTGGCGGCCAGGGAGTTGATGATCGGCATCAGGGCCGTGGTCAGCGCCTGGCGGGTGATAGGCAGCATGGCGCTGCGCCGCGTGGCGCCGAGGCAGAGCTGCGCCTCGATGCCGGCGCGCTGCTGGCGCGCGCCCTCGGTGAGGCGCTGCAGGCCGAGGCTGATGCCGGTGAGAATGTTGCCGAGGATCATGCCGAGCAGCGGCAGCGCATAGCGCGGATCGTACCAGGGCTGCGGCTGCACCTGGGTGGTGAGCGCGAACACGGTCACAAGGCTCGCCGCCAGCAGCATTGACGTCGTGCCGATGCCGTAGGCCCAGAGGCGCTGCAGGCCGCCTTCCTGGCGGGCCATGATCTCCCGCCCGGCGAAGAGGATCATGGCCAGGGCGGCCAAGCCGGTCCACCAGGGCGAAAGCAGTTCGAAGAGCTTGGTGAGGACCAGGCCGATAAGGGCCAGTTGCAGCGTGCAGCGAAGCGCCGCAACGAGCAGCTTGGCCTCGATGCGGAGTTGCAGAAGCAACGAGAGCACGGCGACCCCGAGCAGCAGCAGCGCAGCCAGGCCGAGATCCAGCGGTGTCAGGCGGATGAATTCGCTCACGCCAGGACTTCCTCGCGCAGGCGCCCGCGGTCGATATAGAACCGGCGGTCGGCAATGCGCTCGGCCTGACGGCGGTCATGGGTCACCCAGAGGATCGCCAGGCCGTTGCCCTGTTTCTCGCGCAACATGGCCTCGACCGCTGCCGTGGCCTCCTCGTCCAGGGGGCCGGTCGGCTCGTCGAGCAGCAGCACCTTGGGGCCGCGCTCCATTGCGCGCAGCAGGGCCAGGCGCTGGCGCTCGCCGGTGGAGAGCTGCCGGACCGGACGCTCGGCCGTGCTGTCGGGGATCATCAGACGCCGTGCCGGCCCGGCCTGGCCGGCCCAGTCCAGGAAGTGTTCGGCCAGGCGGTCGGACCACCAGCCGGGCTCCGCCGGCACATAGCCGACCAGCCGCCGCCACGCGCAGGCCGCCATCTGGTGACGCTCCCGGCCGTCCAAAAGGACCTCACCGGTGCTGGGATCGAGATCGGCCAACGCGCGCAGCAGCAGGGATTTGCCGGCCCCGGAGGGCCCCCTCAGGGCCACGCACTCGCCGGCGGCGAGGTCGAAGGAAAGCGGCTCGAGGCCCGGGCGGGCGAGGTGGCGGACCGACAGCATGGCGGGCGCAGTCTAGAGCGTTTTCGATCCGGGTCGAGACGGTTCAGGCCCGTTCCTCCGGCCGGCGCCGTCACCAGCTCCCTGATGCACCGCCGCCACCGAAACCCCCGCCACCGCCTTTGAAGCCACCGCCGCCCGACCCGCGGCCGCCGAAGCCTCGAAGAAGGTCCGCCAAAGGACTGTGACCCATTCCAAAACGGCCGCCGACATCTTTCGAGGCTTTGATGCGGCCTTTGCGATCAGGCCAGCGCCTGAAGTAAGGACCGCCGAGTCCAAGGCGTTCAAAGAGGTGGTTAAGCCCCAGGTAGATGGCGAGGAAGCCCAGGATGATCAGGTACTGCTGGGTCTTCTTGCCCAGTCCCCCCTCTTCGGCTTGCGGCTGGTAGGTCCCGGTGGCTGCGGTACGAACGACCTCCGCCTCGGCTATTGCCGGCTGAGCGAGTGTCTGTGTGGCGAGCAGGATGAAGGCTGCTGCCACCAGGCGGACCAAAAGCGGCAAGCCGGCCACCCTAGAGTTCGATCAGGTGATCG
Source organism: Pelagibius sp. (assembly GCF_028289705.1). GTDB lineage: Bacteria > Pseudomonadota > Alphaproteobacteria > Kiloniellales > Kiloniellaceae > Pelagibius. The sequence continues at coordinate 14,964 of NZ_JANQOI010000168.1, forward strand.
GGCAGCTCGTTCTTGTCGCCGGGTTTTGCCGGGAAGTGTTCCGCCAGCAGGGCGCCACAGGCGGCAACCGCCTTTTCAAACCCCTGCGCAATCTCTCCTGCTTTCACCGCCTGAACGAAGTCGGCGACGATGGCATCCCATTGGGCCTGATCCACGCGGTCGTTGATTCCCTTGTCGGCGAGGATCTCCACATAGCGCTCGGCGACGGAGACGAAGATCAGCACGCCGCTTCGGTTCTCGGTGTGATGCAGGCCCTGCTCCAGGAACTGCTCGCGCGCGCTGCGTGCGGCGCGCCTCAGCTTCACGGATTTGGGGATGAGCCTCATCTTCAGCGGTGGCCAGCGAAAGGCGAAGGCGAGCAGCAGGAAGGTCGCGAGCTGAAGGATCGAAATCACGGAGAGGTCGAGCTGCAGGTTGGCGAGACCGGCCAGCGGCAGGACCGAAAGCGCTACGACGCTGGCCCACAGCAGGGGGATGTAGGCATAGGGATCGCTTTGCCCGGCAATGACGGTGACCAGCTCGCCGCTGGTCTGCTTTTCCGCTTCTTCGATCCGGGCGCGCAGACGCTCCTTTTCGGTATCGTTCAAGAAGGTCATATCACCAGCTCCCGGATGATCCGCCGCCACCGAAGCCGCCGCCGCCACCGCTGAAACCACCCCCGCCGCCGAAGCCGCCGCCACCGAAGCCGCCACTGCTGCCGGTGCCGGTCCAGAGTGATCGGCGGCCGCGGCGGCGGTGACGTCCCTGGACCGGCCCCGACCAGGTCCGCTCGTCGAACAGCCCGAAGCAATAGCTGAGGCCGACCAGCGCGAGGAAGAACCCCAGAATTACCAGGTTCTTGACGAATTCGTCGTTCGTAGCCTTTTCGGGCAGGGGTTCATAGGTGCCTGCGATGGCGGCGAGAATTGCATCGACCCCGGCGGCGATGCCGCCGGGCAGGTCGCCGCTGCGAAAGGCGGGCAGGATCTCCTGTTCGATGATGGTCTTGGCGATGGCATCGGGCAGGTCGCCCTCCAGGCCGTAGCCCACTTCGATGCGCACCTTGCGCTCGCTGGGCGCGACGATCAGCAGCACGCCATTGTCGCGGCCCTCCTGGCCGATCCCCCAATGCCGGCCGAGCTGGTAGCCGAAGTCTTCGATCGTGGTGCCTTGAAGGGACGGCAGAGTCACCACGACCACCTGGTTGGAGGTCTCGCTTTCGTGGCCTGCGAGCTTTTCCGTGAGGCGTCTTTCCTCGGCTGCGCCCAGCACCACCGCTGCGTCCACCACGCGGCCGCTCAGCGGTGGGAAGTCGAGCGCCGCCACCGGAACCGCGAGCGCAACCCAAAGGGTCGCGACCAGCAGCAGAGCCGCGGTCCGGCAGGAGAAACGGAAGCGCACGCCGGAGCCCTAGTTGAAGTTCACTTGCGGCGGTGCGGCCAGGGACTCCGGCTGGCTGAACGTCTCGCGCAGCGTCATGTCGGAGTAGAGCAACACCGCCCAGATGCGGCCCGGAAAGGTGCGCAGTTCGGTGTTGTAGGTCTGCACCGCCTGGATGTAGTCGCGCCGCGCCACGGCGATCCGGTTCTCGGTCCCCTCGAGCTGGGCTTGCAGGCTGAGGAAGTTCTGGTTCGACTTCAGGTCGGGATAGCGCTCCACCACCAGGAGCAGGCGCGACAGCGCCTGGGTGATGGCACCCTGGTTGGCCTCGAACTGGCGAAAGGCATCGGGGTTGGAGAGGATGTCGCTGGGAATCTGCATCTGGGTCGCCTTGGCCCGGGCCTCGACGACGGCGGTCAGGGTTTCCTGCTCCTGGGCGGCGAAACCTTTGACCACCTCCACGAGGTTCGGAATGAGGTCGGCCCGGCGCTTGTACTGGTTGTCGACCTGCGCCCAACCTGCCTTGACGGCCTCGTCATAGGTTGGAATGTCGTTCACGCCGCAGGCGGCGAGAAGCGAGGCAAAGAGACTGCAGATCAGAAGGCGCGGCGCCAGTCGGCGGACTGCAAGCATGGTCAATTTCCCAGTGTGTTCGTTGCGCGAAAACCTATCATCAGCCCGTTCCAAGTTCTACTGCGCCGTGTGTCCTGATTGCGATTTCTGCCCGGCTTTGAGGGACAGGGGGTCGACATAAGAAAACCGGGCGGGCGCATGTGCGCCCGGCCGGCCGATGATCACTCTTGGAGGTGTGGGGAAGGGCCGGTTAGGCCGCTTCGTTCTCGATCACCTTGGCACTGCCGCCGACGGTGCCGATCTTGATCGAGCGGGGCCGCTTGGCCTCCGGGATCTCCCGCACCAGCTCGACGGAGAGCAGGCCGTTCTCCAGCCTGGCGCCGGTCACCTTGATGTGGTCGGCCAGGTCGAAGCGGCGCTCGAAGGCGCGGGTGGCGATGCCGCGGTGCAGATACTTGGCAGCGCCGTTCTGGGCGCGGTTCTGGGCGCCGTTCTCCGCTCCGTTCTCGGCAGGGGCTTTCTTGCCGGTGATGGTCAGGCTGTTTTCCTTGACCGTGACGTCGAGCTCATCCTCCCCGAAACCGGCCACCGCCATGACGATCCGGTAGCTGTCGTCACCGGTCTTCTCGATGTTGTAGGGCGGATAGCTGTAGGCGCTGTCGTCGAGCCGGCTGGCGGCGTCAAGCGCGGAGGCAAGGCGGTCGAAACCGACGGTTGCACGGAACAAGGGGGAAAGATCAAGGCTGCGCATGTCCATATTCTCCTTCATGAGCAACATGGTTGGTCAACGGGCCCACCTGATGGTCGGACCCTCGTCAATCGCCGCAATTCTTGGGGACCCAGGCATCGGCATCCCCGGCGGCCCAAGAGATATTGGGCCTCCTCAGAGCCGATTCAAGCCTCCTGGAGTCCCCGAATTAGGTAAAATTTCCTAGGACCGAATAGCCTTGGCCCCAAGGGATTATTAAGCGAGAAGGCGCTATCCTGGAGGGCAGAATCCGGAGCATTGCTGCCGCGCGCAGCGCCCGCAAGGAACAGGCAACAGCCGCAAGAGAGCCGACTTGAGCGATCACACCGTCGCCTTTTTTGATTCCACCTTCGAGGAGGCCCTGTCGCTGACGCGGGAGGCCAGGGACTACCTGACCCACAGCGAACCGGCAGAGCGCGACAAGCTGTCGCCGACGGACCGCATGGCGGCGAGTTGCGAGACCATGCGCCTCACCTCGCGGCTGACCCAGATCATGGCCTGGCTGATGGTTCAGAAAGCGATCCACGCCGGCGAGATGACCCGCGAGGAAGCCGCCGCGCCGGAATACCGGCTGTCCGGCAAGGAGGTCTGCGAGGAGACCCAGCCGGCCGTTGAAGGGGCAACCCTGCAGCCCCGCCTGCTGGACCTGCTGGAGCGCTCCCACAGGCTCTACGAGCGTGTCGCCCGGCTCGATGCCATGCAGGGGCATTCCGCGCGGCCCGCCCTCGAGGAGTAGTCTTCAGATCCCGTCCGCCGCTCCCGGCAAAGCAAAAGGGCGGCCAAGAGGCCGCCCTTCGTCTTGTCCGCACCGGCCCCCGGAGGGGCCTCGGGCTACGACTTCAGGCCGAAACCGCCGAAGCGCTTGTTGAACTTGGCCACCTGGCCGCCGCTGTCCACCAGGCGATGCTCGCCGGTCCAGGCGGGGTGGGTCTTGGGGTCGATGTCCAGGCGCATGGTGTCGCCCGACGCGCCGTAGGTGGAGCGCGTGGTGAATTCGGTGCCGTCGGTCATGACCACGGTGATCTCGTGGTAGTCCGGGTGGATGTCTTTCTTCATGGCTTTGATCCTTGAAAAGGCGCCGCGCTGTATACCCGAGAGCGGGCTGCGAGGCAAGGCCGCATGATCCGGCCCTCGGCGCTGCCTCCTGAACCCGGTAGAACCGCTGATTCTCTCGAAATCCCGGCCCCTGCCGCCGTCCAGTCCGCGACGATGGAGCTTGCGGCAGAAGGGCCGGCTTGCTGGAATGGGCCGGGCGCCGTCCCCCAGTGGTCGGGCGCCCCTCTATTGTCTAGGAACCCGGCCGGCACCCAGGCCCGTCAGCCCTGGCTGCTTCTTGGAAGAATGCCCCGCATGCGCATGTCCGCTTCCGTGCCTGACCTCCCGACGAAGGGCCCTCGGTCCGCCGATCTGCGCGACGGGACGCCGGACCGCGGCAGCATGAAGCTGCTGGTGCGGCTCTGGCCCTTCGTCTGGCCCTACCGGCTGCAGATCCTGGGCGCCATGACCGCGCTTCTGATTGCCGCCGGCACCGTACTGGGCCTGGGCATGGGCCTGCGCCGGCTGGTGGACGAGGGCTTCGCGGCCGGCAACGCGATGCTGCTCAACCAGGCGGTCTTGGTGCTCTTCGGCGTGGTGATCTTGCTGGCGGTCGCCAGCTATGCCCGTTTCTACCTGGTTTCCTGGATCGGCGAGCGGGTCGTGGCGGATATCCGCAAGCGCGTCTTCGACCATATCCTCACCCTTTCCCCCGCCTACTACGAGGTGACCCGTACGGGCGAGGTGCTGTCGCGCCTGACCACCGACACTACGCTGCTGCAGACCGTCGTCGGCTCCTCGTTCTCCATCGCCATCCGCAACACGCTGCTGCTGCTCGGCGGCTCGGTGCTGCTGATCATCACCTCGGCCAAGCTGACCGCCCTGGTGTTCCTGGTGGTGCCGCTGGTGCTGCTGCCGATCCTGACCTATGGGCGCAAGGTGCGGCGGCTCAGCCGCGACAGCCAGGACCGCATCGCCGACCTCGGCGTCTATGCCGGGGAGACCCTGGATGCCATCCGCACGGTGCAGGCCTTCGTCCATGAGGGCGAAGACCGGCGACGTTTCGCGTCCCGGGTCGAAGAAGCCTTCTCCACCGCCCGGCTGCGCATCGCCGCCCGCGCCATGCTGACCGCCGTGGTGATCGTTCTGGTGTTCGGCGCCGTCAGCATCATCCTCTGGATCGGCGGCCACGACGTGCTGAGCGGGCGCATCAGCGCCGGCGAGCTCTCCGCCTTCGTGTTCTACGCCATCGTGGTGGCTGGCGCCGCCGGCGCGGTGAGCGAGGTGATCGGCGACCTGCAGCGCGCGGCCGGTGCGACCGAGCGCCTGCTGGATCTGCTCGCCGCCGAACCGGAGATCGCCGCCCCGGCCGTGCCGCGCCCCTTGCCGGAGCCGGCGCGCGGGGCCGTGCGGTTCGACAACGTGGTCTTCAACTATCCCTCCCGTCCCGACCGTTCGGCCCTGCAGAGCCTGAGCTTTACGGTACAGCCGGGGGAGAAGGTCGCCGTCGTCGGACCCTCCGGCGCCGGCAAGACGACGGTCTTCCAACTGCTGCTGCGGTTCTACGACCCCCAAAGCGGGACCATCCGCCTGGACGGCGTGCCTCTGCAAGACACCGACCCGGCGGACTTTCGCGCCCGCATCGGCCTGGTGCCGCAGGAGCCGGTGGTCTTCTCCGCCGATGCCTGGGAGAACATCCGCTACGGCCGCCCGGAGGCCAGCGACGATGAGGTGCGCCAGGCCGCGGAGGCGGCGGGGGCGCTGGAGTTCCTCGAGCAGCTGCCTCAGGGCTTCGATACCTACCTGGGGGAAAAGGGGGTGCGCCTGTCCGGCGGCCAGCGCCAGCGCCTGGCCATCGCCCGCGCGATCCTCAAGGACCCGCCGCTGCTGCTGCTCGACGAGGCGACCAGCGCGCTGGACGCGGAAAGCGAGCGGGCGGTGCAGCAGGCCCTGGAGCACCTGATGGCCGAGCGCACCACCCTGGTGATCGCCCACCGCCTGGCCACGGTGCTGAAGGCCGACCGTATTCTGGTCATCGACCAGGGCCATCTCGTGGAAAGCGGCAGCCACGAGGACCTGGTGGCCGCCGGCGGGCTCTACGCGCGGTTGGCCGCCCTGCAGTTCGGCGAGGCCGCGGCGTTGGACATTTCGGCGGCCTGAGGCGAGGCGTTTCTAGAACTCCCGCGAGGTGCAGCGGATGCGGCGGTTGCCGCCGACGTTGACCGACTGCCGCGCATAGCAATGGACCACCACCAGCCGCCCGTGGGAGCGGTCCAGGAACCAGTTGCCCACCGGCTCCAGGCGGTCGATGTTGACGGCGTTTCGGTTGATGGTCGCCGTCGGCTGCTCGGCCGCGGCTTTTCGTGGCACTAGGCGCGCAGGCCCGCGGTGCACCACCACGCCGCTGCCGCCTTCGTTGCGGCTGACCACCGGCGCGGCGGACACGGCAAAGCCGTGCAGGACCGTGACCTTGCCGTCGGCGGCCCGGGCGGCCGTTGAGGGGACCAGCAGCCCGGCGGCAAGCGCGAAGGCCAGCATGACTGTCTTTCCTGACATGTGACGTCTCCCAAATATCTTTCAGGCCGGCAACGGCCTGTCTACGGCCATTTGCCCTCAAGCTCTACAGCTCTTGATGATGAGCCTCGCATGTTGCGCGACGGGCGTCCAGCCGACCGCCAGGCGCTCCGGTTGACAGGGCTGCCCGGCGATCCATAATGCCGGTCTGGCCGAGCAGGTGGCCGACGGTCCGCGTGAAGGGTTGAACCCACCTCCCATAGCGAATGCACCACATCTTCTTTCTGCCCGTGAACCGCGGACGCCGGGCGCAGAGAGAGAAGGTGTCTCATGACCAAAGCACTTCCGCCCCGGCCCGATCTCGGCTGGTTGAAGAAAACCGCCAAACAGCATCTCGCGCAGCTTCGAAGACGCGAGTCCTCCGCCAGGCTGCATCAGGCCCAGCGCGACATCGCCAAGGAGTACGGCTTCAAGAGCTGGCGCGCGCTCAAGGCCCATGTCGACGGCTTGAGCCTGGACGGCCAGATCATCGTCTCCACGATCGAAGGAAACGCCAGTGAACTGGCGCGCCTGCTCGCCGCGCACCCGGCGAAGATCGCCATTGCCGGACATGCTTGGCGAAGGCCGCTGCTGCATCTCGCCGCGGAGCGCGGGCACCTGGCCTGCGTCGACCTGCTGCTTCGGCTTGGCTGCGATGTGAACCGGCGCGACCAGCTCGACCGGGCATCGGCCCTGCACTGGGCCGCCCAGGAAGGCCACCTCGATGTCGTCGAACGCCTGGTCGCCGCCGGCGCCGACATCGAAGGGGAGGGCGATGCCCATGAGATGGGGGTGATCGGTTGGGCCACCTGCTTCCGTCAGGTGCGCCACGACGTCGCGGCGTTTCTGATAGACCGCGGTGCCGAGCCGACGATCTTCGCCGCCGTCGCGCTGGACCGCCCGGATCTGGTCCGCCGCCTCGTCGAGGCCGACCCACGCCTGCTCTTTCATCAAATGAGCCGCTTCGAGAACCACGCCACGGCACTGCATTTTGCGGTGCTGAAGAACCGTGCCGAGATGGTCGGCCTGCTGCTGAAGCTTGGCGCCGATCCGTCCGCCAAGGACAGCCGTGGATATACGCCGCTCCACTGCGCCTCATCCAAGACCGACAAGACGATCGCCGACCAACTGATTGCCGCAGGAGCCGATCCTATGGAACAGAGTCCCAACCGCTTCGAGTCCGCCGTGCCGATTCTCAACGTGAAAGACGTTCCCGCCTCCATCGCCTACTACGTCGAAAAGCTGGGCTTCCGGAAGGAGTGGGAGTGGGGCACGCCGGCCAACTATGCCTGCGTCCAGCGCGACGGGGTGAGGATCTTCCTTTGCCAGGACGGGCAGGGCGCGCCCGGCATGTGGATCTCGGTCTTCATCCACGATGTGGACGCGCTCTTTGAGGACTACAGCGAGAAGGGCGCCATCATCCGCCAGCCGCCGACCAGTTTTCCCTGGGGCATCCGGGAGATGAACGTGGAGGATCTGGACGGCCACCGCCTGCGCATCGGCAGCGAGGCCGGCGGCCCCTCCGACGACGTGCCCTTGAACGAGGACCCCTGAACCGCTTTACCGGAGGCCGGCAATAGAGGTGTGGACGATGGTCCGTGCGAGACGTCCGGGGTATCGCCGCGTCAGACCGAGGCGAGGAAGCGCGCGACCCGCCGGCCGACTTCGGCGGGCGCGTCTTCGGGACTGTAGTGTCCGGCGCCGGCAATGCGGTGCACCTCGCCGCCGGGAAAGGCCTGCTGGAACAGCGGCAGGAATTGGGCGGCATGGAGGGTTCGGTCGGCTTCGCCCCATAAGGCCAGCGCCGGTTTCCTCGCCAGCGCCAGCGCCGTTGCGGCATCCGGCTCTTCGAAGCGATGGTCACCCCTGGCAAAGCCCTTGGCCCAGCCAATCGCCCCCAGCGCGTGCCGGGGCGTTGGAAAGGGCGCGCCAAAGGCTGCCAGCCAGTTCTCGGTGATGATCTCGTTGCGCTCGAAGCCGTTCAGCTTGAGAGTCGACAGGATGTTGTAGTCGAGATGGCCCAGCACCTCTTCGAGGGTGCCGTCAGCCTCGGCCTTCAGGATCCATTGAAACCAGGGCGCTGCGGCGGCGTTGGCTGTCAGCCGGTCGAGGAGGTCCGCTTGGCCGAGGGGCGTGGGCCCGTTGACCGACACGACCCTCTTGATCCGCTCGGGCTGGCGGATTGCAAGCCCCATCCCGACGGGTCCGCCGAAGTCGTGCATGACGAGCGTCAGCTCGCGGAGGTCGTTGGACAGCACGAAGCGTTCCAGGTTGTCGATGTGGTCCTGTAGCCAGTAGGTCCTGTTCTCAGGGGCAGCGCTCTTTCCGAAGCCCATGTGGTCGATGGCAATCACCCGCGCATTCTGCGCCCAGAGTGGAATCTGGTGGCGGAAGAGGTAGCCCCAGGTCGGCTCGCCATGCAGCAGCAGCAGGGTGTCGGCGCCTTCGCCCTCGTCGACGTAGTGCATGGGAAACCCGGCGGCATCGCTGTAGCGGGCGCGGAACGGCCAGGTGCCTGCAAAGGTCTCGCCCGCCTCGACGGCAGGGCGCAGGTCGCTGCTGCCTCGGTCTCCGTCTTGCGTGGCCGAGGGCGCTTTTGCCGGCCTTGCCAGGGCGCTCATGGCTCCGACTCCGCAGAAGCCGGCCGGCGGACGGCGGTGAGGGATGCCGACAGCAGGCTGCCGGCGGCGATGATTTGGCACAGCATTGTCAGGTCTCTCCCAGGTATGTGAGTGACTCACATATAAGGCAAGCCACTTGCCATTCAAGTGTGTGAGTCACATATTTTGTCGATGACCAGAGAAACCCTGCGCACTGCCAACCTCCTGGGCGCGACGGCGCTTGGCCTTCACGACGAACTGCGGCGGGCGGTCGAAACGCGCTCCGGCCGCGCCGGCGAGGCATCGGCCGCGCTGAATGCCCTTGGCCATCAGCCCGGACTGTCCAACGATGCCCTCAGCCGGCTCCTCGATCTGACCCATACCGGGACAGTCCGCCTCATCGACCGCCTGGTGGCCGACGGGCTTGTGGAGCGCCGCACTGCCGCGCACGACAGGCGGAGCGTCGCGCTCTACCTGACCGCCGCCGGAAAAGAGGTCAGACGAGACATTCTCGAAGAGCGCTCGGCCGTCCTCGCGCCTCTCGTTTCACGTCTGAGCGCACAGGAGCAGAAGACGCTGGCAACGCTTCTCGGCAAGCTTCTGACCACGGTCTCGCGGGATGACACGCACAAGCTGCGCATCTGCCGTCTCTGCGACAGCGGGGCCTGCAAAGACTGTCCGATTCTGGTGCCCGTGGCTTAGCAGAGTGGGGGATTGGCGCCGGTCTGAGCCGCGAGATCCCCGGCAACCAACCGCTCAGGCCTGCAGTTCGGCCAGCAATTCGGCGAGCAGTTCCATCCCGGCACCCCAGCCCTTGTCCATGCCGGCCATCGCGGCGGCGAAGCAGGCGATCTCGGCCTCACTTGCCTCATGGGGCACCCAAGTCAGACGCAAGCTGGTTTTCCCGTCCGCTTCCTCGAAGGTCACGGTCGTCAGCAGCACCCTTGGCCAGTCAGCCATCATGGGGTTGGAGATGACGTTCCAGTCCGCGTCGGATACCGAGTGCAGCCAGACCAGCCGCTCCGGCGGGCTGACCTCCGTGAATTCGACCCGCTGATAGTTGGACTTGCCGTCCCACCGCATCTCGTTGAGCCACAGCCCGCCGGGCTGCAGGTCGAAGCGGTGGACAAGCGTCTCCACCCGCGGGCCATACCAGCGCGCCAGAAGCTGCGGCTCAGTCCAGGCTTTCCAAACCAGTGCGCGCGGGGCATCGAACACCCGCTCCAGCACATAGGTCGGCAAGTCACTCATGTCCGTTTCCCCCGTGATCGGATCCCTGCGTCTCGGTCTTCTTTAGCTCTTCCAGCAGGCCGTCGAGCTGGTCGAAGCTTTCTGACCAGAACTGCCTGAACGCTTCGAGCCAGCCGACCGCGGCTGCCATCGCCTCTGCCTTCAGCCGCGCCGGCCTGCGTTGCCGGTCGACGTCCCGCTCGATCAGCCCCGCCCGCTCCAACACCTTCAGGTGCTTGGAGACCGCCGGCTGGCTCATCGCAAAGGGCTCGGTGAGTTCGTTCACCGAGGCCGCGCTGGCGGCCAGCCGCGACAGGATCGCCCGCCGCGTCGGGTCAGCAAGCGCGGCGAAGACCGCGTCCAGGGTCTCTGGGTCCGCCCCACGGTCAACTCCATCCATAACCATATGGTTATATAAAGAATCATGCGGCGTCAACCGTCGGCGCTCCAGTTCGGGGCTCGCCGTACAGGGCGAAAGCGGCAGTCCTTGTGTCAGTCTGATGGGGGAAGGGGGCTCAGCGCTGGGTGAGCTTGAACTCGATGCGGCGGTTGCGGCGGAAGGCGATCTCGTCGTCGCCGGCATCCAGCGGCTGAAACTCGCCGAAGCCGGTGGCGGCCAGCCGGTTCGCCGGGATGCCCCGCTCGATAAGGAACTTCACCACCGAGATAGCGCGCGCCGAGGAGAGTTCCCAGTTGGAGGGGAACTGGAAGGTGGCGATGGGCGCGCGGTCGGTGTGGCCGTCGACGCGCAGCACCCAGTCCAGCTCCGCGGGGATGGTTCCCGAGATTTCCCGCAGGGTCTCGGCCAGCCGGCCCAACTGGACCTGGCCCTCCTCGCCGATGGTGGCCGAGCCGCTGCCGAAGAGGATCTCAGACTGGAAGACGAAGCGGTCGCCGACGATGCGGATGTCCTGGCGGTTGCCGATGGCTTCGCGCAGCCGGCCGAAGAACTCGGAGCGGTAGCGCGCCAGCTCCTGCACCTTGCTGGCCAGGGCGACGTTGAGGCGCTTGCCGAGATCGGCGATCTGCACCTGCTGAGCCTCGTTCTCCGCCTCCGCCAGATCGAGGGCCTCGGAAAGGGTGGTGAGTTGCTGGCGCAGCGCCGCCAGTTGCTGGTTCAGGAGGGAGATCTGGATCTGCGCCTCTTCGGAAAGCTGCTGCTGCTCCGCCAGGGCCTCGCCCTGTTCCCGTCCCGCGGCCTCGGCTGCCTTCAACTGCTCGGCCAGGTCGTCGCGCAGGGACTTGAGGATGGCGATCTCGGCCAGCTGGGTTTCGATCTTCGCCTTGTCCGCCTCGATGGTGGCATAGGCGTCCTCCAGATCCGCCTTGCCGGCGGCGATCAGCGCCAGGGCCTCCTCCAGCTTCTTCTGGTCGGTGCTCATGCGCGCCAGCGCCGCCTCCAGCCGGGCGCGTTCGGCATCCAGCTCCGCGTTGCGGGCGGCCAGCGCCTGGCGGATCGTTTCCAGCTCTTCCTGGGTGAGGCTCTGGGCCTCCCGGCTCGCCGCCAGTTCCTCCTCGCTGGCGGCCAAAGCCTGCTGGCTTTGCTCCAGATCCTCCTGGCTTTGGGCAAGGTCCTGGCGGCTGCGTTCCAATTCCTCGGCACGGGCCGCGAGGGTTTCGCGGTTTTCCTCCAGCAGGGCCTGGACCGCCGCGAGGGCCGTCTCGCGCTCGCTGAGGTCGCTGCGCAACTGGGCCTGGGCCTGCTCGCTCTCGCCCAGCAAGGCCGTCAGCCGCCCGGTCTCGTCCTGCTCGCTGGCCAGCAGGCGGGCCAGCTCGTCGCGTTCGATGGTCAGGCTCGAGAGCTGCTCCGACAGGCTGTCGCGTTCGCTGAGCAGGGCGGCGAGCTGGTTGGTCAGGCTGTCGCGCTCGTCGGCCAGGGAGGAGACCTGGCTGGAGAGCGACTCCTGCTGTTCGCTGAGGGCGGCGAGCTGGCTGGCCAGAGACTCCCGCGAGGCGAGGGACGACTGCAGCTCGGAGGAAAGCTGCGCCACGTTCACCCGCAGTTCCTCGTTAGCGCTGCGCTCCAGCGCCAGCAGGTCGGCCAGCTCGGCGATCTCGCTTTCCAGGCGCAGCAGCGCCTCGTCCTTGCCGGTCAGGGCGACCGACAGGAAGAACTGCGCCACCATGAAGACCATGAGGACGAAGATGACCACCAGCAGCAGGGTGGCGAGGCCGTCGACAAAGCCCGGCCAGATGTTGATGGACCGGCGCGACCCGCCGCGGCCGAGGGCGTACATTAGGACCCGCTATCTGGATTGGGTGCGCCATGAGACGGTCGGGAACGCCCCGTGGCTAGGAGCACCGGTGCAGGCGATGTGGGCCATCGGCCAGCCGGTGCGACGACGTCCACGGGGCGTTCCCGACCGCCCGCACTGCTGTCCGGTTTAGCTTTCTTCCGTTTGCGAAGAGGGTCGCATTGCAAGGTGTTGGAGCCGGGCAGTTGGTTGTAGGACAGGAAAGCGAGCCCGGAGTGGTGGACGGCTTTTGGCTGAAAGGTTGTCACCCCCACCCCAACCCTCCCCCGTCGAAGGGGGAGGGGGAAGTTATTGGAGCGGCTGGGAAAACTCTCCTCCCCCCTTGACGGGGGGAGGTTGGGAGGGGGGTGAGCTACACACCCGATGGCAGCCTGTTTTCCCCGATGCTGACCTAAACCGGACAGTAGTGGACCGCCCGCGGGGTCGCTTTTCGCTCCGCACCCGCGGCGTGGCCCCGCTTGCCCGATGCACCACATCGTGCTGCGCGCGGCTTCTGTCAGGTGCGGCCGAAAAGTCGATCTCATGATGCACCTAATCCTGAGAGTGGGCCCTAGCCTTCCTCGGCCATGGCGGCCAGGGTGCGGGTCAAGAGGCGGATCTCGCTGCGCAACTCTTCCACCGCCTGTTCGCGTCCGCCGGCCATCTCCGCGGCCATGCGTTCGAGCCGCAGGTCGAGGTTGCGGATATGGCCCTTGGTCGCCTTGTCGAGACCGGCTTCCTCGCCGCTGGCTTCGGCGATTTTCGCCAGCAGGGGCTTGAGGCTGGCCTGGGTCTCGGCGATGGACAGCATCACCGACTGTTCGGTGCGCATGTGGTCGGTGAGGTTGCTTAGCCGCTCGGTCAGCGCCGCCAGATTCTGGTTGATGGCGACGCGGTCTTCCTCCCCGCGGGCCACGGTGCGCTGGAGCTGTTCCATACTGTCGGCGGTCTTTTCAAGCAGCGCGTGGACGTAGGCGGAGACCGGCTGATCGCCTTCGCCGGTGACGCCGGCGCTGCTCAGCTTGGTGATGCTGGAGAGCCACTCTTCCAGCTCGTTGACGAAGCGGTTGTGGGCCTGGGCCGAGTTCAGTTCGAGGAAGCCCAGAACCAGGGAGCCGGCGAGGCCGAAGAGCGAGGAGCTGAAGGCCGTGCCCATGCCGGAGAGCGGCGCTTCCAGGCCGCCCTTCAGATCCTCGAAGAGGGCCACCGGGTCGCTGCTGCCGCCAGAGAGGCCGCCGATGGTCTCGCCCACCGCATTCACCGTGTCCAGCAGGCCCCAGAAGGTGCCCAGCAGGCCGAGGAAGATCAGCAGGCCGATGAAATAGCGGGAGATCTCGTGGGACTCGTCGATGCGGGTCTGGATGGTATCCAGAAGGGTGCGCATCGACATGGTGGAAAGGCTCAGCCGGCCGGCCCGATCGCCGATCATGGTGACCATGGGCCCCAGCAGCCGGGGCGGCGATTCCTGGGACAGGGTGCCGGGAAAGATCAGCCCGCCGCGGCTTTCGCGCCGTAGGGTTTCCAGCCAGTGGATCTCGCCCCTGAGGCCGAGCACCTGCACGAAGCTGAGGCCGATCCCGAACAGCAGGATCAGCATGATCAGCCCGTTGAGCAGCCAGTTGGCCAGAAAGGCGTCCTGCAATTGCGGTGCGATGAAGGCGCCGGCAATGATGACGGCAGCCAGGAAGAGCACCATGCGCAGGAGATAGGTCTGCAGGAAGGACATCCGAGCGGTCTTACCCTTGCACCCGCTCGTTCCCCCCTAGAGCGGGTCTCCCAATGAATCCGTGCCGTCGCCGCGAATCGCTGCCGCGCCGGGACTCGGCACTACATATCACGCACCAGGGCCTGTCGCACTCATTTCGCCGTCGTGGCAGGAGCCGATATTCGCCCTGGTCAATCCATTGAGGGTTAGGAGCGGGCGGCACCGTGGGGTGAATTCCCACAAGGCATCCGCGGCGCGGTCCTAGGAAGTATCAGCCCCGTCCCGAAGGGATCCGGCGAAATGCATGTCGACAGACCCTAAGGGTTAGCTGCCAATGGGCTTGATGTCGACCCGATTTGCGGGGCCGCTGCCGGAGAGGGCGCTGGGCGGGCGCACCTGGATTCGCGCCGAGGGGATCCCGGCGTCGATCAGGAAGGTCCGGACCTTGAGAGCCCGGGAGAGGGCCAACTGGCGCGCGAGATCGGGCGATCCCTCTTCGCTGGACGCGAAGCCCAGGACCTGAATGCGATCTTCATCGCTGCCGCGCAGGTCATCGGCCAGGGTGCGGAGCGCGGCGCGCGCCGAAGGCGTCAATTCGGCCGAGTCCGCATCGAAGGTGAAGGAAATGTCTTCCATCGCCACCGGGTCCAGCAGGGCGGCGGTCTGCTGCAGGGTGGCGGGGGAGGCCGGTGTCTCGGCGACGGGCACGTCGGTGGCGGCCGCGCGCTCCTCAGGCAGCAGGCTGACCGGCGCGCTGTCCTCGCTGACCGCCGGTGAGGGCGAGGGCAGGCTGCTCGTCGGCGGCGCGTCGGCACGCAGGGAATCGTCCGGGCGTTCGGACAGCAGGGCGACATCCGCCACCTCGGCCAGCGACGGATCCGCCGGCGCCTCCGCCGGCTCGCTGGCCATCGTCTCCAGCGAGCTCTCGGCCACAACGGTGGCCGGTTCGGGGGCCGCTTCAGACGCAACACTGGGGGACGGCGCGGGCGTGTCTGCGGTCTTGCCCGCAAATTCGGGTGCCAGTCCCGGCGGTGGCGAGAGTTCCGCCGTTTCGACCGGAATCGGGGCCAGGGAAGGCCGCTGCTCGGCGAGGCTCTCCTGCAGGCCCGGTTCCTGCTCGGCCGGCTCCGCTGCGGCCATCTGCGCGGCGGGCGCTTCCAGGGCGGCCAGCATCGCCGGCGTCGGCTGCGGCTTGCGCGGGGCCGGCATCGGCAGGGGACGGGAATCGATGATGACGGTCTGGAACTCCCACTTGCCGTCATCGGCCGCCGGCGGCTGGTTCCCCTTGGCCAGCGGCAGCAGAAGCTGGGACTCCGGCTCCGGCCCGTTGGCGAAGGCGTTTTCGAAGGCCTTCTTGCGCTGCTGGTCGTTGGCTTCCACGGAGAAGCCCGGGGTCAGGCTGCTGGAGGGGGCCTGCAGCGGCGGGAACAACAGGGTTCCCGGGCGGGTCACCAGAATACCGTCGCCCTGGCGCGGCGGCTGGCCGGGCTGGGCGTTGGGGGTGCTGGGCTCGAGCCCGGGGAACTGTACCGCCGGCCCGATGGGCACCGGCGCGTTCAAGGGCGGCGGGCTGGGCGGCAGCGGGGCGATGGGCTCCGGTCCCGGGCCCAGACTGTCCAGCACCTCGGTATTGATGTGGATGCCCGAATTCGAGCGGGTCTGGGCCTCCGCCGGGTCGCCGGCCAGAGCCAGCGTCAGAGCGCCGGAGGCCGCAAGAAGTCCCGCCGCGATCGCTTTCAGCGATCCGGCACCACGGATTTCATGGCGCGTGAAGCACCCGCGATCGGCGGACATGGTCATTCGGCCCCTGAATTCCCCCGGTTCTCCGCAGAGAACGCTTTTGGTTAACAGTATTCCTCCTGCAGGCCCGGGACAACCGAATTGCGGGCGCGGACGGCGCCGGCCCGCCGCGGCGACACGGACTGCGAGGACCCTATTATCGCGCCCTTTGGTTACCCAAAGGTTTGCGCAGGAGCTTCATGAGGTCGCTGTGGATGTTGTTGTTGCTGGCCAGAATCGACCCGCTTTCCAGGTTGATTGTCTTGCCGTTCAATTCGCTTACGTAGCCGCCGGCCTCGCGCACCAGGATCGTCCCGGCGGCGATATCCCAGGCCGAGAGGCCCCATTCCCAGAAGGCGTCGAAGCGCCCGGCGGCCACATAGGCCAGGTCCAGGGCGGCCGAGCCCCAGCGGCGGATGCCGGCGGTCTGTTCCATCACCGCGTCGATCTCGCCCAGGTATCGCTCGCGGTCGCCGTGGCCGATGTAGGGGGCGCCGGTGGCGATCAGGCTCTCGGCCAGGCGGTTGCGCGAGGAGACCCTGAGCCGCCGGTCGTTGTGGAAGGCGCCGCCGCCGCGCTCGGCATGGAAGAGATCGTCCTTGATGGGATCGTAGATCAGCCCGGCGATGATCTCGCCGCGCTCCTCCAGGGCGATGGAGATGGCGAACTGCGGCAGGCCGTGGAGGAAGTTGGTGGTGCCGTCCAGGGGGTCGACGATCCAGCGCCGGCCGCTGTCGTCGCTCGGCGCCACCGCGCCGGACTCCTCCATCAGGAAGCCGTAGCCGGGCCGCGCCCGCGACAGCTCCTCACGGATGGTCTTCTCGGCTTTCAGGTCGGCGGCGGAGACGAAGTCCGCCGGCCCCTTGCGGGAGACCTGGAGATTTTCGACCTCGCCGAAGTCGCGCTTGAGGCCGCGCGCGGCCTTCTCGGCGGCCTTGGCCATGACGTTGATGAGGGCGGAACGGGTGGCCATGGCGGCAGGGGGCTTTCTTGACGGCGGCCGAGAGGCGGAGAGAAGGGAGGGGCGGGGAGCCTGGCTCAGCCCTTGGCCCGCTCGACGTAGCTGGCGTCGGCGGTGTTGACGACGATGCGGGTGCCGCTTTCGATGTGCGGCGGCACCATGACCCGCGAGCCGTTCTCCAGCACCGCCGGCTTGTAGGAGGAGGAGGCGGTCTGCCCCTTCACCACCGCGTCGGCCTCGACGATTTCCATGATCACCGTGTCCGGCAGCATGACGGAGATCGCCTCGCCCTCGTAGGACTCGATGGTGACGGTCATGCCGTCCTGCAGGAAGACCACCGGCTCGCCCACCATGTCCTTGTGCAGGCTGATCTGCTCGTAGCTCTCGTTGTCCATGAAGGTCAGCATGTCGTCGTCGGCGAAGAGGTACTGGAACTCCTTCTGGTCCAGGCGCACCCGCTCCACGTCCTCGCTGGCGCGGAAGCGCTCGTTCAGCTTGGTGCCGTCGCGGATGTCCTTCAGCTCCACCTGCAGATAGGCACCGCCCTTGCCGGGCTGGGTGTGCTGGATCTTCACCGCGCGCCAGAGACGGTTCTTGTGCTCGATGACGTTGCCGGGACGGATGGCATTGCCGTTGATCTTCATGTCTGATGGGTCCGAGAAGTGGTGCCGCGAAAAAGCGCGCGGAAGCTACCAGCTTGCCCCCAAGGTGACAACGCCCCTCAGAGGTTGTGGCCGGCCGCTTTTGCAAGGCCGGTGAAGGCGGCGAGGGGGTTGTCCACGTGCAGCCACATATCGGCATTCAAGGCGATGAAATCGGCGCCGGCTTCGGCATAGGATCGGACCGCCGCCGGGTCCCCGGCGCCGCAGACGACCAGCGGCGGGGTCATGGAGCGGGCCCACCAATCGACCAGGTCCGGATCGGTGGCTTCCGAGCCATCCAGGGCGCCGAAGGCGACGTAGTCGGCGCCCTCCTCGCCGGCCAGCATGGCGGCGTGGCGGGAGGCGCCGCAGGCGGCCCCGAGGATGACGCCCTCGCCGAGCTGGCGGCGCAGGGCCTTCACGGCACCGGGCTTCTCGCCGAGCGACAGGTGCACCCCGTCGCCGCCGCTAGGCTCGACCAGACCGACGCGGTTCTCGAACAGCACGGCAACGCCGGCGGCCTGGGCCCGCACCAGCAGGGGCGTGGCCCGTTCCAGATGGGCATCGTCGTCGAGCGCGCCGTCGCGCAGCAGCAGCACCGAGAGCCCGTATTCGAGGGGATCGCCGAGCCCGGTGAGCAGGCCGTCGAGGGCGCCGGCCAGTGCGTCGCCGGCCGCCGCCGGGTCGTCCAGCGGCGGAGTCACAAGGAGGAATTGGGGGAGCGGGTCAGGCACGGCGTTCGAGGGGTAGGTGATCGTTTATGACTGTTGCAGCCATTGGCGGCAGGCTTCGGCGGGGTCGCTCTGCCCGGCCAGGTCCAGGCTCTCCAGCTTGCCGGTGATCAGGTGATAGCC